>DATJTI010000066.1:0-6282 GCA_035503615.1 Allostellaceae bacterium | reverse complement strand
TAGCACCCAACAATGACCGACATCGCGATCGTGTGGGACGAGGCGCTCCTCGAGGGTGACTTCGTGATGGCGGGGTCCGACCTGCGGCAGGACCAGGGTCTCGAGATCGCTGTGATTATCAGTCTGATGACCGACCGGCTTGCGAACGCGGACGATGTGATTCCGGACGGGACGACGGACCGGCGCGGATGGTGGGGCGACCTGCCGCTGGCCTCTGGCGGCGCAGGCGGGACGGTGCCGCAGCCGGATGATCTGATCGGCTCGCGGCTTTGGCTGCTGAGCCGGGCGAAGATGACGCCGCAGACGCTGACGCTGGCGCAGCAATATTGCCAGGAAGCGTTGCAATGGCTGGTCGATGACGGTGTCGCGGCCGAGGTGGATGTCGAGACGAGCTGGATCGCGACCGGGCAGATGGGCATCGCGATCACCATCGCGCGCCAGGTGCCGGGCGGAGCGCCCGTCAATCAGAGCTTCAACCTCGCCTGGTCGATGACATTGGGGATGCAAGGCTGAGATGCCGTTCAACCGCCCGAGCCTGAGCGACCTTCGGACTCAGGCACGGGCGAGCTTTGCCGGAAGGCTGCAGGGCGCGGACGCGACGCTGCGGCGGTCCGCGATCACGGTCAGCGCCGACACGATGGCCGGCCTCGTGAATGGCGAATACGGCTATCTCGACTGGATGTCCCAGCAGCTCTTTCCGGACACGGCGGAGAGCGACTACCTTGATCGCTGGGCGCGGATCTTCGGCCTGACGCGCGAGGCGCCGACCGCCGCGAGCGGCAATGTCCTGATCCAGGGAACTGCAGGAACGCCCCTGCCGCTCAATACGCTCCTGCAAACGACCGACGGCAGCGTGCAGGTCGAGACGATCGCGGCCGCGACGCTGGGGAACGGCGCCACGAGCGTGCCGGCGGTGGCGACAAGCACGGGCGCGGCCGCGAACCTCGCCGCGAATGCAGCGCTGACGCTGGTGGTGGCGGTTGCCAATGTGCAGCCGAACGCCGCGGTGGACGGGAACGGATTCTCGGGCGGCGCCGATGAGGAGAGCGACGCGAGCCTGCGCGCGCGCGTGCTGCTCCGGATCCGGAAGCCGCCGCAGGGTGGGGATGCGACGGACTATCAGGCCTGGGCGGCGCTGGTGAACGGCGTGACACGCACCTGGGTGTTTCCGAGGAATCGCGGACCGGGCACGGTGGATGTGACGTTCGTCATGGACGGGCGGGCGAACATCCTGCCTCTGCCGGCCGATATCGCGAACGTGCAGGCGGCGATCAATGCGAACCGGCCGGTGACCGCCGACTCTGAAGTGTTTGCGCTGACCGGCGTGCCGATGAACCTGGCGATCGCGAACCTGATGCCGAACACGGCGAGCGTTCAGGCAGCAATCGAGGCCGCGCTTGCCGACCTGGTCGGCACATTCGCCACACCCGGTGCGGCAACGATCGGGCCCGGCGTTTCGGCGAGCGCGCCGGGCGGAACTCTCTTCCTCGAGCAGATCGAGAGTGCGATTGCCGGTGCGGCCGGCGTGCAGACATTCGACCTGACGGCGCCGATCGCGGACGTGACAGTGCCGCAAGGCTCGATCACGGTGCTGGGCACCATCTCCTTCGCGTGAGCAATCCTTACGCCTCTCTCGGCACGGCGGATTTCATCTCCGCCGTGCAGAAGCTGCTGCCGCGCGGGCCGGCCTGGCCGAAGGACGCGACCTCGGTCGAGACCGGATATTTCGGCGCCATGGCGGACGTCATGACGCAGTTGCACGCGGCGGCGGCGGCGATCTCCGAGGTGGAGTCCGATCCGAGCCAGACGAGCGAGCTGCTGCCCGATTGGGAAAAGGCGTATGGGCTGCCGGATTGCTGCGCGCCGGCCGCGCCCACGATCGAGCAACGAAGGGCGAGCCTCTGCGCCAAGATCGCGGCGCAGGGCGGCCAGAGCCCCGCTTATTTCGTGAGTGTGGCGGCAGCGCTCGGCTTCGCCGCGAGCGTGACCGAGTTCCTGCCGTTTCGCGTGGGCCAGGCGAGCGTCGAGACGACGATCATGGATCTGCCCTGGATCTTCACCTGGCGATTGAACGTGGCGGAGGCGGAAACGGTGGTCGATTGGGCGGTGGGACAGAACGGCGTGGAAGATCCTTTGGCGAGCTGGGGAAATGAAGAGCTCGCGTGCGTGATCGGCAGGCTCGCGCCGGCGCAGACCATTGTGCTCTTCGCGTTCGGGAGCTGACGCATGTACCGGATGGATGACCCGACCAGCTCGGGCACGGCGCCGACGCCGGGCACCGCGAACCCGGAAGGCTTCCCGACCGCGGGCAACGCGGCGACCGGCGTGCCGGCGACGATCCCGGGCGCCTGGTGGTTCCATCAAATGACGGAGGAGCTGCGCAACATCGTCGTCGCGGTCGCGCTTGTGCCGACGAAGAACATCGTCAACCAGGTGCTGCAGGCGATCCTCCGGATGTGCGGCGGCAACGTGACGACGGTCGCCACAGCCGGAACGACCGCGCTCACGCCCGACAATGCCGGTCTCGTTCTGGTGAACGCGGCCGGCGGCAACGTGGCTTTGACGCTGCCCGCGGTGGCAAGCGCGGGGGGCATCAAGCTCACGTTTCAGTTCGTCAGGACCGATAGCAGCGCGAATTCCGTGACGCTCGCTCCTGCCGGAACCGATACGATCTCCCCCGGTCAAGCGAGTCTTTCGATCCCGGCGCTCGGCACCATCAAGCTGGACGGCAATGGTTCGGCGGCCTGGCAGATCGTGGGACAGCAGGGCACCCACGGCATTGAAGTCTTCACCGAGTCCGGCACCTTCGTCGCACCCGCCGGCGTGACACAGGTTGCGTATGAGGTGTGGGGCGCGGGCGGTGCCGGAGGGGGCTCGTCGGCCGCCGACGATGCCGGATCCGCCGGCGGGGGTGGCGCTTATGCGCGCGGAATCGCCGATGTGACCCCGGGTGAAAGCTATCCTGTCACGGTGGGGATCGGCGGCGCTTTTGGGAACGGCGGCGGTTCGCCGACCAACGGAACCGGCGGCACGTCGTCATCGTTTGCAAGCTTTGCCTCCTGCACGGGAGGCGGTCCCGGACTCGCCGGGAACGGCACCATCCAGAGGACCTTCGGGACGGGTGGTACGGCAACGGGTGGCTCGATCCAGCTCGAGGGTCAATCCGGGAATATCGGTGTGGTGATCAGCGGCAACCTGATGATCACCCCGGTCGGCGGCGGCACATTCGCGGGGCCCGCAGGCGCGCCGGGGATCGCCGCAGGCGCGGCGACGGGCCCCATCGGGATTTACCCGGGGGTCGGCGGCGGGGGCGGCATCAACGGGGGCGCGGGCGCGCCGGGGGCGAATGGCCTGGTCATCATCTCGTGGTGAGTTCTTGAAATGCCAACCTATGCAAGGATCAGCAACGGCGTTGTCGCGGAGATGTTCGTGCCGCCGGGAAATGCGACGCTCGCCCAGTGCTTCACCGCAGCGCTCGCCGCGGAATTCATCGATGTGAGCTCGGCCTCTCCCCAGCCGCAGCCGGGCTGGAACGCGACCGCAACGAACAATGCCTGGAGCTTCGCCGCGCCGCCGGCACCGCCGGCGACGACGCCGACGCTGGCGCAGCAGGCGCAGGCGGCGCTTGCCGCGGGAATCGAGATCGCCAGCACGAGCACGCCCGCGCTGAATGGCGTTTATGCCTGCGACCCGGTCTCCTGGGCCAAGGTGCAGGGAACCTCCCTCTATATCAGCGTCAACGCCAGGTTTCCGGCGGGAATGACGTCACTGCCGTGGGCTGACCTGGCCGGCGCGGTGCACACATTCACCACCACTGCCGAGTTTCAGGCCTTCGCGACGGCGATGGGCGATTACGTGACCGAGCTGCAGATGGCCGTCATCGGCCAGGCGACGGCGCTTCCCGCGCAGCCGGTCACCATTCCCTGACACGCGGACCCCTGGCACGCGGGGCAGAAAAGCCCCGCCCCCATCATCATTTCCGAGGAGAGCGCGATGCCGCAGCCGGACGATCCCGGCGTGCCGGAGCTGACGCCGGAACGCCTGCGCGTGCTGACCACGATGGCCGACGATTACATCGCCGGGCGTCGCATCCTGTGTCTCGCCGCGCGCCTTTTCGTTGCTCTCGGCACGCTCGCCGGGGCCGCGGCGGGCATGATGATGCTGATGCACGCGATCCATGGCGGCCGGATCGAATTGCCGGGGAACGAGGGAGAGCCATGAGTGCCGCGTTTCTGAGCTGCATTCCGTTCGTGCTGGCCGAAGAAGGCGGCCTCAGCACGGATCCCGGCGATCCCGGCAATTGGACGGGCGGTTCCGTCGGCGGCGGGGAATGCCTCGGCACGAATTTCGGGATTGCTTCGGCCGATTATCAAAGCTTCCTCGCGGCCCTGCCGGCTTCCGTCGCGGCGACGATGCCGGCGACGGTCGCGAGCCTCACGGTCGCGCAGGCGCAGACGATCTATCAATCGCTGTTCTGGACGCCGATCCAGGGCGATCAGCTTCCGCTCGCGCTCGCCATGGTGATGCTCGATGCGGCGGTGAACTCAGGCGTCTCGCAGTCCGGGATGTGGCTGCAGACAGTGATCGGTGTCGCAACGGATGGCGTGATCGGCCCCGAGACGCTCGCTTCCGTCAAATCGTGGATCGCGGCGCGCGGCACGCCCACCACTGCGAGCGCCACGGGTGATCTTTGCGCCGAGGTGATCGCGCAACGCATCGCCGCGCTCGGCACCGATCCGGATTTCTCGACGTTCGGCCTGGGGTGGTCGCGGCGCTGTGCCGCGCTCGCGTTCCAGGCCGCGACGATGTCATAGGAGGCAATTCGTGAAGACAATCCTGGCGTTTTTCAAAGCCCCGCTCAACCAGGCGGCGCTTGCGGGGATGGTCGGCACCGCGGCCGCGGTGCTGGGCGGGCAGATAACCTGGCAGGCGGCCTTGCCGGTCATCGCCGGCGCCGTCGTCGCGATCATCATTCCCGATAACAGCGTGGCGAAGGAAGACGTCGCGCAGCTGGTGGCCGACGCGGTGAAGGCCGCGGCCGCGCTTTCGGCCACGCCCGCGAAGGCGGCGCCCACGGCGACATCAAAATCGACCTGAACAGCGGAGCGTTCCTCATGAAAAATCTGGCCGTGGCCGCCCTCGCGGGCGGCCTTTTTGTTGCCGGCTGCGCGCAGCAAGCCGGCCAACCCGCGGTCACGCTCTCGGCCGCGCAGGCCGAGGCGGGTGCGATCCTGGGCGCGCTCGAGGCCGGAGCGGCGGTCTATACGAGCGCCGCGAGCACCACGCCGGCCGAGGCGCAGGCGGTCGAGAATGTGCTCGCGCCGGCGAAGGCGGCGGTGGCGGCATTCCAGGCCGCGACGGCCGACGAGGCGCCGGCAGCGCTCGCCGAAACGGCGAGCCAGGACATCACCGCCGTTCTTGCCGTGCTGCCGATCGACCCGAACAGCAAGACGGCGATCGATGCGGGCCTGGCGGTGATCGACGGGCTGGTCGCGGGGCTCGCGACCGCGCCGGCGCAGGCCTCGGCCCTGACACTGGCGGCAACCGAAAATTCCGCGCCGCCAGTGCCGATTCCGGCGCCGCGCATCCTGCCGCCGCGGGCGTGAGGCGATGGTCGATCACTCGGGCATGAAGCTCGGCAAGCGGCCTGCGCGGTCGCCAGCCGGGCTGCGGCCGCTCCGCCGCTATCTCGGCGTGGCGCGCGCGGGCACCGTTCCTCCCATCCCGGCTTCGTGCGATCGCAGCGATGCGGTCGCGCAATGGCCGATGCTCGGCAACGACACGATCGGCGATTGCACGATCGCCGCGGTGGGCCACGCCGTGCAGCTCTGGACGGCCGTGACGAACCGCATGCGCGCGATGAGCGACGCGGAGGCGATCGCTGGGTACGAGGCGTTCGGCTATCGGCCCGGGGATGCGGAGAGCGATCGCGGGGCCGAGGCGGCCGGGGTGCTCAGACGATGGTGCGGGGCGGGCTTCGCGTGCGGCGGCACGCAGGACCTGCTCACCGGGTTCTGCGCGATCGACCCGGAAACAGAGGGCGAGGTGCGCGCCGGGGTCGCCTGGCTCGGCGTCGTCTATGCCGGGCTCGAGCTGCCGATCGCCGCTCAGACAATGGATCTCTGGGATGCACCATCCCAGCGTAAGCGCTGTTTTGCCACCCTTTGAATTTCGGCGAGGTCAGGCGGGTACGTCCGGCGTCAAGCGCCACGGCATGAGCTCGTCGATGCGTCCCTGAGGCCAACCATTGACGAGACGGGTGAGGAGCTTGGTGAGGTAGGC
>DATJTI010000065.1:0-21374 GCA_035503615.1 Allostellaceae bacterium | reverse complement strand
TGCTCGCGCTCGGTCGGTTCGCGCTCCGGCGGGCCAAGGAAAAGCACCGGCGGTAGGTCGAGCTGGCGCGACAGGTGGTTGACGATGCGCAGCGGCGCCTGCCGGTAATCGTCGAGAAACCGGCCATAGGCGCGCAGCATGCAAAGCTGCAGCGCGAAACGGCGTTTGTGGTCGGCGCCGCGGCAGCGGCTCACCTCCCGCAGATCGGCTGGCGACAGGCTCCAGTGCTCCGCGAGTTCATCCTCGCTCGGGTCGGCGGGGATAACGGCGCGACGCCGGACCGCTGCCGGGTTGGGTGGATCAGGGATCGACATTGAGGTGCGAGCGCTCGAGATCGGCCGCCAGATCCTCGCTCGACGGGCGCGTGTACACGGCCGTGGTATCGAGCGATTCGTGGCCAAGCAAGCCGGCCAGTTCGACCAGCTTGCCGGGATTGTCGCGCAGATAGCCGAGGGCAAAGGTGTGGCGCAGCGTATGGGCGGAAACCGGGATCCGCTTGAGCCGTGCCCGGCGCGCGAGGCCGGCGATCACCGCCTGGATCGACCGCACCGGCATGGCCTCCTCGCGGGTGCTGAGAAAGAGCGGTTCGGCGTTGGCCGCCGATGCCCGGGTGCCGAGATAGGTCCGGAGCGCGCGCCGCACGGTCGCATTGAGCGGCACGTCACGCGCCTTGATCCCCTTGCCCTGCCGGACGCACACGTTGCCCGAGCGGTCGTTGATCGTGACGTCGGCAACCTGCAGCCCGCCGACCTCGCCCACGCGGATGCCGGTTTGCAGCATCAGCTGGACGAGAGCGTAGTTGCGCGACGCAAGACCGTGGCCGGAGGCGCCCGCGGCACTCAACAAGGCGTGGACCTCGGGATCGGTGAGACCCGCCGGCCGACGGTTGCGCACCGTGCGCACCGGTCGAACGTTCCGAACCACATCGGCGGCGAGCACGCCTGTGCCATGGGCCCATTGCCCGAGGCGGCGCAGCGCTTCCAACCGGCGATTGATTGTTGCCGGCCGCCGGCCGGCGGCAATCATCTCCTGGCGATAGGCGATGCGGACGGCATCGGCCGCCGCTCCCGTCAAGCGGAAACCGGGGCAGCATGCCCGCTTCGAAGATCGATAGCTCCAGGATGCCCTGGTCGGCCGCAATGCGCTCCAACTCCGGTCCATGCACCGCAGTTGCCGGGGCGTTGTTTCCGCCGAGGCGCGAAAAATTGCGTCCGTAATATCCATGCCTGTGCCCATGCTCATGCCTTCGCCCCTCAACTCATGCAGAGCCGAGACGGCGATCCAACCGCCGAACGCGACCAGCGCCAGGCTGGCGGCCGTGTCCACGAGGCTGCCGAAACGAGTGGCGAACGCCACGCCGGCGAGCCAGACGATCATCCCGATTGCAAGGGAGGAGAGAACGTGCCCGATCCCGGCCTTAAAGGCGGCGCTTGCCGTCTCTCCCGTGGACCAGCCCCGTTGCCAGGCGATCAGCGCGAGCGGCACCCAGTGGTCCGGCACGATCGTGTGCAGGACACCGACGCCGGCCACGGCCACGACGAGAAAAAGTGCTTCGGGATTCACCGGCGCGGCTCCTCGAAGGGTGTTCGCAATAGCGTCGCTAATTCGTCAAGCGGATGCCACCCGGCCGGCACCCGTGCGATGGATGCCGGCGGGGTGCGCGGTCAGCCGTCGCTCGACCGGACCTCCAGTTCATCCAGCCCGACGTAGCGATAGAAAAGCACGGAGCCGATCCAGGCGGTGATAAACACGCCGATGATGATGAACCCGAGGCTGTTGAAATTGTCGTTCAGCATGCCGATCCCGTCCCAGAACCAGCCCGACAGGTCGAGTTGGTCGCTGATCAGCCCCAGCGCCTCGATACCGCCGATCAATACCGCGACGACGACCGAAACCAGCGTGATCGTCATGTTGTAGTAGAGCTTGCGGATCGGCTTGATAAAGGCCCAGTCGTAGGCTCCGAGCATCAGTACCCCGTCGGTCGTATCGACCAGGGACATCCCGGCCGCGAACAGCGCCGGAAACACCATGATCGACCAGATCGAGACGCCTTTGGCCGCCTGGGTCGCCGAAATCCCGAGCAGGGCCACCTCGGTTGCGGTGTCGAAGCCGAGGCCGAACAGAAACCCCAGCGGGAACATGTGCCAGCTCCGGGTGACCAGCCGGAACAGCGGCCGGAACAGGCGGGCGGCGAACCCGCGCTTGTTGAGGAGCAGGTCGAAATCCTCATCGGCATAGGTCCCGCCCTGCTTGACCTGGCGAAAGGTCAGCCAGACCGAACGGAAGATCAGCAGGTTCATCGCGGCGATCGCCAACAGGAAGAACGCCGAAACGACCGTGCTGATCACGCCGCCGACATCCTTCAGGGCATCGAAATGGGTGGCCAGCGCCGTGGCGGTGCCGGCGATCGCCGCCGCCGCGAGAATGACCACCGTCGAATGGCCCATGGCGAAAAAAAAGCCGATCCCGACCGGTCGCTTGCCTTCCTGCATAAGCTTGCGCGTTACGTTGTCGATGGCCGCGATATGGTCTGCGTCGACCGCGTGACGCAGCCCGAACCCGTAGGCGAGCAGCGCCGTGCCGAGCGGGACGGGCTGGTGGCGAAAGATGAACGCGGCCCAGGCCCATACGGCCAGATTGGCCAGGATCAGCAGCGCATACATGCCGGCCAGCCGCGCGCGCAAATCGGCGGAACCTTCACCGAAGCTTCGTGCAATGAGATTGAACATAAGGCCCTCACAGGTGACGCCACCTGTCAGTGCGAGCCTGGAACGCCCCGCGAAGCCGCGGTCGAACCCACCAGGACACCCCGCCCGATGCGGCCGCATTGACGCCATCGATGGCAGGTCTCCTGGCTCACGGGTCTGTGCTGGTCACCGCCTTCCCAGGTTTCCCCAGTGGCAGTTTGGCGACCAACTCGCCGCTTACAGTTGCGGGGGCAGCCACGGCTTTGAACCGTGTTCCCTTTTCACCCCCTTCCGGGGGAACCATCCCTTCGACCATAGTGGCCGGGCCTGAGTTGGGTCAATCACCATCTAACTCCATCGACGGTGCAGTGCGCTCAAGGAACCGGAGTATCATGCCATGAAGAAGATCTTCATTATCGGGATGGGAGCAGGAAATCCCGACTACATCACCATCCAAGCCGTCAACGCCCTCAATCGGGTCGATGTCGTCTTCATCATGGACAAAGGTGCCGCCAAGGCAAAGCTGATAGAGCTTCGCAAGGAAATCTGCCGAAGACATATCAAAGGCAAGAATTATCGCTTCGTCGAGGCCGACAGCCCAGCCTGGACGCGCGGCACAGTGGATTACCGCTCGACGATCGCCGACCTCAATCGCGACAAGCGGGCCGTGTTCGAGCGGTTGATCTCGGAGGAGATGGCCGAGGGCGAACGCGGTGCCTTCCTGGTGTGGGGCGACCCGACGCTTTATGACAGCACGATCCGTATCGTCGCGGCGATCGCGAGGAGCGGCAGGCACGAGCTCGATTACGAGGTCATTCCCGGCATCAGCAGCGTCCAGGCGCTCGCCGCGACGCATAAGACGGCGCTCAACCGCATCGGCCGGCCGATAGAGATCACCACCGGGCGGAGGATTGCGGAGGGGTTCCCCGGCAGCGCGGACAGTGTCGTCGTCATGCTCGACGCCGGAGACGCATACAAGCGGTTCGCGGATCAGGACATCGACATCTATTGGGGTGCCTATATCGGCACGCCGGATGAAATCCTGATCGCCGGCAAGCTGAAGGACGTGGCTGACGAGATTGAGCGGGTCAGAGCCGAGGCTCGGCAGACAAACGGCTGGATCATGGACAGTTACCTGATGCGGAAAGGCGGCGACGAAGAGATTTGAATGCCTGTCGCCGCGCCGGCCAGCATGTCCCAAAGCCGATTGAGCGCCGCATCGCCGAGCGGGTATTCCGAGCCGGACTCGTTATCGGCGGGCGCACCCCGCGCGTAGGACCGCTTCCAATCGCTCCCAATCCGCCGGCGCGTGCGGGAGGCCGAAGCGCAACCAGTGGGGCCTTGCACGGAAAGGCCGCGTCAGAATGCCGGCCTGACCGAAGCGTGCGAACCAGCGCATGGCGTCCTCGCATTTGGCCAGCCGGAACAGCGGTGTCCCGCCGGCGATCTCGAACCCGGCCGACTCGAGCGGCATCGAGGTTGCCGCCGTGACAGGTTGGCTCGCTCACGGCCGCAGTCACCATGTCGCACTGGCCGTTCCGGTCGTCAAAGCGGCGATCGTCAACGGGACCGTCATGAGCGATAGCCGAGTGAGGCCACCGGCAGCATCGCGGCCGATGCCCTTCGCTGTCATCCTTATCCGGCGAGACCGAGAAGCCGGTCGAGATCGAGGTGACGGACAAGGTGATGCGCCACGGAATCAAGAACCCGCTCGATTTCCGCATCATAGGAAAACGCTCCGCCATTGCCGCCGAGCCAGGACAGGAGCGCGGCGCGTTGCCGGTCGTCTGCCAGCAGCCCATGCACGTAGGTGGCGCGGATGCGGCCATCGGGCGATATCGCGCCGTCCAGTCGGCCATCGGCAAAGCGCAGCAGCGGGCGGGTGCAATCGGGACCGGCGGTCCGCCCGACATGCATCTCGTAGCCACGAAAGGGCACCCCATCGGCGAGCGATATCCCGGCGACCTCCCTCAGAGTCTTGTCGCTGGTCAGGGCCGTTTCGACATCGAGCAGGCCGAGCCCCGGGACAGTGCCCGGGCGCCCTTCGACGCCATCGGGATCGGCGATGACCCGCCCCAGCATCTGGTAGCCACCGCAGACGCCGAGGACGCGCCCGCCGCGCCGGACATGCGCCTGAAGATCGATATCCCAGCCATTGCGCCGAAAATCCTCGAGGTCCGCAAGCGTCGCCTTGGCGCCCGGCAGGATCACCAGATCGGCATTGCCCGGCAGCGCCTCCCCAGGCGCGACAAAAATCACCCGCACGGAGGGCTCGAGCCTGAGCGGGTCGAGATCGTCGAAATTGGCGATATGCGCCAGTCGTGGAACCGCCACGGTGATCGGGCCGCCCCGCGCGGGGTTCCTCCGCTCGAGTGCCATCGCGTCTTCCGCAGGAAGGCGGCCGACGCCGCAGAGATATGAGATCAATCCGAGGCCGGGCCAGCCGGTGCGCGCGGCAATGAAATCCATGGCGGGCTGAAACAGGGTGGGGTCGCCGCGGAACTTGTTGACGAGGAAGCCCGCGATCAAGGCCGCGTCCGCCGGATCCAGCACGGCTCGGGTCCCGACGATCTGGGCGATGACGCCGCCGCGATCGATATCGCCGATCAGGATGACGGGGACACCGGCGGCGCGGGCGAAACCCATGTTGGCGATGTCGTTGGCGCGCAGATTGACTTCGGCGGCGCTGCCGGCGCCCTCGACCAGAACGATGTCGGCTTCGGCCTTCAGCCGCTCGAAACTGCCGACGATCGTCGGCAGCAGCGTAAGTTTCATCGATTGGAAATCTCGCGCCGTCGCATTGCCGGCCACTCGCCCCAAGACGATGATTTGTGCACCGACATCGCTCTGCGGTTTGAGCAGCACCGGGTTCATGTGCACGGAGGGCGTGATGCGGCAGGCGCGGGCCTGAAGCGCCTGCGCCCGGCCGATTTCGCCGCCTTCCGCGGTCACGGCGGCGTTGTTGGACATGTTCTGCGGCTTGAACGGCCGAACCCGCATGCCCCGGTTCGTCAGCGCCCGACAGAGGCCGGCGACGATCAGGGATTTGCCGACATCGGAGCCGGTTCCCTGAAACATCAGGGCCGTGGCCGGTGCGGCTGCATTTCCCATCAGTACTCAATTCCCGGCTGCGCCTTCACGCCGGCCGCGAAATGATGCTTGACCGGCGTCATCTCGGTGACCAGATCGGCGATCGCGACGAGTTCGGGTTTCGCGTTGCGGCCGGTCACGACGATATTGAGATCGGCACGGCGATGTACCAGGGCCTGAAGTATTTCCGGCAGAGCCAGATAGCCATAGCGCAGCGCAATGTTCAGTTCGTCGAGGACGAGCAGACGGATCGACGGATCCGCCATCAGCGTTTGCGCCATCTCCCACGCTCTTCCTGCGGCTGCGATATCGCGCTGACGGTCCTGGGTCTCCCAGGTGAACCCTTCGCCGAGCGTGTGCCATTCGACGCGGTCGCCGTATTGTTCCAGCGCCGTTCTTTCGCCGGTCTCCCACGCTCCCTTGATGAACTGCACGATGCCGATTCGCCAGCCATGCCCGAGGGCGCGCAGTACGAGGCCGAAGGCGGCGGTGGATTTGCCCTTGCCAGGCCCGGTATTGACCATCAGCAGACCCTTGGCGACGATCGTCTTGGCGGCGACTTCGGCGTCTTGCACCGCCTTGCGCCTCGCCATCTTCGCCGCGTGCCGGCGATCCAGATCGTCTGCTTCGGTCATCGCTTCTGTTCCATGATGCGGTCGCTGATGATCCTAGATTAGGGTCCCTTGAACCAGCCTCACAGCGATTTCGCGCCCAGTTGTTCTCCGTTGTTCTCCGACGGGCCGGCGGAAACTATTTGACAGCCGCCGGCGCCCTGCTGCACATAAGACGTTGGTCCGATGGTGCCTCTGCGACGAGGACTAAACGGGAATGCGGACGACGCGGTAGACCGCGCCGAGACCGCAGCTGCCCCCGCAACTGTACGTGGATAGCCGAACGCCAACACAGCCACTGCCCGGTGCCCCCGATGGCGGCACTTCGCGGGAAGGCGGCGCGAGGCCACGACCCACAAGCCAGGAAACCGGCCGGCGGACCAGTTCTGACGCGACGGGCGGGGTGCCCCGACGCGGTTGGAACAGGCGGCCTTACCGGGCCGGCTGACGCGATCGACTACCGGCACCCGAACGCGCGGCAAGGCGGTATGGGGCGGTTGCGACCGTCTCGCTCTCCGCGTTGCCAGGGGAGGCCGGGATGCCACAGGCCATGACGAAGATACCGGCCACGATCGTCACCGGCTTTCTGGGATCCGGCAAGACGACCCTGATCCGGCATGTGCTGGAGCGCGCCCAGGGGCGGCGTCTCGCCCTCATCATCAACGAGTTCGGCGATGTCGGCGTCGATGGCGCGATCCTTAAATCCTGCGGGATCGATACCTGTCCCGAGGAGAACATTGTCGAGCTTGCCAACGGGTGCCTGTGCTGCACGGTCGCCGACGAATTCATTCCCGCCATCGAGGCCCTGCTGGCGCGCTCGCCGCAACCCGAGCACATCATCATCGAAACGTCCGGCCTGGCGCTGCCGAAGCCGCTGGTGAAAGCGTTCGATTGGCCGAAAATCCGCACCCGCCTGACGGTCGATGGCGTGATCGCGGTGGTCGACGGTGCCGCCGTCGCTGCCGGGCGCTTCGCCGCCGACCCGGCGAAGCTCGCAGCCCAGCGCGACGCGGACAGCTCGATCGATCACGATAACCCGCTCGAAGAGGTCTATGAGGATCAGCTTCTCTGCGCCGATCTGGTGGTGCTGAACAAGGCCGACCTGTTGACGGCGGATGCCGCAGCGCGCGTTGCCGGGGAAATTCGCGCGGTAGTCCCGCGCGCGGTCAGGATCGTCGAGACCCGCGAGGGGCGGATCGAGCCGGCCGTTCTGCTGGGGCTCGCCGCAGCGGCCGAGGACGATCTCGTCAATCGGCCATCGCACCATGACGACGTGGACGGGCATGACCACGACGATTTCGAGAGCTTTGTCGTCGATATTCCTGCGACCGCCGATCCCGCCGGTCTGCTCGCGCGCTTCGCCGCGGTCGCCGCACGGCACGGAATCTTGCGGATGAAAGGTTTCGTCGAAGTCTCCGGGAAGCCAATGCGGCTGCTCGTCCAGGGGGTCGGCCAGCGCTTTCGCCAGCAATTCGATCGGCCCTGGGCGCCGGGCGAGGAACGGCGCGGCCGTCTCGTGGTCATCGGCGAGCGCGGGATCGACCGGGACGCGATCGCCGCATTTCTCGCCGGCTGAGCCCTCGCGATGCATATGCTGCGCGTCATATCCCGCTCGATCGACGATACGGCGGAGGCCGTCGATCTCGACCAGAGCCCGGCGGATATCGTCGCGCTGTCGTTCACCGACACCGATCTTTCGGCGCTCGCGGCAGCTTGGCAGGCCCGGAAGGATGTCCTGCCGAGCCTCAGGCTGGCGCACCTGGCCTCGCTTCGTCATCCCTATTCGATCGATCTCTACGTCGAGAAAGTTCTCTCCGGGGCGCGGTTCGTGCTGGTAAGGCTTCTCGGCGGCAAGGATTATTGGTCGTACGGGGTCGACGAGCTGGCGAGGCTCGCCCGGTCGCGCGGCTGCCATCTCGCGATCGTGCCGGGCGACCATCGCGACGACCCGCGGCTCGATGAGGCGTCGACGCTGCCGCCGGCAGCGCTGCGACGCATCCGGTCGTATTTTGCCGCCGGCGGAATCGACAATATCGGTGCCTGTCTCCGCTTTATTGCCGGTCATTTCTCGGCCCAGACCCATCCTCCGGCCCCGCCGCCGTCGCCGGTGCGTGCTTTCGGCTTTTTCGGGCCAGCCATGCGACCGGGGATCGCCGACGCGCCGCTGGCGCTGATCGTCTTCTACCGCGCCTGGATGTCGGCCGCAGACACGGCTCCGGTCACGGCGCTGGCGGATGCACTGGCATCCCGCGGCGTTCGCGTCGCCGCCGTCTATGTAACGAGCCTCAAGGATGCGGATGCGGCGACACCCCTGCGCGCCGTGCTGGCGGCGGAACTGCCGAATGTCATCCTCAATCTTACCGCGTTCTCCGCCCACCTGGACAGCGGCGGATCGGTGCTCGACGAGGCGAACGCGCCGGTCTTCCAGTTGGCTCTTGCCGGCAGCAGCCGAGGGCAATGGGCGCAATCGCAACGAGGGCTCGGGCCGGCCGATCTCGCGATGAACGTCGTGCTCCCCGAGCTCGACGGGCGGATCATCGCCGGGGCCATCTCGTTCAAGGGCGAGACCGACCGGAACGAGGCGCTGGAGTTTACCCGGCTGGTGCACGAAACCGAGGCGGACGGCGTTTCCCATGCCGCCGACCTGGCGCTCGCCTGGGCGGAACTCGGCCGCACCCCGCGCGCAGAGCGGCGCCTCGCCTGCATCCTCTCCGATTACCCGGCGAAATCCGGCCGCACCGGCTATGCCGTCGGGCTCGATACGCCGCGCAGCATCGTCGCCGTCGCCGCGCGGCTCGCGCGCGAAGGGTATGCGGTCGATCTGGCGGCCGACGAAGCCTCACTGATCGCGGCGCTGTCCGCCGGCGAAGCCGACGCCGTGCTGAGTGTCGCCGAGTATCGACTGCGGCTCGCCGCGCTTCCGGCCGCGTTTGTCGATCGGCTTCGCGCGGCGTGGGGCGAACCCGACAGCGACGCGGCGGTAGAGGGCGCGGCGTTCCGCTTCCGGGTGGTCCGGGCCGGGAAGCTGGTGATCGCGGTGCAGCCGGACCGCGGCAGGGCGGTGTCGCGCAAGACCGATTACCACGATTCGCTGCTGCCGCCGCGGCACGGGTACGTCGCATTCTACCTGTGGCTGCGGACCATCGAGCGGGTCCATGCGGTGATCCATTGCGGCACGCACGGAACCCTCGAATGGCTGCCCGGCAAGGCTGTCGCCTTGTCCGCGGATTGCGCCCCGCGCGCCGTTCTCGGGCCGGTGCCGCTGATCTATCCGTTCATCGTCAACAATCCCGGCGAGGCGGCGCAGGCGAAGCGGCGGACGGCGGCCGTGACGATCGGGCATTTGACGCCGCCGCTGACGGCGGCCGGCGCGCATGGCGCCGCCTCCGAGCTGGAGGGTCTCTACGACGAATATGCCGAGGCGCAATCGCTCGACCCGCGCCGCGCCGCGCGGCTGGCCGAACTGATCATGGCGCGGGCGCAGGACACCGGTCTTGCCGCCGAGTCGGGCATCGCCCGCGATGCCGAGCCGGCAGAGGCGCTGGTCAAACTCGACGCCTGGCTCTGCGACCTCAAGGACATGCGGATCGGCGACGGGCTCCACGTCTTCGGCCAGGCGCCGGAGGGCAACCGGCGCGCCGAGACGGTCGCATCGCTCGCCGCCCTAAGCCGCTCGGAAGATGTGACGGCGATAGAGAACCTGATCGATTCGTGCGGCGAAGCGGAAATGCGCGGGCTGCTCGCCGCCCTCGACGGGCGGTTCGTGCCGCCCGGGCCGGCAGGCGCGCCGGGACGCGGGCGCAGCGACGTGCTGCCCACCGGCCGCAACCTCTACAGCATCGATCCGCGCGCCGTACCGACGCCGACGGCCTGGGAGATCGGGTTGCGCACCGCCGAGGAGATGCTGACCCGTCACGTGCAGGACAACGGCGAATGGCCGAAACGGGTCGTGCTCGACGTCTGGGGCAGCGCCACGATGCGAACCGGCGGGGACGATCTCGCCCAGGGTCTCGCGTTGCTCGGGGTGCGGCCGCGATGGGATGGCGGCACCGGGCGGGTCGCCGGCTTCGATATTCTGCCGCTCGCCGTGATGAACCGGCCGCGCATCGACGTGACCCTGCGCATCTCCGGCCTGTTCCGCGATGTCTTTCCGAGCCAGATCGCGCTGTTCGACGCGGTCGTGCGCGAGGTCGCGGCCCTCGACGAAGCGCCCGAAGACAATCCGCTCGCCGCAAGCGTCAATGCGGGCGACGGCGATACCGGCCGGCGCATCTTCGGGGCGGCGCCGGGCGATTATGGGATCGGCTTGTCGCGGATCCTCGCGGACGGCGACTGGCGGCATCGCGACGCACTGGGCGAGGCCTACCTTGCCGCCACATCGCACGGCTACGGCCTCGATTCGGAAGGCGTTCCCGCCGCGCCGGAGTTCTGCACCCGCGTCGCCCGGGCCGACGCTTTCGTGCACGTCCAGGATATTCCCGGCCAGGATGTGCTCGACGCCGACGCGTTCGCCGAACACGAAGGCGGGTTCGCCGCTGCTGCGGCGACGCTCGGCAACCACCCGGCGCTTTATCACGTCGATACCACCGCGCCGGAGAAACCCCGGATTCGGACCATGCGCGAAGAGGTGGCGCGGGTGCTGCGGGCGCGCGCGACGAACCCGCGCTGGCTCGCCGGCCAGATGCGCCACGGCTACCGCGGGGCTGCGGAGATCGCGGCGACGATCGACAATTTCGTTGCGTATGCCGCTCTGACCGACGTGACCGACGACGATCAGTTCGACCGGCTGTTCAATGCGACAATGGGCGACGACGCCGTCCGCAATTTTCTGACCGCCGCCAACCCGGCAGCGGCAAGGGCCATCGCTCGGCAATTCGCTGACGCGATCCGGCGCGGCCTGTGGACGACGCGACGGAACTCTGCAACCGACATCCTCGAAAACATGCAGGTCGACGCAGAATGACCGGCGCCGTCGTCAAGGGCTGGTGCCCCGGCGCCTTGAGACCGATGGCGAGCGGCGACGGGCTGATCGTGCGGTTGCGGATCAGCGGCGGGATCGTCGATACCGGCCTCGCGGCGGCGATCGCGCGGTGGTCGCGCCGTTGGGGGAGTGGCCGGATCGATCTGTCCAGTCGCGCCAATCTCCAGTTGCGGGGGCTTTCCGCGGAGACCCTGCCGTTCCTGCACGATGCCTTGGCGCAACGGGGGCTTTTGGACAGCGACGGGGCTCGCGAGGCGCTACGCAACGTGATCTCGAGCCCGCTGGCCGGGATCGATCCCGACACCGTGCTCGATACCCGGCCGATCGTCTGGCGGCTCGAGCAGCGCCTCGTCAGCGACGCCGCGCTGCGCGATTTGCCGGCAAAATTCGGCTTTGCGATCGATGATGGCGGGCGGCTCGGCCTCGCGGGGGTGCCGGCGGATGTCCGGTTCGAAGCGTGCCGGAAGGATGAAGGGCCTGCCTTTGTGATCGGCCTTGCCGGAGCGCCAAACGACCGGTTCGGCCCTTGTCGACCGGACACGCTTGCGGCTGTCGCCGCCGCGCTCGGCTCGGCATTTCTCGATCTCCGAAAAGGATTTGGCGCCGGCATTCGCCGGGTCGGAGATCTGGTCGCCGCGCTTGGCGGGGTCCGGCCGCTCGCGCATGCGGCGGGACTGGCCCCTGTCGACCTGCCGTGCATCGCTGGGCGGGCGAGCCGGCCGCAGGATTTTCTGGGCGTGCGACCGCTCCGATCCGCCGCTTTCGTCGGAGTTGGCCTGCCCTTCGGCGGTATCGTGGCCGAGGAATTTGCCCGGCTCGCCTTGCTCGCGGCCGAACAGGGCGCAACCGAGCTTCGGCTCACCCCCTGGCGGGCGATCCTTGTGCCGCTCCCGTCTCTCCGGGCCGCGCGGGCTGTGTCGATCGGGTTGCCGGCGGCATCCTTTATCCTCGATCCGGACGACCCGCGTCTCCGCATTGCCGCCTGTCCGGGTGCGCCATGGTGTGCGCAGGGCATGGCCTCGGCGCGCCGCGATGCCGCTCTGCTGGCGGCGGCGGTCACCGGCGCGTCCGGGTCGGGGGTCGTTCTGCATGTCTCCGGGTGCGAAAAAGGCTGCGCCCATCCCCGCCCGGCGCCGATCACGCTCGTCGGGCGAAACGGTCGGTATGACCTGGTCCGCAACGGGGTGCCGTCGGACATGCCGGAACTTCGGGAATTGAGCGCAGATCAGGCGGGCGAACGGGTGAGGCGCATCATCGCCGCCCATCCGCATGGCGGCGGCGGTTGACCAGCTGGCGCGACTATATCCGCGACGGCGCGGAGATCTATCGTCGCTCGTTCGCCATCATCCGGCGCGAGGCCGATCTGGCGCGCTTTACCGACGAGGAAGAGCGCGTCGCCGTCAGGATTGTTCATGCCTGCGGGATGACAGAGGCGGCGGCCGCCATCGCGTTCTCCCCCGGTGCCGTGCGCGCAGGGACCGAGGCGCTTGCAGCGGGGGCGCCGATCCTGTGTGACGTGGCGATGGTGTCGCAGGGGGTAACCCGGGCGCGGCTGCCGCGCGATAACGCGGTGATCTGCATGCTCGATGCGCCCGCCTTGCCGGCGCTCTCGGCCGGCATGCGGACCACGCGCACGGCCGCAGCGGTGGAATTGTGGCGCGAAAGGCTGGGCGGCGCCGTCGTGGCGATCGGCAACGCGCCGACGGCGCTGTTCCGGCTGCTGGAGCTCCTCGACGAGGGGGTGCCGAGGCCGGCCTGCATCATCGGCATGCCGGTCGGTTTCGTCGGGGCGGCGGAAGCAAAGCAGGCGCTGATCGACGACGGGCGCGTTCCCTGCCTCGTCGTGCGTGGCCGCATCGGCGGCAGCGCGATGACCGCGGCCGCGGTCAATGCCTTGGCGAGTGCAGCGGAATGAGCGGCCGCCAGGTGGTTGGACGATTGTATGGGATCGGGATCGGGCCCGGCGATCCCGAACTGCTGACGGTCAAGGCGGTGCGGCTGATCCAGGCGGCCCCGGTTGTGAGCTATTTCGCAAAGGCAGGACGCCGGGGCAATGCCCGCGCCATCGCCGATCGGTGGATGACCGGCAAGGCCGAGGAATTGCCGCTCTATTATGCGATGACGACCGAGCACGCTTTCGACAGCCCCGTCTACGCCGCGGCGCTGGCGGCGTTCTACGGAGACGCCGAGGCGGCGATTGCGGCGCGTCTGGATGCCGGGTGCGATGTCGCGTTGTTGAGCGAGGGCGATCCGTTCTTTTACGGGTCCTTCATGCACCTCTATATGCGGCTCAGGTCGCGGTATGCCGTTACCCTTGTTCCCGGAGTGACCGGGATGGCGGGATGCTGGGCGGTCGCCGGCGAACCCATGGCCTGGGGCGACGACACGCTGTCGGTGCTGACCGGAACCTTGCCGCTCACCGTTCTGGTCGAGCGGCTGCGCGCCGCCGATGCCGCCGTGATCATGAAGCTGGGGCGGAATTTCGCCAAGGTCCGCGCCGCGGTGGATGCGGCGGGGTTATTGTCGCGGGCGATCTATGTCGAGCGCGGCACGATGGAAGACCAGGTTGTAAGCGCGCTTGCCGACAAGACGGACGGGCCCGCCCCGTATTTCTCGCTCATCCTGATCCCCGGCCGGGGGCGACGCCAATGACCGGCGGGTTGGCAATCGTCGGCCTGGGGCCGGGCCCGGCCCATTGGATCGCGCCGGAAGCCAGCGCCGCGCTGCAAGCGGCGAGCGACATCGTCGGGTATCGGCGTTACCTCGACCGCGTTCCGGAGCGCGCCAGCCAGCGGCGCCACGGCAGCGATAACCGCGTCGAACTCGATCGCTCCCGCCAGGCGCTGGCGATGGCCGCCGCGGGGCGGCGGGTTGCGGTAGTGTCGGGCGGCGATCCGGGGATCTTCGCGATGGCGGCGGCGGTCTTCGAGGCGATCGAGACCGGCGAGCCATCCTGGCGCGCGCTCGACGTGACGGTGGTGCCGGGGATTTCGGCAATGCAGGCCGCTGCGGCCCGGCTCGGGGCGCCGCTCGGGCATGATTTCTGCGCGATCTCCCTGTCGGACAATCTGAAGCCCTGGGAGGTCGTGGAACGCCGCCTGCGCGCCGCCGCGGACGGCGATTTCGTGATCGCGCTGTTTAATCCCGCCTCGGCGGCCCGGCCGCAGAAAATCCATCAGGCTTTCAGGCTACTGCGCGCCTGTATGGCGGCGACGGTCCCGGTCGCCTTTGCGCGCGCCATCGGTCGCCCCGACGAGCAGATCGTGCTGACCACAGTGGGCGACGCCGATCCCGGGATCGCGGATATGAGCACGCTGGTTCTGATCGGGTCGAGCGAAACGCGGTTTATCGATCGGCCCGGCGGATCGCCGTGGCTGCTGACGCCCCGAACCTATGGAAACCGCCGGTGACGATCAATCCAGGCCAGCGCGGCCTCGGCCGTGTCGACGGTCGGAACATCTCCGGCGGCGGCCGGCCGCTCGACCATGACGACCGGGATGCAGAGCGCCCGGGCGGCGGCGAGCTTGGCCGCGACCACCGCGCCGCCGCTGTTTTTGGTGACGAGCATCTCGACGCGTTCCGCCTGCATCAGCGCGGTCTCGTCTTCGACACTGAACGGTCCCCGGGCGAGAACCAGCCTATGACAGGGCAGACCGGCGATCGCGTTCGGCCGTTCTATGGCGCGCACGATGTAATGGTGCTGCGGTGCCGCGGCAAAGGCGGCGAGCTGCGACCCGCCAACCGTCAGGAATACGCGTCGGGGTCTTTCGCCCAGTGCACGAGCGGCGGCCGGCATGTCGGCGGCGGCGATCCAGCGATCGCCTTCCTCCGGCCCCCAGGCCGGCCGGGTCAGGACCGCGAGCGGGATCGCAAGGTCGCAGCATGCGGCTGCGGCATGCGCCGACATCTGGGCGGCGAAGGGATGGGTCGCGTCGATGACGGCATCGATCTTGCCGTCGATCAGATAGGTCTTGAGCCCCGCGATCCCGCCGAACCCGCCGATGCGGAACGGGATTGGCGGCGGGGCCGGGTGGCGCGTCCGGCCGGCGAGGGACAGGATCGGATCGAAATGCGGGCACCCGGCGATCCGCCGGACCAGGGCATTTGCCTCCGCCGTGCCGCCGAGGATGAGAAGCCGCATCGTTCTGTCCCGGAAGGGTCCTTCCGTTGAGCGGCATCGGCCGCTGGCTCTCGATCATCGGGATCGGAGAGGACGGGCTCGCCGGGCTTTCTCCTGCCGCACATTCGCTGATTACGCAAGCATCGCTGGTGGTCGGCGGGCAGCGGCATCTCGCGCTGGTCGCCGATGCCGTGACCGGCGAGACCTTGTCCTGGCCGTCACCGCCGCAAGCCGCGTTCCCGGCTATTCTCGGGCGGCGCGGCGCGCCCGTCTGTGTCGTCGCGACCGGCGACCCGTTTTTTTACGGAATCGGCTCGCTGCTGGCGCGCGACGTATCGCCGGAGGAAATGATCTGCCTGCCCGGCGCGTCCGCCTTCAGCCTCGCGGCCAGCCGGCTCGGCTGGGCCTTGCAGGATTGCGCGCTAGTCACCTTGCACGGCCGGGCGTTGGAGCGGATCATCCCTTATCTTCAGCCACGGTCCCGAATACTGGCCTTGTCCTGGGATCAGACGACGCCGCCTGCGCTGGCCGGGCTTCTGACCCGGTACGGGTTCGGCGGGGCGCGGCTCACGGTTTGCGAGGCAATGGGCGGTCCGCGTGAGCGGCTGAGAAACGCGAGCGCAGGCAATTTCACGCTTGCCGATATCGATCCGCTGAACCTGGTCGCGATGGAGATCGCCGATGAGGCGCGGGCGCGCGTCATTCCACTGGCGCCCGGGCTGCCCGACGCCTGGTTCGAGCATGACGGCCAGCTTACCAAGCAGGATGTCCGCGCCGTCACCCTTGCGGCGCTCGCGCCGCGCCGCAGCGAGTTGCTGTGGGATGTCGGCGCCGGTGCGGGCTCCGTCGGCATCGAGTGGATGCTGGCGGCCCCGTCGAACAGGGCGATCGCGATCGAACGAAGCGCCCTCCGCGCCGGCCGGATCGCGCGCAACGCCGCCGCGCTCGGCGTGCCCGAGCTGTCCGTCGTCGCCGGAGCGGCGCCGGATGCGCTCCGCGATCTGCCGCGCCCGGACGCGGTCTTTATCGGCGGCGGCGCCACCGCGAGCGGCGTGATCGACACGGCCTGGGCAGCCCTGTCTTGCGGCGGGCGCTTGGTCGTCAACGGCATCACGGTCGAAACCCAGGTCGAGTTGATCCACCGCTTCCGGACCATCGGCGGCAGTCTCAAGACGATCCAGATCGCCCGTGCTGGTGCGGTCGGCGGTTTTTATGGGATGCGTCCGGCTATGTCGGTCACCCAATGGTGCGCGACCAAGCCATGAGCCGCAAGATCGCGATCGGGGTGGGCTGCCGCAAAGGCTGTCCGGCGGCGGCGATCGAAGCCGTCGTGCGGCAAGCGCTCGAACGGGCGCCGACGGCGGAGCGGCTGGGCCTGTTTACCATTCGCGACAAAAGCGGCGAGGCTGGCACTGTCGACGCCGCCGCCCTCCTGGGGCTCGACCTTTACTTTCTGACGCGCGATGCCCTCCGCGAGCAGGGGCCGTTCATTGCGACGCCGTCAATCGCGGCAGCGAACCGCTTCGGCATTCCCTCGGTTGCCGAGGCAGCGGCGCTGGCGGGTGCCGGTCCGGGTTCGATCCTGATCGTGGCGCGGATCGCCGGCCGCGGTGCGACCTGTGCCATTGCCGAATCGCGGAAGGATCCGCCATGACCATCCATTTCATCGGCGCGGGGCCCGGTGCGCCCGACCTCATCACCCTTCGCGGTCGCGATCTGATCTCGCGCTGCCCGGTTTGTCTTTACGCCGGCTCGCTGGTGCCGCAGGCGCTTCTGACCCATTGTCCGCCGGGCGCCCGCATCGTCGACACTGCGCCGCTGTCACTCGACCAGATCATCGCCGAGTGCGTGCGCGCGGACGCCGAAGGCCATGACGCGGCGCGGCTCCATTCGGGCGATCTCTCGGTGTGGAGCGCGATGGGCGAGCAGTTGCGGCGGCTCGACGGTTTGGGGATCGACTACACCGTCACACCCGGGGTTCCGTCCTTCGCCGCGGCAGCGGCGGCTCTGGCGCAGGAGTTGACGCTTCCCGGCGTGACCCAGTCGCTGGTCTTGACGCGGACCGGCGGCCGCGCCTCGTCGATGCCGGAGCGGGAAAAGCTGGCGAATTTCGCCGTGACCGGCGCCACTCTTGCCATCCATCTGTCGATCCAGGCGCTCGACGCGGTGGTCGGCCAGCTTACGCCTCATTACGGCCCGGAATGTCCGGTCGCGATCGTCTATCGCGCATCCTGGCCGGACCAGCGCGTGTTGCTTGGGACGCTGGCGACGATCGTCCCGCTGGTCGTGGCGACGCCGATCGAGCGGACGGCGCTGATCCTCGTCGGCCCGGTCATCGGCACGCGCGATTTTCGCGCGAGCGCGCTCTACGATGCCGGTTATCGGCGGCGCTTCCGTCCGGACGACAGGCTGTCGAGCAATCCATGAGCAGCAGGAAACCCGGAATGGGCGAAGATCACGGCAATGATCTCCGCGGCATGCTGATCCCGGCAGGCGAAGATTGACGGCGATGTCCCGACCTCCGCCAGGGCTGATGATCGCCTCCCCGCGATCCGGCAGCGGAAAGACGACGGTGACGCTCGGGTTGTTGCGTGCGCTCCGGCGTGCCGGCGTGTCGGTCGGCAGCACGAAATGCGGCCCGGACTATATCGATCCGGCATTCCACCAGGCCGCGGGCGGGCGGGCGAGCGTCAATCTCGACTCCTGGGCGATGTCTCCTGCACTGGTTGCGGGGCTCGCGGCGCGGTTCGGCGCCGGCTGCGATCTCGTCATCGGCGAAGCGCTGATGGGCCTGTTCGACGGCATTCCCGGACCGTCCGGCCGCACTGGTTCGTCGGCGGATGTGGCGGCCGCGCTCGGTTGGCCAATCCTGCTGGTTCTGGACGCCAGCGGCCAGTCGCAATCCGCCGCGGCGGTCGTCAAGGGCTGCGCGGCGTATGATCCGAGAATTACGATCGCCGGTGTCGTGCTCAACCGGCTCGGCAGCCTTCGCCATGCCCGGCTCGCGACTGAAGCGATCGAGGCGCTGGGTATTCGGGTTGTCGGCGCCCTGCCGCGGTCGGATGGCATCATATTGCCCGAGCGTCACCTCGGGCTGGTGCAGGCCGGTGAAACCGGCGATCTCGACAGGCGGCTGGAGCAGTTGGCAGATTTCGTTTCGGATCATGCCGAGATCGGTGCCATCCGATCCCTGGCTTCGTGCGGCCGTGCGGCATCGTTCCGCATTTATGACAACCCGGCGGTCCTGCCGCCGGGACAGCGGATCGCGATCGCTCGGGACGCCGCGTTTTCGTTCATCTATCCGCATCTGCTGCACGGTTGGCGCGAAGTGGGGGCGGAGATCCGCTTCTTCTCGCCGCTTGCCGACGAAGGGCCGGGCGAGGATTGCGACGTCTGCTGGTTGCCGGGCGGCTACCCGGAACTTCACGCCGGACGGCTCGCCGGGTCCGGCCGGTTCCTCGACCGGCTGCGTCGCTTCGCCGAAATGCGTCCGGTCCACGGCGAGTGTGGCGGGTATATGGTGCTTGGGAAAGCGCTCACGGACGCAGACGGCGTCACCCACCCGATGGCCGGCCTCTTGAGTGTGTCGACCAGCTTCGCCCGGCGGAAATTGCACCTCGGCTATCGCCAGGCTCGGCTGATCGATGACGGCTGCCTCGGTCCTGCCGGCATGGAGATGCGCGGCCATGAATTCCACTATGCGAACATCGCGGATCGGGGAGACGATCCGCCTTTCGCGTTGGTTTCGGACGCTCATGGCGGCGAGTTCGTACCGACCGGCGGCCGTCGCGGTTTGGTCTCGGGCAGCTTCTTTCATGTAATCGCCGCATCGCCGTGATCCTGCTGTTTCCTGAAGCAGGTTCCGGAGAAACGGCTCCACGTTTCCGACAAGAACATTTTTTCGGATTAATTGGATTAATAGGTCATACCGACCTGAGCGGATTTGCGAGGGTGACAGAGGAAGGGTCACACAACTCGACGCGTCCCAACACCAATAGTGTAAAGATTTCTGACATATGCAGCCGAAGACTCGGTCCGGTGCGGGATTCCGACAACCTCTGTAGGAATGAGAAAATGTGCGGAAACCTGTCAGTCACGGATTTCCGCACACATGCTGGCAATTCAATTGTCCGCCCGCATCTCCGCCTCGATCGTTTGCCGCACGGCGCGAGCAATAAAGCCGGATCGCGTTTGGTGATCGGCCGCCGCGGCATGATCAAGCCGAGCGAGCAGCCCTTTCCTCGCGCCGGGTCTTATCGAGGGGCAATCTGCCCTCGGGGATCTGGCTGTCGCGGATGTAGTTCTTGAGGTCGGGCGTCTTGAGGGAGATTGTCTTGTATCTCTCGGCGTTTGGCAGCCTGACTCGGCAATACCAATTGCGATGCTGCACATCGGTCCGACGGAACACGACGAGGCCGGGTTTCAGCTCATGCAGATCGACGAGAAAGGCCATGGGAATTGTCCCATTCTGTGTAGGTTCTGTGCAGGTCGATCGCGTAAGCGTTTGATCTATCGTGCCTGTGTAGAGCCTGTGCAGATCATAATCCCATAAAATATCACGTCATGTCAATAGGTTAAAAAAGTATAAGTATGACATAGAAGTATTGGTAGGACGGCATCTATCTTATTTTCCTTATTGTTTTGTACTCATCATCAGCTGTCCTGAGCGAAAAGGGCGCAAGCCGCTGGCCGACCCCGGCCGCTCAGGCGCCGATATGGTCGGCGAGTTGCGCCGCGGTGAAGCGATCGCCGAAGCTGTCGGGGATTTCCGGCAGCATCGCCCGGTTCCACTCGGTCCACCGGGCGAGGAGGCGGCCGAACAGGTCGGGCATCCGGTCCTTCAGGTTGGCGCGCTCGCGCGGATCCTCGACGACATTGAACAGGAAGGTGTTGTCGCGGATTTTGAGGTACTTGAAGTCGCCGTCGCGCACCGCCTGCTGCGCATTGGTCTTGTAGCGCCAAAAGAGCGTGCGCGGCACGGGCGCCGCATCGCCGGTCAGCCCCGGCAACAGGCCGATGCCGTCGGGCGGGTAATCCGCATCGGGCGCCGCGCCGGCGGCCGCCAGCAATGTGGGAAACCAGTCCATCGTGATCATGACCTGCTCGCTGGTGCGCCCGGCCGGGATGCGGTCCGGCCAGCACACCAGTGCCGGCACGCGCAGCCCGCCCTCCAACAGCTCGGTCTTCATGCCGGTGAACGGCCAAGTCGCCGAGAAGCGCTCGCCGCCGTTGTCGCTGGTGAAGATGACGATCGTGTTGCGCGCGAGGCCGGTCGCGTCGAGCGCCTGCAGCACGCGGCCGACCTGCAAATCCATCGCCCCGACCATGCGGGCATAGGTGCGCTGCGTGCCGCCGTCCCAATGGCGCAGATTGCCGCCGGCGAGGCGATGCGACTCGGCTTCGTCGCCCGGCCCCTCCCATGGCCAGTGCGGCGCGTTGAAATGCAGGCTCAACAGGAACGGCCGCCCGCTGCCGGCGTAATCGTTGACCGCGGCGACAGCGCGGTCGCCCAGCAGGTCGGTCAGATAGCCGGCCGCGGCGACCGCCTCCTCGCCGTCCCACAGATCGGGCTGGCCGCGCGAGTTCAAATGCGAATAGTAGTCGACCGCACCGGTGCGAACGCCCCAGAAAAGCTCGTAGCCGCTCTTTTGCGGCCCGAACAGCGGCGGCATGCCGAGATGCCATTTACCGACGAGATTCGTGCCGTAACCGGCCCGGCGCAGCAGCGAGGGCAGTGTCGGGTGCTCGGGCGGCAGCCCGACATCGGTCTTGCCGGCCAACGGCTCTTCGAGCCCCAATGGCAGGCGGTACTGGTAGCGGCCGGTGATCAACGCGAGCCGCGTCGCCGAGCACACCGCGGAGTTGGCGTAGGCCTGCGTGAAGCG
>DATJTI010000064.1:0-49164 GCA_035503615.1 Allostellaceae bacterium | reverse complement strand
GCGCCGAGGGATCAACGAGGTGTTCGAGGAGGAGCGGGTCCCCTGGGCCGCCTATGGCACATTCTCGATGCTGCATATCTTCACCAACCCCGAAGGTGAGGCGATCGCGCCGACCCGGTTCGACCCGCTGAGCCAGCCGGCTGAAATCCTCACCAGCACCCGCCACGCCCGGCTGATCGACAAATTCCGCCTCGGCATGATGACGAGCGGCGTCGATTTCAACAGCAGCCCCGGCGGCCTCGTCTCCGCCACCCACGGCACGGCCGAGCTCGAAGATACGCTCATGGCGGTACGCAAGACCGTGCGCCTGCTGCGGCAGGAGGGCGACCTCTAGCGGCCGTTGCCGCCCCGCTCGTCAATAATACGTCAAGGCAGGCCGCCCAACTATCGCCGGGCGTTGCGACCCGCTAGCTTCGCCGCGCGCGGGCGTTGGGGCGGTGATGGCGGATGCGGCGATCTCGGGCGGGCTCGGCGCGGCATCGGGCTGGGGCGCCCGGCTCTTCAAGGCGGCCGCCGCGGCCTACGCCGCCGAGGGCGAGCGCCGGCTGCTGTGGCTGCCGGTGTGCTTCGGCGCCGGGATCGGGGTCTATTTTTCTCTCACCGTCGAGCCGCCGCTGTGGCTCGGTGCCGGCGCCATGCTCCTCGCCGGCGGTGCCGCCTTTGTCTGGCATCGCCACCCGCTGCCATGCGAGGCGATGCTGGCGCTGGCACTGTTCTGTGCCGGTTTTGCGCTGATCGGCGAGACCAGCTGGGAGCGTCAGGCGCCGATGCTGCAGCGCCGCCTCGGCCCGGTCATGCTGACCGGCCGGGTGGTCGATATCGACTCGCTCGATCGTGGCTGGCGGGTGATCGTCGCACCCGATCCGCTGCCCGACCTCGCCGCCGATCAGCAGCCGCGGCGATTGCGCGTGCATATTTCGGCGTCGAGCGATCTGCTCGCGCCCGGCGACCGTGTCGCGATGCGCGCAGTGCTCTATCCGGTGCCCGGCCAGATCCTGCCCGGTGCGCACGACCTGCAGCGCGAAGCCTATTTCTCTGAAATCGGCGGGGTCGGCTACACCTACGGCCCGGCTCGCCTGATCATCCCGCCAGGCACGGGCAAGAGCGGCGGTTGGCGCGAGCGGCTGCGCCGCCTGCGCACCGAGATGTCGCGGCGGATCATCGCGGTGCTGCCCGGCTCGACCGGCGGCGTCGCCTCGGCGCTGATTACCGGCAAGCGGGGTGCCATCTCCGAGCAGGTCAAAACAGCGTTCCGCCGATCCGGCTTGCAGCACCTCTTGGCGATTGCCGGGCTCCATCTCGGCCTCGTCGGCGGTTTCGTGTTTTTCACCGTGCGCGCCGGCCTCGCGCTGATCCCGTGGGTGGCGCTGCGTTATCCGGTCAAGAAGATCGCCGCCGCCGCCACGCTCGCCGTGCTGACCGGCTATCTGTTGCTGTCCGGTGCCAAGATCCCGACCGAGCGGGCCTTTGTCATGAACGGCCTGGTGTTCACCGCCATCCTGATCGACCGGCTGCGCATCTCGATGCGGATCTGCGCGCTCGCCGCCGCCTTTGTGCTGGCGATCGAGCCGGAAAGCCTGGTCGGGGTCAGCTTTCAAATGTCGTTTGGCGCCGTTGTCGCGCTGATCGCCGTCTATGAGACTTATGGCCGGCGCCTCGGCTACCTGTTGCACCGCCCGTCATTACCTGGACGGGTGCTCGGCTATGCCGGTGCCGTGGTCGTCACTACGGTCGTCGTCACGATCGGCACCGATCCGTTCTCGATCTACCATTTCCACCAAATCGTCCTCTATTCGCCGCTCGCCAATGTGATCGCGGTGCCGCTGAGCGCGATGTGGACCCTGCCCTGGGGCCTCGCCACCTGCTTTCTGATGCCGTTTGGGCTCGAACGGTTCGCGCTCATCCCGATGGGGTGGGGGATCGATGCGACGATCTGGGTGGCGCGGGCGGTCTCGGTCTTGCCGGGCGATGTCTGGCCGATGCCGCGGCTCCCCGCCGCCGGATTGGTGCTGGTGTCGCTCGGCGGGTTTTGGCTGTGCCTGTGGCAAGGGCGCTGGCGGCGCTGGGGATTGCTGGCGATTGCCGCCGGCCTCGCCGGCATGGCGTTGACCCGCCCGCCCGATATCGTGCTCGCCGATATCGGCCGCTTTCTCGCGGTGCGAGCACCGGACGGCCGCTATTTCGTTGCCGGCCGCGGCGAGCGCATCGAGAGCGCGTTCCTCGGCGAGGAGACCGGGCTTGGCCTCGCCGCTTGGCCGGTCGCACCCGAAGGCGGTCTCGCCTGCAATGGCGAGCGCTGCCGCTATTCGGCACGAGGGCGCAGCGTCGAGATCGTCACCGGCCCCGCCGGGCTCCCCGTCTATTGCGACGGCGTCGATGCGATCGTCGCACAGGTTCCCGCGGGCTTTCGCTGCCGCGGGGTCGTGCCGGTCATCGACCGTATCGATTCATGGCGGCTCGGCGCGGTGGCGCTATGGCTCGACCAGGACGGGGTGACGATCGAGAGCGCCAACGCCAGCCGCGGCGACCGGCCCTGGGTTCCGCATCCGCGCCCGCGCCGCCACCGATACACGCCGTCGCACCCCTATTGACGCGGGGCGGCCGGGGCCGGATCGGGTTCGGTGGCGAGAAGGTGGCGATATTGGGCGACGTTGCGGTTCTGCTCGGCAAGGGTCCTGGCGAAGACGTGGCCACCCGATCCGTCGGCGACGAAGTAGAGGTCGTCGCTCGGCGCCGGCCGTGCTGCGGCCTGCAGCGCGGCCATCCCCGGATTGTCGATCGGCCCCGGCGGCAGACCCTTTTCGAAATAGGTGTTGTAGGGGGAGGCGACTGCGAGATCGGCTCGCGTCAGCGCACGCCCGAGCTTCCGGGTGCCGTCGTCGCTCAACGCATAAAGCACGGTCGGGTCCGACTGAAGCCGCATGCCGAGCCGCAGCCGGTTGATGAACACCGCGGCGATATGCGCCCGCTCGCTCGCTCGTGCCGCCTCGCTCTCGACCATCGAGGCGAGGACCAGCAGCTGCTCCGGATTGGCGAGCGGCAGACCGGGCCGGCGTTCGGCCCAGGCGGTGGCGAGCGCCCGGGTCAGCGCGCGCTGCATGCGCGCGATCATGCCCTTGCGCGTGTCGCCATAGCTGTAAATGTAGGTTTCGGGCAGCAGCGTGCCCTCCGGCGGTGGCGGCCCGGGGCTCCCGGTCAGCGCCGGGGCGGCGGCGACAAGGGCGACGATCTGCGCGCTGGTCAACCCTTCTGGGATCGTCAGCCGATGCTTGACGGTGTTGCCGCTGGCGAGAATACCCACCGCCGCGAGCGGGCTCGCCCCGGCCGGGATCCGGTATTCCCCGGCCTGCAGCGCCGCGCTGCGCCCGGACAGCTCGGCGCCGAGCTCGAAGGGCAGCCGATGCCGGATCACGCCCTCGCGTTCGAGCAGCGCGGCGATGCCGGCGAGCCCGGTGTGCCGCGGGATCACAATGGTGCGCGCCGCGCTCAGCGGTCCGGGGCCGGTCATTTCCCGGTACAGCCACCAGCCGGCGCCGCCCGTTGCCGCGAGGATCACCGCGACCACCAGAAACGCCCAGCCGAAGAGGCGCGCCGTGCCACGCATCCGATCACCTGTCGTGGCGCTGAGACAGAGTGCTCAGCCGTTCAGGGCGGGGTGGTGAATATCAGCGAGGCGTTGGTGCCGCCAAACCCGAAGGAATTGGTCAGCACATGCTCCACCCGTCGCTCCTTGGCGGTCTTGGCCACCAGATCGATGTCGCAGGAGGGCGAGGGGTCGTCGAGGTTCAGGGTCGGCGGCACGATGCCGTCGCGCAGCGCCAGGATCGAGAAGATCGCCTCGACGCTGCCGGCCGCGCCCAACAAATGGCCGATCGCCGATTTGGTCGACGACATCGACAATTCATAGGCGTGCCGGCCAAACAACCGCTTGACCGCGCCGAGTTCGATCTCGTCGCCGAGCGGGGTCGAGGTGCCGTGGGCGTTGATGTAGTCGATGCGTTCGGGCGCGAGGCCCGCACGCCGCAGCGCGTTGCGCATCGAGCGGTAGGCGCCGTTGCCATTCTCGGCGGGGGCGGTCAGATGAAACGCGTCCCCGGACATGCCATAGCCGATGATCTCGGCATAAATCCGCGCGCCGCGGCGCCGGGCGTGGTCGAGCTCTTCGAGCACCAGGATCCCCGATCCTTCGCCCATCACAAAACCGTCGCGGCGCTGGTCCCACGGCCGCGAAGCGCGCTCCGGATCGTCGTTGAACCCGGTCGACAGCGCCCGCGCCGCGGCAAAACCGGCGAGGCCGAGCCGGCAGATCGCCGCCTCGGTGCCGCCGCACACCATGACATCGGCATCGTCGAGCATGATCAGCCGCGCGGCATCGCCGATCGCGTGAGCGCCGCTGGAGCAGGCCGTAACCACGGCATGGTTGGGACCGCTGAAGCCGTAGCGGATCGACACGTGACCCGAAGCGAGGTTGATCAGATTGGCCGGGATGAAGAATGGTGTCAGGCGGCGCGGGCCGCGCTCGTGCACGGTCAGTGCCCCCTCGTTGATCCCGGCGAGACCGCCGATGCCGGAGCCGATCATGACCCCGGTGCGTTCCCGCTCCGCTTCGTCCTGCGGCCGCCAATCGGCATCTTCGACCGCCTGGGCCGCCGCCGCCAGCGCGAAGACGATAAACCCGTCCATCTTGCGCTGGTCCTTCTGCGGGACCCAGTCATCGGCGTTGAACAGCCCCGAAGCGGTATCGCCGCGCGGCACCTGGCCGGCGATCTTGGCCGGCAAATCGGAGACGTCGAAAGACTGGATCGCGCTGATGCCCGAGGCACCCCCGGTCAGCCGTTGCCAGTTCCGCTCCAGGCCGATCCCGAGCGGCGTCACCAGCCCCATGCCGGTCACGACAACGCGCCGCATGCCGGGCTCACAAACGCCTGAAGCGGCCAATCGGCACCTGCGCACCGGTCACCGCCGGGCCGATGCGAAGGCCGGCGAGGCAGCTGGCGGCGTGGACCGACCCGTCAGCCATGCGACTCGATGAAGCTGACCGCGTCCCGGACCGTCACGATCTTTTCCGCCGCATCATCCGGGATTTCGCAGCCGAATTCTTCTTCGAAGGCCATCACGAGTTCGACCGTGTCGAGGCTGTCGGCGCCGAGATCATCGATAAAGCTCGCATTCTCGGTCACCTTCGATTCGTCGACGCCCAGATGTTCGACGACGATCTTTTTGACCCGCTCGGCGACATCGCTCATCCGTTCTTCCCCTCAGTGGCTGGCTTGAAGCTGGTTTCCACGCAAACCCGGGCGCCATCCGCCGTCATAGTTGTCGCCGCCGGGGGCCGCGATCAAGGCGCGCGTCAGATATCATGATTCCGCCGCCGGTGCCAATTCGGCTGTTCAGGCGCCAATCCGGCTGTTCGGCGGGCCGTGGGACGACCTATAGCATGGCCAACCCGCCATTGACGTGCAAGGTCTGACCGGTGACATAGGCAGCCTCGCTGCTCGCCAGATAGACGACCGCGGCAGCGACATCCCCGGGCGTGCCGAACCGTCCCGCCGGGATCGCCTCGCCGAGCCGGGCGCGCTGTGCCGAGGGCAGTGCTGCGGTCATCGCCGTCTCGACGAAGCCGGGTGCGACGCAATTGACGGTGATGCCACGCGCCGCGACCTCGGCGGCGATCGACTTTGACATGCCGATCATCGCTGCCTTGGCCGCCGCATAATTGGCCTGGCCGGGGTTGCCGGTCGCGGCGACGATCGAGCTGATCCCGATGATCCGGCCGTGCCGGCGCCGCACCATGCCGCGCAGTGCCGCGCGGGTCAGGCAAAACGCCGCCGTCAGGTCGATCTCGATGACCGCGCGCCAGTCCTCGTCCTTCATCCGCAGCGCCAGTGCGTCGCGGGCGAGCCCGGCATTGTTGACGAGGATGTCGAGATGCCCCATCGCCGCCTCCGCCTCCCGCACCAGCCGCTCACAAGCGGCGGGATCGGCGAGATCGGCGACCGCGACATGAGACCGCTCGCCGAGTTCGCCGGCGATCGCCCGCAATGCCGTTTCCCGTGTGCCGCTGAGCATGACCGCCGCACCCTGCGCGTACAGCGCGCGGACGATGGCGCCGCCGATGCCGCCCGAGGCTCCGGTCACCAGCGCGGTCTGGCCGCTCAGATCGAACATTTCAGATCGAACATGACAGAACGGTTCAGAGCTCGCGGATCAGTGCTGCGACCTCGCCTGGCAGCCCGACCGAGAGTGCCGCGAGGTCGGGAGCGATGCGCCTGACGAGCCCGGCGAGCACTCGCCCGGCGCCGATCTCGACGATCTGGGCGACGCCGCTATCGGCCAGGAACAGCACGCTCTCGCGCCAACGCACCATTGCCGTGACCTGCTCGATCAGCAATCGCTCGACCTCTGCCGGTGCGCGGATCGCGCGCGCCGAGACGTTGGCGACCAGCGGCACCAGCGGCGGGTTGAGCGTGACCCGGCCGAGAGCTTCGGCCATCACCGCTGCCGCCGACGCCAGCAGCGGCGAATGAAACGGCGCGCTGACCGGCAATATGACGGCACGCCGCGCGCCATGTGCGCGGGCGATCGTGATGGCGCGCTCGACCGCCGCCCGGTGGCCGCTGACCACGACCTGGCCGGGGGCATTGTCATTGGCGACCGCGCACAATTCGTCCTTGTCCAGACCGGCCTGTGTCGCTTCGGCAGCCACCGCCCGCGCCGTGGCCACATCGAGCCCGATCAGCGCCGCCATCGCGCCCTCGCCTGGCGGCACTGCGCGCTGCATCGCCTGTCCGCGCAATTTGAGCAGGCGGGCGGCGTCGCCGACACCGAGCGCACGGGCCGCGGCGAGTGCGCTATATTCACCGAGCGAGTGTCCGGCGACAAACGCGACGTGCCGGCGCAGATCGAGACCACCTTCGCTCTCGAGCACACGAATCGCTGCGAGACTGGCCGCCATCAGCGCCGGCTGGGCGTTTTCGGTCAGGGTCAAATCGCTCTCCGGGCCGCCGAACATCAGTTGTGACAGCGGTTGCGACAGTGCGTCGTCCACCTCGTCGAACAGGCGGCGGGCGGCCGGGAACGCGGCGGCGAGATCGCGCCCCATGCCGACGACCTGCGATCCCTGCCCTGGGAACACCAGTGCTCGCTTCATTCCGAACGCATCCCCCCATCCCCGAAAACCCGGCACCAGCCGGCAATGGCGGCCGGCATCTTGTCCGGCCTCCGGCTTGCTGTATAGTGCGCGACGTACCCTTGCCGGCTGCGGCCGGCTCGCTCGGCCAGGCGCGCGTGCGCGGCGGAGCTTATCAGCCAAAAGGGATCAGGTTCCAATGCCGTTGTACGAAAACGTGTTCATCGCGCGCCAGGATATCTCCGGTGCGCAGGTTGATGCCCTCGCCGATGGCTTTGCCCAGCTCATCGCCGACCAGGGCGGGGAGGTCAAGAAGCGCGAATATTGGGGACTGCGCAATCTTGCCTACCGCATGCGCAAGAACCGCAAGGGCCACTACGTGCTGATGAATCTGGCGGCGCCGGCGGCGGCGATCGCCGAACTCGAACGCACGATGCGGATCAACGAGGATGTGCTGCGCTATCTGACGATCCGGGTCGAGGCGCATGAGGACGGTCCCTCGGCGGTGATGCTGAACCGCGGCAGCCGGGACGACCGGCAGCGCCGCGGCGATCGCGATCGCGATCGCTACGGCGAATCGCGCGAACCTCGCGACACTGGCGAGCGTGGTGATCGGCCGGCCGCCGGCGAGCGAACCGAGCGTCCGGTGGCCGAGCGGGCGGTGCCCGAAGCGGTGGAGCCCTAGATGGAAAGCCAGTCGAGCAGTGGAGCCGGGCGCGGCGGAGCCCCGCGCCGGCCGTTCTTCCGGCGGCGTAAATCCTGTCCGTTCTCCGGGCCGAACGCGCCGAGGATCGATTACAAGGATGTCAAGCTGCTGCAGCGCTTTGTTTCGGAACGCGGCAAGATCGTGCCGAGCCGCATCACCGCGGTCTCGACCAAGCGCCAGCGCGAGCTGGCCCAGGCGATCAAGCGGGCGCGCTTCCTTGGCCTCTTGCCCTACATGGTGAAATAGCCGGCCCGGCAGCGCCGGCCAAAGCGCGTTCGGGATCGCCATGGGTCGGCTGGCCGGCGCCGGAGGCGGCGTGCTGCTGGGCGCGCTCGGCGCCGCTCTATATTTCGGGGTCGTCACCGGTTCCCCCGGGGCGGTGATCCTCGCCTATCTGGCGCAGCTGCCACTTTTCGCCGCCGGGCTCTGGCTCGGTGTCGGTGCGGCTGCGGCCGCCGGGCTGACCGCGTCGGTCATTCTGCTGGCGGCGAGCGACCTGGTTGCCGCAGCGCTGTTCGCGGCACTTTATGCCGCCCCGGTCGTCCTCTTGGTGCGGCTGGCGCTGCTGGCGCGCAGCAAACCCGCGGGTGCCATCGAATGGTACCCGCCGGGAATGCTGGCCGGCTGGCTGGCCGGGCTCGGATTGGCGATGCTCGCTGCGGCGCTCTTGTGCCTGGGCGGCCCGAGCGGGATCGAGGCGCTGCTGCGCCATGCGCTGGCGCCGGCGATCGGCTACTTCGCCGATGCGAGCGGTGTCGACCGGGAGGCGCTGACCGCGGTTCTCGTGCTGGTGATTCCCGGATTCGTCATCGGCTCGTGGATGATGATGACGGTGAGCAACGCGATTCTGGCGCAGGGGGTGCTGGCGCGGTTCGGGCTGGCGTGGCGGCCGTCTCCCGATCTCGCCACTCTGGTTCTGCCGAACTGGGTCACGTTGTTGCTGGCGATTGCCGCCGTGGCGAGCCTGTTCGGCGGTGCCGCGCGGTTTGTCGGGATCAACCTGATGCTCGTGCTGGCGACGCCGGTCTGCCTTGCCGGTCTGGCGGTGTTGCATGCGGTGATGCGCCGGCTGGCGCGGCCGCAGGTCCCGCTCGTGATCTTCTACGTGCTCGCCGGCCTCTTCGGCTGGCCGCTGTTGGTGATTGCCATTGTCGGGCTGCTCGACGCGCCGCTCGGGTTGCGGCGGCGGTTTGCCCGGCCTCGATCAGTCGGAGGACCAAGCCATGATTGAACTCATTCTGCTCGAACGGGTCGAGAAGCTCGGCCAGATGGGCCAGCTTGTCAAAGTGCGTCCGGGGTTTGCCCGCAATTATCTGCTGCCGCAAAAAAAGGCGCTGCGCGCGACCAAGGAGAACCTGGCCTATTTCGAGACCCAGCGAGCGCAGCTCGAAGCGAACAACCTGCAGCGCCGCACCGAGGCTGAAGAAATCGGCAGCAAGCTCGAAGGCCTGAGCGTGGTGATCATTCGTCAGGCCGGCGAAAGCGGCCAGCTCTATGGCTCGGTGGCGGCGCGCGACATCGCCGAAGCGGTGACAGAGGCGGGGTTCACGATCGAAAAGCGGCAAGTCGTCCTCGAACGGCCGATCAAGACCCTGGGGTTGCACCGGCTGCGGGTTGTGCTGCATCCCGAGGTCTCGGTCACCGTCACCGCCAATGTCGCGCAGTCGGTCGAGGAAGCCGAGATGCAGGCGCGGGGGATCGACCCGTTGCGGCAGCGCGACGAGGACGAGTTCGACGACGAGCCGGCCGGAGCGGTCGCAGCGGCGCCGCCAGCCGAGAGCCCGTGATGATGCTGTGAACGGCTTGCGTTTGTGATGCGCCTTTGTGGATATTGGCTGGTCGCCATCCTGATCGGTTTGCGTCACGATGCTGCTCGCGCGTTTGTTCGAAAGGATATTGACCGTCGGCCGGCTGCGCCTGATCGACACCGGCGGCACTGCGCATGAGATTATCGGGGCGCCGGGGCCCGCTGTCGCGATCCGGCTGCATGACCGGGCGCTGCACTGGAAGCTCGTCGCGAGGCCCCGCCTCCATCTGCCCGAAGCGTTTGTCGACGGCACTCTGACGATCGAGGAAGGTGACCTCTACGGCCTGATCGACCTGTTGACGCTGAACCTCGAAGCCCTGCCGCAGGGGCCGCTCGCGCGGTTGCTGAACGGTTCGTTCCGAATGCTGCGCCGGGTGCACCAGTACAACCCACAAGCGCGGGCGCGGCGCAACGCGGCGCATCATTACGACCTCTCGGACCAGCTCTACGAGCTGTTTCTCGATTCGGACTGGCAATATTCTTGCGGTTATTTTCGCAGCGGTCACGACGACCTCGACCTCGCCCAGCTCGACAAGAAGCGCCACATCGCCGCGAAGCTGATGATCCGGCCCGGCCAGAAGGTGCTTGATATCGGCTGCGGCTGGGGCGGCCTGGCGCTCTATCTCGCCAGCGAATGCGGCGCCGACGTGACCGGGCTGACCCTCTCGGTCGAGCAGCACAAGCTGGCAACGCGGCGCGCGGCCGCGGCCGGATTGTCGGACCGGGTCCGGTTTCGCCTGCGCGACTACCGCGAAGAGACCGGTCGCTACGACCGGATCGTCTCGGTCGGCATGTTCGAGCATGTCGGCGTCAACCACTACGGCGCCTTCTTCGCCAAGGTGAAGTCGCTGCTGGCGCCCGATGGGCTGGCGCTACTGCACTCGATCGGCCGCATGGACGGGCCGGGCTCGACCAGCCCGTGGATTCGCAAATACATCTTTCCGGGCGGCTATGTCCCCGCATTGTCCGAGGTGATCCCGGTAGTCGAACGGCAGCGGCTGTGGATCACCGACATCGAGATCCTGCGGCTGCATTATGCGCGCACCTTGCGCGGCTGGCGGCACCGCTTCGAACACAACCGCGAGAGGATCGCCGCGATTTATGACGAGCGTTTCTGCCGGATGTGGGAAATGTATCTGGTTGGCTCCGAGCTGGCGTTCCGGCGCGGCGGCCTGCTGGTCTTTCAGATGCAGCTGGCCAAGGCGGTCGATGCGGTGCCGCTGACCCGCGACTATATGCTCGATTGGGAACGCGAGCACAGCGCCGCCGCCGAACGCGCCGCCTGACCATGCCGGCCTGACCATTCCCGCCCGACCATTTCGGCCCGACCATTCCCGCCTTGCACAGCCTGTGCATCGTATTGGCGGCGGCCGTTGCGGGCGACCGATGCTAGGTTCGGCGCATGGAATCGCCAAACGCCTCCCGCATCACGCCGCTGCGCGACACCAATCCCAGTTCCGGATTTGCCACCGCGCCGACCCGCATCCCGCCGTTCAACAGCGAGGCCGAGCAGGCCCTGCTGGGCGCGATTTTGATCAACAATGCCGCCTATTCGCGGGTCTCGGAGTTTCTGCAGGCCGAGCATTTCGGCAACGCGATCCACGCCCGCATCTATAGCGCGATCGGCAAGCTGGTCGATCGCGGGCAGATCGCCAACCCGGTCACGTTGAAAAACCTGTTCGACCAGGACGGCGCGCTCGCCGAGATCGGCGGCGCGCAATACCTCGTGCAGCTGGTCGGCGGGGCGGTGACGATCATCAACGCCGAGGATTACGGGCGCACGATCCACGACCTCTATCTGCGCCGCCAGCTGATCACGCTCGGCGAGGATGTCGTCAACGACGCCTTTCGCCACGACCTCGACGATCTCGCCCCCGAGCAGATCGAACGGGCCGAGAAGAAGCTGTTCGACCTAGCGACCTCCGGGCAGGCCGAAGGCGGCTTTCGCGCCTTCTCGATGCCGCTGGCCGGGGCCATCGACATGGCCGAGGCAGCGTTCAAGCGCAGCGGCAAGACCGTCGGTGTCGCCACCGGCTTTACCGACCTCGACCAGAAGCTCGGTGGGCTGCATCCGTCGGATCTCGTGATCCTCGGCGGTCGGCCCTCGATGGGCAAGTCGGCGCTCGCCACCAATATCGCCTTCAACGCCGCCAAGGCGTACCGGCCAAAGCGCGGCGCCGATGGCCGCACCATCGCCGAGGATGGCGCTGTGGTCGGGTTCTTTTCGCTCGAAATGTCGGCCGAGCAGCTGGCTGCGCGGATCCTCGCCGAGGAATCGGGGATCTCGTCGGACCGCATCCGGCGCGGCGATGTCAGCACCCAGGATTTCGACCGGTTTGTCCAGGCGAGCCACCACCTGCAGTCGCTGCCGCTCTATATCGACGATACCCCCGCGCTCAGCGTCTCCAACCTGCGCACCCGCGCGCGGCGATTGATGCGCCAGCAGGGTCTCGGGCTGATCATCGTCGACTATCTGCAGCTGATGCGCCCGTCGGTCCAGGTCCGCAGCCTCGACAACCGAGTGCAGGAGATCTCCGACATCACCCGCGGTCTGAAGGCGGTGGCCAAGGAGCTGCACGTCCCGGTGCTGGCGCTGGCGCAATTGTCGCGCGCGGTCGAGTTGCGCGAAGACAAGCGGCCGATGCTCGCCGATCTGCGCGAATCGGGCTCGATCGAGCAGGATGCCGATGTCGTCATGTTCATCTTCCGCGAGGAGTACTATCTATCGCGGGGACAGCCGCTGCGCCGCGCCGATGAGACCGACGACAAGTACAATGACCGCTATGAACGCTGGCAGAACCGGTTCAACGAGGTTTACGGCACCGGCGAGATCATCATCGCCAAGCAGCGGCATGGGCCGATCGGCAATATCAGGCTGCATTTCGATGCCGAGACGACCAAGTTCGATAATTTCATGGCAGCCGACCACCTGCCAGCGGGCGTGTGATCGAATGGTGGGGCCGGCCGGGGCTGGGGACTGCCGCCGGTGAATAGCGGGCCCCGTCATCTCTCGGTCCGGATCCGCGGCGCCGCGGCGGCGAGTGCCGTGTTCGCGTTGCTGGACGAAATCGGTTCGGCCGTCTCGATCTTCGAAACCGCGCCCGAGGACTGGCAGCTCGACGCCTATCCGGCATCGCCGGTGCTGACCCCGCAATTGTCGGCGCGGCTGGCACTCGCCGCGGCGGCAGGGGGCGGGCAACTGGTCGAGGTCTGCGAGCAACCGCTGGCCGATCGCGACTGGCTCGCCGAGAACCAGCTTGCCTTCCCGCCGCTGCGCCTCGGCCGCTTCTTCGTCTATGGCTCACATTATCGAGGCCGGGTGCCAGCCGGCGCAATCGGGATCGCGCTCGACGCCGCGACCGCCTTTGGCACCGGGGAGCATCCTTCGACCCAGGGCTGCCTCGTGGCGCTCGAAATGCTGGCGCGGCGGCGGATCACGCGCCCCCTCGACATCGGCGCCGGCACCGGGATCTTGTCGATCGCCGCGGCGAAGCTGCTGCGGCGACGCGTGCGGGCGAGCGACATCGATCCGGGATCGGTCAGGGTCGCCCGCCGCAATGTCGCGCACAACCGGGTCGGCCGCCTGGTGCGGGTCGATCATGCCGACGGCTATCGCGCTCGCGGGCTGCGCCGGCACCACCATGATCTCATTCTGTCGAACATCCTGGCCCGGCCGCTGGCGCTCTTCGCCGCCGATCTCGCCCGCAGCCTCGCCCCCGGCGGATATGCCGTGCTGTCCGGGTTGCTGCGCCGTCAGGAACCGATCGTGCTGGCGCCGCACCGCTCCCTCGGACTCACCCTCGAACGCCGGATCGTCATCGACAGGTGGTCGACGCTGGTGCTGCGAGCCGTCAAGCGGCCTGGTGCCGTCCGAGGCGGTGCGGTTGCGGCGAGGCTGTCGGCGCTGCGACTTTTGCCGCCTTTCGATCGGCTGCCAGGACCGCCCGGATCTCCGAGCGGCGGATCCCGATATCGGCCAGCGAGCGATCGTCGAGCGCCATCAGTTCGGCATAGGCGCGCTGCTGGCGGTGCCATTCGGCAATCGCCTTCCCGGCGGCGGTAAAAAGGTTCACAAGGGCCATGGAAATGCTCCTGTCGAGATTATGATGCGTTGCACAAGAATTGGTGCTGCGCCGCGAAAGGGGCGAGCGAAATCGTTGCAATTCAGCCATGTGCGTGCGTCGGGCCCGACCCGCCACGCCGGCAAAGGGAGCGGTCGATGACAAGAGATGGATCGAGGCCCGAGGCCGCCACACTGGCGCGGCTGCTGCGCGCGGCCGGCTCGTCCTACAGTCCGCAGGGGCTCGAAGAGCTGATCGCGGGCGTGCTCGGTGCGCCGGCCGAAATTGGGTCGAGCTGGCACTGCCTCGTTGCCGACCCGGTGCCGCCGGATCTGGCGGACGCGCTCGAAGCTCTGCGCCAGGCGATGGCCGCGGGCTACCATGACGGGCTAGACGCCGAGACACTGGTGCAGCTACCCGCGGCGGAGCGTCTCGCCCGCCTGCGCCGCGAGCTGTCGTCGCAACGGCTCGATGGTTTTGTCGTGCCGCGCTCGGACGAGCACCAGGGCGAGTATGTGCCGCCGCGCGGCCAGCGCCTCGCATGGTTGACCGGTTTCACCGGCTCGGCCGGACAGGCCGTGGTGTTGCGCGAGCGCGCCGCCCTCTTTGTCGATGGCCGGTATACGCTGCAGGCGGCACAGCAGGTCGACGGCGACCGGTTCGAGATCCATCATCTGATCGACGAGCCGCCGGCGCGCTGGATCGGCACGGCGCTCGCCGCGGGCATGGTGCTCGGCTACGATCCCTGGCTGCACACCCCGCAGGAAATCGACCGGCTGCGCGCAGCGGCGGAGAAGGCCGGGGCACGCCTGCGTGCGGTCGCCGAGAACCCGCTCGACCGGGTCTGGGCCGATCAGCCGGCCGCACCCCTGGCGCCCGTCGTGCCGCATCCGGAGGAATTCGCCGGTGAAAGCGCCTCGACCAAGCGCGCCCGGCTGGCGCGCGGTCTCGCCGAGGATGGGGTTGCTGCGGCGGTGCTGACGATGCCCGAATCGATCGCCTGGCTCTTGAACATCCGCGGCGGCGACGTGCCCCACACGCCGCTGCCGTTATCCTTCGCCATTCTGCGCGATGACGCCACGGTCACGCTGTTCATCGATCGGCGCAAGCTCGCCCCGGGCCTCGATCGGCATCTCGGCAATGCGGTCACCGTGGCAGCACCACGCGAATTCGGGCCGGCGCTCGACGCGTTGGCCAAGGCGGGCGGCCGGGCGCAGGCCGATCCGGCGAGCGCGGCTGCCTGGATCTTCGACCGGCTCGAGGCTGCCGGAGCAAAGATTCACCGCGCCGCCGACCCGTGCATTTTGCCCAAAGCCTGCAAGAACGCGGTCGAGATCGACGGCACCCGCGCCGCCCATCGCCGCGATGGCGCTGCGCTGACCCGTTTCCTGTGCTGGCTCGATGCTGCGGCGGCGCGCGGCGGTCTTTCCGAGATCGCCGCCAGCGACCGGCTCGAAGCCTTTCGCCGCGAGGGGCGCCATTTCCGCGACCTGAGCTTTCCGACGATCTCGGGCGCCGGGTCGAACGGGGCGATCGTGCATTACCGGGCGACACTGGAGAGCGAAAAACGGCTCGAACCGGGCAGTCTTTATCTGCTCGATTCGGGCGCGCAATACCTCGACGGCACGACCGACGTGACCCGCACGGTGGCGATCGGCACACCCTCGGCCGAGATGCGCGACCGTTTCACCCGCGTGCTCAAGGGCCATATCGCGCTGGCGCTGGCGCGGTTTCCGAAGGGGACGACCGGGACCCAACTCGATGCTTTTGCCCGGCGCGGATTGTGGCAGGCCGGGCTCGATTACGATCATGGCACCGGACACGGGGTCGGCAGCTATCTCGGTGTGCATGAAGGGCCGCAGCGCATCTCGAAGGCGCCGAACACGCAGCCGCTGCTGCCCGGCATGATCGTTTCGAACGAGCCCGGCTATTACAAGACCGGCGCCTACGGCATCCGCATCGAAAACCTGGTGCTGGTGCAGCCCTCGCCTTCGCGGGAAGCGGCCGAGCGTGAGATGCTCGGCTTCGAGACGCTGACCCTGGCGCCGATCGACCGCCGCCTCGTCGAGCCGTCACTGCTCGATGAGGACGAGATCGCCTGGCTCGACGCTTATCATGCCCGGGTGCGCGAGGTGCTGACCCCGCTGGTCGATCCCGACACTGCGGCGTGGCTCGCTGCGGCCACCCGGCCGGTCGCGTCTGCTCCGCAGCCTGGGGTTCTTTCTGCAACGCGGGGACGGGAAGGGCCGCGCGCCGGCGCGTGACGGGCGAACAGCAACCACGCCGGCAAGGCCGGTGGGCTGCCTGCCATTACCCGTTGCCGGACCCGTCGCCGCCGGCGCGGCGTGCGGCTTGTGCCGCCTCCCAGTTGCGGCCGTCGAAAAACTGGGTCGGGCGCAGCCGCGCCGGGTCGACGCCGTCGAGACAGCGGGCGTTGACGCTAATCTTGTCCGGGTCCGAGCGCGGCACATAGAACGGATGCATGCCGCAATGCCGGCAAAAGGTGTGCCGGGCGGTGTTGGTGTTGAACTGGTAGGTGGCGAGCGCGTCGGTGCCCTCCAGCAACTCGAAATCCTGGGGCGGCACGATCAGATGCAGGATGCCCTTTTTCGTGCACACCGAGCAGTTGCATTCGAGCAGGGTCGAGAGATCGGCACGGACCCGAAACCGCACCCGGCCGCAATGGCAGCTGCCCTCATAGGCCTCAATCACGGCCGCTCACCTTCCCGTTGCGCGCGCAATGGTCGGCCAGCACCTGGGCGATCACGGCCGAGACCCGCTTGCCGGTCGGGATGTGCAGGAATTCGTTCGGGCCGTGCGCGTTCGAATGCGGCCCGAGCACGCCGGTCACGACAAACTGCGCCCGTGGGAATTTTTCGCCGAGCATCGCCATGAACGGGATCGACCCGCCTTCGCCCATATAGGCGGGCGGCGCGCCGAATGCCGCCTCGGACGCGCGCGCCAGCGATTGTTCAAGCCATGGTTCGAGCGCCGGCGCATTCCAGCCCGAGGCGCTGGAACCGATTTCGAATTCGACGCGCGCGCCATAGGGCGGGTCCTTCTCCAAGAGCGCACGGACCTGCTCACCGGCCGCAACCGCGTCGAGCGTTGGCGGGGTGCGCAGGCTCAGCCGGGCCGACGTATAGGGCAGCAGCACGTTGCCCGCGTCGCCCGGCTTTGGCAGACCGTCGATGCCGATCACCGCCAGCTGCGGCCGCCAGGTGCGGTTCAGCACCATCTCGGCGAGATCGTCGCCCATCGGTCCAACCCCCGCCGCGAACGGGTATTCGCGGTACACGGCCTCGCCCAGCGCCGCGGCGGCGATGCGCGCCTGCGCCAGCCGTTCGGGCGGAACCTGCGCATAAAGCTCGGGCGGGCGCACCGCGCCGCTCGCCTCGTCCTCGAGCCTTGACAAGAGCTGGCGCATGATCCGGAAGCTCGACGGCACGACCCCCGAGGCGTGGCCCGAATGCACGCCCTCGGCCAGCACGCGGATGTCGAGCGTGCCGGAAACGAGGCCGCGCAGCGAGGTCGTTAGCCACAGCTGATCGTAATTGCCGCAGCCCGAATCGAGACACACGACCAGCGACGGGCTGCCGAGACGCGCCGCCAGATGATCGACATAATCGGGGAGGTCGGGACTGCCCGATTCCTCACCGGCCTCGATCAGGATCACGCAACGCGCATGCGGCACCCCTTGTTCGCGCAGCGCCAGCAATGCCGAGAGCGCGCCAAACATCGCATAACCGTCATCCGCACCACCGCGGCCGTAGAGCCTGTCGCCCTCGATACGCGGGCTCCACGGGCCGAAGCCGTCGGCCCAGCCGGCCATTTCCGGCTGCTTGTCGAGATGGCCGTAGAGCAGCACGGTATCGGCACGCTGGCCCGGCACGTCGATAACGATGACCGGGGTGCGGCCGGGCAGGCGGATGGTTTCGAGCGCGGCGCCGGGCAGCGCCGGCAGTTTCGCCCGTGCCCAGCGCTCGAACAGGGCCACGGCCTCGTCCATATGGCCGTGCGCCATCCAGTCCGGATCGAAGGCCGGCGATTTGTTCGGAATCCTGATGTATTCGACCAGTGTCGGGACGATCTCGTCGTCCCAGCATTGATCGATGTCGCTTTTAGCCTTGGTGACGTCGATCATCGGTAAACTCCGTCAATATCGCCTGCCGCTCCGGCCCCGGGCCGACCCCATCCCGAAGCTCATCCACCGGTTATACGGTCGCAATAGCGTCGAGAAAACCGGGATCAACGGTCCCGTCGGCCGCGGTTGACGGGCTCACGCGTGCCGCAATATCCTTTCATTGAAAGATCAGGTCCGCGCCGCGCGGAAGGAGGAACGGGATGGCCAAGATCGTCCTCGGGATCGCGACATCGCACACGCCGATGCTCAATACCCCGGCCAAGGACTGGCCGAGCTTTATCGATCGCGACGGGGTCCGCGACTTCCTCGACAAGGAGGGTGAGCCCGCCAGCTACGAGGACCTGCTGCGCCGCCCCGATCCGAGGGCGCTGCCCGAGCTGACCCCGGAGCGCTTTGCCGCGCGCCATGACGCGGCGCAGGCCGCGGTCGAGCACCTGAAAGAAAGTGTGCGCCGCGCCGAGCTCGACGCGCTGATCATCCTCGGCGACGACCAGAAGGAATTGTTCCACGAGGACCACCTGCCGTCGATCCTGGTCTATTATGGCGACACGATCCGCAACGTGCCGCTCTCGCCCGGCTTCAAGGGGCCCGAATGGTCGCGGCTCGCCACCGCGCGTTATTACGAAGAGAAGGAGCCGCACGACTATCCGGTTGCGGCCCCCTTGGCGCGGCACCTGATCGACCAACTGATCGACCGCGAGTTCGACATCGCCTCGTCGAACGGGCTGCCGCCCGGGCATGGTGAGGGTCACGCGCATGCCTTTGTCCGCAAGCGGCTGATGGAGGATCAGTCGCTGCCGGTCGTCCCGGTGTTTCTCAACACCTATTACCCGCCGAACCAGCCGACACCGCGGCGTTGCTGGAAGCTCGGGCAGGCGATCCGCGATGCGGTCGAGAGCTGGCCCGGCGACATGCGGGTCGGCATCGTCGGCTCGGGCGGATTGAGCCATTTCGTGGTCGACGAGGAGCTCGATCGCGGGATCATCGAGGCGCTGCAGCGCAAGGACGGCGAGGCGCTGCAATCGCTGCCGCGCAAGAAGCTGAATTCCGGCAGTTCGGAGATCCGCATGTGGATCGCGGTCGGCGGTGCCGTCGAGCATCTCGACATGGCGTGGTCGCATTACGTGCCCGGCTACCGCACCCCGGCCGGGTCGGGGACCGGGCTCGGCTTTGCCGTGTTCCAGTGAGCCCGGTCATGAGCAGGCAGGACGACCGCGAGGACCTGGTTCGGGTCGGCCCAGGCACCGCGATGGGCGAATTGATGCGGCAATACTGGCTGCCGGCGGCGATGTCGTCCGAGCTCGACCGCGACGGCGCCCCGATGCGCCTTTTGCTGTTGGGCGAGCGGCTGATCGCGTTTCGCGACAGCTCGGGCCGGGTCGGGGTGATGGACCAGCGCTGCCCGCATCGCTGCGCCTCGCTGTTCCTGGGACGCAACGAGAAGGACGGCATCCGCTGCATCTATCACGGCTGGAAGTTCGATGCCGAAGGCCGCTGCGTCGACATGCCGAACACGCCGCCGCAGCAGGACTACAAGGACAAGGTCCGGGCCAAGGCCTACAAGGTGGCCGAGCGCAACGGTGTCGTCTGGGTCTATATGGGCGAGCGCGCCGCCGCACCGCCCTTGCCGGGGATCGAGGCTTCGCTACTGCCGCAAAGCGAATTGCAGGTCACCTTTGCACAGCGCGAGTGCAACTGGCTGCAGGCGCTCGAAGGCGACATCGACACTTCGCATTTTGGCTTTCTGCATGCAGGCTCGGTCGAAGCCGCCGATATCCCGGCCGACAATCTGATCCGCTGGACCGTCACCGACCGAGCCCCGCAATATCATGTGACCGACACCGATTGGGGGACGATGTACGCGGCCTATCGCCCGGCCGCGGCGGGGCAGACCTATTGGCGCTTTGCCAATTTCCTGTTTCCGTTCTGGACCCAGACGCCGCAGGGTGCCTTTGACCGGGTGCAGAGCCGGGCCTGGGTTCCGATGGATGACGGGCACACGATGTTCGTCAGCCTGACCTGGAAGGGGCTGCCGGCCGAACGCGCGGCACTCAGCAACTCGCGCGGGCTCCCGGGCTCGACGCCGGCCATGGATTTTCTGCCGAACACGAGTGATTGGTATGGCCGCTGGCGGCTCGCCGGCAACGAGCGCAACGACTGGCTCGTCGACCGCGCGGCGCAACAAACGGGTGGCATCTTCAGCGGCATCATGGGCATCCAGGCGCAGGACCAGGCGGTAACCGAAAGCATGGGGCCGATCACCGATCATGATTTCGAGAATCTGGGACCGAGCGACATCATGATCGCCCGCACCCGGCGCCGGCTGCTGCGCGCCGCTCGCGCGCTGCGCAAGGATGGCGCGATGCCGCCTGGCGTCGATAATCCTGATTTATTCACAAATGTGCGCAGCGGCGATTTCCTCGCCGACGCCAAGACCGGCTGGCGCGACGCCTATGCGATGCAATCGCGTACCGCGCTGCGGCCGCTCGCCCGCGCCGCGGAGTAGCATCGCGCAGGATCGTCGTGGTCTGGCCGCACGTGTTTCCAGCGACCTAATCGCGGTCGCGGCGGTCGTGCCGGGATGCGGTCGCCGCTGCCGGGGCAGCGGTATCGAGATCGCGCCCGCGCCGCAGGGCGTCGTTGCCGAGGCGTTCGCGCAATGCGTCGATCGCCTGTTCGAGCCGCTTTGGCCGGCCGAATTCGGCATCGAACAAGGTCGGCAGATCGGCGGCGTTGCCATCGACAAGAGCGTCGGCGCCGACCCCGACCAGCCGGAAGCGGATGGTCCCGTCGGCCGTGGCCCGGAGCAATGGCAGAGCGGTGTCGAACAGGGTTGCGGCGAGCTGGGTTGGATCGGCGAGGTGCCGTTGCCGGGTCCGCACCCGGAAATCACCGGTCTTGAGCTTCAGCGTGACGGCGCCGGCGGCGAGTGCCGCCTCTTTCAGATGCACCGATACGCGCTCACAGAGCGGCCAGAGGATGCGGGCCAGGATTTCGGCATCGGCTTCGTCACGCGCCAGCGTCGTTTCCGCGGAGATCGAGCGCGCCGGTGCATGGGCGATCACGGCGCGGTCGTCGGCGCCTGCGGCGAGGGCGGCGAGACGCGCGCCGATCCGTCCATAGCGGGCTGCGAGCTCGCGCGGGCCGAGAGCCGCGAGCTGGCCGATCAGCGTCACGCCGTCGGCGGCGAGCCGGCGCTGCAACGCCGTCCCGACACCCCACAGCAGCGATACCGGCTTGTCGGCGAAGAAGACCGGCGCATCGCTGCGCGCCAGCACCGCGAAGCCGCGCGGCTTGTCGAGGTCGGAGGCGATCTTGGCGAGAAACTTGCTGTCGCTCATCCCGATCGACAGCGTGATGCCGAATTCGCTTTCGACCCGCCGCGACAATCGGGCGAGCAGCTGCGCCGGCGCGGCATTGTGCAATGCCTGCGTGCCCGACAAATCGAGAAACGCTTCGTCGATCGACACCGGCTCGACCAGCGGGGTCAGCTCGCGCATGCGGGCGCGCACCGCCCGCCCGATGTCGCGGTATTTCGCCATGTCCGGCCGGATCACCACCGCGTCGGGGCAGGCGGCGAGCGCCTTGAACATCGGCATTGCCGAGCGCACCCCGTAAAGCCGCGCAACGTAGCAACAGGCGAGCACGACACCGCGTGTGCCGCCGCCGACGATGACCGGGCGATCGGCAAGCTCCGGCCGCTCCCGCTTCTCGATCGTGGCGTAGAATGCGTCGCAATCGACATGGGCGATCGCCAGCCGAGCGAGCGCCTCGTGGCTGACGAGGCGCGGCGATCCGCAGCGCGGACAACGCCCGGCGGCCGGGAGCGGCTCGGCGAGCGCGCCGCAGTCGCGGCATAGCGTCGTCACCCCGGCTTCCCGGGCGGCCACAGCCAGGCGGCACCCCGCACCCCGCTGGAGCCGCCATGCGCCGGCGCCAACAGCCGGGTCTCGACCCGGTCGGAAAACACATAGCGGCCCCAGCGTCGTGGCACCTCCTGGTACAGGACCGTGATCGCGCTGAGACCGCCGCCGAGCACGATCGCATCCGGGTCGACGAGGTTGACGACAGCGGCGAGGCCGCGCCCCAGCCGGTCGCAATAACGCATCAACGTCGCGCGGCACTGCGCGTCCCCGTCTTCGGCAGCAGCGGCGATTGCCGGCGGGTCGAGGCTCTGCCCGGTGTGGCGGTGATGGTCGGCGGCGAGCGCGGGGCCCGACAGAAACGTCTCGATGCAGCCCCTGCGGCCGCACCAGCAGGGCGGACCCGGCAGCTCGTCCGGGGTTGGCCAGGGCAGCGGGTTGTGCCCCCATTCGCCGGCGATCGCATTGGCGCCGACGAGAAGCTGTGCACCGATTGCGATCCCGCCGCCGACGCCGGTGCCGAGGATCACGCCGAACACCGTCCGGTGGCCAGCAGCGGCGCCGTCGGTGGCTTCGGACAGCACGAAGCAGTTGGCGTCATTGGCCAGGCGCACCGGTCGTGCCAGCACCGCTTCGAGGTCGTGCTGCAATGGGCGGCCGATCAGCCAGGTGGAATTCGCATTCTTGACGAGGCCAGTCGCCGGCGAGATCGCACCCGGAATGCCGATTCCGACCGAGGCGCACTGACCAGTTTCCCGCTCGATCGCGGCGACGATATCGGCGACCGCCGCAAGCGTTCCTTGATAGTCGCCGGCTGGCGTCGCCACCCGCTGTCGACCGTGCAGGCGTCCGGCCGCATCGATCGCGCAACCCTCGATCTTGGTGCCGCCGAGATCGATGCCGATGCGCCAGCTGCCGGTCATCGGTGCACGGGGTTTCGCCCGAACGGCGAAGACTGGGTGGTGGCGCTCATCAATTGTTAAGCTCACCCCGTTAAAAGCCCTCGACGGAGCCGGCTGCGCGCAAGATCGCGGTAGGGCTCACCGGGGGCTGTGCAGCGCCTCGCCGACGTCGAAGCATCTATGCGAGACCCGCGAACCATGAATGGCGAATTTTCCCCACCGGATACGAGCATGGATTGCCGGCGCCGGCCCAAGATCTTGATCGTCGAAGACAACGATCTCAACATGAAACTCTTCAACGACCTTTTGGCCGCGCATGGGTATGATATCCTGCAGAGCCGGGATGGAGCGGACGCGTTGACGCTGGCGCGAGAGCATCGCCCGGACCTGATCCTGATGGATATTCAGCTTCCCGATGTCTCGGGCCTCGAAATCACCCGGTCAATCAAGGAAGATGAAGCGTTGCGGATGATTCCGGTCGTCGCGGTGACCGCCTTTGCGATGAAGGGGGATCGGGAAAAGATGCGCGAGGGCGGTTGCGAGGACTACATCGCCAAGCCGATCTCGGTTATCGGGTTTCTGCAGATTGTCGAGCGCCTGCTGTCGCGCACGGCATCGCAAGCGAGCTAGCGCGAGGGCGGCTGATGTCGGGGCGGGTTCTGGTCGTCGACGATGTCGAAATCAACGTCAAGCTGCTCGAGGCCAAGCTTGCCAGCGAATATTTCGAAGTCCTGGCCGCGCGCAGCGGTCGCACCGCTCTGGAGATCGCCGCCGCCGAGCAGCCCGATGTCATCTTGCTCGACGTGATGATGCCGCACATGGATGGTTTCGAGGTCTGTCGGCGGCTGAAGGCCAACCCGAAGACCACCGATCTCCCGGTCGTCATGGTCACGGCGTTGTCCGACGCCGCCGACCGGGTGCGCGGTCTCGAAGCCGGTGCCGACGACTTCCTGACCAAGCCGGCCAGCGACATCGCCCTGTTCGCGCGCGTGCGCTCGCTGGTCCGGCTCAAGCGGATGATGCAGGAATGGCGCCTGCGCGACGAGATCTGCGGCCGCTTTGGCGGTCCGCCCACGGCGATCGAGGCGGACGGGCCGGGCCGCGTCCTGATCATCGAGGAGGATCCGTTTGCCGCCGCGCGGATGACCGAGACGCTGGCGATTGCGCACCGGGTGACGCTGGCGCACAGCAATCTCGAAGCGCAGGCGTGCGTCGATGCCGAGACCGAATTGGTGATCGCCAGCTTGACGCTCCCCGATGGTGATTCACTGCGCCTGGTCACGCAATGGCGTGGCAGTGAAACCTTCCGCCAGCTGCCGATCCTGCTGATCGCCGCGGAGCCCGACCTGCCGCGTCTCGCCAAGGGGCTCGATCTTGGCGCCAACGACTATCTGGTCCGGCCGGTCGACCGCAACGAGCTATTGGCGCGCACCGGGACCCAGATCCGCCGCAAGCGGCTCCAGGATCGACTGGATGAAAACTACCGCCGTAGCCTGTCCTTGGCGCTGACCGATGAGCTGACCGGCCTTTACAACCGCCGCTACGCGCTGGCGCATCTCGACGAGCTGATCGGGCGGTTGGGCCGCGACAGTGTCGGGACCGCGATCCTGCTGTTCGACATCGACCATTTCAAGCTGGTCAATGATACCCATGGACACGCTGCCGGAGATGATGTGCTGCGCGAGTTGGCCGCCCGCGCCTGCAGTGCGGTGCGCAGTGTCGATCTGGTCGCCCGTCTCGGCGGTGAAGAATTTGTCGTGATCATGCCGGAGACCGGTGCGGCGATCGCTGCCGTGGTGGCCGAGCGCCTGCGTCTCGAGACATCGCGCGAGCCGTTTGTGATCCGGCCCAGTGGTGCACGGCTTCACGTCACGATCAGTGTCGGCGTGACGCTGACCGTTGCCGGCGGAGACGAGCGCCGCAGCCTGCTCGAACGCGCCGACATGGCGCTTTACGAAGCCAAATCGGCCGGCCGCAACCGCGTTGTGATCCACACTCCGGAGATCGGCGATCGCAATACCGCTGGCCGCAATATCGCTGATCACAATACCGGTCTCGCGGCATCGGCTGGGTCGGATCAGGCTGCAATCGGCGGCCGATGAGGCTTGCGTCGTAGTCGGCAGGCCGGCGGATCAGATCGATCACACCTGGCGCATCCCGCTCCGCTGGCGCCCGGTCATCCGCTGACGGCCCGCCGCTGACGTCTCGCCATTGACGCCTCCGGCGAGATGCGGACCGGTCGGGCCCGTTGACCTCCGGACCGGAGTATCGAATGTCTCTTATGCCGCAGACGCGGCCTGTCTCTCGATCGTCCTGGAAAGACGGCCATAGACGCGCCGCGCATTGCCTTCGAAGATCTTCGCCTTGTCTTCCGCGGGTAGCGGTAGCTGATCGATATAGCGCTTGGTGTCGTCATAATGGTGGCCGGTTTGCGGGTCGATGCCGCGAACCGCACCGATCATTTCCGAGGCGAAGATGATGTTGTCGGCTGGGATGACCTTTGCCAGCAATTCCTGGCCGGGGAGGTGATAGACGCAGGTATCGAAGAATATGTTGTGCAGCATGAGGTCGGATAAAAGGCCGAGCTTGGCGTCCTGCGCCAGCCCGCGGAAGCGGCCCCAGTGATAAGGTACGGCGCCGCCACCATGCGGAATGACGAATTTGATCGTCGGGAAATCTTTGAATACGGACGAGTTCATCAGCTGGTTGAAGCCGGCGGTGTCGCCATTCAGATAATGCGCGCCGGTCGTATGATGGGTCGGGTTGCACGACGCGCTGACATGGATCATCGCCGCAATGTCGTATTCGACCATCTTCTCGTAGACCGGATACCAGTAACGGTCCGACAGCGGCGGGTCCTGCCAATGCCCACCTGACGGGTCGGGGTTCAGATTGATGCCGACGAACCCGTATTCGTTGACACATCGGTCGATTTCAGAGACGCAATTCTTTGGCGATACATGAGCGCTCTGGGGCAGCATCGCCACGCCGACGAAATTTTTCGGGAACAGCAGGCAGACCCGGTGGATCAGCTCGTTGCAGGCGGCGGCCCAGGCTTCGCTGGTCGATGCGTCGCCGAGGTGATGGCCCATGCCGGCGGCGCGCGGCGAGAAGATCGTCAAGTCGGTGCCACGCTCGCGCTGCACCTTGAGCTGCCCACCAACGATCGTCTCGCGGATCTCGTCATCGGTGATCGCCGGGCGCGGCGGCGCCGGCTTTCCGGCCGCATGCGCCTCGATCTGCTCCCGACGCCACGCTTCATGCTGACGCGGGGAAGTCGTGTAGTGTCCGTGGCAATCGATGATCATCGCCGCCTCCCTTGTCTTCTATTCAACTGCGCGGCAGGTAGCGGATCGCCGCCAGGACGACCCCGGCGAGCACCACGCTCAAGGGGCCGAGCCGCACCACGATGCGGTCGATCCGGGCTTCGAGCCGCACTCGATTTCGCGCATTTCCGCTCTCAGCCCGCTCTCCACCGAGGCTATGCGGGCTCCTATGCCTGCTTCGAACTGCTCGATCCGAGTTTCCAAACGATCTATGTCTGTCTTGGTGGCGACATTTTCGTGAATCGCGTCGAAGACCTCCGGCGCGATCCGCTCGGCCTTCTGCCGGTCGATATTGGCGTCCGCCAGCGCGTTGGTCAGCGATAGCCGGTCGGTCATCGCCGTCTCCCGCGTCGCGTCGCCTACGCGGTCCAGGCGAGGATCCGGGCGGCGACCGCGTCGGGCTGGTCGAGCTCGGCCAGGTGACCGGCGCCAGGGATCGTCGCGATCTCGGTGCGGCCGGTAATCGCCGCGGCAAAGCGGTCGGCGTAGCTTCTCGGCATGATGCGGTCCTGTTCGCCCCAAAGGAGCAGGGTCGGCGCCGTGATCAGCGCCAGCCGCTTTTCGAGCCTCGTATTGCCGAGCGGCCAGAAGGCGCGCGCCGCCGCTTCGCTGGCGCGGGTCTGCTCGATCGGCCATTCAGGCGAGTTGGCGCCTTCGGGCTCGGCCTTGAGCCGGTTCCAGCGCTCCGGATCGGCGCACAGCAAGGCCGGCACCTCCGGCGGGCGCTGCGCCCACGGATCGGTCGCCGGCTCCTTCTCGTCGAACAGTCCCCAGGGGGCGACCAGCGCCAATCGGCGCACGCGATCGGGCCAGATCGCTGCGATCTCGGCGGCGAACGACGCGCCGACCGAGCCGCCCGCCAGATCGGCGCCGTCGAGCCCGGCCTTGTGCACCAGCTGGTGGACCGCCAGCACCCAGTCGAGATGGCTGTCAAGCACGGCATGGCCGCGGTCGCCGCCCGGGAAGCCCGGCAGCGATGGCACAATCACGGTGCGCTCGCGCGCGAGTGCGTCGAGAAACGGGATCCAGCGCGGCAGCCCGCCGAATCCGGCCAGAAAGCCGAGCTTTGGACCCGAGCCTTTCTGCCACACCCGGCAGGAAAAACCGTTGACCTCGACCGAGATTTCCCGTGGCTCGCTCATGCCCCGCTCCGCCATCCACTGTGCGGCAGCCTGACCCGCCACCCCGCCGAGGTCAACCCGCGACGGCCTGCATCCTTCCGCTGCAACTGCGCGCCAAGTCGCTCAGGTGGGCGGTACGATACGATCGATCCGGGCGGTCAGTTCGGGCGGCAGCGGGCCGGCCGCGGCGGCGGCGACGCAGGCGGCGAGTTCGGTGCGGTTCTTGACGCCGAGCACCAGCGTGTCGATGTCGAGCGCCAGCGCATAGCGATGCGCCAATACCGCGGGGTCTTCGCCGAGTTCGGCGGCGAGACGGCGGAACCCCGCGGCACGCCGGTAATCCTGCATCTCGGGATGATCGGGTGGCAGCGGGCGGTCGATGGCGCTGGTCAATGCGCCGGCCTGCACCGCGCGGATGCCCATGATGCCGACCCGGTTCGCACGCGCCGCCGCCATGATCGCACGCGGTCTTGCCGGCCCGTCAAAGAATTTGAGACCGCCCGCAGAATCGAGCAGATTGGCGATGCATTGCACCGCGGCCGGCGCCGGGCGCTCTTCAAGCAAGCGGATGATCGTGTCGGGATGGCCGATCCCGGTCAGACCCCAGGCGCCGATGATGCCCTCGGCCGCCAATTTCTCAAAGACCGGGCGGACATGGTCGACAAAGCTGCGGTAGAGCGTCATCCGCGCCGCTGCACCGGGATGGCGGGCGATGTGGTCGGCATCCGGCACGACATTCGAATGCAGAAAGAACAAGTCGAGCTTTGACAGCCGCAGCCGCTTCAGGCTGCCTTCGATCGAGCGGCGCAATGTGGACTCGATCTCCGCCGCCGGCAACTCGCCGAGATTGCATTTGCTGGTAACCCGGACACCGTCGGGCAGCCGGCCGGCAAACGCTTCGCCGAACACGTCTTCGGCCTTGCCGTCGCCATAGCGCGGCGCCAGGTCGAACAGGTCGATGCCGGCGGCGACCGCGTCGTGTACGGTGGCAACGCATTCCTCAAACGTCGTCGCACCCCAGACCATGCCGAGCCCGCCGCCGCCCAGGGTCAGCCGCGACACCGGCGGCAGGGTGCCGAAATCGTGATGGTCCATCGGGTCCTCTCCGTTCGAGCTTTTGTTGATAGGTCGCACGACCGGCGGCGACAAGGGGTCGGGCCGCGCCGGGCGGTCCCGACGGCGCCCATGGTGCGGTTCCTCGATTACGTGAAATCACCGGCGGCGCGCGAACTCCTTACCCGGCTCGGCTATGTGACAACGCGCTGAACCCCGGCGGGCTGAGCCCCGCCGCGCCGAGCCTCGGCTTGGCGGATCGCCTGCCAGACACGGAACGGGGTCGCCGGCATATCGATGTTGCGAATGCCGTATTCGGAGAGCGCATCGACGACCGCGTTCATCACCGCCGGCAATGAGCCGGCGCAGCCCGCCTCGCCGCAACCCTTGGCGCCGAGCGGATTGGTCTTGGCCGGCACCGGGTGGCTGGCGATCTGGAACGACACCGCATCGCTGGCGCGCGGCAGCGCGTAATCGGTGAACGACCCGGTCAGGACCTGACCGTCCGCATCATAGACGACGCGCTCCATCAGCGCCTGGCCGATCCCCTGGACGACCCCGCCATGCGCCTGACCTTCGACCAGGAGCGGGTTCACGATGACCCCGAAATCATTGACCATCGAATATTTGACGACCGAGACGACACCGGTTTCGGGGTCGATCTCGACCTCGGCGATGTGCACCCCGTTCGGGAATGCCGACGGCGCGCTTTCCATGACATGCTGCACGTCGAGTGAATCGGGGACGTCGTCGGGAAGCGCGATCCCGCTCGCGACCGCGGCGGCCAAATCCATGATCTCGATCGAGCGGTCGGTGCCGGCGATCTCGAACCGGCCGCGGGTGAATTCGATATCGGCGACCGCGGCTTCGAGCACATGGGCGGCGATCTGCCGACCCTTCTCGATGACCTTCTCGCTCGCCTGCAGGATCGCGGTGCCGCTCGCCATCAGCGATTTCGAGCCGCCGGTGCCGCCGCCGGCGATCAGTTCGTCGCTATCGCCCTGCAACAGACGGATGCGGTCGAACGGGATGCCGAGCCGCTGGTGCAGGATCTGGGCAAACGGCGTCCAGTGGCCCTGCCCGTAATCGAGCGTGCCGGTGATGATCGTCACCTCGCCATTCGGCTCGAAACGGATGCCGCCCATCTCGTTGGCCGGCGGGCCGGTCACTTCGAGATAATCGCCGATGCCCCGGCCGCGCAGCACTCCTCGCGCCCGGCTCTCCTCTTTGCGCGCGGCAAACCCGTCCCAATCGGCACGGATCAGCGCCTCGTTCAGCACCGCGGTGAATTCGCCGCTGTCATAGGTGGTGCCGTTTGGCGCCTTGTGCGGCATCGCATTTTCGGGGATGTGGTTCTTGCGGCGCAATTCGGTCCGGTCGATGCCGGTCTCGCGGGCGGCGGTATCGACGAGCCGCTCCATATAGTAATTCCCCTCCGGCCGCCCGGCGCCGCGATAGGCCCCGACAGGAGACGTGTTGGTGACGACGATCTTGGTCGAAACCTCGATGAGCGGGGTCCGATAGACGCCGATCGTGTTCTTGACCGCGTTGGCGGTCGGCGGCACCGGTGTGCCGCGGCCGACATAGGCGCCGAGATTGCCGTAGCCGATGATCCTGACCGCGAGGAAATTCCCTTCCGCGTCGAGCGCCAGCTCCGCGGTCATCTCATGGTCGCGGCCGTGGCTGTCGGAGACAAAGCTTTCGCTGCGCTCGTCGGTCCATTTGACCGGGCGGCCGAGCGCCCTGGCGGCGTGAAACAACGCCAGATATTCGGGATAGACCGCGGATTTCATGCCAAACGAGCCGCCGACATTGCCAGTCAGCACCCGCACATTGTCGCGTTCGACGCCGAGCACATTGGCAAGCCCGCCCTTCAGCCCGAACACGCCCTGGCAGCCGACGCGCAAGGTCCAGCGCCCGCTTTGGGGATCGTATTGGGCGATCGCGGCGCGCGGCTCCATCGGGCAGACGACGATGCGGTTGCTCGGGATCTCGAGCCGGGTCACATGCGCCGCGCCGGCAAAGGCGGCGGCGACCTTCTCGGCATCGCCATAATGAAAATGGGCGGCGACATTGCCCGGCACGCCGTCATGGAGCTGTGGGGCGCCGGGTGCGGCGGCCTCGCTGGCCCGGGTCACCGCCGGCAATGGCTCGATGTCGAGAACCACCATCTCGGCCGCGTCCTTGGCTTCGAGCGCGGTCTCGGCGACGACGATCGCCACCGGGTCGCCGACATAGCGCACCTTGTCGCTGGTCAAGACCGGACAGGAGGGGCGGTGCATCGGGCTGCCGTCGGCGGTTGGGATCGCCGGGCCGAGCGGCATGTTCTTGATCCCGGCGGCGGTCAGGTCCGGCCCGGTGTAAATGCCAAGCACACCCGGCATCGACCGCGCCGCTTCGGTGTCGATCGCATTGATCACGCCATGCGCGTGTGGGCTGCGCACGATCACCGCATAGGCCTGGCCCGGCAGGCTCAGATCATCGGTGTAGCGGCCTTTGCCGCGCAGCAAGGTCGGGTCCTCGTTGCGCGGCACCGGCTGGCCGACGGCGAACTTGCTGAACGCCAGGCGGTCGAGGTTGGCATCACCATCCATTCGATAGACCCCGCGTGAAGATGGTTGGGCTGGCGGTGCCGGCTGCTGCCGGGCGCGGTGCCGCTCGGCGCAAAATCGGCAGGAGCAGCAGAGGGTTGGACAAAGCGAAATTCTCCACGAAATATAGCGGTACGCACAATTCCGGCGTTGGGCGGCACCGCAGGGGCGCCGCCCGCGTCGGTCTTAGCGCGTTCCGCCGAGCGCGCCCTCGGCAACCAATACCTCGTGCGCCGCGCGAAACGCGTCGAGCCCGGCCGGGATGCCGCAATAGGCGGTGGCGTGCAACAATGCCGCCTTGATCTCGGCCACCGTCACCCCGTTGTTGAGCGCGCCCTTGACATGCAGCTTGATCTCGGGCGCCCGGTTCAGCGCCGTCAGCATCGCGAGGTTGATCAGGCTGCGCGTCTTGCGGTCGAGCGTGGCATCGCCCCAGGCCCAGCCCCACGCCCAGGCCGTCGTCGCCCGCTGGAACGACATCATGAACTCGTCGGCGCGCGCCATCGAGGCGTCAACATATTCGGGGCCAAGCACCTCGCGCCGGATCGGCATGCCCTTCTGGAATAGGGCTTCGTCTTCGCCAGACATCTCTCACCTCACGAAACCGGGATGCGGGTCTGCAGCATCAGCCACGGGCATCAGCCGCGGACCCGCCCCAGTGTGTCATAGACCGGCTTGGGAGACGAACTTGGTCACGAGGTACGCCTCGATCGCCTCGCTGCCGCCTTCGGAGCCATAGCCCGAATCCTTGACCCCGCCAAACGGCACCTCGGGCAAAGCCAGCCCGTGATGGTTGATCGAGATCATGCCGGTCTCGACCGCGGCGGCGACCGCCTGCGCGGTCTTGGCCGAACGGGTGTAGGCATAGGCGGCAAGACCGTAGGGCAGCCGGTTCGCCTCCTCGACCACATCGTCGAAGTTTTTGAACGGCGCGATCACCGCGACCGGACCAAACGGTTCCTCGTTCATGATGCGCGAATTCATCGGCACATCGGTCAGCACCGTCGGCTCGAAGAAATTGCCCTTGTTGCCGATGCGGTTGCCGCCGGTTTTCAGGCTGGCGCCCTTTTGCACCGCGTCACCGATAAAAGCTTCCATCGCCGCGATCCGGCGCGGATTGGCCATCGGCCCCATCTGGGTCCCGCGCTCCATGCCGTCGCCGATCCTCGCCGCCTTGACTGTCTCGGTGAACTGTCCGACAAAGCGGTCATAAACCTGTTCCTGGACCAGGAAGCGGGTCGGCGAGACGCAGACCTGGCCAGCATTGCGCAATTTGGCCGACGACAACAGCCGGCTGGCGAGATCAACATCCGCGTCATCGAACACGATCGACGGCGCATGGCCGCCCAGTTCCATCGTCACCCGCTTCATATGCGCGCCGGCGATCGCGGCCAGCTGCTTGCCGACCGCGGTCGATCCGGTGAACGACATCTTGCGGATGATCGGATGCGGGATCAGGTACTCGGAAATCTCCGACGGCACGCCATAGACGAGGTTGACGACCCCGGCCGGGAGGCCGGCATCGGCAAAGCAGCGGATCAGCTCGGCCGGGGAAGCCGGGGTTTCCTCCGGCGCCTTGACGATGATCGAGCAGCCGGCGGCAAGCGCGCAGGACAGTTTGCGCACGACCTGGTTGATCGGGAAGTTCCACGGGGTGAACGCGGCGACCGGGCCGACCGGCTCCTTGACGACCAGCTGGTAGACCCCTTCGGCCCGCGCCGGAATGACCCTGCCATAGGCACGCCGCGCCTCTTCGGCGAACCAGTCGATGACATCGGCGCCAGCGAGGGTTTCGCCTTTGGCTTCGGCGAGCGGCTTGCCCTGCTCCAGCGTCAACAGCGGGGCGATCGCATCGGCCCGCTCGCGCAGCAGATCGGCCGCCTTGCGCATGATCTTCGAGCGGTCGAAGGCCGAGACCTTGCGCCAGGTGCGGAAGCCCTTGTCGGCGGCTTCGAGCGCGCGGTCGAGATCGCTCTTGTCGGCATGTGCGACGGTACCGATCGGTTCGCCGGTCGCCGGGTTGACGACCGGGATCGTGCGGCCGCCGGCGGCCTTGGTCCACTCTCCGTCCACAAACAGCAACACATCCGAATACATGGCAGGTGTCCTCACAGCACCAGATGGGAGATGTTCTTGGCGACCGTGTAGCATTCGAGCCCTTCGGTGCCGCCTTCGGGGCCGTAGCCGCTGTCCTTGACGCCGCCAAACGGGGTCTCGGCGAACGAAGCCGTCAGGTGGTTGATCGACAGATTGCCGACCTCGACCCGTTCGGCGAGCTGATCGACATTGCGCGCCGATCTGGTGAAGGCATAAGCGGCAAGCCCGTAGGGCAGCGAATTGGCCTTCTCGATCGCCTCGTCGACGGTCTTGACCGGAGCGAGCAAAGCGAGCGGGCCAAACGGCTCCTCCTGCATCGCGCGGGCCTCGTCGGGCACATCGGCGAGCACGGTCAATTCATGGAAATAGCCGCGATTGCCGATCCGGCTACCCCCCGCGACGATCCGCGCGCCCCGGGCCGTCGCATCGGCGATCAGCGCCTCGATCGCCGCCAGCCTCCGGTCGTTGGCGACCGGTCCCATCTCGGTTGCCGGGTCGAGCCCATCACCGATCCGGATTTCCTTGGCCTTTGCGCCGAAGGCCGTGGTGAAGCGATCATAGATCGCCTCCTCGACAAAAAAACGCGTCGGCGAGATGCAGACCTGCCCGGCATTGCGCGACTTGCCGATCGCCGAGGTCGCCGCACTCGCTTCGGGGTCAGCGTCGTCGCAGACGATGACCGGGGCGTGCCCGCCCAATTCCATGATCGCCGGCTTCATATGGGTGCCGGCCATCGCCGACAGCTGCTTGCCGACCGGGATCGAGCCGGTGAAGGTGACGAGCCGCACCGCGGGCTGCGGGATCAGATATTCGGAAATCTCCGACGGGGTGCCGAACACCAGGTTCAGCACCCCCGGCGGCAAACCGGCATCGGCAAAGGCGCGCACCAGATTGAAGGCGCCGGCCGGTGTCTCCTCCGATGCCTTGAGGATGATCGCGCAGCCCGACGCGAGCGCCCCGGCCACCTTGCGTGCCGGCGACGACATCGGGAAATTCCATGGCGAGAACGCCGCGACGACGCCGATCGGCTGGCGCAGCACAATGTTGCGCATGCCGGGCGCGCTCGGGATCACCCGGCCATAGACGCGGCGACCCTCGGTCGCATCCCAATCGATGATGTCGCAGCCGCGCAGGATTTCGAGCTTGGCCTGGCCGAGCGGCTTCCCTTGTTCGAGGGTCATCGCCACCGCGTCCTCGTCGGCCCGCTGGCGGCAGAGCTGTGCGGCGCGCTGGATGATCTCGGCGCGTTTCGCCGGCGCCGTGCTGCGCCACACGCGGAAGCCGGTCTCCGCCGCCGCGAGCGCATCGTCGAGATCGGCGCGGGTCGCATGCGGCACCGTGCCGAGAATGCTTTCATCGGCCGGGTTGATGACCGGCGCACCATCGCGGCTGCGCCACTCGCCTCCGATATAAAGCTTCAATTCGGGATAGGGGGACATCTGCGTTCTCCAGAAATTTCGTCTCGATCGACTCCCGCCGTAGCAAACGACCCAGCATGGGCAAACGACCCAGCATGAGCAAAACGACCTAGCACGGCGCATGATCTATCGCAATATCCCAATCAATATAACGAGACACTGCCTGCACTACGCGTCCGGGCGCCGGCCTCTACAGACCCTGGCGTGGCGCCAGGGCGCGCTCCTCGATGCCGATGCGTCGAAGGATCAGCAGCAGGTTCAGCGCCGAGCAGATCGCGGCGAAGGCCACCGCGCCAAAGGCCAGCGGCAGCACCGCGATCTCGGCGATAACCACCAGGTAGTTCGGATGGCGCAGCCAGCGGCAGGGACCGGTGTGGACCAGCGCAGCGCCGGGCAGCGTCATGATCCGCGTCGTCCAATAGCGGCCGAGGCTCAGGATCACCCAGAGACGGGCGCATTGAAGGAGCGCGAACAGACCGAGCAGCGGCCAGGACGGCAGGGTCGTCGCCAAGGCCGCGGGTCGGCCAGCGCCCGGTCGAGCACAAAGATCACGCTGGCGGCGGACATGTTGCCATAGTCGCGCAGCACGGCACGCTCGTCGCGGAGCGCGCCGTGGCCGAGCCCGAAACAGATTTCGAGCGCGCCGACCACCTTGATCCCGCCCGGGTGGCACACAAACCGGTCGATGTCGCCGATCGCAAGCGCGTGACGGGCGAGAAAATCGTCGGCCACAGACCGCAGCCGGCTCGCCACCAGACGCGGAATGTCGCGCGAGAAGATCGCAGCGAGCCCGTCATCGGCAACCCGCCAGCCCATCACTTCGCGGCTGCCGGGCCAGGTGTGCTCGCCGTCGGCGACGATTGCCGGGCCGGCCTTGCCGGTCGACAGCAATGCCCCGGCAGCGCCATCGCCGAAGAGTGCCGTGGCGACGATGTTGCTCTTGGAGAAATCGTCGCGGCGAAACGACAGCGCGCACAGCTCGACGACAAGAAGCAGCACGGTGCTGCCCGGCTCGGCTGCGGCGGCACTCGCCGCCCGCGCCAGACCGAGCACCCCGCCGGCGCAACCGAAGCCGAATATCGGCAGCCGCCGCACATCGCTGCGCAGTCCGATCCGTTCGATCAGCTGCGCGTCGAGGCTCGGGGTGGCAATCCCCGTGGTCGAGACAACCACGACCATGTCGATCTCCGACGGTCGGCACCCACTGCGGTCGAGCAGTTGGCGGGAGGTCGTTTCGAGCAGGTCGAGCGCCGCTCCGAGATAGATCTGGTTGCGCTCGGCCCAACCATGCGGGCGGTCGTACCAATCGATCGGGACGCACGAATAGCGGGTGCGGATGCCGGTGTTGGTGAAGACCGGCAGCAGCCGGTCGAGTGCCTCGGCCTCTGAAAACAGCCGCTCGACCCGCGCGATCACTTCGTCCTGGTCGAGCCGATGGGGCGGCACTGCGGTTGCCACGTTCAAAAGACGCGGGACTGCACGCATCGAAGCCCGATCCACTCGAAAACCCTGCCGCTGCCGATTACGACACCGCCTCGGGCACAGATATTCCCTCTGCGGCATGATTGCACGGGCACCGACCAAACACCCGGCGAGCAACAGCATCGCCATCCACGGCCGATTTGGCAGCTCTCGGGCACGGCCAAATCTTGCGGCGCGGCCGGACCGCAGGCATGCTGGCCCGCCGGCATGCCCGGACAGTACGCGCGACCCGCGGAGGAAGCTCGATGAATGGTGCGGAAAGCCTGGTGCGCACGCTGGTCGGCGGCGGGGTTGATGTGTGCTTTGCCAATCCCGGCACCTCGGAGATGCATTTTGTCGCGGCCCTCGACCGGGTCGAGGGGATGCGCTGCGTTCTCGGACTGTTCGAGGGTGTGGTGACCGGGGCGGCCGACGGCTATGCCCGGATGCGCGAACAGCCGGCGGCGACGCTGCTGCATCTCGGCCCTGGCCTCGCTAACGGGCTTGCCAATATCCACAACGCCAACAAGGCGTCCTCGCCGATGGTCAACATTGTCGGCGACCACGCCACCTATCACCGCAAATACGATGCGCCGCTGACCTCGGATATCGAGGGGCTGGCGCGGCCGTCCTCGCACTGGGTCAAGACTTCGCCCGATGCGCAGTCGATCGCCGCCGATGGCGCTGCTGCGATCGCCGCCGCCCGCCGGTCGCCGGGCCGGATCGCGACCCTGATCCTGCCGGCCGATACCGCCTGGAACGAGGGCTCGGGCCCGGCCGAGGTGCCGCCCGTTGCGGCCGTCGAGCCGGTGTCGCCGGAGGCGGTCGCCACCGCGGCGCGGGCGCTGCGCTCGGGCCGTCCGTGCCTGATCCTCCTGGGTGGGCGCGCCTTGCGCCAGGAGGGGCTCGACCTCGCCGGCCGCATCGCCGCCAGGACCGGGGCGCGGCTGATGGCGCAAGGGTCGAACGCCCGCACCCAGCGCGGCCGCGGCCGGGTGTTTGTCGAGCGGGTTCCCTATGTCGTCGATCAGGCGGCGCGGGTGCTCGCCGGGCTCGAGCATATCATCCTGGTCGGGGCCAAGATGCCGGTCGCGTTTTTTGCCTATCCCGACAAGCCGAGCCTCTTGGCTCCGGCCGCGGCGCAGGGCCACGTGCTGGCCCGGCTCGACCAGGACCTCGTCGGTGCGCTCGAGGCGCTGGCCGATGAGCTTGGCGCGCGCACCACGCCGGCGGCGATTGCCGACCCGCCGCGCCCGGTCGCGGCCACCGGCAAGATCGCGCCCGAGGCCCTTGGCGCCTCGCTCGCAGCGCTGTTGCCCGAAGCGGCGATCGTCGTCGACGAGGCGGTCACCACCGGGCGCGGCTTTTTCGCACCAACCCGCGCGGCTGCACCGCATGATTGGCTGTCCAACATGGGAGGGTCGATCGGGTTGGGCATGCCGCTCGCAACCGGGGCGGCGGTCGCGTGCCCCGATCGCAAGGTGGTGACGCTCGAAGGCGATGGCAGTGCCATGTATACGCTTCAAGCGCTGTGGACGCAGGCGCGCGAGGGGCTCGACGTCACCACCCTGTTGTTTTCCAACCGCAGCTACCAGATCCTGAAGGGTGAACTCGCCAATGTCGGCGCCGGCAATCCGGGCCGCAAGGCGCTCGACATGCTCGATCTAGACCGTCCCGATCTCGATTTCGTGACGCTGGCCAAGGGCATGGGGGTTCCCGGTGCGCGCGTGACCGAGATGGAAGAGTTCAATCGCCGCGTGGCTGAAGGGATCGCGATGCCGGGCCCGTTTTTGGTCGAAGTCGTTTTCTGAGCGGAACCTTCGTGCCGTCGGCGTGTTTGGCAGGCCAACCTCTCCTTAACCGCCGGTAGCGGATGATTGGCAGCTCGCGCGCGATCGATACCGGGGCCTCCGCTTTGCGCGAGGGCCTGCGCATATATAATTTGTTGCCGACCCTGGCCGGCACGATCCGGGAGTGGCACCGGCATCTGCCGCGGATTGCGGCGATGGGGTTCAATGCCGTCTATGTCAATCCATTTCATTACCCCGGCTTCTCCGGCAGCCTCTATGCGGTCAAGGACTATTACCGGCTGAACCCGCGTTTTCGTGGCGACGAGCCCGCGGATGACGACCGCCTCTTGGCCGATTTCACGGCGGCGGCGCGGGAGCACGGCCTGCGGGCGATCATGGACCTGGTTGCCAACCACACCTCGAAAGACAGCGAACTCGTCGCGCAGCATCCGCAGTGGTTTGCGCGCGACGCTGCCGGCAGGATCTGCTCGCCCTACGCCATCGATCCGGATGATCCGACCCGCAAGACGGTGTGGGGCGATCTTGCCGAACTCGATTACCGATCGGCCGAGCAAACCCAGATCCTCGCCTATTTCCAAGGGGTCGTGCGCCATTATGCCGGTCTCGGCTTTGGCGGTTTCCGCTGCGATGCCGCCTATAAGGTGCCGGTCGAAATCTGGCGCGGGCTGACCGCAGCCGGCCGAGCGGTCGCGGCCGATATAGTGTTTCTGGCCGAGACCGTCGGCGCCTCGCAGGAGGCGGTGCTGGCGCTCGCCGGCGCCGGCTTCGATTATCTCTACAACAGCGTCAAATGGTGGGATTTCAAGAGCGCATGGCTGCTCGACCAGTATGAAGCGTTTCGTCACATAGCGCCGTCAATCGGCTTTCCCGAAAGCCATGATACGCCGCGGCTGGTGACCGAACTGCGTGCCGCCGGCGTTCCGGAAAGCGAGATCGAGCCACGCTATCGCCAAGCTTATGCCTTTGCCGCGGCATATTCGGCAGGTGTGCTGATGCCGATGGGGTTTGAATTCGGCTGGGGGCGGCGGTTCGACGTGGTGGGCGGGCGCGAGGAGGTGACCGAGCCGTCGCGCTTTGATCTCAGCCGGTTCATCGCCGAGGCCAATGCGCTGAAGCGCTCGATCCCGGCGTTGAACGAGGAGGGGCCGCAGGCGCTGCGGCCGACCGGCGATGCCGATCTGGTATTGCTCGACCGGCGCGCCGAGGATGGTGACGATCGGGCGCTGATCATCGTCAACCGGGATCCGCGGCGCCCGCAACTCCTCGGGTTCGCGCTTGAGGCCGAGGGTGTCGCCAAAAGCGACCCGACAGGCTCCGGGCCTACCAAAAGCGATCCGGCGCACCCCGGGCCGGGCGATCTCGTGGTCGAGCCGTTCGAGGTGCGCGTGCTGCGTGCCGTGGCGGCGGCCGAACCCGCCTTGCCGATGCATCCGCTGTGGCGGCCGCAGGCGCATATCGCGATCGAAGCGGTCTATCCCGAGCTCGAGGGGGGACGCTGGCCGGTCAAGCGGATCGCAGGTGAGACGTTCGCGGTCTGGGCCGATCTGTTTCGCGACGGCCATGACCGGCTGCGTGGTATCGTCAAATATCGGCGCGGGACCGAGGCATGGCGTGAAACCCCGCTCACTCATTTCGACAACGACCGCTGGGTCGCCCGCTTTCGGCTCGATCGACCCGGATTGTGGCAGTACACGATCGAGGCGTGGACCGACCGGTTCGGCAGCTGGCGCGAGGAGATCGACAAGAAGCGCGAGGCTGGCCAAGAGGTGACGTTGGAATTGGCGGAGGGCAGGGCAATCGTCGAGAGCGCGATCGCCGGTGCCGAGCCGGCCGACGCCACGGCGCTGCGCGCGTTCCTCGACAAACTTGATCGGGGTGACGAAATCGATCGTGGCGATGCAAGCGATCGCGACGCCGCCGGGGTGCGCTCCCCCGTGCTGCTCTCTCTGAAGCTGCGCGATATCATGGACCGGTCGGCGCCGCGCGAGGGCCTCGTGCGCTACCCGCAGCTGCTCGAAGTGATCGTCGAGCGCAAAGAGGCGCAGTTTGCCGCCTGGTACGAGATGTTCGCGCGCAGCCAGGGGCGGGAGCCCGGTCGCAGCGCCAATTTCGACGACTGCATTGCGCGGCTGCCGGAGATCGCCGCACTCAGGTTCGATGTCGTCTATCTGCCGCCGATCCATCCAATCGGCCGAACCAACCGCAAGGGCAGGGACAACAGCACGCGGGCCGAGCCCGGCGATCCCGGCAGCCCCTATGCGATCGGCGCTGCCGAGGGCGGGCATTGCGCGATCGAGCCGGGGCTCGGCACGCTCGCCGATTTCCGCCGCTTTGTGCAGGCTGCCGCAGCACAGGGCATCGCGGTGGCGCTCGACTTTGCCGTGCAATGCGCGCCCGACCACCCGTGGGTGCGCCAGCATCCGCAATGGTTTCGCTTTCGCCCCGACGGCACGATCAAATATGCCGAGAACCCGCCAAAAAAATACGAAGACATCGTCAATTTCGATTTCGACAACCGCGATCGCGAGAATTTGTGGTCGGCACTGCGGGACATCGTCCTGTTCTGGGTGGAGCAGGGTGTGCACATCTTTCGCGTCGACAACCCGCACACCAAACCGCTGCCGTTCTGGGAATGGCTGATCCGCGAGGTCAAGACCCGCTGCCCCGAGGCGCTCTTTCTGGCCGAGGCGTTTACCCGGCCGAAGATGATGCTGGCCCTGGCTAAAGCCGGGTTCAGCCAGTCCTATACCTATTTCACCTGGCGCAACACCAAGGCCGAGCTGACCGAGTATCTGACCGAGCTGACCGCCTATCCGGTCGTGGAATATTTCCGCCCGAATTTCTTCACGAACACGCCGGACATTCTGCCCTTCTATCTGCAACAGGGGGGACGGGCGGCGTTTCGCATCCGGCTGGTGCTGGCCGCGACATTGTCACCCGCCTATGGGATTTATAACGGCTTCGAATTATGCGAGAACGAGGCGCTCACCGGCCGCGAGGAATACGCCCGTTCGGAGAAATACGAATACAAGGTCTGGGACTGGGACCGTCCCGGCAACATCAAGGATGACATCCGGCTGCTCAACCGTTGTCGCCGCGACAACCCGGCATTGCAGGAGTTCGCAAATCTGCGTTTTCTCGAAAGCGACCATCCGGACATCCTCGCTTATGCAAAAATCTCGACCGATCGCGCCGCTGATCAGGCCAATGCCATCGGGGCCAACGCCATCGTCGTCGTCAATCTCGACCCGCATGCGGCGCATGAGGCCGCGGTGGCACTGCCACTTGCCGAACTGGGTCTGGCGCCCGACCAGCAGTTTCGCCTCGAAGAAGCCTTCACCCGGACCGTCGCCGCGTGCCGCGGTGGCCGCCAGCGGTTTCGCCTCGATCCCGAATTGAATCCCGCATTGCTCTTTCGACTGCTTCCCGATCGGAGCGCATGACCCCACCCGACGATCTTGCCGCCGCGCTGCCATTGAGCGGCGCGGTGCCGCGCCCCGCGACCGTGGACCCGCTGTGGTACAAGGACGCGATCATCTATCAGCTGCACGTCAAGGCGTTTTTCGATGCCAATGATGATGGCATCGGCGACTTCCAGGGCCTGTGCCACAAGCTCGATTATCTGCAGGACCTCGGCGTCACGGCCTTGTGGCTGTTGCCGTTCTATCCCTCGCCATTGCGCGACGACGGCTACGACATCTCCGACTACAAGGAGATTCATCCATCCTACGGGCGGATGCGCGATTTCAAGGTGTTTGTCCGCGAGGCGCATCGCCGCAATTTGCGGATCGTCACCGAGCTCGTCGTCAACCACACCTCGGACCAGCATCCATGGTTCCAGCGCGCGCGCCAGGCGAAACGCGGCTCGCATCTGCGCGATTTCTATGTATGGAGCGATACCGACCAGAAGTTTCCCGAGACGCGCATCATCTTTGTCGACACCGAAAAATCGAACTGGGCGTGGGACCCGATGGCCCAGGCCTATTATTGGCACCGCTTCTACTCGCATCAGCCCGATCTGAATTTCGACAATCCGCGGGTGTTCCACGCGGTCGCCGACGTGATGAAATTCTGGCTCGATCTCGGCGTCGACGGGCTGCGTCTCGACGCCGTGCCCTATCTGATCGAGCGCGAACGGACGATCAACGAAAACCTGCCCGAAACCCATGAGGTGCTGCGCCGGCTGCGCCGCGAGCTCGACCAGCGCTATGGCGACCGCATGCTGCTTGCCGAGGCCAATCAATGGCCCGAGGACGTGCTGCAATATTTCGGCGACGGCGATGAATGCCACATGGCGTTCCACTTTCCGCTGATGCCGCGGATCTACATGGCGGTATCAACCGAGGACCGCCATCCGATCACCGACATCATGCGTCAGACACCCGACATTCCGGATTCGTGCCAATGGGCGGTGTTCCTGCGCAACCATGACGAGCTCACGCTCGAAATGGTCACCGACCGCGAGCGCGACTATCTGTGGAACCACTATGCGGCCGACCGCGTTGCGCGCATCAATCTCGGGATCCGCCGCCGGCTGGCGCCGCTGATGGAGAACGATCGGCGGCGGATCGAATTGCTGAACGCATTGTTGATCTCGATGCCGGGAACGCCGGTATTTTATTACGGCGACGAGATCGGGATGGGCGATAACGTGTTTTTGCGCGACCGCGACGGCGTGCGCACCCCGATGCAGTGGTCGTTCGACCGCAATGGCGGTTTCTCGCGCGCCGATCCGGCACGGCTTTATCTGCCGCCGATCATGGATTCGGTCTACGGCTTCGAGGCGGTCAATGTCGAAGCGCAGAGCCGCTCGCCATCGTCATTGCTGAACTGGATGAAGCGGCTGATCGCGGCCCGGCGTGCCCGGCGCGCCTTCGGCCGCGGCACGCTGCGGTTTCTCTACCCCGCGAACCGCAAGGTCATCGCCTATCTGCGCAGCTATGGCGACGAGATCATCCTGTGCGTTGCCAATCTGTCGCGCTCGCCGCAGGCGGTCGAGCTCGACCTCGCCGAGTTTCGCGGACGCTACCCGGTCGAACTGCTGGGGCGTAGCACGTTCCCGACGATCGGCGAGCTGCCCTATCTGCTGACTCTCCAGGGGCACAGCTTCTTCTGGTTCGAGCTGCTGCCGAGCGCGCAGGAGGAGGCCAACCTGCAAACCTCACCGCCTGAATTCGTCACCTTGGTCATGCCGCAGGGCTGGACCGACCTGTTCCGTCCGCACAATCTGGTCCAGCTCGAAGGCGAGGCCGTGCCGGGTTTTCTCGCCCGTCAGCGCTGGTTCGCGGCGAAGGACCGGCGGATCCGCAAAGTGTCGATCGCCATCCGCGGCGAGATCGCCCGGCCGCCGGAAGATGGGGTGCCGCCGGAGAGCTATCTCGCCACGGTAGCCGAAATCGGATTTAGCGGCGATGAGGTGTCGCAGCGCTATTTCCTGCCGCTGGCGCAGATCTGGTCGCCGGCCGAGACCGAGCTGCGCCAAGGTCTCGTTCCGGTCACTCTGGCCGAGCTGCGCCAGTTCCGCCGCGAAGGTGCCGTTGTCGATGCGCTGGGGCAGGACGGTTTTGTGCTGGCGATCATGGAGGCAATCGCGCGCGAGGCAAGGCTGCCGCTCGAGCGCGGCGAAATCCGCTGCACCCAGACCCCGAGCTACCGGCAGATCGCGGCACCGGAACGGCTGACGGTTCGCCGCATGGGCGTCGAGCAGTCGAACAGCTCGGTGTTCTTCGACGAATACGGCATGTTGAAGCTCTATCGGCGCCTCGAACCCGGTCCGCACCCGGAAATCGAGATGTCGCGGTTTCTGGTCGAGCGCGCCGGCTTCGCCAACACCCCGCCGCCCTTGGCCACGGTCGAGCTCGTGTCCGGTGACGAGGCTGTGCCCGATGGCGAGACCGGGCCGCAGTCGATGGCGCTCGGCGTGCTGTTCGGCTTTGTCCGCAATCAGGGGGATGGCTGGACCCAGGCGCTCAACTACCTGACCAGATACCTCGATGACGCGCTGATCGCGACCGATGCACGCTCGTCCGAGCTGGCCGATCCGGACCTGTTCTTCGTGGCCCTGGCGCGGCAGATCGGCATCCGCACCGGCGAGATGCACCGCGCGCTGGCCGAACACGGTGCCGCCGATCCCGATTTCGCGCCGGAGCCGATCACTCCCGAGGACCTGGCCGAATGGCGCCAGGCGCTCGAAAGCGAGACTGCGCGGATGCTGGCGAAGCTCGAGACGGAGCGTTCGCATCTGCCGGAACGTGCGCACGAGCCGGCCGACCGCCTGCTGGCGTCGCGCGATCGGCTCCTCGACCTTGCCCGAGCCTTGCTGCCGGCGGATATCGCGGCGCACAAGACCCGGTTTCACGGCGACTATCATCTGGGTCAAGTGATCGTCGTGCAAAACGACTTTTTCGTCGTCGATTTCGAGGGGGAGCCGTCGCGGCCACTCGCGTCGCGTCGCGCCAAGAGCTCGCCGCTGCGCGACGTCGCCGGCATGCTGCGCTCGTTCGATTATGCGGCCGCGGCCGCGGTGCGCCATTTGGCGGAAACCCGGCCGGCGGCCGAGCCACGCATGGTGCAGCTGGCCGAGGCCTGGCGGCAGCGTGCGGTGGACGGGTTTCGCGCGGCCTACCGCCGGACGATGCGCGGCTCTCTCGCCTATCCGGCGAGCAAGCGGCAGGCGCGCCAGCTGACCGCCTTTTTCACGCTCGAAAAGGCCGTCTACGAGGTGTTTTACGAGCTGGCCAACCGACCTGCCTGGGTCGATATCCCGCTCGGCGGCGTTCTCGGCCTGTTGGACAAGACGAAAGCAGACGCGGTTGGCCAGACGCTCTGAGCGGCCATCGGCCTCGCCGCCGCCTGCATCGCCGCAGCCCGCATCGCCGCAACCGGTCGAGCCGGACCTCGAAGCTGTTGCCGAGGCGCAGCATGGCGACCCGTTCGCCATCCTCGGAATGCACCGGGTCGCAACCGGCTTGTGCGTGCGCGCAGTGCTGCCGACGGCACAGCAGCTGACGATTGTCGACAGCGCCAGCGGCAAGGCCGTGGCCGAGGCCCGACGGGTCCATGCGTCAGGCATTTTCGTCGCCGAGCTGCCCGACCGGCAGGAGCCGTTCCGCTACCGGTTGCGTGTGTCGGGCGGTGGGATCGTGCACGAATTCGACGACATCTACCGCTTTCCGCCGGTGCTGGGTGAACTCGATCTGCACCTCCTCGGCGAAGGCAACCACCTGGCGAGCTATCGCAAGCTCGGCGCCCACCGGATCGAGCATGAAGGTGTGGAGGGGGTGGCATTTGCGGTGTGGGCGCCCAATGCCCGCGCGGTCAGCGTGGTCGGCGATTTCAATGCCTGGGACGGTCGGCGGATGCCGATGCGGCGGCGCGGCTCCAGCGGCTATTGGGAGCTGTTCGTGCCGGGGCTGCGTGCCGGCCACCTCTACAAGTACCAGCTGCACGGACCCGAAGGCCAGCTGCTGCCGCTGAAGGCCGACCCTTACGCCGAACGCACCGAGAGACCGCCGGGCACCGCGTCGGTCATCGCCCATCCGTCGCGCCATGTCTGGCAGGACGGAAGGTGGATGGCCGAGCGCTGGCAACACAACGACCGTGAGGCGCCGATTTCGGTTTACGAGGTCCACCTCGGTTCGTGGCGCCGCAATCTCCGCGAAGGCGGGCGGTATCTGAGCTATCGCGAGCTCGCCGCCGAGCTTGTGCCCTATGTCGTCGAGCTGGGCTTCACCCATCTCGAAATCATGCCGATCATGGAATACCCGTTCGACGGGTCGTGGGGATACCAGCCGGTCTCGCTGTTCGCGCCGACCAGCCGTTATGGTGCACCCGACGAGCTGCGCGCCTTTGTCGAGAGCTGTCACCAGGCCGGGATCGGCGTCCTGCTCGACTGGGTGCCGGGCCATTTCCCGAGCGATGCGCACGGCCTTGGCCGCTTCGATGGCACCGCCCTTTACGAGCATGCCGACCCGCGGCAGGGTGTTCACCGCGACTGGAACACGCTCATTTACAATTACGGCCGGCGCGAAGTCTCGAATTTCCTACTGGCCAGCGCGCTTTATTGGCTGCGCGAATTTCATATCGACGGCATCCGGGTCGATGCGGTCGCTTCGATGCTGTATCTCGACTACAGCCGGTCGGCGGGCGATTGGATACCGAATGCTTTTGGCGGTCGCGAGAACCTCGAGGCGATTGCCTTTCTGCGGCGGACGAACGAGTTGGTTTTCGGCGACGCGAGCGGTGCCACCTCGGTCGCCGAGGAATCGACCGCCTGGCCGATGGTGTCACGGCCGACCTATGTCGGCGGGCTCGGCTTTGGCTACAAGTGGAACATGGGGTGGATGCACGACACGCTCGGCTACATGGCGACCGATCCGATCTATCGGAAATATCGCCACAATGATCTGAGCTTTGGCCTGCTCTATGCCTATCACGAAAACTTCATCCTGCCGCTCAGCCATGACGAGGTCGTGTACGGCAAGGGCTCGCTGATCGGCAAAATGCCCGGTGACCGATGGCAGCGCTTTGCCAACCTGCGTGCTTATTACGCCTTCATGTGGACCCACCCCGGCAAGAAGCTGCTGTTCATGGGCGGCGAGTTCGCCCAGGAACGCGAGTGGAACCACGATATCGGGCTCGATTGGCAGCTCTTGGGCGAACCGTTGCATGAAGGGATGCGGCGGCTGGTGCGCGATTTGAACCGCCTCTATCGCGACACGCCAGCACTCCACCTGCTCGATTGCGATCCTGACGGCTTCCTGTGGATCGACCTCGCCAATGCCACAGAAAGTGTCATCGCCTATCAGCGCCGCGGCCGTGACCCGCGTGATCTGGCGATCGTCGTCTGCAACTTCACCCCGGTGCCGCGCGAGAATTACTGGATTGGAGTACCGCGTCCCGGCCGCTACCGCGAGCGGGTCAATACCGATGCGGTCGATTATGGCGGCAGCGGCGTCGGCAACGCCGGCGAGGTTCATTCCGAGCCGCACCCGCTGCACGGCCAGCAGAACGCAATCCGCTTGCGTCTGCCGCCGCTGGGGGTTCTGATTCTGACCTCCGATTGACCGAGATGCCGATGCTCCGGAGACCAATCCTGCAATTGTCGCCGCGTCGCCGCGCGTGTCGCGCCAAACCGGATCCGGGCTGAGCCAAGCGATGGCGTCGCCGACCAAGATCTGGCCTGGCCGTCCCTATCCGCTCGGCGCCACCTGGGATGGCAGAGGGGTCAATTTCGCGCTGTTTTCGGCTCACGCCGAGAAGGTCGAGCTGTGCCTGTTCGACACCATAGGGTTGCGCGAAGAGGCGCGGATCACATTGCCCGAATATACCGACGAGGTCTGGCACGCCTATCTGCCGGACGCCCGCCCCGGGCTGCTTTACGGCTATCGCGTGCATGGGCCGTATGATCCGGCCAATGGCCGCCGCTTCAATCCCAACAAGCTGCTGCTCGATCCCTATGCCAAATCGCTGCATGGCAGGCTGCGCTGGGCCGATGCCGATTTCGGCTACCGCCTCGGCGGTCCGCGCGAGGATCTGGCGATCGATCGGCGCGACAATGCGCGTTTTGTCCCGAAATGCCGGGTCATCGAGCCGGCCTTCAGCTGGGGCGAGGATCGCCGGCCGCAGACCCCGTGGGAGGAGACGATCATCCTCGAGCTCAGCGTGCGTGGCATGACAAAGCGCCACCCGGGGGTCGCCGCCGAGCATCGCGGCACCTTTGCCGGTCTCGCCTCGCCGGCGATGATCGATTACCTGATCGGGCTCGGCATCACCGCGGTCGAACTGCTGCCGGTGCAGGCGGCGATCGACGAGCGCCATTTGGTCGAGCGCGGCCTCGCCAATTACTGGGGCTACAATACGGTCGGCTTTTTTGCTCCCGATCCGCGCCTCCTGGCGGCCGAATCGATTGCCGGGTTCAAGACCATGGTGCGGCGGCTGCACGATGTCGGGATCGAGGTCATTCTCGACGTCGTCTACAATCACAGCGGCGAGGGCAACCATCTGGGGCCGACCCTGTCGTTTCGCGGCATCGACAATGCATCCTATTACCGGCTCGATGCCAATCCGCGCTTCTACCAGGACGTCACCGGCACCGGCAACACGCTGAATCTCGATCACCCGCGGGTCCTGGCGCTGGTCTTGGATTCGCTGCGCTATTGGGCGACCGAGATGCATGTCGACGGCTTCCGCTTCGATTTGTGCACGACCTTGGCGCGAGAGAACGGCGATTATGGACAGGGCAGCGCCTTTTTCGACGCGGTGCGTCAGGATCCGGTCATGAACGGTCTGAAGCTGATCGCCGAGCCCTGGGATCTGGGTCCCTACGGCTATCAGCTCGGCAATTTCCCGCCCGGTTGGGCAGAGTGGAACGCCCAGTATCGCGACACGCTGCGACGGTTCTGGAAAGGCGATCAGGGTCTCGTTGCCGATCTCGCCTCGCGGCTCGCCGGCTCCTCGGACATCTTTGGTTATCGTGGACGCCGCCCCTGGGCCAGCATCAATTTCATCACCGCGCATGACGGGTTCACGCTGCAGGACCTGGTCAGCTACAACGAGAAGCACAATGAAGCGAATGGCGAGGACAACCGCGACGGTAACGACGCCAATCTAAGCTGGAATTGTGGCGCCGAGGGGCCGACCGATGATCCGCAGATCGTCGCGCTGCGCGATCGGCAGAAGCGCAACATGCTGGCCAGCCTCCTGTTGTCGCTCGGGGTGCCGATGCTGCTGGCCGGCGACGAGATCGGTCGCACCCAGAAAGGCAACAACAACGCCTATTGCCAGGACAACGAGATCTCCTGGACCGATTGGGAGGGGGTGCGTCCCGAAGACTCGGAGACGGGCCGCTTTGTCAGCTATCTGATCCGCTTGCGCCGCCAGCACCGGGTGTTCTCCCGGCCACGGTTTCTGCGCGGCGAGGTGCTGTCCGAGGCCGGGGTCAAGGATATCACCTGGTTTACCCAGTCTGGCAAGGAGGCCGGCGAAGAAGATTGGGCCAACCCGGCGGCATTGTCCTTGGGCTATGTGTTGAGCGGTGCGGCCGGCGAATTTCTCACCCCCGGCGGTCAGCGCGACATCGACGAGAGCTTTCTCGTCATGATGAGCGCCGATCATGTCGATCTCGAGTTCCGCATCCCGGAACTGGCGGCACCGATGTCGTGGGAACCGCTCGTCGATACTGCCGCACTCGACGGCCTGGTCAGCAACAGCCGGCTTTATCACCCGGGCGAGACTTATCGGCTGCAGTCCCGGTCCTTCGCGCTGTTCATCAACCGCGCGCCGCGGCCGGATCCGCCGCCGGCCGTCGCTGCCATGGCGGACGCCGCGCAGACGGTCCCACCGGAAAGCGAGCCGGGCGGGTTCGACGAACGGGCTGAGGCGACGGATGACGCGGATGGAACCGATGTTGTGGCACCCTGAGCCCGATGGCGATGGCTTCCTTCTGTGATACGGCGCTGACGTGGCCGGCCGCGCGACATTAGAGGAACTTGCCCGGCTCGTCGGCATCGAAACCCGCTATATCGATGCGCTCGGCCAGAGTCGCGAGGCCAGCGAAGACAGCCTGCTCGCGGTGATTGCCGCGCTCGGACTGCCTGCCGAGCCGGCGCAGGCCCTGGCCGAGCTGGAGGAAGTCAGGCATGCCGCGCCGCTGGGCCTCGGTTCGACCAGCCTC
>DATJTI010000063.1:0-118609 GCA_035503615.1 Allostellaceae bacterium | reverse complement strand
GTAGTTCGGCACCCCCTCGAACATCAGCGTCGTGGCGCCGTTGGCGAGCGGCCCGTAGACGATATAGCTGTGCCCGGTGACCCAGCCGACATCGGCGGTGCACCAGTAGATGTCGCCCTCGCGGTAGTCGAAGACGTATTCGTGGGTCAGCGACGCGTAGACGAGATAGCCGCCGGTCGTGTGCAGGACACCCTTGGGCTGCCCGGTCGAGCCCGAAGTGTAGAGGATGAACAGCGGATCCTCGGCCGACATCTCCGCGGGCGGACAATCGGGCGAGGCGGCGGCGCAGGCCTCGTGATACCAGATATCGCGGCCGGCGACCCAGTCGATATTGCCGCCGGTGCGGCGCACGACGATCACATCGCGCACCTCGGGGCAGCTTTCGAGCGCGGCGTCGGCATTGCGCTTCAATGGCACCGTGCGGCCGCTGCGCAGCCCCTCATCAGCGGTGACGAGGATCGTCGAGCGGCAGTCGCGGATCCGGCCGGCCAGGCTGTCCGGCGAAAACCCGCCAAACACGACGGAATGAATGGCACCGATGCGGGCACAGGCCAGCACCGCCACCGCGATCTCGGGGATCATCGGCAGATAGATCGTGACCCGGTCGCCCTTCGCGACGCCGCGGGATTTCAGCACATTGGCAAACCGGCCCACCGCCTCGTGCAATTCGCGATAGGTGATGTGCCGCGCCTCGGCGGGATCGTCGCCTTCCCACAGGATCGCGGTCTGTGCGGCGCGCCGCGGCAGGTGTCGGTCGACACAATTGTAGCAGGCGTTGAGCGTGCCGTCCTCGTACCAGGCAAGGCGGATGTCGCCCTCGAACGCGCCGCTTCTTACTTTTGTGTAAGGCTTGATCCAGTCGAGCCGCCTGCCGTGCTCACCCCAGAACCGGTCGGGATCGGCCAGAGACTCCTGGTAGAGCCTGAAATATTCGGCCTCGCTGATCTTGCCGATTTGCGGATGAGCCGAGATCGGGATCACGCTCCGGCTCGACATGGCGTCCATCCTCCTCGGCTGGGGGCGCCGATCCGGCGCCGCGTTGCCGAGGATTATTCCGCTGCTCCAGGGGGTTTACAATACCCGTTCTGAGAGGCGGACCGAGGCCGAGCCGTCCGGACGCCGGGCGCCGGTGGCCAACAGCGCCGCCTGGGTGCGGTTGGCGACATGCAGCCGTTTGATGATCTGCTTGACATGCGCCTTGACCGTGCTTTCCGACATCGACAGCGCATCGGCGATCAGCTTGTTCGACCGGCCCTCGGCGATCAGTGCCAGGACGTCGCGCTGGCGCCGGGTCAATTCGCGCCACGGGTGCGGAGTGAGTGCGGCCGCCTCGGGCGCCGGCTCGGTCAAGGTCAGCGGCACGTAGGTGCCACCGGCCCGGACGCGTTCGAGCGCCGCCACCAGGACCTTGAGCCCCAGGCTCGTCGGCAGAAAGCCGCGGGCGCCCGACCGCAAGATCGCGCGGGCACGCTCTGGGTCGTCGCAATCGGCCGCCACCAGGACCGGAGTGCGCGGTGCCGCAGAGGCCAGCAGCGCCAGATCGATCAGATCGATCTGGGCGCAGGTCGAGCCGCCGAGCAGGATCACGGCAAACCCGTCGCCATGCCGCAACAGGCGCACCAGATCGGTGGCCATCGGCACATCGGTGATCCGCCAGCGCTTTGGTTGCTGGCCGAGCGCCAGCTTGAAACAGTCGCGCCGCAACCGGCTTTGGTCGACGATCGCCAGATGCCGTGGCACCGGGCCGGTGACCGCGAGCGGCATCCCAGGGTGATCGTCGATCGCCGCCCCGTCTGCGGTATTTGACGTGTCGTGCAGTGCACTTAGAGAATGTTGAAGTTCCAAACCCTGACCCCCGAGCTTCAGGTTTGCAGCCACCACAATGCACCGGCCACTATAGCAGTGGCGTAAAGTTTTGTAAACTCGTGTAACACGGGTGATATATTAACAACTTGGGCGCTCATCCGGCGAAATCCTCCGTAAACCTCTCGGGTAAACTGGAGAACTCGGTTGGGCGCAACGCAGCGTTTATTTATTTGACCTTCTTTTGCCACAACCGCGGCCAAGAGGCGCCACGCCGCGACTAACCCCGAGTCACGGCGGCGCCCGGATCATGGCGGCGCCCGGGTCGGCCCAGATGCGCCGATCTTGCATCGCACGCCTCGCTCGCCGGGCTATGATCCGGTTCTCGGGTCGCGGCTGTCGTTGCATGCAGCCGGAGCAATTCCGGCGCAGCCAAACGCGTCACCACCTGCTACCCTCGCAGCCAGCAGCAATCCTGCGGGGAGGTGTCAATGCAATACGGGTTCGGCGCACCGGTCAGCGGCCGCCTCGCCAGTGCCGAAAACCTCGCCCGCATCGTCATCGCCGGCGAAGCGGCCGGCTACGACTACACGACGATCAGCGACCATGTGGTGATCCCGCGCGACATCGAGGCGCGCTATCCCTATAGCGACACCGGCGAGTTTCCCGGGCGCTCGCGCGGCGACCGGCACGAGCAGCTGACCGCACTCGCCTTTGTCGCCGGCAAGACTTCGCGGCTGCGGCTCGTCACCTCGGTCACCGTCGTGCCGCACCGCCCGGCGGTGCTGCTGGCCAAGATGCTGGCGACGATCGATGTCCTGTCGAACGGGCGATTGACCTTCGGCATCGGCGCCGGCTGGATGAAGGAGGAGTTTGCCGCACTCGGTGTGCCGCCTTTTGCCGAACGCGGTGCCGTGACCGATGAATATCTGATGGCCTGCCGCGAGCTGTGGACCAAGGAGGATCCGCGCTTCGACGGCAAATATGTCAAATTCGCCGATGTGCTGTTCGAACCCAAGCCGGTGCAGCAGCCGCACCCGCCGATCTGGGTCGGCGGTGAGAGCGGCCCGGCGCTGCGCCGCACCGCGCGGCTCGGCGACGGCTGGTACCCGATCGGCACCAATCCTCAGCACCGGCTCGATTCGATGAAGCGTTTTGCCACCGCGGTCGAGCGTTTGCGGCGGCTCACCCGCGAGGCCGGGCGTGACCCGTCGCAGATCGCGCTCGCCTATCGCGTCAGCAGTTGGGGCAAGGCATTGCCGGCCCGTGCCGATGATGGCGAGCGGCGATTGTTCTCCGGCGAAATTGCCGACGTCGTCGCCGATCTGCGCCGGTTTCGCGAGTTTGGCGTCGGTCATGTCGATTTCAGTTTCGAGGGCGGCACCGCCGAGGAGATGATCGCCAATCTGCGCCGTTTCCGCGAGGATGTGCTGGCCAAGGTTTGACCATTCCCCAAGGTTTGGCCATTTCCCAAGGTTTGGCCATTCCAAAGCGGTCGAAAGCGGGCTGTCGTTGCAACCGGAGCGAAGCAATCCCGGGCATGGCCGCACCAGTCGAGTCGAGATTGCCGCATCGGCCTGTGGCCTTCTCGCAATGACATGCCCATTTCCATCACCCGCCTAACCAAGAGGAGCGGCAATTGCTGAAACTCGGATACAAGGCGTCGGCCGAACAATTCGGACCGCGCGAATTGCTCGACTTCTCGTGCCTGGCTGAGGAGGTCGGGTTCGACTCGGTGTTTGTCAGCGATCATTTCCAGCCCTGGAAGCACACCGATGGGCATGCGCCGTCGGCGCTGGCCTGGCTCGGCGCATTGGGCGCCCGCACGCGGCGCGCGGTGTTCGGCACCAGTGTCCTGACCCCGACCTTCCGCTACCATCCCTCGGTCGTGGCACAGGTGTTCGGTACGCTCGGCGCGATGTTCCCGGGCCGGGTCGTGCTCGGCGTCGGCACCGGCGAGTCGCTGAATGAGGTGCCGTCGAGCGGCATCAAATGGCCCGGCCCCAAGGAGCGGCGCGACCGGCTGCGCGAGGCGATCGCACTGATCAACAAATTGTGGAGCGAGGATCGGGTCAGTTTCGAGGGTCAGTTCTATCGTACCGAAAACGCGACGATCTACGACAAGCCGAAGGAGAAAGTGCCGATCTGGGTCGCCGCTTCGGGGCCGCTCGCGGCGGCGATGGCCGGACAGGTCGCCGAGGGCTTTATCTGCACCAGCGGCAAGAACCCGCAGCTCTACACCGAGCTGACCGGCAAGGTCCGCGACGGCCTCGCCCGCCGCAGCCGCAGCGAGGACAGCCTCGAAAAGATGATCGAGGTCAAGGTGTCGTTCGACTCGGACGCCACCCGCGCCAGGGAGGACACCCGGCACTGGGCGGCACTGGCGCTGTCGCCCGAGGAGAAGGTCGGGGTCGAGGACCCGGTCGAAATGGAGCGGCTCGCCGCCGCATTGCCGCTCGACCGCGCCGCCAGCCGCTGGATCGTGTCGGCCGATCCCGAGGAGCAGGTCGAGAAGATCCGCCCCTATGTCGAGCTGGGCTTCACCCATCTGGTGTTCCACGCTCCGGGACCCGACCAGGCACGCTTTTTGAAGCTCTACGCCGAGCGGGTGCTGCCGCTGCTGCGCGCCAGGTTCGGCTGATGAGCACCGCCGAGGTCACACTAAAGGCGCTCACCGGGATCAAGCTGGTCGAACCCGGCGACGATCTCGGCGCGATCGCCGTGGCCGCCTTTACGTCAAACCGGGTGGCGCCGGCGCCGGGTGATGTGCTGGTGGTGGCACAGAAGATCGTCTCCAAGGCCGAGGGGCGCTATGTCGATGTCGCCGCGGTCGAGCCCTCGCCGCCCGCTGTGGCGCTCGCCGCCGAAACCGACAAGGATCCGCGCTTTGTCGAAATCGTGCTCGGCGAAGCAAAGCGCGTGGTGCGGCATCGCCCGGGACTGTTGATCGTCGAGCACCGGCTCGGCTTTGTCATGGCCAATGCCGGCATCGATCACTCGAACATTCCTGGTGACGGCGCCGAGCGCGTGCTGCTGCTGCCGGTCGATCCGGATGGTTCGGCCGCGCGGCTGCGCGATCATCTCACCGGCTTCTTTGGCGTGCCGATCGCCGTAATCATCTGCGACAGTTTCGGCCGGCCGTGGCGCAAGGGCACTGTCGGCGTGGCGCTCGGCGCGGCAGGTCTCCCGGCGTTTGTCGACATGCGCGGTCAGCCGGACCTGTTCGGCCGCGAGTTGCGGGTAACCGAAACCGGCTTTGCCGACGAGATCGCGGCAGCGGCGGGATTGGTCATGGGCCAGGCCGCCGAGGCGGTGCCGATGGTGCTGGTGCGCGGCCTCACCTGGTCGGCGCCCGATCTGCCGGTCGCGGCGATGGTCCGCTCGCCGGAGAACGATCTGTTCCGATGAACCAGGCGCGCGGCTCTGTCGTGGCGCTGTCGGGCGGGATCGGCGGCGCCAAGCTGGCGCTCGGCCTCTATCGCGTGTTACCGCCGGGAGCGCTGACCGTCATCGCCAATACCGGCGACGATTTCGTGCATCTCGGGCTCGCGATCTCGCCTGATCTTGATACCCTGCTCTACACCCTCGCCGGTCTCGACAATCCGGCGGCCGGTTGGGGCCGGCGCGGCGAGACCTGGACCTTTATGGCCGCACTCGAAGCGCTCGGCGGCGAGACCTGGTTCAGGCTGGGCGACGGCGATCTCGCGACCCATGTCGAGCGCACCCGCCGGCTCGGCGCCGGCGAGAGCCTGTCGCGGATCACCGATGATTTTCGTCGCCGTCTCGGGATTTCGGCCCGGCTGCTACCGATCAGCGACGACCCGGTGCGCACCCGCCTCGCGACCGATCGCGGCTGGCTCGATTTCCAGGATTATTTCGTGCGGCTGCAATGCCGGCCCGTGGTTCGCGAGATCGTCTTCGCCGGCAGCGCGGCCGCACGCCCGCACCCGGATTTTCTGGCGGCGCTCAACGATCCGGCATTGCGCCTCGTCGTGATCTGCCCGTCAAACCCGTTTATCAGCATCGACCCGATGCTGAGCGTGCCGGGCGTGCGCGAGGCGTTGCGCGCGACCGCAGCACCGGTCGTCGCGGTGTCGCCGATCATCGGCGGCAAGGCGGTCAAGGGCCCGACCGCCAAGATGATGGCGGAGCTCGGCCTGCCGGTCGACGCCGCCGCGGTCGCCCACCATTATGATGGCCTCCTTAACCATTACGTGATCGACGAGGCCGATGCCGGGACATTGATCGGCGATCTGCCACTGACCGCGACCCGCACCTTGATGGAGACCCTGGCCGACCGCGAGGCGCTGGCGCATACGGTGCTCGCTCTGGCCGGCGCAGAAATCGAGGGTCGATAGGTCCATCCTGGCCGGGTTCGACCCGCCGGCCTTCCGACCAAGGCACGGAAGCGCAAACCGTAAAAAGTCAGGGATGCCGCGAATGCGGCGATCGCCGTGCGGGTTTCTTTCACGAGTTCCGCTCCGGAAACCGTTGGTTAGGGTTTTCGTGACAGGATCGTTGGCCATGCAGGCTCCTTCACTGGTTTCATCCCGTTGACCCTACCACGTGTCGTCCGTCCTTTGAGTCGTCCCGTCGCCGGCAAGACAATGAGAGGTGGTGCAGTCCCGGAAATGCTGATCGCGGGGTGGTCGATCGGAATGATTGTAATAACGACGTCACAGTTGATTTTTAATTATCCACTCAAACTACCAGTCCCTGGTCAACCGTGTATAGATTTTCAATGGATGTATCTTGCTTCACAATTTTCGCTATCGGGCCATCTGACGCAGGCTTATAATCATCAAATATTTTCTAATTTTTCTGGACACTTCACAAATGGCTGTGTCATGGCACATGTTGATTATCCGCCGACTTTGTTCCTCTATGCCGCTCCTTTCGGCTTGTTCTCTTATTGGATTGGGAAATTGATGTGGGTGGCGATCACCCTTTCCTTTTTCCTGTTTATGTTGTGGAAGATCATCCCAGGAGTGCGAACGATCATCGCGGCGTTCTCGCTTGACCCGGTGTTTGCGAACGTCACTCTTGGTCATAACGGGTTTTTGACCGCCGGGTTGTTCGCATGCCTGTTGTTGACGGTCGAAAACCGGCAATGGCTTGCCGGGATCTTTATCGGCCTGCTCAGTTACAAACCGCAATTTGGGATTCTGATCCCGGTTGCCCTGGTGGCGTCGGGAAATTGGCGTGCCCTCGCGAGCGCTGCGATTTCGGCCACGGCCTTTGCGGTGATTGCGGGAATGGCTTTCGGCTTTGACAGCTGGATTGCGTTTGCCCATGCCCTGACAGATCGCGCCGCCGTCCTCGCCGATGCCACCTCGGGCACGACGTGGCTTTGCTCGATTTTCTCCCTATTGCGGGATGTCGGGATCTCGGCACGTCTCGCATTCGCGGCACAAGCCATCGCTATCCTGAGCGCGGCGACGGTCGTTTGGCGATTGTGGAGCCGCCCATTCCCGCATGCGCTGAAGGCCGCGGGCTTGTGCGTCGGCGCGGTCATCGCCAGCCCACATGCCTACCCTTATGATCTGACCATTCTGCTTGTCGCGGCGGCGTTCTTCATCCGCGACGGTCTGACCGATGTCGAGAAAAAATTCCTGTTTGCCCTGTGGGCATGCGGCGTGCCGATGTTCCTGATCGGGCAAGTTGGGGGCTGGGTGATCCTTGTCATCTACATGGGAATGATGGCGCTTGTCCTCTGCCGTGGTGTTCGTCTCACCCTACCGGTGTTTGGCAACCTCACCCCTACCAAAATCTGAAATAGCAAATAACCTGATGACTAAGCTTTCCGTCGTTATCCCGGTTTACGACGAGACTGCGACAATTGCGCCACTCCTCCGGGAAGTCGCCGGCGCGCTCCCGGAAGTCTCGAAACAGATCATCATCGTCGATGATTGTTCTCGCGATGGAACCGCAGAGTGGTTACGCCGTAACCTTGGGACGGCACAAGGACTGTGGCACGGCATCACGATCAGGGAGGACGGGGAAATCGATCTCCGTAGGCTACCGGACGCAAACACCGCAGGCTTTGCATTCACAGTCGTCTTTCATGAACGCAATCGTGGCAAGGGGAGTGCGGTCAGAACCGGTTTCGAACATGCTTATGGCGAAGTGATCGTCATCCAGGATGCAGATCTCGAATACGATCCCAATGACTGGTCATTGATGCTGCCACTGATTACCGAGAGAAAGATTGCCGACGTCGTTTATGGGTCCCGGTTCGATAACCGCCCGCATCGTTCATTATGTTTCTATCATTATCTCGGAAACCGTGTAATATCTCTCATATTCAGCATTCTCTGTAATCAAATGCTCTCGGACGTAGAGGTTTGCTATAAGATGTTCAAGAGGGAGGTGATGAAGCAACTCGTGCTAACCACCAACGGTTTCGGATTCGAGATCGAAATCAGCGCAAGGATCGCCCTTGCACGGCGCTGGCGCATCTACGAAGTCGGCATCAGCTATTATGGTCGTACCTATGCCGAGGGTAAAAAATAAACTGGCGAGATGGCGTCAAGGCACTTGGTTATCTTGTGAAATTTGCAGTGCTCGACAGGTTGTTACCCCGATCTGGCGTTACCGGAGGCTGAAACGGATCTGATGGGCCCACCAGCGCATTGATCTCGTGGTCCGCTTCGCGAAGCGCTCGGGAACCAAGTGCTTTGATCAGACCACTGGCAGGAAAGTCGGCTGATCGGCACTTCTGGACGCCTGCGACGCCAAAGCCGTTCTAGCCTTGCCTAGGTACATAGCGCCTTTAGCCCACGGACACGTTCCGCAGGCATCCACATGGTGCACAGAAGGGTCGTGCCAGGCTACGAGGATTCGTGCCATAAGCCGCGTTCATGGGTTAGGCATGACTCGGACCTGCCTGCTGGGCATAGCGAAGTCGATGGGCATGGCGAGGTCGAGCGATACACGCTAGCATTTGGGATCGGCGCAGCATGGAAACGTGGGCGGTGGTGCCGGTCAAGGAGCGGGATCGCGCGAAGGAGCGGCTCGCCCCGCTGCTGCCGCCCGAGCTGCGCCCGGTGCTGGCGTTGGCGATGCTGGAAGATGTGCTGGCGGCGCTCGCCGCAGCACCGGGTCTGGCCGGGATCATCGTCGTCACCCTCGATGCGGGAGCCGGTGAGCTGGCGCGGCGTTATGACGCGCGGGTCGTCACCGATGGTGCCCGTGACGGGCATTCGGGTGCCGTCGCCGCAGCGGCACGGCTTTTGGCCGGCGAGGGATGTGACGGGATGCTGACCCTGCCGGGCGACGTGCCGCTCGTGACGGCCGCGGAGATCGGCGCGGTGATCGGGGCGCATCGCCCGCCGCCCTCCTTCACGATCGTGCCGTCGCACGACGAAGGTGGATCGAACGCGATCCTGCTGTCGCCGCCCGACGCGGTGCCGTTGCGCTTTGGCGTCGACAGCTTTTTCCCGCACCTCCGTGCGGCCGCGGCGCACGGCATCGTGCCGACCGTGCTGCGTCTGCCGGGGCTGGCACTCGATATCGACAATCCCGCCGACCTCGCCGCCTTCGCCCGGATCACCTCGCAGACCGGGGCGCACACCCGGGCTCGGGCTTTGCTTGACGAGCGCGGCCTGTTGCCGTCTCTGTTGCCGTCGCGGCCGGGCTCGGCCGGGCCGTCCCCGATCACCCGGACGTATCGCTAGCCCGATCCCGCGGTTGCGAGGGCCAGGTTCGGGCATCGGCAGCGGGGACAGGAGGATCTGACGCAATGACGATCGACGCGGTTGCCGCCGGCGGGCGCGAACACCGTCTGAGCGCCGAGGAGGCGCTGCAGCTCGCCGATATGGCCGATCCGCGCCCGCTGATGAAACAGGCGGCGGCGCTGCGCGACTTCGGGCATGGCGAGCTTGTGACCTATTCGCCCAAGGTATTCATCCCGCTGACCCAGCTGTGCCGCGACGTGTGCCATTACTGTACCTTTGCGCACCCGCCGCGTCCCGGCGAGCCGGTCTATCTCGACGCCGAGGCGGTGCTGGCGATCGCCCGGGCCGGTGCCGAGGCCGGCTGCCACGAGGCGCTGTTCACATTGGGCGACAAGCCCGAATTGCGCTATGCGGCGGCGCGTGCCGCGCTCGACCGGCTCGGCCATCCGACGACGCTCTCCTACCTCGCCGAAATGGCCGGTCTGGTGCTGCGCGAAACCGGGCTCTTGCCGCATCTGAACCCCGGCATCATGAGTGCGGCCGATCTCGCCCTGCTGCGCCCGGTCTCGGCCTCGCAGGGGATCATGCTGGAGAGCGCTTCGGAGCGGCTGCGGCGCCGCGGCGGCCCGCATTTCGGCTCGCCCGACAAGGATCCGGCGCTGCGCCTCGACACGATCCGCTGCGCCGGCGAGATGGCGGTGCCGTTCACCAGCGGCATCCTGATCGGCATCGGCGAGACAAGGCGGGAGCGGATCGAGGCACTGTTGGCGCTGCGCGAGCTCAACGACCGCTTTGGCCATGTCCAGGAGATCATCATCCAGAATTTCCGGGCCAAGCCCGGCACCAGGATGGCCGAGGCACCCGAGCCCGATCTCGACGACCATCTGTGGACGATCGCCGCGGCGCGGCTGATCTTCGGCCCGGCGATGAACCTGCAGGCGCCGCCCAATCTGAACCCGCGGGCGCTGGCCCCGATGATCGATGCCGGGATCAACGATTGGGGCGGGGTCTCGCCGGTGACGCGCGACCACGTCAATCCCGAGGCGCCGTGGCCAGAACTCGATCATCTGGCGCATGAGACCGCGGCCGCCGGCAAGGTGCTGGTGCCGCGGTTGGCGATCTATCCCGAATATGCGCGCGACGCCGAGCGCTGGCTCGACGCGGGTTTGCGCAGCGCGGTGCTGCGTGCCAGCGATGCCGAGGGTTTTGCCCGGCCGGACCGGTGGATCGCCGGCTCGGGCAGCGCGCCGCCCGGGGTGCGGTCGGCCGAACCGCTGCATGTCGCCGCGCCATCGGCGCTGGCCCGGATCCTCGACCGGGCTTCCGCCGGCGAAGCCCTGTCAGAGGCCGAGATCGTGCGGCTGTTCCAGGCGCGCGGCGAGGCTTTTGGCGAAGTGTGCGAGGCGGCCGACCGGTTGCGTCGACGGGTCAATGGCGACATCGTCAGCTATGTCGTGACGCGTAACATCAACTACACCAACGTCTGCTATTTCCGCTGCCAGTTCTGCGCCTTTTCGAAGGGCAAGCTCAGCGAGAATCTGCGCGGCCGGCCCTATGACCTCGACCTGCCGGAGATCCGGCGCCGGGTCGAGGAGGCCTGGGAGCGCGGCGCCACCGAGGTCTGTCTGCAAGGCGGCATCCATCCCGAATATACCGGCGCCACCTATCTCGGGGTTTGTCGTGCGATCAAGGAGGCGGTGCCCGATATTCACATTCATGCCTTCTCGCCGCTCGAGATCTGGCAGGGTGCCAAGACGCTCGGCCGCCCGCTTGAGGACTTTCTGCGCGAGCTGAAGGAGGCCGGGTTGAGTTCCCTGCCCGGCACCGCGGCCGAAATCCTCGACGACGAGGTTCGTGCGGTGATCTGCCCCGACAAGATCAAGACCGGGCAATGGCTCGAGGTCATGGAGGCGGCGCATCGCGTGGGCCTCAGAGCCACGACGACGATCATGTACGGCCATGTCGACCGCTATGAGCATTGGGCGCGGCACCTCTTGCGCATCCGCACGCTGCAGGCGAAGACGGGCGGCTTCACCGAGTTCGTGCCATTGCCGTTTGTGCCGATGGAGACACCGATCTACCTGAAGGGTCTCGCGCGGCGCGGCGCCACCTGGCGCGAGGCGGTACTGATGCATGCGGTGGCGCGGTTGGCGCTCAACCCGCTGATCACCAACATCCAGACCTCGTGGGTCAAGATGGGCAGCGGTGGTGCCGCCTTCTGCCTGGGGGCCGGGGCCAACGATCTCGGCGGCACGCTGATGAATGAGAGCATCACCCGCGCGGCCGGCGCGGTGCACGGCCAGGAGATGCCGCCCGAAGCGATGGAGGCGCTGATCCGCAGCCTCGGGCGCATTCCGCGCCAGCGCACGACCCTCTATGGCGAGGCGCCGGCCGAACGCAGCGCCGCCGCCTTTGCCGCGGCACCCTTGACCGAACCGGTCAACACCCCCGCCCGCCGTTACGAGCGCCAGCGCGAGCCCGTCGCCGTTTCCGACTGAGCCGACCGTCGCCGACCGGCAAGCCGTGGCTCAGGCCGGTGCCGCCGCCCCTTCGGTGACGGTTTCGAGCTGGCCGACCGTCTCTTTGCCAAACAGCACCGGGATCAAGGCGCCGACCCCGACCACGACCAAGATCGTGCCAAAGAAGATCGTCGGTGAGCCGGTATACGGGGTCATCAGAAACGGCGCCAAAACGCCGGCGAAGATCCGGCCAAACGACTCGCCGAAGATGTGCCCGCGCCCGCGCAGCACCGTCGGGAACTGCTCGGACAGATAAACGCGGGTGGCGCTAAAGGAAGACAGCACGGTGAAACCGGTGATCACCCCGCCCGTCAGCATCACCACGGTCGCATGGGTCCCGGCACGGTGCGCCATCATCATCAGGAACACACCGGGCAGCGATCCGGCGAGGGCATAGAAAATTGTCCAGCGCCGTCCGATGATCTCCATCAGGTAGGCGGTGAACGCCTTGCCCGGAATGCTGGCCGCGTAGATGATCGTGGAAAGCCCGAAGCTGAGGCTGACGGCCGCACCCTGATCGACCAGCGCCTTTGGCAGCAAGATGTGGATCAGAAGAGCGGCCATGCCGGCGGACATGGCACTGAGAATGCCCACCACCGTCCAGCGCAGCTGGCCTCGGCGAAACAGCGCCCAGTAGGGTGGCAGTTTTTCGCGGCTGGTCTCGCTGCCGCCGCCGAGCGCCGCGACCGTCAGCGGTGGCACGCGGTTGCCGGCGCGCGAGATGATCCGATTGACGGTGTCGACCGCGGCCTCGGCCCGGCCGCGGCGCAGATGCCAGCGCGGGCTCTCGGGGATCACGAAATGGATCAGTGCCGGGGCGATGAAAACCATGAGCCCGCCCGGTAACGCCATCAGCCGAAACGCGTTCGGATTGCCGGCGAGCAGGTAGCTGACCAACAGCACCGCGGTAAACGAGGTGGCCAGCAACATCTCGTAGACCCCGCCGTAGGTGCGCCGGTGCTGCGCCGGCATCAGTTCGGCGGCGATCGGAAACGCCGCCGAAACCGCAAAGCCACCGCCGAGCCCGGTCAGCAAGCGGATGATGATCAGCTGTTCGGCGGTTTGCACCAGCGGGATCAACAAGGTGAAAAAGGTCGTGACGATCACGCCAATTTGCATGACCAGCTTGCGGCTCCAATGGTCCGACATCGCCGACGCGGTGAAACCACCGACGACGGCCATCAGGGTCGAAGCGACGGCGACAAAACGGATGTCCTCTGGGGTTAGGTGGAGCGGATGCTTCGCCAAGACGAGCAGCGAGCCGGTGATCGATAGATCGTAGCCCTCGACAAAACCCATGAACCCCAGGACCAGAAGAATCGCGAGGTGGTAGGGACTGAACGGGATACTGTCGAGCTTGCGCCCGAGCATAAACCCGGCGGCGTTCGACGACCGTGCGAAGGAACGCGCTTCCGCCATCGCAACCTCCCTGCTTGGTCCAATCCGGGAGCGCGCGGTTGGGGAACCGGCAGGCCGATGCGCCGCTGTTACTATCCGCGACGAAAATGCGTTCTCGCCGTGTCTGCGCCTCGCCTGCTGCAGCCGCCCGCGACGGTTCCGGTTCGACATCTCGTTGCGGTGCGAGGCTCGGACCGGATTTGTCGTTGGCGGCGCTCGGCGGATCGGACGCGGCTGATGCCGCGCCCGTGACCCTCGCCGATCATCATTGTGGCGCCCGCAGGCTCCCAATGCGCCTGCACCGTCTCGCCTCGATCACCTCGGCCTGCCCTGGCGCGGGTTCGGTTGCCGACTTATCGCCGTGCTGCCCACGCTCTGCAAAATTAGCATGGCTGATATGAACCGTCAACGCTGCGAACGCCGATTTTATCGTTCCGGCGGACGGAATGCGGCAACCGTGCCGCGGCAGCGAGCCGTCTTCTCACCTCGGCGCCAGAATCCTATGCTGACGCTCCAACCCTCCGTCCGGGGAGCCGCCACGATGCAAGCTGCTGCCGCCGTCTTTCGCAAGGTGCGCGCACCACTGACGATCGAAGAGGTCGAGCTCGACCAGCCCTGGGGGCGCGAGGTGCTGGTGCGCACTGCCGCAACCGGCGTGTGCCACAGCGATCTGCATGTCGTCGACGGGGTCGGCCGCTTCCCGCTCGACCGGCCGATCGTGCTGGGCCATGAGGGTGCCGGAATCGTCGAGGCGGTCGGTGCCGAGGTCACGACGGTCAGACCCGGCGACCATGTCGTCGCCTGTCTCTCCGGCTTTTGCGGCAGCTGCCCGCAATGCCTGTCGGGCCATCCCAATCTGTGTACCGGCGGCATCGTCACCCGGCCCGACAGTGCCGCCCCGCGGCTGTCGCAGAACGGCCAGCCGTTCCGCCAGTTCATCGGCATTTCGAGCTATGCCGAGAAGATGCTGCTGCATGAGAACTCGATCGTGCGGATCGATCCGGAGCTGCCGCTCGACAAGGCCGCACTGGTCGGCTGCGGGGTGTTGACCGGGGTGGGTGCGGCATTGCGCAGCTCGGGGCTCGAAGCCGGGCAGAATGTCGCGGTGTTCGGCTGCGGCGGGGTCGGCCTGTCGATCATCCAGGGGGCGCGCCTCGGCGGCGCGCGGCAGATCATCGCCGTCGATCAGTTCGAGGCGAAGCGTGAGATGGCGGCCCGCGCCGGCGCCACCGATTTTGTCAACAGTGCCGAGAACGACCCGGTCAAGAGGGTGCGCACGCTGACCGGCGGACTTGGGGTCGATCACGCCTTCGAGGCGGTCGGCAATGCAAAACTGGTGCGGCAGGCGATCGAGAGCCTGGCGATCCGCGGCACCGCGACGATCGTCGGGGTGCTGCCGCCCGATGCGATGATCGAGTTCCCGTGGATGGCGATCCGCCCCGAATGCAAGGTGCAGACCTCGCGCATGGGCTCGAACCGGTTTCGCACCGACATCCCGCTCTATCTCGATTTCTACCGCCAGGGTCGGCTCGACCTCGACGCGATGGTCACCAAGCGCGGCCACCTCGGCGACATCAACGAAGCCTTCCGCGCCATGAAAGCCGGCGAAGTCGCCAGAACTGTGCTGACCTTCGACTGATTAGGAATTAGCCTTCGATGCACGTTTCTCACGCGTGAACCGCGCCAGGACGATCGGCAAGCCCGCCATCAGGAACACCGCCGGGCTCCGCAATGCTGCAAGCACGACATCGGTATCGAGCGCGTATCCCATGTTGTCAGCAGTATCGGTGGAAATGTAATTTCCCCAGAAGACAGATTAAAGTGAGCGGGCGATGCTGAAGACGACGCGCGACATGGTCATGCCGACCGCGATCACCGGCTCCTATCCGCGGCCATTGTGGTTCGATCTCAGCCTGCAAGGGCGGTCGTTCAAAGCCGCACTCGGCGACTCGCTGTTTCGCGAGCAGTATCTCGACGCGGTCGCCGCGGTGATCAACGCGCAGGAGGCGGCCGGGCTCGACATCGTCACCGATGGCGACAGCCGGTTCGATCTCGCGGTCGGCGGCAAGTCGTGGTTCTTCTACCCGATCGAGCGACTGGGTGGCATCCATGGCCACCGCTCGACCTCGCAAGGCTGGATGGGGCGGCACGGGCTCAAGCCCGGCCATATCCTGTGGGAGGTGCAGGAGGCCTACCAGCCATCGGTCGTCACCGAAAAATTGACGCGCGGGCCGCTCGAATACGCCGCGTTGTGGCAGGTCGCACAGCGCCTCAGCGATCGTCCGGTCAAGTTCGGAGCGATCTGCGCGCCGGCTTTGGCCAGCATGTTGTGGAACCAATACTACCCGGATGATCGGGCGATGGTGCTCGACCTTTGCGATATCATGAATGCCGAGTTCCGCGAGCTTGCCGCGGCCGGCTGCCCGCTGATCCAGGTCGAGGAGCCGCGCCAGCACGGGCTGACGACGCGAGCCGACTGCACCGATGCCGAGCTCGAATTCCAGACACAGGTGTTCAACCGCCAGCTCCAGGGCGTCGAGGCCGAGATCTGGGCGCATACCTGCTGGGGCAACCCGAACCAGCAGCGGGTCTATTGGGAGGTGCCGAGCTACGAGCGGGCCTTGCCCTATCTCTTGCAGCTCGATGCCGATGTCGTCACCTTCGAATGCGCTAGCAATAACGGCAAGGATTTGCCGCTCTTCGGCAAATACAAGACCGACAAGAAGATTGGCATCGGCGTCGTCAATCACTGCAACACGATCGTCGAGCCGCCGGAGCATGTCGCGGCACTGATCAGAAAGGCACTCGAATACATCCCGCCGGAGCGGCTGGTGATCACGACCGATTGCGGTTTTGGCCGCGAGGGGCTGTCGCGCCGCATCGCCTATTACAAATGCGTATCGCTGGTCGCCGGGACCAATATCGTGCGCCACGAGCTCGGCCTGCCCGAAGCCCATATCCGCGCCGCCGACCCGAAGCTCTATTTCGCCGGCATCGGCTGACGAGCGGCCCGCAGCATCGCGCGTCGGCACGGCGCGCCACCGCTGGTGGTGCGATGCTACGAGGGCCGATTGACGAAACGCTTGGGAACCATGCGTTTCGGTCGGACCACTAGCGCAGGCTCTGCGACAGGTGCGGCGGATATTCGGCTGCGGTCTCGGCACCGGCGCCGAGCAGCCAGTCGCGCAGCGCCGCGATCGCCGGTGCGTCACTGCTGGCCTCGGGCGCATAGAGGAAGTAGCCGCGGGTCCGCGTCACCGGCCCGTCGAGAGGGGCCAGGAGGCGGCCGCGGCACAACTCGTCACCGACCAGTGCCAGCGGACCCATGACCACGCCGAGACCCTCGATCGCCGCCTGGATCGCGAAATAGAAATGCTCGAACACCTGCTCGCGCGCCGGCTTCAGCTCGGGTAGCCCGGCCGCGGCGAGCCAGCGCGGCCAGGCGTCGCGCAATGTCGCCGCATGCAGCAGCGTGTGCCGCGCGAGATCGGGTACCGCCGCGAGCGGGCAGCGCTCGATGAGGTCGGGGCTCAGCAGCGGCAGACGTGCCTCGCCGAGAAACCGCTCGCCGACCCAGCCCCGTTGCCGTGCCGGGCCGGAGATCACCGCGTCCGCCTCCATCCGGAACTGCTCGGCCGGCGTGCTCGCAGTGACGATGCGCAATTCGAGACCCGGGTGGGCACGCTCGAATTCGGGTAGCCGCGGGATCAGCCAGCGCATCGCGAAGGTCGGCAGCGCCGACACGCACAGCCGCCCGCGCGCCGGGGCGCCACGGCGCGCGTCGAGTGCTGCCTGCGCCAGCCGGTCGAGCGCCGGCCCGGCTTCGGCCAAGAGATCGAGCCCGGTCCGCGTCGCCACCGCATTGCGGCTGGTGCGCTGAAACAGCGGGGCGCCGAGCCAGTCCTCGAGAACGCGGATTTGCCGGCTGACCGCGCCATGCGTGACGTGCAGCTCATCGGCCGCGCGGGTGAAGCTGCCGAGCCGGGCGGCCGCCTCGAAGGCCTTGATCGCATTCAGCGGGGGCAGGCGGGGGCGGACCATCACGTGAGCTTTCCTCACATCGACGGTCAGCACAAGTCGATTGTCATCGATCTGTCATCAATGCCACATCGGACGAGGCGCCGGCGCGAACCCGCCCGGCCTTGCCTGTCCCCGGATGGATCGGAGGGCTCGATGACGACCGCAGCTTTGCCGGCGACCACCGGCCGTCCCGACCGCCGGCGCCTGCGCGTGCTGTGCGGCGCGTGCGGTGCGCATGCGCTGCATGACGGGCTGACCGATACGCTCTATCTGCTGCTGCCATTGCTGCAGGCCGAATTTGCCCTTGGCTATGCCGCGGTCGGGGTTCTGCGTGCGCTCTATGCCGGGGCGATGGCCGGGTTGCAGGTGCCGGCGGCGCGGGCGGCACAGCGGTTCGGCGGCGTCACGCTCCTGGCGCTCGGCACGACGGTCGCCGGTTGCGCCTATCTCTGCCTCGGCGCGGCGCCGAGCCTCGTCGTGCTGGGGGGCGTGCTGGTGCTGGGCGGGATCGGGTCGAGCGTCCAGCATCCGATCGCCTCCGGTCTCGTCGCCGCGGCCTATGAGGGACCGCGTTCGCGCGGCGCGCTCGGCACCTACAATTTCGCCGGGGACCTCGGCAAGATGGCATTGCCGGCGATCACCGCGGCGCTGATCGCGGCAACGAGCTGGCGTTCGGCGACAATGGTGGTCGGGATCATCGGGTTATGCGGCGCCGGCGCCATCGTGCTGGCGCTGGGACGGGCGCAGGTGGTATCCGCCGGGCATGCCGCAGCAACGGCGCCGAGCGCGACCCCGGCCCGATCCGTCGACCCGCCGCGCGGCGGGTTTCCGCTGCTGCTGGCGATCGGCATCGTCGACAGCGCGACGCGGATGGGCTTTCTGACCTTTCTGCCGTTTCTGCTGCGGGCCAAGGGTGCCGGGGTGCCGGAAATCGGCGCGGCGCTGACGCTGGTTTTTGCCGGCGGTGCGGCGGGCAAGCTCGTCTGCGGCTTTCTCGGGGCGCGGCTCGGCGTGCTGACGACGGTGTTCCTGACCGAGGGAGCGACCGCGCTCGGGATCCTCGGGTTGCTGCCCTTGCCGATCGGTGCCGCGCTGGCGCTGCTTCCGGCGATCGGCATCGCCCTCAACGGCACTTCATCGGTGCTCTATGGCACGGTCCCCGATCTGGTCGCTGCCCGGCGCCGCGACCATGCTTTTGGCGTCTTCTATACCGGCACGATCGGCTCGGGGGCGGTGGCGCCGGCGCTGTACGGGCTTCTGGGCGACGCAATCGGCCTGCGCCCGGCGATGCTGTTGGTGGCGTCAATCGTGTTGTTGACCCTGCCGCTCGCGTGGCGGCTGCAGCGCATCCTCGATATTGTCGGTGAACCCGGGTGAGGGCTGCGGCGGGCTCGACGGGTGGCGGGCGATGCTGCTAAGAGAGGTGCGGCGTCAGCGAGGGAGCACAGCGATGGTCGCGATCAGGTCCGTCGCCCATTTCAGCATTCCAGTCAGCGACGTGGCGAAGAGCACGCGGTTTTATACCGAGATCGTCGGCTGCCGCCACCTGGCGACGGTGGCGCAGGGCAACATGGCGTTTCTTGACGCGGCCGGGACCTGCCTGATCCTGGTCAGGCGCGATCCGCCGATCAATCCCAGACCCGAAGATCATGGCGGGGTGCATCATTCCTTTGCCGTGGCGCATGAGGATTACGCGACAGCACTCGACCATTTGCGCGCCCATGATGTTGCGATCACCTTCGAGGAGGACCGGCAGGGCGGTGTCTTGAACGGTCCGCGCGCCTATTTCCACGATCCCGACGGCACGGTGCTGGAGTTCATCGATCTGACAAGCTATGCCGGCGACCGCGCGGCGGTCCGGCGCTAGCACAGGAGGGAGCGGGCCGATGTCGTCACTTGCGCAGCGCTACAATGTCGGCGGGATCATGCTGCCGCGGCCGTTCAAGATCCGCCGCCTCGGCCATTTCGGCTTCAATGTCGAGCGGCTCGCCGAGAGCCGCCGGTTCTACGGTGACCTGCTCGGCTTCACCGCGTCCGACACGCTCGATTTCTCGGCTGCACCGTGGTTCCCCAAAGATGCCGATCTCGGCGACCCGCGCGGCTATTTCATGCGCTATGGCACTGACCACCACGCCTTTGTGCTGTTCCCCAAGCAGGTCATGGACCATCGCGCCGACCGCAAATTCGCACCCGAAGTGACCATCAACCAGATCACCTGGCAGTGCGGCAGCCTCAAAGAGATCGTCGACGCGCACGGCTATTTCGAGGCGCAGCAGGTCCGCATCCAGCGGGTCGGGCGCGACATGCCGGGCAGCAATTGGCACGTCTATGTCTACGATCCCGATGGCCACACCAACGAACTCTATTACGGTATCGAGCAGATCGGCTGGAACCAGGCAAGCAAGCCGCGTGCGATGTACGACCGCGGTTTTGGCAGCAAGCCGCCGCTGCCGCAGATGTCGGAGGCCGAAGAGGTAGCGGCAGCCGAGCGCAATGGCGTCGACATCTTCTCCGGCCACCGACCGCCGCCGACCCCCGGCAAAACCTATGAGGTCGAAGGCGTGCTGCTGCCGCGGCCGTTCAAGATTACCAAGATCGGCCCGGTCGGGCTGTTCGTCGATGATGTCGGGCGCGCCGAGGAATTTTATTGCGAGCGGCTCGGCTTTGTCCGCAGCGAGGAGTGCACCTATCGCGGCGCCCGCGCGGTGTTCCTGCGCTGCGGCAACGAGCATCACAGCGTCGGGCTGTTCCCGAAGGAGCTGCGCGGGCCGCTCGGGCTCAGAGCGGGCACCACTTGCATGTCGTTCGGGGTCGAACTCGGCAGCTATGCGCAGCTGCGCGAGGCGATTGCGTTCCTGAAATCTGAGGGGGTCAGCTTTATCGATACGATCCCGCCCAAGCTTTATCCCGGCATCGATTACGCGGCCTTTGCCCTCGATCCGGACGGGCATTGCATCCAGCTCTATTACTACATGGAGCAGGTCGGCTGGGACGGTCGGGTGCGGCCGGCGGCCGAGCGGCGCAGCACCTTGACGGAGTGGCCCGAGATGCTCGAGCCGCTATCGGATACCTATGCAGACCAGGTGTTCCAGGGTCCGTTCGGCTGAACCTCGGAAGGCACCAGGCCGATCGCCGATCGGGTCGCAAGACCGGCGTCAGCCGGCGGCGTCGCCGGTATCGTAGCGGATGCTGACGATCTCGATCTGCTCGATCCCCGAAGGGGCACGCAACTCGACGATGTCGCCCTCGCGCGCCCGGATCAGCGCGCGGGCAATGGGTGAGACCCAGCTGACCTGGCGGCGGGAGAGATCGGCCTCGTCGACGCCGACGATCGTCACCGTCGTCTCGGCGCCGCGCTCATTCGCATAAGTGACGGTCGCGCCGAAAAACACCTGATCGCGGTTTTTCTGCTGGGCCGGATCGACGATCTCGGCGCTTTCGAGCCGCTTGGTCAGAAAGCGCAGGCGCCGGTCGATCTCGCGCAGCCGCTGCTTGCCGTAGATGTAGTCGCCGTTTTCCGAGCGGTCGCCATTGCCGGCGGCCCAGGCGACGGTCTCGACCACCTGGGGACGCTCGACGCGCAGCAGGCGATGCTGCTCTTCTTGCAGCTGGCGATGGCCGGCAGGCGTCATGTAGTTGCGGATCCCGGCCGGGAGCGCCGGCGTCTCGTCGGGCGGATCGATGCCGTCTTCCGCTTCTTCCCTGACGAAGGCTTTGCTCATCGGGTCACCTCATCGGCTGCCAGGCGCCATCGCGAGCTTACCACCGCCGCCCCCGAGCACAACGGCAGGGCGTGGAAGAGAACGGCAGGGATGGTCACGCGGTTGCGGGTGCCCGAGGGCGAATGTGTGCGGCAGCGGCTTGGTCATTGACGGCGCCGGCGGGCCGGCCCAACCTTCCCGGTGCGGGAGCGGGACGCGCGAGCCTCGTCCCTCGGACGAGTGCGGCAAAAGCATCGGCGCGCCTTCGCGAAGGAGCAGGAGGGAGAGCCATGCTGGAGATCGGCGTCTTTCACAATGGCGCGTCGAACCTGCCGATCATCACCACCAGCGACGGGATCACGCTGAATGACGGGTCGCTCGCCGAAGTCCATCAGGCGGCGCAGCAGACGCTGATCAACCAGGTCCGCCAGGGGATTCTTGCCGAGAAGCTCGGCTATCAATCGTTCTGGCTGACCGAGCACCATTTCCAGCCGGAAGGGGCGGAGATGAGCCCCAATCCGCTGATGGTGCAGATGAGTGTCGCGGCGCACACCAAGCGGATCCGGCTCGGCCAGGCGGCCAACATCATCGTCTGGCATCACCCGGTACGGCTCGCCGAGCAGATCGCGACGCTCGATGTGATCAGCGGCGGGCGGGTCGAGTGCGGCATCGGCCGTGGCTACCAGCCGCGCGAGAACGAGACTCTCGGCCGGCCCTACGGCGCCACGATCCAGGATCAGGAGCGCAACCGCAAGGCGTTCGAGGAGGCGATCGCGATCATGAAGAAATGCTGGACCGAGCCGTCATTCTCGCATCACGGCGAGAATTTCTCGGTGCCGCCCAGCTATACGAAGTGGAACCACAAGCAGACCATCGCCTATTTCCAGCAGGACAAAGCCGGCCGCCGCCTCGACGAAGTGATCGCGCTGGGTGATCCCGACATGTATTCGGCCGGCAACCCGGTGCAGGCGACGACGACGACGCTGAAAGAATTGCAGGTCTTTCCGCAGCCGGTGCAAAAGCCGCACCCGCAGCTGTGGGAGCCGCTGACCAGCGCCCGTTCGCTCAAATTCGCGGCCGAGAACGGGATCAACGGGGTCATGATCGTCGAACCCAACGACCGGCTGCGGCGCAACCTCGAAATCTATTACGAGGCGGCGGAGAAGGCGGGCTTTCCCGACATGCGGGGTCGCGGCCGTTTCAAGTTCGGCTGGGACGCGGCGAAACGGCGGGGGATCATGACCAGCCGCTATCTTCACGTCACCCGTCCGGGAAAAGAGAAGGCGTCGCTCGCGCGGGCGGCGCGGGCAATCGAATTGCAGTTCGACTATTATGGGCCGTTCGGCTTTGGCATCGTCGTGGGGAGGCTCGACGAGCCGATGTTCGACCTCAACAAGAAAGTCACCGCCGAGATGCTGCGCGAGCGCGAAATCGCGATCCATGGCTCGAAGCAGTATGTCATCGACACGCTGATGAAGATGCGGCGCGAGTGCGGCTATGACGATTTCTGCTTTCTCGGCTGGTTCGAGCTCGGCGGCTTCGAGCCGCAGGAGATCGAGGAGCAGATGCAGATCTTCGCCGAGGAGGTGATGCCGGTGATCGCCCGCGAGTGCGGCGGCAAGGTCGAGCTGCCGGCAACCGGTGTCGATCTGGTCGCCTGACCCGCGTCACGGAGTGCATGGCGGCATCACGGGCGGATCCGGGCCGAAGGTACCGCATCGGGGAGGTTCCGGGAGGAGAAAACATGGCGAACCGGGAAGCTGGAGCGCTGACGACGCTTTATCGCGGTTGGGCGGCGGCCCTCGCCGCCGAGCCGGAGATGCCGCTCGACGAGTTGCGGGCGATGTTCGAGCACTGGGGGGATGTGACCGCCGAGCCCAGCGGCCTCGATTATCTCGAGACCGATGCCGGCGGCGTGCCGGCCTTGTGGGCGGTGCCCAAGGGATGCGCCGCGGACCGTGTGGTGCTGTGCCTGCATGGCGGCGGCTACGTCACCGCGTCGATGTACACCCATCGCAAGCTCTATGGCCACCTCGCCAAGGTGATCGGCTGCCGCGCGCTGATCCCGCATTATCGCCGCGCGCCCGAGCATGTGCATCCGGCCCAGGTCGACGACGCGGTCGCGGCCTACCGATGGCTGCTCGACCAGCGGATCGCTCCTGCGCATATCGCCACGACCGGCGATTCCGCAGGCGGCGCGCTCGCCATCACCACGCTACTGCGGGCGCGCGAGCGCCGGCTGCCATTGCCGGCCGCGGCGATGCCGCTGTCGCCCTGGGTCGATATGGAGATCGGCGGCGACAGTCTCGACACCAACCGCGACAAGGACGCGCTGGTGCAGCGCGAGATCGTCGCGGTAATGGCCCAGACCTTTCTCGGCGAGGGCGGCAACCGCCGTGATCCGCTGGCCAATCCGCTCCATGCCGAACTGGCCGGCCTGCCGCCGATCTACATCCAGGTGGGCGGCGACGAGGCGCTGCTGGACGACAGCCGCCGGCTCGCCGAGCGCGCCAGCGACGCCGGGTGCACGGTTAAGCTCGACATCTTCCCGGAGATGCAGCACGTCTTTCAATTTTCGGCGGGGCATGCCGCCGAAGCCGATGATGCGATCGCCCGGCTGGCGGCCTGGGTGCGGCCGCTTCTCGGGCTCGGCTGAGACGCGGCCGGCGCTCGGCTTATGCCGGTGACGCGGCTCGGGCCGGGGCCGCTGCCGGCGCTGGTGAGCCTTCCCGCGCGGCAAAATGCGGGATCACCTCCTCGCCGAAGAGGCGCAGGGTATGCAGGACCTCCTCATGCCGCGCCGGCCCGATCGCGCACAGCATGAACACCTCCTCGATGCCGAGCGCTTCGTAGGCTTCGAGAAAGCGGATGCAATCGGCGGGCGTGCCGACGCAGAATTTGGTTCCCTGCTCGCGCACCTGCTGCGGGGTTGGTTCGCCCGGATGCGGCCCGCTGGCGAGACGCTGGTCGCGCGCGTAATAGCCGCGATAATCGGCCGGCACGGTCGCCGGATCATAGTCGCGCCACACGAGGCGGGCACGCTCGCGCTGCTGCTCCATATACCAGCCGACGAGCTCGGTGCCGCGCTCGGCGACGACCCGCGGATCTTCGTGACAATAGCCCGCGGTCATCAGCGCGGCGCGCGGCGGCGGCGCTTGGCGATCGCGGCTGGCGGACTGCGCCGCATCGCGATAGAGGGCGATCAGCTCGCCGACGCGGTCCGGGCCACCCTCGCTGCCGAACAGCCCGCCCATCGCCAAGCTGCCGGTCAGCCGCGCGGTCTCGTCGCTGCCGCAAGCCGACCACAGCGGCGGGTGCGGGCGCTGCACCGGTTTTGGCAGCACCTCGCGGCGCGGGATCTGGTAGTAGGTCCCGTCATAGGCGATTTCCTCCTCGGTCCAGATGCGCGGCAGCACTTCGGCAAATTCCTGCCACATGCCGCGGGTGTCCTTGAGGTCGGTGCCGTAAGGGGTCAGCTGATACGGATAGCCGGTGCGACCGAGCCCGACATCGACGCGGCCATGGCTCAGGATGTCGAGGGTGGCCATGCGCTGCGCCACATGCAACGGATGGTGGATCGGCGCCAGCACGACGCCGACGCCGAGGCGGATGCGGCTGGTGCGCTGGCTGACCGCCGCGAGCGTCAGGTCAGGGGCGCTGTTATGCGACCACACCGGACGGAAATGGTGCTCGGAAAACCATACGCTCGAAAAGCCCTGCTCTTCGGCGTAGGGGATCTGTTCGAGAGCTTCGTAGATGCGCTGCGACTCGCTGGACTGCGTCCAGGGCTTTGGCACCTGGATCTGATAGAAAAGACCGATTCTCATCGCCTGCTCTCCTCGGCGCATCGGCGGCGTGGGCTTTGGGCGCGACAGCCAAGCCCGGGCCGCGGTGGCGGTGCGGCGTTGCCGCCGCGGTTCAGCCCTTCTCGCTTGCCGGTACGGTGGCCAACGCATCGACCCAATTGAGCGCTGAGCGGCGCCAGCTCTGCCGCCGCGGCCGGAACGCCGCGCGCTGGGTAATCGTGCCGACCCGCAGCGCGTAGCTCGTCGGGTTGTCGACGGCGCAGGCATAGATCGGCGTGCCGCAATTGCCGCAAAATGCATGGCGGCGCTGGTTGCCGCTTTCGGCAGTCTTGACATAGGTCTTTGGCGTGCCACGCAGCAGCACGAAATCCTCGGCCGCGGTCGGGATGTTGATGCGAAAGGCCGAGCCGGTCAGCGTCTGGCAATCGGTGCAATGGCAGATGCTGAGTGCATCGGGATCGACCTCCGCCGCGAAGGCGATCTCGCCGCAATGGCAATGTCCATCGATCTTCATCTGTCGCATCCCGTGATTGCTCTGCTGCTGCACGGCATCATAACCGGCCATTCGGCCGCTGTCTGCGGATCGGGCAGCGGTGAGGACGGTCGGCGATGAGGCCCAGCATCAAGAGACCGGATTGCGGCGCGGCTCGCGGGCGGCTGCGTGGCCGGCGATATAGCCCTGGCAGGTGGCGCGGGCGAGACCATGCTGCGAAAACCCGCCGGCCGATTCACCGCCGCAATAGAGGCCGGGGATGATCTCGCCGTTCATGTCGATGACCTGACAGGCGGCATTGATGCGCAGCCCGGCGCGGGTGTCGTGCACGACCGGCGTTGCCCAGGCGGCGTAAAAGGGCGGCCGGGCGATCCTGTATTTCGGGCCGGGCTTGGCGAAATCCGCGTCGATCCCGGTCTCGACAAAGGAATTGTAGCGTTCGACGCTCGCCACCAGGTTTTCCGGCGGCATCGGCACGCGCTGGTACTTCATCTCGATTTTCTCGGCCAAATCGGCGAGCCGATTGGCGGCAAAGAAGAAGCCGCCGGCGATATCGACGCCGGGCGGTGCTGGCCGCCATCCTTCGCGCTCGACCGCGTCGCTGTCGAAGATCGCCCAGATCGGCCCGCCGCCATTGTGGCCGTCATCGATCCCGGCCAATGCCGCATTCAGGAAGTTATTGGGATTGTAGTCGATATTCCTCACGTTCAGGTAGCTGCCCTGAACATAGGGATCGATCGAGTTGTAGTTGTTGGCGATGTACTGGCCGGCAGTCTCGTCGTAGAAGCGCCGTCCGAGCATGTTGACCAGGATCACATCCTGCCAGTCGGCAACGCGCAGCCCGGTGGCGCCGGCGCGCTCGAACACGCGGCTGCCCGGCATCCATTGCAGATTGCGGTAATTGTAGCGGCAGCCGATCGAGCCGGCCTTGGTGATGGTGGCGCCGAATTCGCCGGTCTGATTGAAAAGGCCCCATAGCGAGGCGCCGATCGCCATCGCCGCGAGTTCGCCGCTCGCATCCTGGTCGGACCACGGCATGCCGGCCAGTCCGCAATATTCCTCGGTCAGCCGCGGATCAAACATGCGCCGGAAATTGATATTGCCGGTCGAGCCGCCGGTGGCGATGACGACCGCCTGGCGGGCGCGGATCGTCGAGCCGGCGCGGTTATGGTCGACCGCGATGCCGAGCACCGGGCCGTGATCCGGCTCCTGCCGGTAGATGCCGGTCATGCGGTGCTCGATCAGGATTTCGACACCGGCCTTGCGCGCGGCGGCTTCGAGCGGGCGCATCAGCCCGTTGCCGGAGGAACGGGTCTTGCGGACCGCGGGGTCGGCGGGCTCGCCGGTCTGCACCATCGGCCAGTCCATGACTGCGCAATGCATCTCGCGGGGCAGCGAATTGCCGACCGAGTTGCCGCCGATCGCATCAGGTGCCCTGTCGACAAAAACGACGCCGTGGGCGACCAGCCATTCAAAGGCGGCGGCACTGTTGTCGGCAAAGGCGCGGATGATCTCGCGATCATTGTAGCGATAGTCGGGAAAGCCGTTGGGACCGACGACCGACCAGTCGGTCAGGTCGCGGAACAGCAGGTCCGGCGTGTCGGGGATGCCGTATCGCCGCTGCACGCTGGTGCCGCCGCCGAGCGGCACATTGCCGCCACTGCAGATGGCATGGCCGCCGATATCCGCTTCCGCCTCGACGACGATCACCGATGCGCCGGCCTCGCGCGCGACGATCGCGGCCGGAAGCCCGGTGGCGCCGGACCCGATCACGACGATATCGGCCTCGCGGTCCCATGCGGCTGGCGACGGCGGTGGACGCCGCGCCATCGGCGCCGGGCTCGCCGATCCGCTTGCACCCGTAGTAAACGTCGCCGCCGTGCTGCCGGAGGCCGCATCCTGGCGGTTCGGTTCCATCGCGACGTTCTCCTTTGTTGCTTGTTCCGGCGCCGGTGTTGATTGTTCTGGCGCTGGCCGGTCTTCGACTGCAATGGCTCAGCGTAGCGTCACGCTGCCTCCAGGCAAGAAGCTGCAGGCAAAGCTGCCATGTCCCCGGCACCGGTCTCGGAGCGGAGCTGGTCGGGAAATGGCGCTATGTGATGACCGGCTGGTCGGGCGTGCGGGCGCGGCGCCTGACCGAGGCCGGTCGGAGCTCAGCGCGGTTGGCGGTGGCGGCCGCTCTCCTCGATCTCGGCCTGGGCGATTGCCCGAACGAGCGCGGCGCTCAGCTCCTTGGCGGCGTCGAGCGTCAGTTCGACGGCGACGCGGGTGCCCGGCGCCATCGCCGCGTTGACGAAATCGATGGTGATGGCTTCTTCGAGCAGAGCGTGGTGCGGGTGGTCGTAGGAGACGACCGAATGGGTCAGCTTGAACCACCCGTCACCACCCTTGCCGGCCCCGTCAGCGGCAACGATCTCGACGATCGAGGTGCACATTCGGGTTTCAGCCGGGTTCTGTGCTAGGCGGCGAGGTGCTTGCCGAGGAACGCGAACACCTTCTGCCAGCCATCAACGGCCTGCTCGATGCGGTAGGCCGGCCGGTCATAATAGAAAAAGCCGTGGCCGGCGCCGTCGTAGCGGTGAAATTCGTACTGCTTGCCGTGCTTCTTGAGCTCGGCCTCGTGCTGGTTGACCTGCTCCGGGGTGGGGGCGCGATCCTCGTTGCCGAACAGGCCGAGCAATGGGCACGACAGGTCCTTGGTGAAATCGATCGGGGCTTTGGGCTGCTTCGGGTTCAACTCCTCCCGGCTCATCACCACGCGGCCGCCCCACAATTCGCAGGCAGCGTTGATGCTCTTGGTGTTGCAGGCAAACAGAAAGGTCTGCCGGCCGCCGGAGCAGGTGCCGAACACGCCGACCTTGCCGTTGAGCCAGGGCTGGGCGCGCAACCACGCGACCGAGCCCTCGGTGTCGCCGATGACCTGGGCATCGGGTACGCCGCCCTCGGCACGCACCTTGGCGGCGACGTCGTCCGCCTTGCCCTCGCCGGCGCGGTGATAAAGGTTCGGGCTGATCGCCGCATAGCCGTGATGGGCAAATTTGCGGGTTGCCTCGCGATACCACTCGTCCCAGCCGGGCGCGTGATGCAGCAACACCATGCCGGGGAACGGCCCCGGACCCAGCGGCCGCGCCACATAGGCCGAGATCGTCTCGTTCTTGTCGCCGATGATCGAAATCGTTTCTGCAAGCATGCCTTCGTAGGCCATCGCCGCTCCTCCTCCTGTCCTCACGAGCGCCGCCCGATTGGCGGTGATTTGCTGCGACGATGGTTAGCGCATCCGCGGGCCGGGGTCCATCCCGAGATAGACCCGGCCGCCGATCGGATACCACTCGGGCGCGATCGTCACGGTCTGGCCGACGACGTGCAGGTCGCGCCAGCACTCGGCGAGCCGGCTGTCGCGGCGGAACGAGGTGCTGCCGCCGAGCCGATAGACGAGGTCCATCGCCTGGCGCGCGCTGTCGGCGGCGTGGACCGCGGCAAGCCGGCAGCGGGCGCGCTGCTCGAGCGTGGTCTCGCGGCCAGCCGCGACCGTGTTCCACAGCTCGGTGATCATCGCGCTGCGATAGGCGCGGCCGGCTTCGAGGATCGCATCGGCGCGGCCGACCGCGTCCTGGACCTGCGGGTTGTCGCGCAGCATCCCGGTGCGGCCGCGCGGCGTCTTCTCACCGGCGAGCTCGATCAGCGCATCGATGCCGGCGCGCGCGATGCCGGTGATGACGGCACTGTGGTGCGGCCCGACCCAGCAGGTGGCCGGCAGGGCGTAGGTGATCCCCGGCCAGCGCTGCCATTCGTTGTCGAGCGGCGCAAAGGCATGCGCCACGGTCCGCCGCTCCGGCAGAAACACGTCGGTGACGGTCCAGTCGAAGCTGCCGGTGCCGCGCAACCCGGCGACGTCCCAGCTGCCGGGCACGGTCTCGGCTTCCGAGCGCGCAAACACGCCGCGCCAGTAGAGCGGGGTGCCGTCGGGGCGGCAGCGCGGCCGGCCGTTTTCGAGAACCTGGAAGCTCCCCAGCATCCAGGCGCTTTCCTGGCAGCCGGTGCCGAACGGCCAGCGCCCGGTGACCCGGTAGCCGCCGGCGACCGGAACGGCCTGGCCGCCGCCCTGAACCGCGGTGCCGGCGATGATCGCGGGAGTGCCGCCGCCGTGGATCTCCTGCACGCCGTCCTCGGGCAGGCCGAGGGTCACGAGCTGGCCGATGCCGTTGTTGGCGAGGTTCCAGCCGACCGATCCGGCACCCTCGGCTAACAGCTCGACGACGCGAAGATAGGTCAGCGGGTCGGCCTCGAGCCCGCCGAGTTCGCGCGGCATCACAAGGCGGTAGAACCCGGCGGCGCGCAGCCGCTCGACCAATGCCGGCGGCAGGCGCTGCTCGCCTTCGATCGCGTCGCGATCACGGTGCAACACGGGCCGCAATGCCGCGGCTTGTTGCACGACCGGCTGCGCGTCGAGCTCGGCGGGCGAACGGGGTCGCTCGTCGATCATGTCCATCCGCATCTCCTGCCGCAATTGCGATCGCCGAACCCGGGCGGGCGCGACCGCTGCGCCGACCGGCGGCGGCGCTGGAGCGGCGGGCGATGCCGGTCGGCGGCACGGTGAAGGCTATCGCGCGACGGCTTGCGGCGCCAGCCCGTCGGATGAGGCAGGTAATATGCTACAGGCACCACACCCTATCAGGGTGGATTCGCCGAACACGGCAGGACCCGGCTGGCCGGGTGCGGTGTATGTTTGGGCGTGGCGTAGCGACGATGGCGCCGCCGGCCTGGGCATCATCGAGCGAGCGGAGAACGGGATGATCGATGCATTCGAGAAGCGCCGGATCGGGCGGACCTCGCTGCGGGTCAGCGCCGTCGGTCTCGGCTGTGCGACGCTGGGCGGCAGCCGCATCGGGGTCAGTCGCGCGGAAGCCGAGGCGATCGTGCGCGCCGCCTGGGCTGCCGGGCTGCGCTATATCGATGCGGCACCCTATTACGGTTTCGGCCAGGCCGAGCGCTGCGTCGGTGATGCGATGCGCGCCGCCCCGCGCGACGCATGGGTGTTGTCGACCAAGGTCGGGCGATTGCTGCGCCCACATCCGGCGGCGGAGACCGGCGACCCGGATCGGCCGGCGATGCCGTTCGAGGCGGTCTACGATTATTCCTATGACGGGATCATGCGCTCCTTCGAGGACAGCCTGCAGCGCCTCGGCCTCGCCCGCATCGACATTCTCTATGTGCATGATATCGGTGCGATGCAGCATGGTGTGGCGCATCCGCGGCTGATGCGCACTTTGCGCGAGAGCGGGTACCGCGCGCTCACCGAGCTGCGCGGTGCCGGTGTGGTGCAGGCAATCGGCATCGGGGTCAACGAGCGCGAGGTGCTGCTCGAAGCGCTGCAATGGGGGCAATGGGACGCGTTTCTGCTGGCCGGCCGCTATACCCTGCTCGAACAGGCGCCGCTCGATGATCTGCTGCCGCAATGCCAGGCTGCCGGAACCTCGATCGTTATCGGCGGCCCGTTGAACTCCGGCATCCTGGCCGGCCGCGACACCTGGAACTACCGTGCCGCACCGCCGGAAATCGTGGCACGGGTCGCGGCGATCGGCACGGTCTGCGACCGCCACCGCGTGCCATTGGCGGCAGCGGCGCTGCAATTCCCGCTCGCCCACCCGGCGGTGGCGGCGATTATTCCCGGACCGCGCAGCGTCGCCGAGCTGCACGCTAATCTCGAATTGCTGCGCCATCCGATCCCGGCCGAGTTGTGGGTTGAGCTGCGCGATGCCGGTCTGCTTCGGCCGGAGGCGCCGACGCCGAGGTGATCGGGCACGGCGCCCGTCGACCGACCGGGACGCGCTGATGATCCCGGAGATTGCGCTTGCGGCAGCGAGTGTGATTTGTCGGCCCGCTGAGACGCGGCGGGAGGATGGCGGCGATGACGGTGTTTCATCTGGTGCGGCACGGCGAGCCGGCCGTGTTTGGGCGGATCAACGGGCGCACCCCCGGCATCGGGCTGTCTGAACGGGGCCGCGCCGAGATCGCGCTGGTGGCCGAACGGCTGGCTGGCGAGGCGATCGCGGCACTCTATGCGAGCCCGTTGCAGCGCACCCGCGAGACCGCCGAGATCCTCTCCGCGCGGCTCGATCTGCCGGTCAGCTATCGCGAGGATGTGATCGAGCTCGATTTTGGCGACTGGACCGGGCTGACCTTCGACCAGGCCCGGGCCGACCGGCACTGGCCGCTATGGCAGCATCACCGCAGCATCGCCGCTTTGCCCGGCGGCGAGAGCATGCGCGCGGTCCAAGCCCGGATGGTCGGCGCGCTGTTCGAACTGCACCATGCTCATCCCGCCGGCAACATCGCGATCGTCAGCCATGGTGACGTGATCCGCGCGGCACTGCTGTTTGCGCTCGGCATGCCGCTCGATCTCTATGCCCGGCTTGAGATCGGCCTCGGCTCGCTCAGCACGATCCGCATCGACGATGCCGGCATGCGCGTGGCGGCGGTCAACGAGCGACCGCGCCCGACAACATCCATCTAACCGGTGACCGTCTAGGCCGGCGCTGGGCTACGCCCTCGCCAGGCTGGCGAGTGCCGCCTCGGCGGCAGCGATGCCGCTCAGGAAAGCGCCGTGTGCGGTCGAGAAGAAGTCTGGCGAGGTGGCTTCGCCGGCAAAGAACAGCCGGCCATCGACCGGTGCGGCCAGCACCGCGCGGGCTCCGGCGCTGCCGGGCCGGCCATAGGAATAGGAGCCGCGCGACCACGGATCGCCGAGCCAGGCAGTGGCCGCCAGCAGCGAGACGCGTCTGCGGATGTCGCTGCCGAGCAGGTTCGCCAGCTCGTCGGTGGCAAAGGCGAAGATTGCGGCTTCGCCCTCGCGCTCCATCGCGGCAGCAAAGCGGCCACCAAAAAAACAGTAGATCGCCGGCCGGTCCAATGGCCGGACCTGGTAGCTCATGGTCTCGCGGCGCCGCGTCGAGCCAACCAGGAATTCATCGTGACCGACGCCATCGACGGGTCCCGAGAGGCCTATGAACAGCTTGTCGTCGACCCCGAGCGGCAGCCCCGATGCCGCTGCAAGCTTGTCCGGGAGCGGCGGATCGAACCGGATCACCTCGTCGGCGAGGATTGTCGTCGGCACGGTGACGATGATTCGCGCCGCGGTCAGCGTGCCCTGTGCCGTGTCGAGCCGGATCAGCCGGCCGCCATGATCGATCCGCAAAACCGGCGTGGACAGCGCCAGCGGCAGCCCCTCGGCCAATCGTTCGAACAGCCGGCCATAACCCTCGTGCAGTCGCCAATTGGTGCCGCTGTCCTCGTAGCGGACGTAATCCTTGACCGAGACGCGGTCGAGTTCGGCCCCATTGGCCCAGGTACTGGTGGCGTCGAGCAACGCGTTCCAGCGTCCGCCGGCCGGCAGCACGCTCGCCAGCGTGCGGTCTTCCGGCTCCGCCGCCGCACGGTGTCGGGCCCGCGCCTGGGCCTCCCGGGTGGCGAGCCAATCCGCCTCGGCTTCGACCGTCTCGCCGCTGCGGCGCAACCGGCTGGTCCATTCGGGCGGGCGCCGGTGAACCGAGAAGCCGAGCTCCTGGGCGATCGGCGACAGCGGGTTGCGATCGGCCGAGTGCAGCCATTCGGCGCCGCGGTCGAGAGCGAAGCCGGTCGGGGCGATGGTATGAACCCGGCCGCCGACCCGGTCGCGTGCCTCCAGCACCAGCACGCTGTGCCTTCCGCCCTCGATCAGGCGGCGGGCCGCGGCGATCCCGGCGGACCCGGCACCGATCACGGCGATCTCGACCTCGGATGAAAAACCGGTCATTTCTTCTCGACCTCGACAGAGCGGGTCGCAACTCGACCCGAGGCTTGCGCCTGTTGCAACACGAAGGCGGCAGTAATCGCCGCCGATCCTCCGGCACGTGGCGCCGATCATAGCGCAGTTTTTGCGACAGCGGCCGCCGCCGGCATGCTGCCGCTGGCCCGGGCGAGCGCCGACGGCCGTCGATCACCGGGAGCGCTCGTTAGAGATGGCGCCCGTTGATATTGCGCAACACCCTGCGCGCGCGTATGGTCGCTGTGCCAGCCGGCCGCAGACGGTCCGGGTCCGGGCGACGCTCGATCAATGGCGGAGTCGCACAGCTTGGTTGAGCGGCCCTTCACACAGCAGCCGGCGGAGCCGCATTCGGCGGCCACAGCGGGCAATGGCGGCGAGTGGGAACAGAAGCAGGAGCCGGCCGAATATTACCGGGCGGCCGCTGCGCGTGCCCGGGCGCTGGTTCAGGACGCGACGACACCGCGGGTCAAGCAGCACCTGCAGGAACTGATCAGCCGATACGACCGCCTCGCCGGGGAAGTCGAGCGGACCAGCGAGGGCGAAGCCGGCCGCAATGGGGGCCGACTGCGGTGACCGGCAGTGGCGAGCCGATGCCGCCGGCCGCCGGCGTGGCGCAATCCGCGAAGCCGCAATCCGTGAAGCCGCAATTCACGAAGCCAGGGTGATGGCTACCGGGACGGGGAGGTCGGGCACGGCCGCGCCCGGTGCTGAATTTCCTGCCGCGATCACCGTGGTCGGCGCCGGCGCGATCGGTAGTGCGGTCGCCTATTCGCTCTCGGTTGCCGGGTTTGCTCCCCGGCTCATCGCTCGCGGAGAGAGCCTGGCAGCGATCCGCCGCGATGGGCTGCGGGTCGAAAAATGGGATGGCGGCGGTGGGGTCGTGCGGCTCGAGGCGAGTGGCGACCCGCGCGATTTCGGGCCGCAGGATCTGGTGATCGGCACGATGAAGGCGCAGGACTGGCCCGCCGCCCTGCCGGCGCTGCTGCCGCTGATCGGCCCGCACACCGCACTCCTGCCGGCGATCAACGGTGTGCCGTGGTGGTATTTCGACGGCATCGCTGGCCGCTTTGCCGGTGAGCCGATCCGGGCGGTCGATCCCGATGGCGCGCTCTTGGCGGCACTGCCGGCGTCACGGGTGATCGGCGCGGTGATCTATATGGGGGTCAGCCGCAGCGCTCCCGGGGCGATCGGCTGGACCAGCGGCAACAAATTCGTGCTCGGCGAGGCTGCCGGGGACAGCGGCGAGCGCTGTGAAAAGGTGGCTGCGGTGCTGCGCCGCGCCGGGTTCGATGCGACCGTCACCGACGACATCCGCGGCGAGGTCTGGGCGAAGCTGCTCGGCAACGCGGCGATCAATCCGCTCTCGGTGGTGGCTCGCGCCCGCATCGATGAGATCATGGCCGATCACGGTCTCGGCCGGGTGGCGCTCTCGTCGATGCACGAGGTTGCGGCGGTGGCGGCGGCGATCGGCGCGCCGTCGCGGATGGCGGTCGAGAAGCGCTATGCGATCAATGCCGAACTCGGTGCTTTTCGCACCTCGATGCTGCAGGATTACGAGGCGGGGCGCGGGCTCGAACTAGGGGCGCTGGTCGATGCCGTGGTCGAGATCGGCGACCGGCTGGGCATCGCCACGCCGATGACCGCAGCACTCGGCGCCCTCGCCCGCCGCGCCGCAGCACTGCGCCCGGCCGCCGACTGAGCCATCCCGAGCCTTCTGCAACCGTCATTCGCGCCGGAACAGCCGCCGCAGCACATCCTTGGCGCGCGTAAGAACTTGCTTGCGGCGGGCCGGCAGGTTGCGGCCGGCGCGGTTGATGTAGAAGTTCAGCATCGACATCGCCGACTGGTAGGGGCCGGCCTTGCGGCGGGTGCTGCGCTCGGCCGAACGCTTCAATGACCGGGCGATATGTTCGGGGTCGTCGCTCGTAAACACGCCGGGTTCGAGTTCGAGAGCGTCGCTCTCCCTGGTGACCCGGCCGGACCAATATTTCCGATCATCGGGTCGGCGCTTTGCCCGGCGTGGCATTCGGTTCTTCTCCGCGGCAGATCTCGCGTCAAAAACGCCTCTTGCGTCGAAAACACCGTGACCCCCGGTTCCGCCCATCGGCTGCGGACGATAAAACCCATCTTTGTGCCGCTCGGTGCCCCGGCGGTTCCGATCCCGCTCCCGGAGTGTCCCGATGCCCGATGATAATCCCCGCGACGACATCCAAGCATTTGTCCCCGGTCCGCGGGTCCGGATCGACGGCCGGCCGGGCGGGCCGCTCTCGGGGCTGACCTTTGCGGCGAAGGATCTGTTCGATGTCGCCGGCCATCCAACGGGCGGCGGCAATCCGGACTGGGCGAGATACAATCCGGTGCCGACGCGACATTCCTCAGCGGTGCAGCGGCTGCTCGACGCCGGCGCCACGCTGGTCGGCAAGACCATCACCGACGAAGTCTCGCTCGGCATTGTCGGGGAAAATGCGTTCTACGGCACGCCGGTCAATGTCAAGGCGCCGGGGCGGGTGCCGGGCGGCTCATCCTCGGGATCGGCGGCGGCGGTCGCGGCCGGGCTGTGCGACACCGCGATCGGCACCGACACCGGCGGCTCGGTCAGGGTGCCGGCGAGCTTTTGCGGGCTCTACGGCATCCGTCCGACGCATGGCCGCATCGATGTCGCCGGGATGATGCCGCAGGCGCCCTCTTCGGACACGGCCGGCTGGTTCGCGCGCGACGCGGCAACGTTTGCGCTCGTGTCGAGCGTGATGCTCGGCGAGGCGATCCCGTCGGCATTGCCCGATCGGTTGATCATCGCAGTCGATGCCTTCGCCTTTGCCGATCCGGAGGTCGGCGCGGCCTTGCAGCCGATGGTCGGGCGGCTGAAGGCGCTGATCGGCGAGGTGCGGGAGGAGATCATGGCGCCCGCCGGCATCGTGCATTGGGCTCGCGCCCAGCGCACCCTGCAGCCGGCGGAGGCGTGGCTGACCTTCAAGGACTGGATCGAGCGCTGCAACCCGCGCCTCGCCTACAATGTCGCGCGCAACATCTACACCGGCTCGCAGATCCCGGAGAGCGAGCGGCACTGGGCCAGCCTGGTGCGCGAGGAGGCGCAGGGCCGCATGCGCCACCTGCTGCCACCGGGCACGATCCTCGCCCTGCCGACGACGCCGTTCCCGGCGCCAAAGCGCGGCGAGCCGCTATCGGTTGCGAGCTTGCAGCGCGACCGGATCCTCTGTTTGTGCGCGCATGGCGGGCTCACCGGCGTGCCGCAGATCAGCATCCCCGGCGCCACGGTTGACGGCTTGCCGATCGGCTTGTCGATCATCGGCGCGCGCGGGTCGGACGCGGCACTGGTCGCAGTCGCACAAGCGCTCGAAACCGCCGGCTGAGGAGGCAGGGGTCAGGTCTCGTTGACGAGGTAGTCCATGGCGGCGGCGACACCGCCTTTGCCGTGCGGGATGCCGGCGAGTTCGAGCGCCATCTCGACCGCCGCCAGCGAGCCGAGGATCATCGGCTCGTTCAAGTCGCCCATATGGCCGATCCGGAACACGCGGCCCTGCAGCGGCCCGAGCCCGCCGCCGAGCGAGACATTAAAGCGGTCGAGACAGATCGCGCGCATCCCGTTGGCGTCGCAACCCTCCGGTGTCAACACCGCGGTCACCGAATCCGAGTGCCCGCGCGGATCGACCGCGAACATCTCCGGCCCGTCATTCTGGCGCCACACGCGGACTGCCCGCCGCGTCGCCTCGGCGAGACGATGGTGGCGCGCGAAGATCTGGTCGAGCCCCTCCTCCTCGATCATCCGCAGCGCTTCCTGCAGCCCATAGAAGAAGTGGACCGGGGCGGTGCCGTTCCACACCGCCTGTGACGTCCCGGTTTCGACGAGCCGGCGCCAATCCCAGTAGACACGCGGCAGCTTGGCATGCGCCGCGGTGGCGAGCGCTTTTGCGCTGACCCCGGTAAAGGCCATGCCGGTCGGCAGCATCAGCCCTTTCTGGGAGCCGGCGACGACGACATCCACGCCCCATTCATCCATGCGGAAATCCATCGACACCAGCGATGAAATGACATCGACGAGAAACAGCGCGGGATGCCGCGCGGCGTCGATCGCGCGCCGCAGCCGGGCGATGTCGTGGACGACGGAGGTCGAGGTTTCGTTGTGGACGACGAGCACGGCCTTGATCCGGTGCTCGCGATCTTCACGCAGCCGCTGCTCCAGCGCTGCCGGATCGGCGCAATGGCGCCAATCATTCGCCAGCGTCTCGACCTCGATGCCGAAGGCTTCGCAGCGCAGCCCCCAATTCAGCGAGAAATATCCGGTCTCGACGATCAGCGCCTTGTCGCCGGGCGAGAACAGGTTGACGAGTGCTGCTTCCCACGCGCCGTGGCCGGAGGCGGCATAGCCGAGGATCGTCTGCTCGGTCTTGAACACGCGCTTGAGCCCGGCAAAACACTCTTCGGCGATGGCCTTGAACTGTGTGCCGGTGAAATCGATCGTGCCGCGGTCCATCGCCCGCAAGATGCGTTCCGGTATATTGGTCGGGCCCGGATTTTGAAAAAAATGAATGCCTCGGCTGACGGCCATCGACGCCTCTCTACTCCGACCTGGTGATTGTGATCCCGCACCCCGCGGGGAGCGCAACATAATCGGATTAACATGAGATGTCTGCCGCGACAAAAAGGCGGGCGGCAAAACGGCAGGCGGCAAAAAGGCGGGGAGACAGAAAAAGCGGGGCCGCAGCCCCGCCTTTCCCCTCACGTCCCACTCCGCCACGAGCGGCTGTGGCGGTCGCACCCTCCCTAAACCTGGGCCGGGCGCCCGACGGCGCCCTCTCTTGTCTGAGACGCATCATAGGCATGCCTGCGGCTGATCGTCACGCAAAATCTTAATAAGATTTTCGCACTGTCGCATCGGCGCCTTGGGCCTGCTCGGAATCAGGTGATGCGCTGAAATCCGGGCCGCAACCTGATCCCGGGGAGGACGCCACCCGGCGCCTCAAGGCCAACCAATGGACAGCGAATGGGCGGTTCCCCTAGAGTCGGCACAGGCCGATAGAGTCGACACAGGCCGAGCGGCGTGAGGTGACATGCGTCTTTCCGAATATTTCGTGCCGTTACTGCGCGAGAACCCGAGCGAGGCGCAGATCGTCTCGCACCGGCTGATGCTGCGCGCCGGGATGATCCGGCAGTCCTCGGCCGGCATCTATTCATGGCTGCCGCTCGGGCTGCGCGTCCTCAAAAAGGTCGAGGCGATCGTGCGCGAGGAGCAGGACCGCTGCGGCGCCCAGGAAATCCTGATGCCGACGATCCAGCCGGCCGAGCTGTGGCGCGAGAGCGGGCGCTACGATGATTACGGCAAGGAGATGCTGCGCATCCGCGATCGCCACGACCGCGAGATGCTGTATGGGCCGACCAACGAGGAGCAGGTCACCGAGATCGTCCGCGCCGCGATCAAGAGCTACCGTGATCTGCCGAAATTGCTCTACCACATCCAGTGGAAGTTTCGCGACGAGGTGCGGCCGCGTTTTGGCGTCATGCGCGGCCGCGAATTCCTGATGAAGGACGCCTACAGCTTCGATATCGACGCGGCCGGCGCCAAGCGCTCGTACAACAAGATGTTCGTCGCCTATCTGCGCAGCTTTGCACGCATGGGGCTGAAGGCGATCCCGATGCGCGCCGACACCGGGCCGATCGGCGGCGAACTCAGCCACGAATTCATTATTCTTGCCGATACCGGCGAGAGTGCGGTCTATTGCGACCGCGCCTGGAACAGTTTGCTCGATGCCGATTTCCTGGCCGAGCCGATCGATTACGCCGGCGATCTCGAACCGCTCTTCGCGCGATGGACGCGGTTTTACGCCACCACCGACGAAATGCACGATCCCGGCAGCTGCCCGGTCCCGGATGCGGAATTGCTCACCGCGCGCGGCATCGAGGTCGGCCATGTGTTCAATTTCGGCGCCAAATATTCGGCACCGATGGGTGCGGTCGTCAGCCGCGCCGACGGCAGCACCGTGCCACTCGAAATGGGCTCCTACGGGATCGGCGTGTCGCGTCTGGTGGGTGCCTTGATCGAGGCCAACCACGACGATGCCGGCATCATCTGGCCGGCAAGTGTCGCCCCGTTCCGGGTCGGGCTGATCAATCTGCGCGCCGCCGACAGGTACTGCCGCGAAGCCGCCGACGGGCTTTACGGCAAGCTGCGCAATGCCGGGGTCGAGGTGCTCTATGACGACCGCGACGAGTCGCCCGGCGGCAAATTCGCGACGATGGATCTGATCGGGCTGCCCGAGCAGATCGTCATCGGCCCGCGCGGGCTTGCCGCCGGCACGGTCGAGACCAAGGACCGCCGCTCCGGCGAGCGGCGCGATCTGCCGCTCGATGCGGTTCTTAATCGGTTGGCGGCGAAGTGAGCCACGGGCCTCTTTCTCGCGGGGGCGCAAAAAACTCGCCGGCGGTGAAGCCGAGGGAGGGTGAATCCGGGGAGATGGCCGGGCCGGCATCGTTCGACATGGCCGATTTGCGTCCCGAGCGCACCGGCCTGCCGTTTGTCGTGTTCATCCCGCAAACGGGCGAGGCACGACATGATGCCCGGATAAAGCTTGCGCGCGCTGCGAAAGTCCGTCCCTCGGAAATGTCCACTGTGACGGTCTGTCCCACACCCCGCATCATTCGCGGTGAGATGAACGCGCAGGCTCTCGACTTGGTCAGCCGGTGGATAGAATTGAGCCGCAGTGTGTTGGTCGATTATTGGAACGGTGACGTTGAATATACCGAGGATGTCCTGAACGCCATCCAGCCGATCGGCGACCGGTGAAACTAACCCCATGATCTTCAACACCTTTGAGCGGATGGTCGCGTTCCGCTATCTGCGGGCGCGGCGGGCGGAAGGGTTCGTTTCGGTGATCGCGATCTTCTCGTTGCTGGGGATCGCGCTCGGGGTCGCGACGCTGATCATCGTCATGTCGGTCATGAACGGGTTTCGCGCCGACCTCCTGGGCCGCATTCTCGGCCTCAACGGCGATCTCGGGGTGTACGCGCAAACCGGCTCGCTCGGCGATTTTGACGCCGCGGCGGGGAAGGTGCGACGCGTGGCCGGGGTCACCGCGGCGATCCCGATCGTCGAGGGCCAGGTCATGGCGACGACCGACGCCGGCGCCGCGGGCGCCTTGGTGCACGGCATCCGGCCGGCCGACCTCGAAGCCCTGAAACTGGTCTCGGCGCACATCGTCGCCGGGTCGCTCAGGGAATTCGGCGATGACGGTGTGGCGATCGGCTATCGCCTGGCGGAGCAGCTCGGCATCGGCCTCGGCGGCCGGGTCACGGTGATCTCGCCGCAGGGGACGGCGACCGTGTTCGGCACGATGCCGCGGCTCAAGACCTACCATGTCGTGGCCTTGTTCAATGTCGGCATGTACGAATACGACAACAGCTTCATCTATGTCCCGCTCGACGCGGCCCAGCTGTTCTTTCGCCTGCCGCATCGGGTCAGCGATCTCCAGGTGTTTGTCGCCGATCCCGACCAGGTGCGGCAGGTGGCGCGCCGCATCGACGCGGCATTGGGCGGCACGGCGCGGATTGTTGACTGGCAGCAAGCCAATTCGAGCCTGTTCAACGCGGTCGAGATCGAGCGCAACGTCATGTTCCTGATCCTGACCTTGATCATCGTGGTCGCGGCATTCAACATCGTCTCGAGCATGATCATGATGGTGAAGGACAAGGGCCGCGACATCGCGATCCTGCGCACGATGGGTGCCTCGCGCGGCATGATCCTCAGAATCTTCATGCTGTCCGGCGCCAGCATCGGCGTCGTCGGCACCCTTGCGGGGCTGGCGATCGGTGTCGCCTTCACCCGCAATATCGAGGCGATCCGCGAGTTCGTGCAGGGCATCGTCGGCGTCAACCTGTTTTCGGCCGAGATCTATTTTTTCACCCGCATTCCCGCTCGCATCGATGTGCGCGAGGTCGCAAGCGTCGTGATCCTGGCGCTGGTGCTGTCGTTTCTGGCCACGCTCTACCCGTCCTGGCGCGCCGCCCGTCTCGATCCGGTCGAGGCGCTGCGCTACGAATGATGGCGCCGGGTGAAACTCGGATCGCGGCGAGCGTGCTCGAATTGCGTGCGGTCCGGCGCGTCTTCAGGACCGGCGGGGCCGAGATCGCGGTGCTGAACGGGGTCGATCTCGTGCTGCGCGAGGGCGAGCTGGTGGCGCTGGTCGGTCCCTCCGGCGCCGGCAAATCGACGCTGCTGCACCTTGCGGGGCTGCTCGAGCGGCCCGATGGCGGCACGGTGCTGGTCGTCGGTAGCGATTGCAGCCATCTGTCCGACCCGCAGCGCACGCTGCTGCGCCGTTCGACACTCGGCTTTGTCTACCAATTCCACCAGCTATTGCCGGAATTCTCGGCGCTCGAAAATGTCATGTTGCCGCAGCTGATCGCCGGCGTGCAGCGCGGCCGGGCGCGGCAGAAGGCGGCCGCATTGCTGGAGCAGGTCGGTCTGGCGGCGCGCGCCGAGCATCGGCCGGCGCGGCTTTCGGGGGGTGAGCAGCAGCGGGTCGCGATCGTGCGCGCGCTCGCCAACGACCCGAAGATCCTGCTCGGCGACGAGCCGACCGGCAATCTCGATCACGCAACCGGCGAGAGTGTGCTCGAGACGCTGATCGGCCTCGTCCGGCGCACCGGGCTCGCGGCGTTGATCGCCACCCATAATCTCGACCTCGCCCGCCGCCTCGACCGCATCGTGATGATCGAGAACGGTCACCTCAAACCGGTCGAGCACAGCCTTCTCGGCACCACCAAGCAGGATGGCGGGTAGGGGTCACAGCGTGGCGGTGACGTCGCACAATACGCTGCGCAGCCAGGCGATGGCCGGATCGCTGCCATGCTCGCGATGCCACAGCGCCATGATATCGAATGGCGGCGACGCGTAGGGCGGCTCGAACAGCTTCAGCCGATAGACCTCGGCAAAGGCGACGGCGAGCCGCCGCGGCAAAGGTGCTGCCATGTCCGACTGGCTGACGACGGCGAGTGCTGCGAGAAAATGCGGTGTCGTCAGGGCGACGACACGACTGAGCCCCTGCGCCGCCAGGGCGCCCTGAAGCAGACCGACCTCGCTGCGCATGACCAGCCGTTCGAGCCCGTGATCGACGACATAGCCGGCGACCGCCTGCTCGTCTTCGCCGGTCGCCGAAAAGATCAGATGCGGCAGGGCTGCCAGCCGCTCCAGCGTCAGCTCGGGCCAGGCGGCGGCGGGCCGATCGGCGCTGACCACCCAGACCCGGGTCTCGCGAAACAGCGGCGTGCTGGCAAACCATTCGGGTATGCGGCGGAAGCTGCCGATCGCCAGATCGGCACGCCCGGCGAGCAACGCCTCGGTCACCCCCATGTTGCTCGGACGGATCCGGAACTCGGCATGCGGTGCGGCCTCGCGCAGCCGGGCCAGCAGCGCCGGGACCAGGACGGCGCCGACATATTCGCCGCAGACGATGGTAAAGCGCCGTGCGGTCTGCGCCGGCACAAACTCGGCCGGGGTCAGCGCCAGCTGCAGGTGGAGCAGCCCCTGGCGCAGGCGCGGTGCGATCTCGGCGGCGCGCGCGGTGGGCCGCATGCCCTCGGGTCCGCGCACGAACAGCTCGTCTTCGAGCACATAGCGCAGCCGGTTCAGCGCATGGCTGATCGCCGATTGCGTCAAGCCGAGCCGTTCGCCGGCGCGTGTGACGCTGCGCTCCTCGATCAGCGCATCGAAGACCCGCAGCAAATTGAGGTCGACCGCGTTAAAATGAAGGATGTTCATGGTTGCAATGCAATATTATCATTTGCATAATCGCCTCCCGGATCGGAAGATTGCTAGTGGCAAAATCTCACAAGTAACACTGGAGAATTGGATATGCCGAGGATTCTTGCATCGGCGGTGCTCAGCCTGGGGTTGGTGGCCGGAACCGCGTTGGCGGCGCATGCCCAATCGGTGTCGTCGCTGCCGCCGGAAGGGGCCGCTTCGCTGCCGCCGCAGACTGCGGTGACCCAGCCCTACGGTTCCACCCAGAGCTTTTTCCCGAAGCCCGGCGGGAGCCAGTTCTGGAAGGACTCGCACTACCAGGCGCCTTCCGGTTACGCGACGAACCCGAACTATCACCCCTATTCGGCTTCGGTCGGCCCTCAGCCGGGCTCGTTCTCCTCGGGAAAAGATGTGCCCTATAATCCGACCGCTGCGGATGCAGCGCCGGCGCGGCATCCCTATGACGCGTCGGGCGTGGGCCCGCGCACCAACTGACCCGGCCACCCGCCGCGGCGCCGCGCTGGTGCCGCGACAATCGGGACGGTCTCCAAGACCCGTCGGCAGCCTGCCGGCGGGTCTTGCGCGTGTCGCATGCGGGTGCATCGGGGGCCGTGCTCAGCGCCGGGCAGCAAAGATTCCGGACGTGAAATAGGCCGGGCCCGCGGTTTTGGCGAAAGCGAAATTGCCGCCGGTCTCGGCTGCCATCGGCCCGTAGAAGCTGCCGGAGACGGCACCGGCGATGCCCGGTGCGGCGAGCCCGAACGTATAATTCGCGCCCGACAGCGCGGCCCGGCCGCGTGCGGTGAAGCTCAGCCCGTCGTAATCGATGACCGAAAACGCGCCGGCTCCGCTGCCGAAATTGTAGCTCGCCGCCAGCCTCCCGCTGGCCAGATATTGCGCCGTGCCGTTGATCACGGTGCCAAACAGGTTGCCGGTATAGCTGCCGGTGAAGTTGGCCGCCTTGAGGCTCGAAATATCACCGACGCTGGTCGGGATCCCGGCCACCCAGGAATTGATGTGGCCGACATCGACACGGGCGGGCTCGTCGCCAAAGGCCGGGGTGTCGAGTTCGCCGCCCCAATAGCCCCATTGGAGATATCGGCAGGCGCACAGCCCGTCCGGCAACAGCGAGGTCGGCGGCGCCGCGGTCTGCGTCACCAGATAGAGGTTCGGGTTCGTCTGCGGAAATTGCAGATTGATCGGAACGCTGACCCCGTCGACCCGAGAATCGCTGACCGGGCTCTCCTCGATCGCGAACAGATTGTTGTTTACATAGGCTTGGCGGGCATTGGTCCCGGCGGTCGAGCCGAATTGCAGCACCATCCCGTTCGCCGCCGGGATCCCGCTGCGGTGCGAAGTTGCCGGATCGCCGCCGGCGAGGGTGGCGGTGATCTGCAGATCGCCGGGATGCGTCGTGATCGTTGCGCGGCCGGTCAGCATATAGGGGATCGGACGGCCGGCGCTGCTGGCGGGTTCCCTGGTCATGATACCGCCGAACCAGCCGGTCAGGGTCTGTGCCGACGGGCTGGCCGTCGCGACCGCCGGGGCGGCGACCGGGATCGCCGGCTGAGCGAACTGGTAGCGGGCGGTGGTCTGTTGGTTCAACGTGTCGGTTGCAACCGCACTGGCGGCGCCGGCCCCGGGGCTCAGCACGAACCCGGACAGCGTGCTGCGACCGTAAAGGCTGTTGCCGGCACCGTCGGTGGGCGTCGCGTAATATGTATTGATGGCGACCGGCTGGCTGGTGGCGCTCGCCAGATAGCTGCCATGCACCACGCCTTCGAGGACCGGCGGGTTGCCGAACACGTTGCCGACGAGCACGACGATCGCCGATTTCTGCGCGGCCCCGGTCCCGGTGATCGCGAGGCTCGCCTGCAACGCCTTGGTGGCGCCGGTCTCGGTCGAGAACACGCTGCCGGCCGGTGTCGCGAGGATCAAGGGCGAGATGCTGGCATCCGGGAGCGCACCACCTTCCTGCCGCCGGATGAACGGGATCAGCGAGCGCAGTGCGGCGTCCGGAACGATCGCGAAGGCCAGCACCCGCGGGCCGCGCGCCGCCGTGAAGGTGTTTTCGACCGGCTCCCCGCCATAAATGAATTCGCGCTGCGCCGGTTCGTGGACCGGCACCAATTCGGCGAAAAAGAAGCTGTGGTCGGGCGACAGGTAGGTCACGCCGGTGACCGGGCCGAGCGGGCTCGTCGTTCCTGCCCCCGAAGCCGGGAGCGCGGCGGACCCCTGGGCGAGCGGGAAGCTCACCGCGCCAAACCCGCCGTTGGCGCCAATGGCGCTGAACACGCCGTTGGCGACCCGGCCATCGGCATAAGGTGCCGCGGGCTGTTTGAACCCGAACGCAACCCCCTGATCGCCAGTACTGTAATAACCGCCGGCGAGGTGGGCGATGTCGACCGGCGGCGGTCCCGGCGGGTTGATCGGCGGCGGGTGCGGAGGCTGCGGCACGACCGGCGCCGACGGTGCCGCCGGCGGCATCACGACCGGGACGACCGGTATCGGCACGAACGGTCGGACTGCGGTTGGGGAACCGATTGGGGTTCCCGGCGGCAAAACCGGGAATTGTGCGATGCTGAGGCTGCGCCCACCCGCGATCGGGGTCGCGGTCGCAGCCGGGACCGAGGCATTCTGGTTGTTCAGCTGGGTCAGTTGCACCGCGGTGCCGACACTCTGCGGCTCGACCGGCGGCGGCTGGGTCAGCGACGCGGCCCGCACGCTCGCCGCCACATCGGCGGAGATCGCGTTGGCGATGCCGCTTGTGGCGACTGTGACCTCGGTCGGGATGATCGGCGCACCGCCATGGCCGCCGGGCCGTCCGTCGAGCTGGGTCAGCAGCTCTGCGGTTGTCGCCGCCGGCGCCGGACCCGGTGCCGACGGGGCCGCACCCGGTCGTGCCACGGTGACCTCGAAGCCGGGCCGGGTGATCGTCTGCGAGGTGCCGTCGGACCCGGTGATCGTGACCCCGTCACCATAGACGAAGATCACTCGAAGTGCGGGGCAGCCGGCGGAGGACACGGCAGAAGCGGCGCACTCGGCCCCGACCTGCACCAGCATGACCCCGCCGCGGATGCCGATCGTCGCTGTCGGCGTGTACATCGTGACCGCATTGTCGTGCTTGCTGAGCTTGCCGCCGACAAAGCGGAACACGCCACGGGTCAGGCTCGCCGCGAGCTGCCCGGTGCCGGTATGCGGATCGTAGACGAACCGGTCGATGACCATGTTCGCATTCGGCCCGACCGACAGGCTCGATTCATCGACGAACAGGATCTGGGCCTGGCCCGCGGCCGTGGTGGCGATCCGCTCGTTGAACACGACGTCCTGCCCGACCACGAGCTGCCGCACCGCACCGCCCGGAGGGGTTCCCATCGCCGCCGGATTGACCGCCGCATCGACCCCGACCCGCTGTTGGGCGAATGCCGCCGGACCCGACAGAACCAGGCCGAGCAGCAGCGAAACCGGCAAAATGACCCGCAAGGCGTGTCGGGCGACCATCGTCATCGAGCCCTTTCTGACACCAATCTGTCTTAAAAGCGGATTTGTGGCCCGAGCAAGATCGAATCGTTGGTGTAAGCGTAAATCGGCAGATTGGACGAGACAATGTCCCGCTCCAGTTGCAGTACGATCGCCATCGTCGCATTGACCGGGACCGCCTCGGTAAACCCGAAGCGCCAGCGCTGGGTCAGCTGGCTGCTCGGCGAAAACACCTGCGGGTTGCCGCTGGTATTGCAGCACGGGTCGGGTGCCGCATAGAGGCTCCAGGCACGGCCGAGAAAGGCCGAGCTTTCCCAGGGCCAGACCGAGATCGAAAACGGTGCCGCATAGTGCAGGCGGTAGGCGCCGGTCACGGCGTAGCTCGCATTCGCATAATAATCGAGCCGCGTCGTCTGGTCGAGATAGTCCAATTCGAGGTTCAATTGCGCATTGGCACCGAGCGGCTGGGTCAGCGACAACGACAGGAGCTTGTCGCTGCCGTCGAGGCCACGCGACAGCGGGCGCTCGGGCGCGTTGGTGAAATTCTTCTGGCGAAACTCGAAAACCGATTTCAGCGCCAGATCGTCCCAGAGAATGTCGTCATATTCGAGCCCGGTGCCGTAGGCGTCGAAATACTGGGCCTCGCCGAGGCCGACCTCGTCGAAAATCAGGTAAGGCTTGACCGAAGAGGGCCGGATGCCGAACAGGCTGCCATTCGGAAAGTTGAATCGCGGCCCGGCGGTCACCTCGGCCAGGTCGAGATCGAGCCGCGTGACGTTCTCGTTCAGATAATGGTTGACGTAGCCGACGCTGGTGATCTCGAGCGTGTCGTGATGCTGCGTCTCGAGATCATAGCTGTACAACAGCGAGCCGGCGGCAAACACGCTGCCCGAGGGTTGCCTGACAAACTGGCTGTTCAACAGCACCGGGCCGATCGGCGAGAGCACCAGCGGCGACCCTGGGGCGACATTGGCGTCGGTTTGAAACTGCCCGCCGACGAACAGATAGCCCGAGACTTGATGGCGCGATTCGCGCCGGGCGATCTCTTCCTGGTATTCGGCGATCCGAGCGCGGACCTCGGGCGGCGGATGGGCGGCGGCGGCGCGCGCGAAGTAATCGCCGGCAACGGCGTAGGAGCCCATGCGAAAATAGAGTGCCCCCAGTTCCAGGTCGACCCTCGGCAAATCGGGGTTGAACAGCAGCATCCGTTCGAGCGCCGAGACCGCCGCCTCGTAATCGCCGAGCTTCGCCGCGACATCGGCATAGGCGAACATGACATCGAGATCGGCCGGGTGGCGTAGCATCTCCTGGAACAGCGCCTCTTTGCGGGTCTCGAGCGCGGCGGTGTCGGGTGTCGTTGGCGCGGCGCGCGCGGCAGCAGCGGCGACGGCGAGGCTCAGCAGCAGGCACCACAGCAAGGCGGCGATCGACATGCCGCGCGGCATCGGATCACGAGTGTTGTCGGGTGCAGCGTTCATCGCTCGTTCCGTGCTGGCGCGCACCGCGGGTCAGGGTCGCTGAGACAATTGTCCCGCAACGTCAGCGAGATTAGAAGATCGCTTTGTTCCACCGCAAGGGTCGGCAATGAGATCGGGGAGAGCCGGGAGGGATTTGCCCGGCAGCGTCCCCGGCGGCTCGGGGCGTCCTTGCCGCGCCGGGCGGATCGGAGGACACTTCGCTGCCGACCCGGCCCGCTGCGGCGGGCAGGGCGCGGGCGAGGCCAGGAGCTGGAAGGTGGAAACCGCTTTCTACGACGCTCTCGAGGCGCGCGACCCGGCGGTGCGCGAGGCCGCCTTGATGGCGGCGCTGCCCGGACTGATCGCCGCGGCCAAAGCGAACTGCCCCGCCTACCGCACGCGGCTTGCCGGAATTCGCCCGGAGGTGGTGACCGATCTGCGGGCGCTCGCGGAATTGCCACTGACCCGCAAATCGGAGCTGATCGGCTTGCAGCGCGACGATCCGCCGTTCGGCGGACTCGCTGCGGTGCCGCTGTCGTCGCTGCGCCGGGTCTTTGTCTCGCCTGGCCCGATCTATGAGCCCGAGGGTCGGCGCGACGATTACGGCCGCTTCGCGCGGGCGCTGTTTGCCGCCGGGTTTCGCGCCGGCGATCTCGTGCACAATGCGTTTTCGTACCATCTGAGCCCGGCCGGCGCGATGGTGGAGAGTGCGGCGGCGGCGCTCGGCTGCCCGGTGGTCCCGGCCGGCACCGGCCAGACTGAACTGCAGCTGCGGGCGATCGCCGATTTGCGACCGGTCGGCTATGTCGGGACGCCGTCCTTTCTGAAGATCCTGTTCGACCGGGCGGCGGAGCAGGGGCTCGACATCACGTCGCTGACAAAAGCGCTGGTTTCCGCCGAGGCGCTGCCGGCGGCGCTGCGCCGCGAGCTACGAGGCCGCGGCGTATCGGTCCTGCAATGCTACGGCACCGCCGAGATCGGCCTGATCGCCTATGAATGCTCCGGCCCCGATGGCGAAGCCGAAAGCGGCATGGTGCTCGACGAGGGGATCATCCTGGAACTCGTGCGCCCCGGAACCGGCGAGCCGGTTGCGCCGGGCGAGATCGGCGAAATCGTCGTCACGACGACAATGACACCCGAATATCCGCTGATCCGCTTTGCCACCGGGGACCTGTCGCGGCTGCTGCCGGATCGGGAGGTCGGACCCGGGTGCGGCCGCACCAATCACCGCATTGCGGGCTGGCTCGGCCGCGCCGATCAGACGACGAAGGTGCGCGGCATGTTCGTTCACCCCGAGCAGGTCGCCGATGTGCTGCGCCGGCACCCGGTGGTGCGCCAGGCCCGGCTGGTGGTCGAGCGCGTGGCCGAGGCCGATGTGATGACGCTCTATATCGAGTGCGGCGAGGAGGCCGGCGGGCTGGCGCCGATTGCCGACACGATGCAGCGGCTGACGCGGCTGCGCGGGGAGGTAAGGAGGGTGGCCGCCGGCAGCCTGCCGAAGGACGGCAAGCTGATCGAGGACCGCCGCGAGGTCGGGTGAAATTCACCAAAAGGTCACACTTTTATCCAATCGCAGACCCAATCCCTTGCTCATATGCTTAGCGTAAGGTTCAGCCTTACAGGTTTGTCCCCCAAACCTCGTGATCGGCCGAAATTTCCGGCCGGTGGCCAAAGCGGCTCCGAATTCCCCCTTCGGAGCCGCCTTTTTTGCCGGAGCCGCCTTTTTTGCCGGCTCAGAGGACTGCGCCGGACGCGCCGGACATGGCCGCCACGGACCTGACCGGCCCGCAGCGGCACCCCGCTGGTGTTGCTGCCGGCGTCGCCGCCGGGGCACTCGTCGCCGAGGATTTGGCCTGCCGGCGTGGCGCGCGCCTGGTCTTTGCCGGCGTCTCGTTCGTGGTGCCGCCGGGCGGTGCTCTTGTCGTGCGCGGCGCGAACGGTGCCGGCAAATCGAGCCTGCTGCGGCTGGTCGCCGGTCTCGTCGCACCGGCAGCGGGCCGGCTCGTCTGGGGGTCGCAACCGCTGGCCGCCGATCCCGCCGGGCATCGCGCCCGGCTTCACTATGTCGGTCATCAGGACGCGGTGAAACCGGGCATGACGGCGCGCGACACCCTCGCCTTCTGGGCCGCCTTGCGCGGGCACGGGCGCGGCATCTCGCTGGCGATCGCAGACGCCCTTGCCAGCCTGGCGCTCGATCCGGTGGCCGATTGGCCATGCCGCTGGCTGTCGGCCGGACAGCGGCGCCGCCTGGCGCTCGCCCGGCTGCTGGTGGCACCGGCCGAACTATGGCTGCTCGACGAGCCGACGACCGCACTCGACGAGGATGGCCGGATGCGGCTCGAAACCATGATCGAAGCACATCGCGCCGGTGGCGGAAGGGTGCTGCTGGCAACGCATCTGCCGCTTGCCCTCCACGGGGCTGCGACATTGCACCTCGACCGGTTCGCGCCGCTGGAGGATCCCGCCGCGGAGACCTGGACATGACGGCATTGCGCGGGATTTTTTGCCGCGATCTCGCCCTGACGCTGCACCAGGGCGGCGATGCCGGGCTGGTCCTCGCGTTCTTTATCCTCGCGGTCGTGCTGTTCCCGTTCGGGGTCGGTCCCGAGGCCGAGGTGCTGGCGCGGATCGCCGCTGGAATCTTGTGGGTCGCGGCTCTGTTCGCGGCATTGTTGTCGCTCGACCGGCTATATCAACCGGATTACGAGGATGGCGGGCTCGACCTGTTGGCACTCGCCCCGCTGCCGCTCGAACTCTGCGTGCTGGCGAAGAGTGCGGCGCATTGGGTGGCGACCGGGTTGCCGCTGGTGCTGGCGAGCCCGGTCCTCGCCTTGTTTGTCGATCTCGACCCGCGGGCGATGCCGACCCTGGTGGCGAGCCTGCTGCTCGGCACCCCGTTTCTGAGCCTGATCGGCAGCGTGGCCGCGGCCTTGACCCTCGGCGCCCGGCGCCAGGGCGTCCTCTTGTCGCTATTGGTGCTGCCGCTTTATGTGCCGCCGCTGGTGTTCGGCGCGGGTGCCGTCGAGGCGAGCGCGCTCGGCATGACGGCACGGCCGGATCTTTTGATTCTCGGCGCCCTGACCCTGGCGGCGCTGCCGCTGGCGCCATGGGCGAGTGCGGCGGCGTTGCGGCAGGCGCTCGCATGAGCCGGTGCCGACATCGGCGGCGCGATATCGTGCGGTTCGCCGGATACTGCGACCGCTGCGCCCATGACCGGAGCCGCGATTTGCGTTACAACAGAAGGGTGCCATCACGCGGCGGCGGACGATGATCGAGCGCTTTGCCAACCCGGCGCGGTTTATGCGATTGAGCGCGACGATCCTGCCGTGGTGCGGCTGGGCGACCCTGGGCTTGCTGGCCGTCGGGCTCTACCTGGCGCTCGTCGCCTCACCGCCCGACTACCAGCAGGGCGAGGCCGTGCGCATCATGTATGTCCACGTGCCGGCGGCTTGGCTGGCACTCTCGGTCTATCTCTTGATGGCGGTGGCGAGCGGCACCGCCTTGGTGGCGCGGCATCCGCTCGCTGATATCGCGGCGCAGTCAGCGGCCCCGATCGGCGCCGCCTTCACCTTCATCTGCCTGGTTTCGGGGTCATTGTGGGGCCGCCCGATGTGGGGCACCTGGTGGGTATGGGATGCGAGGCTGACCTCCGTCCTGGTGCTGTTCTTTCTCTATCTTGGCTATATTGCGCTGGTGAACGGCTTCGACGATCCCGCCCGCGGTGCCAAGGCGGGCTCGGTACTGGCGCTGGTCGGCGTCGTCAACCTGCCGATCATCAAATTCTCGGTCGATTGGTGGAACACGCTGCATCAGCCGGCAAGCGTGCTGCGGCTCGGGGCGCCGACCATCGCCTTGTCGATGCTGGTGCCGCTTCTCGTCATGGCGGCGGCGTTCTGGCTGTTATTTGCGACGCTGCTGATGATCCGCATGCGCACTGCGTTGAACGAGCGCAAGGCGCTGGCATTGCGGCTCAACCGGGCGCCGCGGGCGCGACCCGGCCGCACGGCACCGGTGGCGGCAGGGCCGGAGGCGAGCCCGGCGGTGCGTCCGGCATTGCGCTGAGGCGGCGATGCTACAGGCGATCGGCTCGTATCTGGCGATGGGCGGCTACGCGGTATTCGTTTGGCCGGCCTACGCGGTCGCCTTTGTCGTGCTCGGCGGTCTCGCCCTCTACTGCCGGCACCGCTACCGGCGGAGCACGCGCAGCCTCGAAACGCTGCAGCGCCAGCTCGGCCCGAGGCGGTGACCCGCAAGCAGCAGCGGCTGGCCATGCTGGGCCTCGGCATGGCAGCGCTCGGCGGAGCGACGGCGCTGGTGCTGACCGCCTTCAGCAGCAATCTGGTGTTCTTCTACAGCCCGAGCGATCTGAAAACGCGGGTGGTGATGCCCGACACGAGGGTGCGCATCGGCGGGCTGGTCGAGGATGGCAGCGTCACGCGCGGCGCCGGCGGCCGCGTGTCGTTTCGCATCACCGATGGCAAGGCCGACATCCGGGTCAGCTATCGCGGCATCCTGCCCGACCTATTTCGGCAGGGGCAGGGAGTCGTCGCCGAAGGAGAGTTGGAGCCCGATGGCAGCTTCGCCGCCTCGACCGTGCTCGCCAAGCATGACGCACGCTATATGCCGCGCAATGTCGTCGATGCCCTGAAAAAGAGCGGGCACTGGCAGGAGGGTGCAGCCACCCCCGGCGCCGCCCGACCGCTCGATGCCGCCGCTGCGGTCAGAGCCAGCCCCTAGCACGCCGAAGGCGATGGCGCGCAAGCTCCTCTTTCTGCTGCCGGCGGGATTGTTCGCGGTGCTGCTCGTCGCCTTTACGATGGGCCTCGACCGCGACCCGCGGCTCTTGCCCTCGGCGCTGATCAATCGCCCGGCCCCCGATTTTTCCTTGCCGGGCCTCTACGATCCGGCGCAGGGGCTGTCACGCGCAGATCTCGGGCCCGGTGTGACGCTCGTCAATTTCTTCGCCTCCTGGTGCCTGCCCTGCCGCGAGGAGCAGGGGGCGCTGATGGCGCTGGCGCATCGCCAGGGCGTCACCCTCGACGGCATTGCCTATAAGGACGAACGTGCCGCTTCGCGCCGCTTTCTCGCCGAATTCGGCAACCCCTATGCGCGTGTCGCGGTCGACCGCGACGGGACGACGGCGATCAATTTCGGCGTCTACGGCGTGCCCGAGACTTATGTGATCGACCCGAGCGGGCGCATCCGCTACCGAGCGGTCGGGCCGCTCAGCCCGCAGGATATCGACCAGACGATCCTGCCGATGGTCGCCCGCCTGGCGGCGTCGGCCAGCGAGCGCGAAACGGCAGCGCGGTAAGCCTCAGAGGTCGAGCAACAGGCGCGCCGGCTCCTCGACCAGTTCCTTGATCCGCACCAGAAAGCCGACCGCCTCGCGGCCATCGACGATGCGGTGATCGTAGCTGAGGGCCACATACATCATCGGCCGGATTTCGATCGCCTCGCCCACCGCGACCGGACGCCGCTCGATCTTGTGCATGCCAAGAATGCCGGATTGCGGCGGGTTCAGGATCGGCGTCGACAAGAGCGAGCCGTAGACGCCGCCATTCGAAATCGTGAAGGTTCCGCCCGACAATTCCTCGATCGACAATTTCCCGTCACGCGCCTTGCGGCCGAGGGCGGCGATCGTCTTCTCGATGTCGGCGAAGCCCATGCGATCGGCATCGCGCAGCACCGGCACGACGAGGCCGTGCTCGGTGCCGACCGCGACCCCGATGTCGTAATGCTCCTTGTAGACGATGTCGTCGCCGTCGATCTCGGCATTGACGCCGGGTGTCTCGCGCAGGGCGATGATCGCGGCCTTGACGAAGATCGACATGAAACCGAGCCGGACCCCATGCTTCTTCTCGAATGCCTCGCGCCAGTGCTCGCGCCAGGCGATCGCCTCCTTCATGTCGATCTCGTTGAAGGTGGTCAGCATTGCCGCGGCGTTCTGCGCCGCTTTCAACCGCTCGGCGATCCGCCGGCGCAGCCGGGTCATACGCACCCGCACCTCGCGCTCGCCGGTCGTGGGGGACGCTGGCAAGGGAGGTGTTGACGGGGCAAACGCAGGCGGCGGGGAGGGTAGTGGCGCGGCCGGGGCGGGCGGTGGCAGCGGATGCGCCAACGCCGCGAGCACATCCGTTTTGGTGATGCGACGGCCGGGGCCGGTTGCCGCGATCGCTACGGCATCGAGCCCGTTTTCTTCGATCAGCTTGCGCACCGCCGGCCCCGCCCGCTCGAGAGCGGCACGGCTCTCGCCCGCCGGTCGTGGCGCACCGCCTTCCTGGGAGCTGGGCCCAGGTCGCAGCACCGGATGCCTGCCGCCATGATCGGCCGGCACGGCCTGCGGCTCCGCCGTCCGCTCCGGTTCCGCGCGCGCGAGGGCGGAGGTGGCCGCCATGGCGGCGGCGCCGTTCTCGATCCGGCCGAGCACCGCGCCGACCGGCAGGCTCGTTCCTTCCGCGGCGGTGATTTCGGCGAGCGTCCCGTCCGCGGGTGCGGGCACTTCGAGCGTCACCTTGTCGGTTTCGAGCTCGACCAGCGGCTCGTCGCGCGCGACCGCCTCGCCAGCGCGCTTCAGCCATTTCGCGACGGTCGCCTCGGTCACCGACTCGCCGAGGCTCGGCACCCTGATTTCGGTCGCCATCGCCGCCGCACCGGATCAGCTGGCGAGCGCCGAGGCGACGAGCCGCACCTGCTCCTCGACATGGCGCTTGAACAGCCCGGTTGCCGGCGACGCGGCCTCGGCGCGCCCGACAAAGCGCGGCCGCCTGGCGGCGATGTCGAGCCCGGCCAGAACCGCCTCGAGGCGGCGATCGACAAAATTCCAGGCACCCATGTTCTGCGGCTCTTCCTGGCACCAGACGATCTCGGCATTGCGCCACCGTGGCAGCAGCCTGGCGAGTGCCTCGGCCGGAAACGGATAGAGCTGCTCGATCCTGACGAGCGCGATCCGGTTGTCGCCGCTGTCGGCGCGCGCCTTCGCCAGATCGAAATAAACCTTGCCGCTGCATAAGACGACGCGGCGCACCGCATCATCCGCCGCGATCGAACCGGTTTCCGTGATGACCGGGCGAAAGCTGCTCCCCGGTCCCATCGCGTCGAGCCGCGAAGCGACCTCCCTCGCGCGTAGCAGCGATTTCGGGGTGAAGACAATGAGCGGCTTTCTGAAATTACGGCGGATCTGGCGGCGCAGCGCGTGAAAGTAGTTGGCGGCGGTAGTCAGGTTGCAGATTTGCAGATTGTCTTCGGCGCAGAGCTGCAAATAACGCTCGATGCGGGCCGAGGAATGCTCCGGACCCTGCCCCTCATAGCCGTGCGGCAGCAATAACACGAGCCCGCTCATGCGCAGCCATTTTGCTTCGCCAGCCGAGAGGAACTGGTCGATGATGACTTGCGCGCCATTGGCGAAATCACCGAATTGCGCCTCCCACAGCACCAGGGTCATCGGATCGGCGAGACTGTAGCCATATTCGAAGCCGACGACCGCCGCTTCTGAGAGCGGGCTGTCGATGATCTCGAACGGTGCCTGCCCAGCGCGGACATGATTGATCGGGACCCAGCGCGCCTCGCTCTCCTGATCGACTAGGATCGCGTGGCGGTGCGAGAAGGTGCCGCGCCCGCTATCCTGCCCCGACAGGCGCACATGCGTGCCCTCGGCACAGAGCGAGGCGATCGCCAGCGCCTCGGCGGTCGCCCAGTCGATGCCCTCTCCGGTTTCGAGGGCCGCGCGCTTGGCGTCGAGCTGCCGGGCAATCTTCGGGTTGAGACGAAAGCCCTCGGGGACGGCCACCAGCCCTTGCCCCAATTCGCGCAACAGCGCGGGCTCGACACCGGTAGCACAGCCGCTATCGCCATGCGGCGCCGGTTCGAGCCCGGCCCACGCACCTTCGAGCCAGTCCGCCTTGTTCGGCCGGTAATTCTCGGCCGCGGCGAACTCCTGTTCGAGCCGGGTGACAAACCGCGCCGCGATCGCCTCCGGCGCGCCCGCGGCGACGATGCCCTCGGTGACGAGACGCTCGGCATAAAGCTGCCGGGTGGTCGGATGGCGTGCGATCGTGCGGTACATCAAGGGCTGGGTGAAGGCCGGCTCGTCGCCCTCATTGTGGCCGTGACGCCGGTAGCAGAACAGGTCGATGACGACGTCCTTGTTGAATTCCTGGCGATATTCGGTGGCGATGCGCGCCACCGCGACGACCGCCTCGGGATCGTCGCCGTTGACGTGGAGGATCGGCGCCTGCACCCCCTTGGCGACATCCGAGGGGTAGGGGCTCGACCGCGCCGCTGCGGGTGCGGTGGTGAAGCCGATCTGGTTGTTGACGATGATGTGGATCGTGCCGCCGGTCGCAAACCCGGTCAGCTCCGACAATTCCAGGGATTCGGCGACCAGGCCCTGGCCGGCAAAGGCGGCGTCGCCATGCATCAGAATGCCGGCAACCTCGTTGCGCGCGCCGTCGCCGCGCTGGCGCTGCTTCGCCCGCACCTTGCCGAGCACGACCGGGTTTACGGCTTCGAGATGCGACGGGTTCGCCGCCAACGACAGGTGGATGCGGCACCCATCAATCTCGCGGTCGGCCGAGGTGCCGAGATGATATTTGACATCGCCCGAGCCGTGCACGTGTTCGGGATGCGTCGCGTTGCCCTGGAATTCGGAAAAGATCGCAGCAAACGGCTTGCCGACAAAATTGGCCAGCACATTGAGCCGCCCGCGATGTGGCATGCCGATCACGAATTCGCGGATGCCGAGCGCGGCACCGTGCCGCAGGATCGCCTCGAGCGCCGGCATCAAGGATTCGCCGCCTTCGATGCCGAACCGCTTGGTCCCGGTATAGCGGCGGTCGAGAAACCGCTCGAAGGTCTCGGCGACGGTCAGGATGTCGAGGATTTCTTTCTGTTCGGCCGCCGCCGGCGACGCCCGATGCGGCACCTCGAATTTCTGCTGGATCCAGGCGCGTTCGGCCGGGACCTGGATGTGCATGTATTCGACGCCGATCGTGCCGCAATAAGTCTGCCGCAGGATCGCAACGATCTCGCGCAGGCTGGCACGCTCGCGGCCGAAAATGCCGTTGATAAAGATGTCGCGGTCGAGATCGGCCTCGGCAAAGCCGTAGCTGCGCCAGTTGAGCTCCGGGTAGGGGCCGCGTTTTTCCAGACCGAGCGGGTCGAGATCGGCTTCGAGATGGCCGCGCACACGATAGGCGCGGATCAATTGCAAGGCGCGGATCGAGTCGGTCGTCGCCCGGCGCAGGCTGTCGATGCCGGGTGCAGGTCGGGGCGTGCTGCCGGCTTGCGGGGTGGTGGGCGCCCAGGGCGGAGCACGCAATTCGCCGAGCCCCGCCGCCGCGTCCTCGCCGAGCTCGGCGAAAAATCGCCGCCAGCTCTCGTCGACCGAGGCCGGATCGTCGAGAAAGCGCGCGTAGAGATCGGCGATAAATCCGGCATTGGCGCCGGAAAGAAATGTCGCACCGTCAGTATCAGCCATCCGCAAGCCTCCGAATTCCTTCTCTCGATTATCAAACTCGTGTGAGCTGGAGACCCGCCGCCTTCGACATCGGCTCTCACCCGGTGAAATATGGGGAGGCGCCGCCGCAAATCCGTTGCGAGTTAGCGTCTTCTGTCCTGCAAAAAGGCTGCGGGCGTGAGAATCGGGATGCCGTGGAACGGGTTCAAAGCCAGCAGATCGCCCTCGCTGCTCACAATCAGATCCGCTTACCCGCTTCCGGCCAGCTCCAGAAGTTTGTCGTCGGTCGGATCGCGGCAGGCAACGATCGGTTCAGTGATCGCGACCAACTCGGCTGAGGTCATCAGGCGCCGCAGCAAAACCCGCGTTCCGGCACCAATCAGCGGCACGAAACAGGATCGTGCCAGGGCTCGACTTCGTGCTGGACCTGCTCGATCAGCCGAGCGATATCATCGTCACCTAGGCCAGCCGCGATGACAAGCGGGTGCGCTTCTCGGCGGCCGGGGATAAGCTCGTCGGGTTCGATCGCGATCACGACACGATCATGCCGATCGAGGCCGCGGCGCACCAGTTCTGCGGCCACCTCGCCCACCGTAATCTCAATGACTTCGCCCTGTCGCGCCATCGCACTCCCTTTGTCAACCCCGCAGCACGTCGCGCATCGTGGTGCCGATCTCGGCGGGGGAGCGGGTGACGGTGACGCCGGCGCTCTGGAGCGCTTCGATCTTATCCTCCGCTCCGCCTCTGCCACCGGCGATGATCGCCCCGGCATGACCCATGCGCCGGCCAGAGGGTGCGGTGCCGCCGGCGATAAAGCCGACCATCGGCTTCTTGCGCCGGTCGGCTTTGAGGAACGCCGCACCATCCTCCTCGGCCGACCCGCCGATCTCGCCGATCATGATGATCGCCTGGGTCTCGTCATCGGCGAGAAACATCTCCAGCACCTCGACAAAATTGGTGCCGTTGACCGGATCGCCGCCGATACCCACACAAGTCGACTGGCCGAGCCCGACCGCACTCGTCTGCGCCACCGCCTCGTAGGTCAGCGTGCCCGAGCGCGAGACGATGCCGATCGGCCCGCGGCGGTGGATGTGCCCCGGCATGATGCCGATCTTGCATTCGTCGGGAGTGATGACCCCCGGGCAATTGGGTCCGATCAGCCGCGTCCTGGTGCCGGAAAGCGCGCGCTTGACCCGCACCATGTCGATCACCGGGATGCCCTCGGTGATGCAGGCGACGAGCGGGATTTCGGCATCGACCGCTTCGAGGATCGCATCGGCTGCGTAGGGCGGCGGCACATAGATGACGCTGGCGTCGCAGCCGGTCTTGGCGCGCGCCTCGTGCACGGTGTTGAAGACCGGCAGGTCGAGATGCCGCGTCCCGCCTTTGCCCGGCGTCACCCCGCCGACCATCTTCGTGCCATAGGCGATCGCCTGCTCCGAGTGGAACGTGCCCTGCGCCCCGGTGAAGCCCTGGCACAGGACCTTGGTCGCGGCGCTGACCAGGATCGCCATCAGCGCGCCTCCTTGACCGCGGTCACGATCTTCTGCGCGGCGTCGGCGAGGTTTGCCGCGGCGAGGATCGGCAGTCCCGATTGCTGCATGATCTTTTTGCCGAGATCGACATTGGTGCCTTCGAGGCGAACCACCAGCGGCACATGCAAATTGACCTCGCGGGCCGCGGCGACCACACCCTCGGCGATGACGTCGCAGCGCATGATGCCACCGAAGATGTTGACGAGAATGCCTTCGACATTCGGGTCGGAGAGGATCAGCTTGAATGCGGTGCCGACCCGCTCGCGCGTCGCCCCGCCGCCGACATCGAGAAAATTGGCCGGGCTGCCGCCATAGAGCTTGATGATGTCCATCGTCGCCATGGCGAGCCCGGCGCCGTTGACCATGCAGCCGATATTGCCGTCGAGCTTGATGTAGTTGAGCGCGTGTTTGGCGGCCTCGACCTCGCTCGGATCCTCCTCGTCCTCGTCGCGCAACGCTGCGATCTCGGGATGGCGGAAGAGTGCGTTGTCGTCGAACCCGACCTTGGCGTCGAGCGCCAAAAGCTGGCCCGTGGCGGTCACGACCAGCGGGTTGATCTCGGCAATCGAGGCGTCGAGCTCGGTAAAGGCCCGGTAGAGTGCCGTAATGAAATTGACCGCGGTGCCGACCTGCCGGCCCTCGAGGCCGAGGCCAAAGGCGATCTCGCGTGCATGAAACGGCTGGATGCCGCTCGCCGGATCGATCGCCACCTTCAGGATCTTGTCCGGCGAACGCTCGGCCACCTCCTCGATCTCGACCCCGCCTTCGGTCGAAGCGATCAGTGTCACCCGTCCGGTCTCGCGGTCGATCAACAAGCCGAGATAGAGCTCGCGGGCAATATCGCAGCCTTCCTCGACATAGACGCGCTTGACCTCGCGTCCCTGGGGTCCGGTCTGGTGGGTGACGAGGTTCTTGCCGAGCATTGCCATTGCCGCCGCGGCGACCTCGTCCTCGGAATGCGCCAGCTTGACGCCGCCGGCCTTGCCGCGCCCGCCGGCATGGATCTGCGCCTTGACGACCCAGACCCCGCCGCCGAGCTGGCGTGCAGCGGCGACCGCCTCGGCTGTGGTATAGGCGACCGTACCCCGCGGCACGGTTACGCCGAACTTCGCCAGCAGCTCCTTTGCCTGGTATTCGTGAATGTTCATCGGGTCAGCCCACCAGTTCGGATCAGCCTAGGACTTTCATCGTCTTGACGACGTCGATCAGTTCGCGCACGCCGGCGGCCGATTTGGCAAAGGCGGCCTGCTCCTCACGGTTGAGCTCGATCTCGACGATGCGCTCGACGCCGCCAGCGCCGATCACTGCCGGCACCCCGACATAGAGATCGTTCACCCCGTACTGGCCTTGTAGCAGTGCCGCGCAGGGCAATACCCGCTTCTTGTCACGCAGATAGGCCTCGGCCATTTCGATCGCCGAGCTCGCCGGCGCGTAGAAGGCCGAGCCGGTTTTCAACAGGCTGACGATCTCGGCGCCGCCATCGCGGGTGCGCTGCACGATCCGGTCCAGCCGCTCCTTGGTGGTCCAGCCCATCTTGACGAGATCGGGCAACGGGATGCCGGCGACCGTCGAATAGCGCACCAGCGGCACCATCATGTCGCCGTGACCGCCGAGCACAAAGGCACTGACATCCTCGACCGAGACACCGAGCTCCTCGGCAAGGAAATAGCGGAACCGCGCGCTGTCGAGCACGCCGGCCATGCCGACGACACGCTCCGGCGGCAGCCCGCAGGCTTCGCGCATGACCCACACCATGACATCGAGCGGGTTGGTGATCGTGATCACAAACGCTTCGGGACAGTGGCGCTTGATCGCCTGGCCGACGGTGGCGACGACCTTGGCGTTGGTGCCGATCAGATCGTCGCGACTCATGCCCGGCTTGCGGGCGATCCCGGCGGTGACGATGACGATATCGGCGCCGGCGATGTCGGCATAATTGTTGGAGCCGGTGACAATCGCGTCGTAGCCCTCGATCGTCGAGCCCTCGGCGATGTCGAGCGCCTTGCCCTGCGGCACGCCCTCGACGATGTCGAAAAGAATGATGTCGCCCAATTCTTTGAGCCCGGCGAGCAGCGCGATGGTGCCGCCGACCTGGCCGGCGCCAATCAGCGCGATCTTGTTGCGTGCCATCGGGATGCCTCGTCTTTATGCCGGCGCCGCGAGCCGGCGCGATGGGCCGCGTCTTAACCCGAATTCCCGCAGCCGGCAAGGCGGCGGGCGGCAGGCAGATTGCGGGCGGGGCTCAGTACGGGGACCGGGCCAGCGGCGGTCAATACCGCGCCTTTGCCCAGGACCCCGCTTCCGCGGGGGCGACGCTAAACCAGCAGATGGGAATCATCTGTCTGGGTTGCGCCACTAGACGTTTTAAGGGAAATGGGCAAAATAGCGACCGTCGATGGCCTTCGCGTTTGACAGTTTGAGCTTCGCAAAGAAACTGCGGGATGCCGGTATCCCGCAGGATCAGGCCGAGGCCCATGCCGAAGCGGCGCGGGAGTTCATCATGCTCGAGCTGGTGACGCGTCACGACCTCGACACCGCCCGCCGCGAACTGCAGTCTGCGATCGATGCCACCCGGCACGATCTCGAAGCTTCGATCGCTACGCTGCGCCGCGAGCTGCAGTCTGCGATCGATGCCACCCGGCACGATCTCGAAGCTTCGATCGCTACGCTGCGCCGCGAGCTCGAGGCCTCGATCGACAATCTCGGCCTGCGCCTCACCGTGCGCATGGGCGTGATGCTCGCCGCCGGCCTGAGCCTGCTCGGCGCCGTCCTCAAACTCCATTCATAGCAGCGACGTTTTCTCGGCCTGCTGTTGCATCATCAGCCTCGGCAGCTGGTTTTGGCTGCCGGTATCAGCCTTTCGCCCGGGTCGCCTGCTCGATCGCCGCCAGCACCCGACGTGGGGTGATCGGCGTCTCGTTGATTTCGGCACCGATCTTGGCGAGCGCGTCGCGCACGGCGTTGGCGATTGCCGCAGGCGGAGCGACGGCACCCCCTTCGCCCATCCCTTTCATGCCGTATTCGGTCGCGGTCGCCGGCGTGTGCAAGTGGCCGATCTTGATCGCCGGCATCTCGACGGCACCCGGCATCAGATAATCGGCGAATGTGCCGACCAGCGGCTGGCCGTGCTCGTCATACGGGATCTCCTCATAGAGCGCGGTGCCGATCCCCTGCACCACGCCGCCGCGGATCTGGCCCTCGACGATCATCGGGTTGACCATCGTCCCGCAATCCTCGGCGACGGCGAAATCGAGCACCTCGACAAACCCGGTCTCGGGATCGACCGCGACGAGCGCGCCATGCGTCGCATAGGAAAAGACGCCGGTGCCGATGCCGGGCTCGTAGGTCGCGGTCGCGTCGAGCAACGGTTCGACCCCCGGCGGCAGCCCGTCCATCCGCAGATGCGCCACCTTGGCGATTTCGGCGATCGTGACCGAACCCTGCGGTCCCTGCACCACCCCATTGGTGCATCGCACCGCACCCATATCGCACTGCAGCAGATGCGCGCCGATCCGGCATAGCTTGTCGCGCAAAATGCGGCTCGCGCGTGCGACGGCACCGCCCGACATGACCATACTGCGCGAGGCGAAGGTGCCAAAGCCGAACGCCGAAGTTTCGGTGTCGCCGTGGCGCACCGCGATCCGTGCCGGGTCGATACCGAGCTCGTGATGGGCGATCTGCGCGAGCGTGGTTTCGAGCCCCTGGCCGTGCGACTGGATGCCGACCGTCAGCACCAGGCTGCCATCGGGCAGGATGCGCGCGGTGCAGCTCTCGAAGCCCGGCACGATCGAGGCGCCGCGGCTGACGAACTCGGCCATGCCATGAGCGGTCTGCTCGGCAAAGGAGGCGAAACCGATGCCGACGAGCTTTCCGTCGGGCTCTCCCTGCTGCTGGCGGGCGCGGACCGCCGGCAGGTCCAACAGCTCGGCGCAGAGCCGGACACTCTGCGGATAGTCGCCATTGTCGAAACGCATGCCGCCGACTGTTGCGAACGGCATCTCTTCCGGCCGCACCATGTTCAACATCCGCACTTCGGCCGGGTCGCGGCCGACCGCGCGCGCGACCTCGTCGATCGTGCGCTCGATCGCAAAGCAGGCACCCGGCCGGCCGACACCGCGAAACGGCCCGAGCGGCGCCTTGTTGGTGGCGACCGTTATCGCGCGGCAGCGGTAATTCGCGATCGTATAAGGCCCGGGCAGGTTGCGTGCGGCCATCGACGCTTCGTTGTAGGGTCCCTGCGGCCACAGCCCATAGGCGCCGGCATCGACGATGATCTCGGCATCGACCCCGAGGATGCGCCCGTCACGATCGGCATAGGCGGCGATCGTGTAATGATGGTCGCGGGTATGCGCCGCGGTCAGGAGATGTTCGCCGCGATCCTCGACCCAGCGCACCGGATGGTCGAGCTCGAGCGCCAGTGCCGCCAGGATCAGCTCTTCGGGATAGAGCCGCGCCTTGGGCCCGAAGCCGCCGCCGACATCGGGGGCGACGACGCGCAGCCGGCGCAGATCGAGCCCGAGGAATTCGCCGAGTGCGACGCGCACGGTGTGCGGCGTCTGGGTCGAGGTGTGGACCACGATCTCGTCGAGCCGGTGGTCCAGGTGGGCGAGCACGGCGCGGCCCTCGAGCGGTGCCCCCGATTGCCGGTGCATGCGGTAGCGGCGGCGAATCGTGACCGCGGCGGCGCGCTGTGCCGCGTCGATGTTGCCACCCTCGAACACCCGCTCGCTATAGAGGTTGTCGCCCCACTGTTCATGCACCGGATGGCGGCTGCCGCGCATGTCGCACGGGGCGTCGACAACCGCGTCGAGCACATCGAACTCGACCGCGATGGCGGCGGCGAGGTCCTCGGCCTCGGCGCGGCTCGGCGCCAGGCAGGCGGCGATCGCCTCGCCGACATAGCGCACCTTGTCGCTGGCGAGCGGTGGCCAGGCCGGCGATTTGGCGCCTGCTGCCTGGGTCACGACGCGGATCGGCCGGAGGCGCGGCAGATCGGCGGCGGTGAACACGCGGCCGGCGGCGCCGGGCGGCTTTGCGATCGACCGGATGCGCGCATGCGCGTGCGGGCTGCGCAGAAACGCGACCTCCAGCGTGCCCGGCAAATTGATGTCCGAGACAAACTCGCCGCGGCCGTCGAGGTGGCGCCGATCCTCGCGCCGCAGCACCGAAGCGCCGATCCCGGCAGCATTCGTCCGGGCGGCGCTCGCCGGGGCGTCATTCGCCATCGCCCGGACCCCCGGCGCGCGGAGCCGCCGACCTTGCCGCCTCGGCGATCGCCGTGACGATGTTGGTGTAGCCGGTACATCGGCAGATGTTGCCGGCAAGACCGGCCCGGATCGCGCGCTCGGAGCCGGCGCCGCGGCGGCGGACCAGATCCCATGCCGAGATCAGCATCGCCGGGGTGCAGAAACCGCATTGCACCCCGTGATGCCGGTGAAAGCTGTCGCGCAGCGTCGTCATCAGCGGATCGCCGGCAAAGCCCTCGATGGTCCGCACCCGGCGTTGATCGCAAGCGACCGCCAGCATCAGGCAGGCCCGCGCCGGCGCGTCATCGACCAGCACCGTGCAGGCGCCGCACACCCCGTGCTCACAGCCGAGATGGGTCCCGGTCAGATGGCATCGCTCGCGCAGAAAATCGGCGAGCGACAGCCGCGCCGGCACCTCGTCGACAACCGCCCTATCATTGAGCTCGATCCGGATCGCGGTCATGCCCATGCCTGCCTTGTCGCGCGCATTGCCGCGACGAGATGGAGATGGCGCTGATAATCGTCGAAATGCCGGTCGGCGGCACTGTCGAGATCGGCGGCGATCGCCTGCCGCAGAGCATCGGGGTCGTGGCCATCGCCGGCCAGCGCATCGCCGGCCAGCCGATCCCCGGCGAGGCCATTCCCGGCCAGCGCCCGCGATCCCGATTCGAGCAGCAGCGGCGGACCGTTGGCGGCACCGAGAGCGATCCGCCAGTAGCGACGCGCCGGGTCGGCGACCGCGACGGCGAGCGCCTCGGCGAATTCGCCGGCCTTGCGGCCGAGCTTGCAATAACCCCAGCGCGCGCCCGGCGACAGCTTCGGAATGCTCAGCCGCTCGACAATCTCGTCCTCGGCGAGCCGGGTCTCGTAAACCCCGGTTGCGAACCGGGTGCATTCGACCGTGCGTCGCCCATCGACGCCGCACAGCTCGGCCTGCGCGTCGAGGGCGGCCAGCACCACCGGCCAGTCCGCCGCCGGGTCGGCGAGTGCCAGGCTGCCGCCCAAGGTGCCGCGAGTGCGGATCGCGCGATAGGCGAGGTTTGCCGCCACCCGCGGCATCAGCCCCAGCGACGGGTCGGGCACGGCCCGATCCTCGATCGCGGCGTGGGTGATCCCGGCGCCGAGCGTCACCCAATCCTCGTCTTCGGCAGCCACCCCCAGCTCGTCCAGGCGGGCAATGTCGATCAGCAGCGCCGGTGCCGCCAGCCGCAGGTTCATCATCGCCAGCAGCGATTGGCCGCCGGCGATCAGCCGCGCCTCGCCGCCGCTGCCGGCCAGCAGACCCACGGCCTCGCTCAGGCTTTGCGGCCGGACATAGTCGAAGGCCGGGGCTTTCATCGTCAGCCGCCTCCGATTGCGGGCGGATCACGGCACGCTGTCGCCGCACGGCGACTGCACCATTATGGGGGAATGCTGTCAATCGTCCGACATGCCTGGCATGCGCGCAGGGCGAGACGATTGCCGCAAGCCTGCCTATAATCGTGACGCGGCTGTTGGCTGGTGATGTGATGATCCACGAAATCCCGAGCCGCACGCTCGGTTTTGTCCTCAACGACGTGGCGCGTCTACTGCGCAAGCGGTTCGAGCAGCGGGCGCGTGCCGCGGCACTTGGGCTCACCCGCGCCCAATCCTCGGTGCTGGCCTATCTCGCCCGCCAGGAAGGGATCAACCAGGCGGCGCTGGCGCAGATTCTCGAACTCGAACCGATCACTCTCGCCCGCCTGCTCGACCGGCTGCAGGCGGCGGAGCTGATCGAGCGCCGCCCCGATCCGAAGGACCGGCGCGCGCATCTGCTCTATTTGACCGAGGCCGCCTATCCGCTGCTCGACCGGATCTTTGTGCTCGCCGCCGAGGTGCGCGAAGAGGCGCTGGCCGGCATCGGCGAACCCGACCGGGCCCGCCTGCTAGACATGCTGATCGAGATGAAGGCGAACCTGATCGAGCAGGCCGATCTGAGCGATACCGCGGTGGCCCCGGCGGATCCGTGAGGCACCGCCCGGCTGGCGGTGGAGACCAGCGGGGTTTGCGTCGGCCGGGCTTGCGGCCGGCGTGCGGCGCGCTCATGTTCGGCCTGAACCAGTGGAGGATCAATCATGGCAGCGGCAGCAGCGAACCCAAAGCCGGCAACGCGCGAATCCGGGTTCAAGACCAATCCCGATTACAAGATCACCTTCGAGCCGTCACCGCGTCGCGTGCGCGTCAGCTTCAATGGCGAGACCATCGCCGATAGCACCAACGCGCATCTGCTGTTCGAGACCCGGCACTTGCCGGTTTACTACTTTCCGCGCGGCGATGTGCGCATGGAGCTGATGACGCCGACCGATCATCACACGTTTTGCCCGTATAAAGGCACCGCCGCGTACTGGACCATCAAGGTCGGCAACCGGGTCGCCGAAAACGCGGTCTGGGGCTATCCCGAGCCGTTCGAGGAGGTCGCGGCGATCGGCGACTTTGTCGCTTTCTACTGGGACCGGGTCGATCACTGGTACGAAGAGGACGAGGAAATCTTTGTCCATCCGCGCGACCCCTACAAACGGATCGATGTGGTGCCGTCGTCCCGCCCGGTGCAGATCATCGTCGGCGGCGAGATCGTTGCCGACACAAGCCGCGCGCGCTTCCTGTTCGAGACCCGGCTGCCGACCCGCTATTACATCCCGGCCGAGGATGTGCGCATGGACCTTTTGGTCCCGAGCGACAAGACCACCGCTTGCCCTTATAAGGGCCGGGCGCGCTACTACTCGGTCAAGCTCGGCGACCGGGTCTTCGAAGATCTGGTATGGAGCTACCCCGAGCCGATCCCCGAATGCCCGAAGATCAAGGGCTATCTGTGCTTTTTTAACGAGCATGTCGACGAGATCCGGGTCGACGGCAAGCCGATGCCGCGACCGCTGACCCCGTGGTCGAAGGACTGGGCGCAACAGGCCAAGACCGTTCCCGACATGCGCGGCCCGGTGGCACGGCCCTGACTTGTCCGCCGCCGCGACGCGCGGCTGATCGACCGGGTAACGCACGCGGTCAGCAGCCGTAGCGGCGCTGGCGGTCCTGGAACGAGCGGATCGCGCGCAGGAAATCGATCTTGCGCAGCGCCGGCCACAAGACGTCGGTGAAGTAGTACTCGCTGTGCGCGCTCTGCCATAAGAGGAAACCGGACAAGCGGATTTCGCCCGAAGTGCGGATGATCAGATCCGGGTCCGGCAACCCCGCGGTGTAGAGATGGCGGGCGATCGCTTCGGGGGTCACCCGATCGATCGCCTCGGCCAGTGTCACTTGGCGTGCCGCGAGGCACGACAACAGCGCGCGCACCGCATCGGCGATTTCGCGACGGCCGCCATAGGCGACGGCAAGGTTCAGTTCCAGCCCGTCATAGCCGGCGGTCGCTTCCTCGGCCGAGCGGATCGCGGCCAGCACCGGCGATGGCAGCATCTCCATGCAGCCGATCGCTCGCACCCGGACCCGGCGCCGGTGGATCGCCGGATCGCTGGCGAGCGCCATCAGCTTGGCCGCGACCGAGCCGAGAATGCCTGTGACTTCGGCGGCCGGACGACGAAAATTCTCGGTCGAGAACACCCATAGGGTCACGGTCGGGATTGCCAGCTCGGTGCACCAGTCGAGGATTTCATCAAGCTTGTCGGCGCCGAGATCGTAGACCGCCCGCGGCTCGGTGATGCCGAGCGAGCGGCCGTGGCGGCGGTTGCCGTCGAGGATGATGCCGATATGGCGTGGCCGTTCGCCCCGGCGCAACAGGCGCGCCAGCCGGCGGGCATAGAGGAAATAGACGAGCCGGGATATCGGCCGCAACGGAAGCGCCCCCGTGCGGCGGATCGCGAGCTATCGGACGCGCCCGCCGCCAGCCATGGGATTCGCTGAAATTACGGCAGGCATATGACCAAGCCGTTAAATCCACGCCGTCGGCGGCCGCGGCGCCGACCGCGGGTCGCGAGGGTGTTGCCCGCCGGTGTCACGTCCGGCCGGCGCGCTCGGCTTCGAGCGCGATTTCGGCGGCGAGGCTGTCGCGGTCGCGCCCGACTGTCAGCACTGCGCGCCGCTGCATGCCTTGCCAATAGGTGACGGCCGCATCACCGGCGTCGAGGCTGCCATCGATCGAGAGCCGATCCCACTCCCGGGCGTGGCCGACATAGGACATGGTCAGATCGTGCTGCTGGGTCCAAAAAAACGGGACGGCATCAAACCGCTCGCCGCGTCCCAGCATGTTGCGGGCGGCGGTCTGGCCCTGGCGCTCGGCGACGACCCAGTGCTCGATGCGCACGGGCCCGCCGCTGTGCGGATCAGGCCAGCGGGCGATGTCGCCGGCGGCCCAGATGCCGGGAACACTGGTTTCGAGACCGGCTCCGACACGAATACCATGGTCGGTGGCGATCCCGGCGGCAGCCGCGAGTTCGATCGCGGGCCGAACTCCGATGCCGACGACAACCAGACCAGCGTCGAGCCGGACGCCGTTTTCGAGCTCCAGACCATGCGCATCGATCGCGCGCACCGTGGTGCCGAGGTGGAAGACGACGCCATGCCGCTCGTGTGCCTGGCGCACGAGCTGGCCGATTTCGGCCCCGAACACGCGCTCCATCGGCAATGCCTCGGGGGCGACCACCGCCACTTCGAGCCCCCGGGCGCGCAGCGAAGACGCCACTTCGAGCCCGATAAAGCTGGCCCCGATCACCACCGCGCGCTTTACCGTCTCGGCCTTGGCGATCAATCCCCGGCAATCGGCGAGGCTGCGCAAAGTGCGCACCTGTGGCAAATCCGCTCCGGGGACGGCAGGCCGGATCGGCTCGGCGCCGGTCGCCAGCAGCAGCGCGCCCCAGCGGTGGCGCCGGCCATCTGCCAGCTGCACCTCCTTTGCCGCGGTATCGATCGCGACGACGCGCGTGCCGGTTTCGAGCGTGATCGCCTGGTCGGTGTAGAATTCGGGGGGGCGCAGGGGCAGCCAGTCCTCGGGCGCATTGCCGGCGAGAAAATCCTTCGACAGGTTGGGACGGTCGCAGGGCCGGTCGGAATCGGCGCTCAGCATCGTGACCGGGCCGGCATAGCCTTCGCGCCGCAGCATCTCGGCCGCGGCCTGCCCCGCGGCCCCGCCGCCAACAATGACGACCGAGGCCGGGGCCTGTGGCGAGCGGGCCTGTGGCGAACCGGCCTGTGGCGAACCGGCACGCGCCGCCTTGGCCGCCGGTTGCCGCTTTTCGCCGACAAAGACGACGCCATCCCGCTGCTCGACGCGCCAGCATGCCACGGGATCAAGCGCCGGGGCGCGCAACGCCTCTCCGGTGCGCAGGCTGAAGCAGGCATGGTGCCACGGACAGCGCACCGTGTCCCCGACCCGGACGCCCTGCGCGAGCGGGCCGTGGTAATGGGTGCACAGCGCGCCGATCGCCAATAGCTCGCCACCGCTGCGCGCCAGCAGCACCGGCTCGCCATCGGCATGGCCGAGCAGCATGCCGTCTTTATCGAGATCGGCGAGCGGCACGCCGCGGGCAAGGTCGGGACCGTCGAGCTTGCTGTCGTCGCTCATGGCCGTTCTCCCCGATAGCCAACCGTCGCGACGGCAAACGCGCGGCGCCGCCCTCGGGTTGCACGCCAGACCATAATGGCCTGCACACCATAATGGCCTGCGCCCGACGGGGTCCGGTCGCGGCCGTCGCCCGGGGCGCCTCGGTCAGCTGGACCAGTCGAAATCCATATTCGCCGCGGCAAGGAGGTCAGGGCCGCAATACTGAGCGATCTGGGCATGCGGCACCGGCACCGGCTCGACCCGATAGCGCCGCCCGAGCTGCGCTGCGACATCCGGGTCGAAGGCGGCGAGCCGGCGCGCGATCGACCGCCCGACCTCGCGCGAGAACGGGCCGGTCTGCCGCTCTAGATAGAGGACGCGCAGCGCGCCCTGGCGTTGCGGCTCCATCGCCAGCCGCTGGTCGAGCCAGCGCTCGAGCGTGTCCAACCCGCGCATCGGATCGCCGGTCGCGGGGTCGCGGCCATAAAGACCGTCGAACACGTGAAGCTCGTCGGGCGCGCGCTCGGCATCGGTGATCGCATCGATTGCCGGCATGCCGCCCCCGGAATGCGCGGTCAGGATCAGGCGATCGGCGCGGAGGCGGGCTGGAGACGAAGCAGACCGGACGGCGGCGAAGCGGTCGAGCGCATAGTCGACGAGCCGGTCGAGCCCGCCGCCGAGCAGCGCCGGGAAGTCGTACCAGCTGTAGCGCAGCCAGTTGCCGCGCGGCAGCAAGGCGAGGGTCGGCCGCGCCCGCCGCGACAAATCGAGACCGCTGCGCGCAACCTTCTCGGCGAGCGGCATCGCCCCGCCCTGGCGAGAGAACCCGTGCAGATGAACCGCGACATCGATCGCCGCGGCGTCGCGCGGGATTGCATTCCAGCACAGGAACAGGTCGGGCTGGGTCCCGGCATGGGTCCGCAGCAGCGGGGTGTCGCCGAGATACGCCGCGCCGGGTTGGCCGGCTTCGACGCTGATTCCGGTTGGGCCAAATCCGGTCTGGGAACCTGTCATCCGCATCTCCTCGCTGCCCGGCTGCGGTGGCGTCAGCCTGCCACGCCAGCGGTCCCGGCTGCGGCCGGCTCGGGCATCGGGACCAGCGACAGGATCAACGTGATCACGAACAGGATCGAGAGCCCGCCCATGACCCCGACCAGACGCTCGAAGCCGGGCCCGATCGACAGCGGCGGCCCCAGGCTCTGCACCATGCTCATCAAAAACGCTAGCATCGCCTGGGTTCCGATATAGCTGACGCCGGTGGTCCCGGTCTGGATCTGCGAACATAGCCACACCCCGGTGACCAGCAGGGCAAACCACAGCAGAAAGTCACTGCCGACAAAGGCGAGGCAGCCGAGCCCGATCAATGCGCCGATCAGGCAGCCGATGACGCGATGCGCGGCACGCTCGATGATCGCCGCGGTATTGGCTTGCAGGATTGCCGTCGTCGGGATGGCCATGACGATGACCACCGTCACCCCCATCGTCACCGGGCTCACCGGAGCGAGCCAGTTGGCCAACGCCGGCAGCAGCATGACGGTGAGCCCGCCGCGCAGGACATGCATGACGATCAGCCATTTGCCGGGAAGCCAGCGCTGCAGCGCGGCGCCATAATCCCTGCGCCAGAAGGCGAGTGGCGGCGGGGTCAACCCGGCCGCGGCGGCGGGTGGCGCTGCCGGCTCGGGCGGTGCCGGCATCAAGGCACAGACCAGGATCGACGCCGCAGTCCCGAGCACGACATCGGCGACGCGGTCGACCGCGATCGTGAAGGCGCCCTGCGGTGCGGTGAACGCCATCAGCATGACCAGGTTTCCGGTCACCCCGCCGATCAGCCAGGCATAGCCGTGAGACGAGGTCGCAAAGCCAAAGAACCCGACGCCGGACAGCACGAACAGACACACGCAGAACGGCAATGGCTGGTAGGCAAAAAGGCCGAGTGCCGCCACCCCCAATATCGCGCCGACAACGCTGCCGGCGATCCGCATCAGGCCGCGTGACAAGGCGAGCGCGAACGAGGCGCGCGTCACCATGAAGGCGCTGATCCCGGCCCACCACGGATCATCGGAATGGACCGCCAGCGCCGCCAGCACGGCGAGGCTGACCGACAACGCCGCCTCCAGTGCCTCGAGCCCGCGCGGACCCTTGAACTCGACATGGCCAAGTTCGGTGACGAGCGCCTGCGGGATCTCGCGCAGCCTCATCATGGTTCAGTAAATGACCAGCGTGCGCGCATCGGAGCCCATATGCAGGATCATCTCGGTCTGCGGATTGCGCAGCAGGATGGTCACCGGGAACCGCCGTTCAAGGCGGATCCAATCGGTCGTCGGCGCGACATAGGGCAACAGCTTCGGCGCGGTCTGGGTGCGGCTGATGCCGCGGGCGATCCCCTGGATCACCGCCCGGTGCAGGTGCCAGGGATAGGTGTCGAGCCACACCCAGGCGGGATGCCCGACCTGCATGTGGCGGATCACGCTTTCCTTGTAATTGGCGAGAATCCGCCAGGCATGCGCATCGACCAGACCGATCAGCGGCTTGTTCGCGACGGCTTGGTCGCCGACCCGCAATGTCAAATTGGTGATCGTGCCATCAACCGGGGCGAGGACCCGGGTCTGGTCGAGCTGCCATTGCAGGTAGGCGATCTCGGCACTGATCGCCTTGACCGTCGCCTCGTGCAAGACCTGCATCTGGCGCTCTTTGACGACCGCAGTCTCGGCATCGGCGAGCGCGGCCTCGGCCTCCTGCTGCTGCGCGGTTGCCGCATCGAGCGCCTGGCGTGACAGAAAGCCGGCGGCGGCGATCGGGGTGGCGCGGCGCAGATTGTCTTCGGCGAGCCGCTCCTTGGCGACGGAGGCGTCGCGCGCCGCCTTGGCCGATTTGACGAGGTCGTGATCGACCTTGAGCTGGGCCTCGGCCTCGACCCGCTTGGCCTCCTGCTGGGCCAGCGCCAGCCGGAACGGTTGCGGGTCGATCGCGGCGAGCAGCATGCCCTTTTTGACGGTCTCGTTGTCGGTGACCGGCACGGCGATGATCCGCCCGGTGACCTGCGGGGCGACCGCGACAAGATCGGAGGTGACATAGGCGTCGTCGGTATAGGCGAACAGGTAGCTCGCCCCCCAATAGAGGGCGAATGCCGCGGCGATCGCGATGAGCGCCAGCAGCACCCGCCGCCGGTAGCGCTTTGCCGCCACAGCCTTCGGATCGCGCGCGCCCGCGCTTGGTGCAGCGCGCGGCGCCAGCCCGGGCGCCAGCGGGGATGACCCAGGTGCAAGCGGAGCCGGCCCCGGTGCGAGCAGCTGCACCGCGACAGCCGCGTCGCTGCGGGGCGGGCTTGGCTGATCGCCATCGGGCATCGGGTGGGCTCGATCCAGTATCGGCCGGGGCGGCCAGCGCCTGTCCCTGGATGCGATATTCTACACTATCTGCAGGGCTACACCATCCGCAGGGCTACACTATCGGCGGGGCGGACGCAGCGCTGCTGCGCCGGTTGCTACGAATTGTTCGGGTAGCAGGCCGAGGCGGTCAGGGTAATGCCGCTGCTGCTGAGCTGGATCAGTTCGGGCACGACGCTTTTGAAGGTGCTGGTCACTGTGACCTGCGAGAGCCCGGCGCAGCCGCCATTGCCGGCCGGGTTCGGGCTGATGTCGGCGCTCGGCAGCGACAGCCCCCAGCCGCTGGCAATACCCTGGATATAGGTGATCGCGGTCGTGGAGCTGTAGCTGCCGCCCGATGTGCAAGGGCTGTTGGTCGGGTTCGAGCCCTGGGCGATCGCGACACAGCGCGCCCCGGCGATCGCGGTTTCCTGCAAGGCCTGCTCGGTCCACAGGAGGCGGCCGAATTCGAGCGTGCCAAAGACCAGGGCCAGAAACAACGGTGCCACCAGCGCGAACTCGACCGCGGTGGCGCCGTCCCGCGCCCGCGACAGCGCTCGCAGCCCGACCCGTTTCATTGCGTCTCGACCAGCGCGCTGCGGCTGATCGTGGTGCCGCTGACAAAGCCGAAGGCCGGGAACAGCGACGAAATGCCGGTGGTGGCGGTGATCGTGACGAACTGTCCGGCGAGCCCGCCGCCGCTGCAGCTGCTGCCGCAGCTGACGGCACCGCCCCAGCTCCAATTCCCCGGCGTGCCGGTCGGGCAATAGCAGCCGGTCTCGTCATTGCTGTTGTTGACATCGACCGTGGCGTTCGCCCAGCTCGTGCCGTTGGCGTTGTCGACGATATTGGCGATGTTGGTCGCGAGGCCGCTCGGATTGGAGGCGACCAGTGCTGCGCTGTTGGCGGCGTACTCGGCACCGGCGCTGACCGCGGCGTCGAGCTCCGACTGGGTGAACAGCACGAGCCCAATATCGACCGTCGCTGCGACAATCATCAAAAACACGGTGGCGAAGATCGCAAATTCGATCGCCGCGACCCCGGCCTCCTCTCGCGCCATCCGGTGCAGCAAGCGTTGAGCGCTCGGGAACAGGAAGTCGCGCCATGGCCGGCGGCACGGGCCACAAGACCACCTCATTGCACGAGGCTGACCGTGCCGCCGGTATTGCCGCTACTGCCGCTACCAAGCCCAGTGCAGGTCGAGCCGAGTGCGCTGCCGGCAGTAAGAGTGACCTGGGTCCCGATCAGTTCGAGGCACGCGTCGGAATCGACGGTATCCTGGAGGGTTGCGCCACCGCTCATGTAAACTTGTCCATTAGGAAAATAGAACGCGCCGGAAATCCGGGTATTCGTGGCACCGCTGGTGAACGTCGCAGCGCCGGTGTCGCTCGCCGATTGCGGACCGATCACCGCGAGGCTGGCGGTGGACCCCGAGGACGGCGCGGTCAGGGTCACGTCGCTGTAACCGGCGCCAAGGCAGAAGGCAGAGGTGGTCGAGCCGCAGGTTACCGTGCTTATGCCGGAGATGACCAAAGTCACTCCAGCCGCGTCTAGCCCGGTGGTGGTCCCGCTCGTCGGGCAATTGCTGACATCGCCACCCGAACTGTTGCCGAGCGCGACATAGCCGTTGACCGTGTAAATTCCCGATCCAAGATAGAGACCGCCAGCGCCGGCAATATAGCCATCAATATCGTGCTCGGCCGCGGCGCTGATCGCCACACAAGTGCCGCCCGTCGTGGTCACATTACCGGCCATCTCGAACAGATCGCCGCTGCCGGTGGCGTCGCCGAACAATGTTGCACCATTGGCTTCATAGAGCGAGTAGTCGGTGGTGGTGGATTGGCCGATATTGAAACTGTTGGTTGTCGTCCCGTAGCCGAGACTCAGGGCCGGCGTCGACGGCATGCCGCTCGCATCCTGATAGATCCCTCCGGCGAGGTTGAAGGTGCTGGGACCCGCGAATGTGATGCGGCCGCTGCCGCTGACGCAGATGCTGTACCCGGTGCCGGGGCTCGGTGCGCCGCTGCAGGTGGTCGTGCCGATGTTGAACGTGCCGTTGGTGAATGTGATCGGCGCGCTGCCTTGCGCGGTCACGCCTGCCGCCATGCTGTAGGTGCTGTTGCTCCCGAGACTGAAGGTAAGGCCGTCTGAACCAGAGCCGGTGCTGACCGTTCCGGCAAAATTATAGGTGCCGCCGGCGGTCGAATTGTTAAGCGTGAAGGATGAGCCGCCGCCAACCGTTATGGTCCCGAGGGTGAACGGCCCGGTACCCGAGAGATTCATCGTGAATGTGACGCCGCCGCCGACCGTAATATTGCCAAGCTGGGTGGCGCTCGTACCGGTGCAGGTGACGGTCCACGGGCTTTTTGTCGAGCTTGTGCTGCAGGCGCTTGGCAAGGTCCCGGATTTGCTGCTGGAATTGTAAGTGACCGTGCCGCCGGTAGAGCTCACGGTGGGCCCGGTCGGCGCCGCGGTCGGCGGGAATGGTGAATTAAAGCGCGCGGCAGCGGTTGAAACTGCGCTGCTGCCAGCCAACGGGTTTGCGGTTGTTGTCCTGTTTGTCTGCACCGCTGACTTCCCCGCTGGCGCGACGAGAGCGCAGGTCGGCGGTGTGCCAGAATCGTAGTCGAGGGTCGGCGTCGTGATTGTGTTGGAGCAGGCGTGGGTGGTCACGGTGCTGTTGGAGGCGACAGCGCAGCCATCCGCCGAAACGGTTGCGCCGCCGCTCAGCGAGACACCGGAGCCGCTGCCGCTCAGCGCAATGATGCAGCCGGGGGCGTCGGTTTTGACCTCGGCGTAAGCCGTGGCGCTGACCGGCAGGCTCGCGCTGCTGGTCAACACCCGCGCCAGGAGCAGCGGAACATCGCTGGTCACCGTGACCTTGACATCGCTGTTGGTGTCGCCTGCCACCGGCGAGGCGACGACGGACGGGCTGACGCCGCTCGAAAAGCCGTTGAGTGCGGCGACATTGCTGGCTGCACCCTCGGCGCTGCTGGTCGAGCCGGTCGAGCCATAGACCAGCGCCCCGGCGTAGGCGGCGAGGTCAGCCACCCGCTGGTTCTCGGTCTTTTGCAACAGCGCGTGGCCGTATTCGAGGGCCAGCGCCGACATGCCGATGACGGCGACGATGACGAACGCGGTCAAGACGCTGATCGCGCCCCGCTGATCGCGAAGGATTCGCCGATCGCCAAAGATTCGCCGCCAGCCGTCAGCTTCGCCGCGCATGGATCCACGCTCCGCCGGTCGCCCGAGCTTTGCGGCTGGGCGGTAAAGGTCCGGTTAATCCAGGCACCCGGGCGGCCGGCGCTTCGCCGGCTCTGGCGCACCAAGAGAGCGGCACCTACCCCGGCCGTGCGTGCGGGAAAGCGTGACCGGGCTATGGCAAAACCCAGGGGCGGGTCCGATATGCGGTAGCGGAGGGTCGCAGGCGATGAATCAGCACGGTATCGGGAACCAGTACGGCATCGGCCAGCCGGTCCGCCGGGTCGAAGACCGGCGCTTTCTGACCGGGCATGGCAGCTATGTCGATGATCTGGCACGCCCGCGCCAGGCGCACGCGTTCATGCTGCGCTCGCCGCACGCCCACGCCCGCATCCGCGCGCTCGATACCGCCGCGGCGGCAGCGGCTCCGGGAGTTGTCGCGGTATTGACCGGCGCCGACCTCGCCGCGGACGGGATCGGCCCGGTGCCTTGCGTCAGCGCACTGACCAATCGCGACGGGTCGCCGGCACCATTGCCGCCGCACCCGGCGCTGGCGCGCGACCGGGTGCGCCATGTCGGCGATACGGTGGCGCTGGTGGTGGCGGAAACCCTCGCCGCAGCGCGCGATGCGGCCGAACTGGTCGAGATCGATTACGAGATCCTGCCGGCGGCGGTCGAGACCGGCCATGCGCTCGATCCGGGCGAGCCGCAGGTCTGGGACGAGGCGCCGGGCAATCTCGCCTTCGACTGGGGGCTCGGCGACGCCGCCGCGGTCGAGGCGGCGCTGCGGGCGGCGCGCCACCGGATCGAACTCGAACTCGTCAACAACCGCGTCGTCGTCAACTCGATGGAGCCGCGCGGTGCCCTCGGTGAATACGACCCGGGCGAGGAGGCCTACACGCTGTGGAGCTCGACCCAGGGCTCGCATTTTCTGCGCGGCCTCCTGGCTGAGAGCGTCTTCAAAATTCCGGAAAACCGCATCCGCGTCGTCACCCGCGACGTCGGCGGCGGCTTTGGCATGAAGCTCTTCCTCTATCCCGAGCACATCCTCGTGCTATGGGCGGCGAAGCGGCTGGGCCGCCCGGTCAAATGGACACCCGAGCGCGCCGACGCATTCACCACCGACACCCAGGGCCGCGACAACGTCACCCGGCTCACCCTGGCACTCGACGATGAATTGCGGTTTCTCGGGCTTGCGGTGACAATCCTCGCCAATATGGGTGCCTATCTGTCGAATTTCGCGCCGGAGATCCCGACCGCTTCGGGCGGCCCGATGTATAGCGGCGTCTACCGGATCCCGGCGATCCACGTCACGGCCAAGGGAGTGTTCACCCACACCGTGCCGGTCGATGCCTATCGCGGCGCCGGGCGGCCGGAGGCGGCCTATGCGCTCGAACGGCTGATCGATGTCGCCGCCCGCCGGCTTGGTGTGGCGCCGCAGGAACTGCGCCGGCGCAATCTGATCCAGGCACAGGCGATGCCTTATGCGACCCCGCTTGGGCCGAACTATGACAGCGGCGATTTCGCCCGCAATCTCGACCAGGCACTCGCTGCCGCCGATATCGCCGGGCTTGCGGCACGGCGGCAGGCGGCGCGGGCGCGCGGCCGGTACCGCGGTCTCGGCCATGCCGTCTATATCGAGCAGTCGGGGTTCCCGCCTGACGAGTTCGCCGAACTGCGCTTCGATCCGAGCGGCACGCTGACGATGCTGCTCGGCACCCAATCCTCGGGCCAGGGGCATCACACCGCCTATGCGCAGCTCGCTGCCGAGCGGTTGGGACTGCCGCTCGACAGGATTCGCGTCGTCCAGGGCGACACCGCGGCGATCGGCTTTGGCCGCGGCACCGGCGGGTCGCGGTCGCTGCCGGTCGGCGGCGCCTCGGTCGATGCCGCGGCGCGGAAGCTGGTCGCCAAAGGACGGCGGATCGCCGCACATCTGCTGGAGGCGGCCGAAGCCGATGTCGATTTCGCCGACGGCGTCTTTCGCATTGCCGGCACCGACCGCATGCTGGGTCTCGCCGCGGTGGTGCGCGCCGCGTTCGACCCGGCGCAATTGCCGGCCGGGCTCGAGCCGGGCTTCGCAGAAAGCGGCCATTTCACCCCGCCGGCGCCGACCTTCCCCAATGGCTGCCATGTCTGCGAGGTCGAGATCGATCCGTCGACCGGGCGGGTCGAGATCGCGCGCTATCTGGTGGTCGATGATTTCGGCACGGTGATCAACCCGCTGCTGCTGCAAGGCCAGGTGCAGGGCGGTGTTGCGCAGGGGGTGGGACAGGCGATGCTCGAGCGCTGCGTCTACGATGCCGAGGGGCAGTTGGTCACCGGCTCGCTGACCGATTACTGCCTGCCGCGTGCTGAGGATTTGCCGGGGATCGAGTTCGCCTACAACATTGTGCCGTGCCGCACCAACCCGCTCGGCATCAAGGGGGCGGGCGAGGCCGGTGCGATCGGGTCGCCGCCGGCTCTCGTCAACGCGATCTGCGACGCGCTCGCCCCGCTCGGCATCGAGCATATCGACATGCCGGCGACACCGGAGCGGCTGTGGCGGACGATCCGCGCCGCCGAACAGCAGGAGGCGGCATGAACCGGTCGCGCGAAACCCTCCTCGAAGTCGCGCGGCAGGCGGCGCTCGCCGCCGGCGAGGCGATCATGCGCGTCTATGCGCAGGAATTCGATGTCCGCCAGAAGGCCGACAAGACGCCGGTGACCGAGGCGGACCTTGCCGCCGAACGGGTCATCATCGACATGCTCGGCAGCGCCTTTCCCGAGATCCCGATCGTCGCCGAGGAGTTGGTCGAGGCCGAGGGGTTGCCGCCCGCTGCCGCCCGCTTCTGGGCAGTGGATCCGCTCGACGGCACCCGCGAATTCATCGCCAGGAACGGCGAGTTCGCGGTGTGCATCGGGCTCGTCGAGGATGGCAGGCCGGTGCTCGGCGTGCTGCACGGCCCGGCGGTTGGGCTGACCTATGCCGCGCACGGGCCGGGGACCGCGACCCGCCAGCGCGCCGGCGGCATCGCCGCGCCGATCCAGGCGCGCGCTGCGGCCGCCGATGGCCTCGTTGTCGTGCACAGCCGTTCGCACGAGAACAGCCGGCGGCTCGGCGAATTTCTGCAGGATTATCCGGTGCTGGGGCGGCGCAGCTGCGGCAGTGCGCTCAAATTCGGGCTGATCGCCGCCGGCGAAGCCGATCTCTACCCGCGCTTTGGCACGACGATGGAATGGGATACCGCGGCCGGGCAGGCCATTCTCGAAGCCACCGGCGGCCGCGTCGAAACCTTTGCCGGCGCGCCGCTCGCCTATGGCAAGCCCGGGTTCCGGAATGACGGCTTTATCGCCTGGGGCCGCCGCTGATCGCCGCTTGGCGCTGATCGCCGTTTGGTGCTGGTCCCCCCTTGGCGCTATCCATTGTGCGGCGAAACGCCGTCGGGGACGGCAGCGCAACGCCTTGTGACCGGGAGCACCGACGGCCGGCGCAGCGAAAATCTACCGGACGGCGCTCGATCAGCTGGCCTGACGACGACCGGTGCGCCGGTGGCCGGATTGTCGCCTCGCCGCCTTCCGCCCGCGCGGCATGCGATTTATCGTTGTTTACCATTGCGCTCGCGTCTGCGAAGGTTCGATGCTGATATCGCGACGGGAGGAATCTGGGTAAGCTCGGCTAAGCTATTGGCACGGCAGGGGGGCTTTTCGTGCCGTTTTCGATACCGGAGGGCTTAATGCAGGACTGGCGTCACGCGGCCTTCGACGCGCCACGCCGCCTGCTCTCCCGCGCGCGGCCCGGACCGCGCCGCCTGGCCGTAGCGCGCCCGGTCGTAGCGCGTCCGGCCCTGGCACGCCGGCACCTGGCACGCTGGGATGTGGCGCGCTGGGATCTGGCGCGCTGGGGGGTCGTCGGTGTCGTGCTGCTGCTCGCCGCCTGCCAGCGCACCGGGGTCATCGACCCGCAAGGGCCGATTGGCGCCGCGGAGTTCCTTCTGCTGCTCAATGCCACGGCGATCATGCTGGTCGTCGTGGTCCCGGTGATCCTGGCGACATTGGCGTTCGCCTGGTGGTTCAGATCATCCAACGCCCGCGCCAAGCGGCGCCAGGACGTGTCCTATGAGGGGCGCATCGACTTTGCCATCTGGTCGATTCCGGCGATGATCGTGATCCTGCTGGGCGGGGTCAACTGGATCGGCGCGCACCAGCTCGATCCGCGCGCGCCGATCGCGGCGAATGTCAAGCCGCTCGACGTCGAGGTCGCCTCGCTCGATTGGAAGTGGCTGTTCATCTATCCCGATCAGGGGATCGCCACGGTCAATCAGCTGGTCATACCGGCACGCACGCCGGTGCGGTTCGCGCTGACTTCGGCGACCGTCATGAACTCGTTCTTCGTGCCGGAGCTCGGCAGCCAGATCTACACGATGCCCGGGATGACCACGCATCTCAGCCTGCTGGCGGACAAACCCGGCGAGTATCCGGGCATCTCCGCCAATTTCAGCGGCAACGGCTTTTCCGACATGCGGTTTGTCGTCACGGCGGTGTCGCCCGACAAATTCGCCGGCTGGGTGGCGAAGGTGCGCGGCTCGGGCGCGGCACTCGATCTTGGCGGCTATGCCGCACTGGCGAAGCCGAGCCAAGCCGTGCCGCCGCGGACCTATCGCGCGGTTGCTCCCAGGCTGTTCGAGCGCATCGTCGACCAGACCGCACTCGATCCCGAAAAGGCGCATGCCGGCGCGGCGTCAGTTCAGCCGGCGCACCAGGCAGGAGGCTGACATGCTGGGCAGGCTGACCTGGTCGGCGATCCCGTTCTACCAGCCGCTGCCGCTCTACGCGATGGGGGTTGTCGGCATCTTCATTCTGGTGGTGTTCGGCATCATCACCAAAAACGGGTGGTGGCCCTATCTGTGGCGCGAGTGGCTGACCAGCGTCGATCACAAGCGCATCGGGGTGATGTATGTGATCCTGGCCCTGATCATGCTGCTGCGCGGCTTTTCCGATGCGATCATGATGCGCTCGCAGCAGGCCATCGCGATCGGTGGCGCCCAGGGTTACCTGCCGCCCGATCACTACGACCAGATCTTCTCCTCGCACGGCACGATCATGATCTTTTTCGTGGCGATGCCGTTCCTGATCGGATTGATGAACTTTGTCGTGCCGCTGCAATTGGGCGTGCGCGACGTCGCCTTCCCCGTGCTCAATTCGGTGGCCTTCTGGTTGACCGCGTCGGGTGCGCTGTTGATCAACGTGTCGCTTGTCATCGGCAGCTTTGCGCGCACCGGCTGGACCGCCTATCCGCCGCTCAGCGAACTCACCTATTCGCCCGGTGTTGGCGTCGACTACTATTTGTGGTTGTTGCAGATTTCGGGGATCGGCAGCCTGTTCGCCGGCATCAACATGGTCACAACGATCCTCAAATTGCGCGCCCCGGGAATGACCTATTTCCGCATGCCGGTATTCTGCTGGAGCGCGCTGACCTCGAGCATCCTGATCGTCGTCGCTTTTCCGATTCTGACCGCGACCTTTGCGATGCTGCTGCTCGATCGTTACCTCGGCATGCATTTTTTCACCAACGCAGCCGGCGGCAACATGATGATGTACGTCAACCTGTTTTGGGCCTGGGGACACCCGGAAGTCTATATCCTGATCCTGCCGGCATTCGGCGTATTTTCCGAAGTGATTGCGACGTTTTCCGGTAAGTCTCTGTTCGCCTACCGGTCGATGGTTTACGCCCTGTTGGTAATCTGCGTGATCTCGTTTATGGTTTGGCTGCATCATTTCTTTACAATGGGGGCAAGCGCCAACGTCAACGCCTTTTTCGGCATCATGTCGATGATCATCGCGGTGCCGACCGGGGTCAAAGTCTTCAACTGGCTATTCACCCTCTATGGCGGGCGGGTCGTGTACCGCACCCCGGTCCTGTTCGCGATCGGCTTTATGGTCACCTTTGTCCTCGGTGGCATGACCGGGGTTCTGCTGGCGGTACCGCCAATCGATTTCGTGCTGCACAACAGCGTGTTCCTGGTCGCACATTTTCATAATGTCATCATCGGCGGCGTAATTTTCGGGGTGTTTGCCGGCTATAATTACTGGTTCCCCAAGGCATTCGGCTTCACCCTCGACGAGTGGTGGGGCAAGGCCAGCTTCTGGTGCTGGCTCATCGGCTTTTATCTCGCCTTTATGCCGCTCTACGCCCTCGGCCTGATGGGCATGACCCGGCGCCTCCAGCACATCGCCGACCCGAGCTGGCGGCCGCTGCTGCTGGTGGCCGAAGCGGGCGCCATCGTCATTTTTCTCGGCATCCTGTGCCAGGCGGTGCAGCTCTATGTCAGCATCCGCACGCGCACGAGCCGCCGCGACCTGACCGGTGATCCGTGGAATGGCCGGACCCTCGAATGGTCGACCGCATCACCGCCGCCGGCCTACAACTTCGCCGTCATGCCGCGGATCAGCACGATCGATGCCTTCTGGGAGATCAAGCGGCGGGGACGGAGCATGGTCGAACCGGCTTATGAAGCCATCGAGATGCCGCGCAACTGTCCGATCGGCTTTATCATCGCCTTCTTTGCGGTGATCACCGGCTTCGCGCTGATCTGGCATATCTGGTGGGCCACGATCCTCGGCCTTCTCGCGATCGCCGTCACGGTCATGGTGTTCGGCTGGAGCGAGGACCGCGAGCGTGAAATCCCGCCTGGCGAGGTGGCGCGGATGGAGCGGATCCGGTTCGGCCTCGGGCGCACCGCATGACGATCGAAACGATCGACGCGGTCTCTGCCGATCGCGTCAGCGGGCGGGGCGGCGGCGGACCGGCCCCGACACGGACCGTTGTCGCCTACGGGTTCTGGATCTTCATCCTCAGCGACATCACGATGTTTTCCGGCCTATTCGCGGCCTATGCCGTGCTGTCGGGCCGTACCGCCGGCGGACCGACCGGCAGCGACGTGTTCAACCTGCATCATGTGTTCATCGAGACCATGTGCCTGTTGGTCTCGAGCTACACTTGCGGGCTCGGGGCAATGTCCGCCGAGCGGCGGCAGCGGGCGCGCTTCCTGTTGTTCTCCGCCTTCACCTTCGTGCTCGGTGCGGCGTTTCTGTTTGTCGAGATCACCGAATTCATCGGGATGGTCAGGACCGGTGCCGGACCGCAGCGCAGCGCCTTCCTGTCGGCGTTTTTCGCGCTGGTGGGCATGCATGGCGCCCATGTGACGAGCGGGCTCGTCTGGCTCGTCTACATGGTGGCGCAGGTCGTCGTCAAAGGTCTGCGGCCACACGTGCTGCGCCGCCTGTTGTGCTTCAGCCTGTTCTGGCACGCGCTCGACATCATCTGGATCGGGGTGATCACGGTGGTCTATCTGATGGGAGCGCGCTGATGGCCAGCAGCGATGATATCTATGACCGGCCGCCAGGTGTCGAGCCCGAAGAGTCCCGGGCGAATTTCCTGTCCTACACGGTCGGGCTGGGTCTCGCCATCCTGCTGACGATCGTTTCGTTCATCGTATCGCAAACCAATTTGCTGTGGGCGCCGGGTGTCCCGGTCGGATTGATCGTGCTCGCGTTTACGCAGATCGGCGTCCACCTCGTGTTCTTTTTGCATCTGGGCAGCGGGCCCGACCACACCAACAACATCCTCGCCCTGGCGTTTGGCGTTATGGTCGTGTTTCTCGTCATCGGCGGCTCGTGCTGGATCATTGCGAACCTCAACGCCAACATGATGCCGCTGCATTGACCCTGGCCCGGCCTCGCCGGCGCGTCAGCCCGGGACCGGCCCGGCGATCGCGGCATAGACCAACTGACGCGACAGATAGCGGTAATAGAGCCGCCGGTCGGGAGCCGCGAGCATCAGGATCGCGATCAGCCGCTCTTGCGGATCGATCCAGAAATAGGTGCCGGTGACGCCGCCCCAGAAAAATTCGCCGACCGAGCCCGGCACCGGCGAGCGGCCGGGATGGGTGCGCACCGCAAAGCCGAGGCCGAAGCCGTAGCCCATCTCCGGCACCGGGGCGAGCGCGCCAAACCGCGGCCGCGCGGTCTCGCCATAGCCGACACCGGGCGGCAGATGGTCCGAGGCCATGTGCCGGATCGTGTTTGGCGACAACAGCCGCGTGCCGGCGAACTCACCGCCATTCAGCAGCATCTGGCAGAAGCGCAGATAGTCCGCCGCGGTCGACACCAGCCCGCCGCCGCCCGAGGCCCAGGAATGCGGGCGCGTGACATTGCGCATCGTCGGCCGCACACCCGCGGCATCCTGCTGCGGCTCGGCCAGCCGCTTGGCGTTCTCGCCGAGCGCCTCGAAGGCGGTATCCGCCATGCCGAGCGGCCCGGTAATCCGCGCGGCAAAGAATTCGGCGAGGCTGCGGCCCGAGACCACTTCGACGACGCGGCCGAGCACATCGGTCGACATGCTGTATTCCCAGGTGGTCCCCGGCTCGAACATCAACGGCAAGCGGGAGAGCTTCCCGACAAGCTCGGCGCTGGTCTGGGTCTCGTTCATCAGGTCGGCGTCGCGCCAGACCATCTGCACCGGCGAATCGCCAAACGCCGCATAGGTCAGCCCGGAGGTGTGGCGCAGCAGATCCTGCACCGTCATCACCCGCCGTGCCGGCGTCCGCTCGACGCCGACCGTGAGCTCGGCAAATTCCGGCAGATAGTCGGCGACCGGGGCCGCGAGCTGCAGATCCCCGTCCCCGGCCAGCATCATCGCCGCGACCGAGGTCAGCGGCTTGGTCATCGACGCGATGCGGAAAATCGCATCGGGCGGCATCGCCGCCCCGGCCTCGCGGTCGCGATAGCCGAACGCCTCGGCGAGCCCGACCCGGCCGCCGCGGGCGATCAGCATGACCCCGCCGGGGATCAGCCGGCGCTCAACATCGCGGTGCAACACCGCGCGGATGCGATCGAGCCGCTCGCCTGAAAGGCCGATCTCCTGTGGCCGCCCGGCCATCGGCAATGCCAGCCCGTTCATCTCTTGCCTCCGTCAGCGCCTGCGGTTAAGCCGCGGCGATCGTAATCATCCGGAGAGGGGAAGAAAATGCCTGCACCTGTCGACCCGGTGCCGACCAATCCCGTCAAGGAGCGGATGAAGGCCGGCGAGGTGGCGCTCGGCCTCAATGTGCGCATCGCCCGCTCCGGCGACATCGCCCGCATCGCCAAATCGACCGGCCACGACTTCATCTTCATCGACGTGCAGCATTCGCTGTTTTCGCTGGAGACGATCGGGCATATCGCCCAGGCGGCGCTGGGTTGCGGCATCGCCCCGTTGGCGCGGGTGCGCAGCTGCGCCGACCCCGATACCTCGCTGCTGCTCGACAACGGTGTGACCGGCATCGTCTTTCCCGATGTCAACAATGCCGCCGATGCGCGCCGCGGTGTCGACGCCGCCAAATTCGCGCCGATCGGCAAGCGCTCGGTCAGCGGCGGCTACCCGGTGTTCGACTACCGCGCGGTGCCAGTCGCCGACGGCATGCGGATGCTGAACGAGGTGACGCTCGTCGTCTGCATGATCGAGACCCGCGAAGGCCTTGCCAATATCGAGGAGATTGCTGCCGTCGATGGCGTCGATGTGATCCATATCGGCTCGAACGACCTTTTGACGGCGCTTGGAAAACCCGGGCGCTTCGACGATCCGGAGATCTTTTCCGCGGTCGATCGGGCGATCGCCGCGGCCAAGGCGCACGGCAAATTCGCCGGGCTTGGCGGCATGCGCAATGTCGCCCGCCAGGTCGAGCTGATCGGCAAGGGCGTGCGGTTTGTCACGACCCAGACCGATCTCGGCTTTCTGTTGGCCGCGGCCGGGCGCTGGACCGGCGAGCTGCGCGCCGCCCTCGCCGCAGCGCCGCAATAGACTCGAGCCGCGCTGCGCTCGCCGTGTCAGGTCACTAAAGCGCCGGCCAGAGGCCGAACATCACGCCGACCAGCGCGATGACCACGCCGCTCAGCACCTCGCCATAACGCTCGACGGCACCCAGTCGCAAGCGCTGCGCGCCAGCGCTCGAGGCGACGCACAGCGCCACATAGGTGGCGCTCGTGCCGAGCGCGAACACCGCGGCCATCAGCGCCAGCAACACCGCGCCGTATTGCGCTGCGGCGAAGAACACCGGAATGCCCTCGACCATCGGCGAGGTGCCGAGGACCAGCAGCAGCGCGGTGCGCGCCGTTGTCCGGTGGCGGTGCACATGCAGTGGCGGCGCGGTCGCGAAGCCGGCGAGGATCGGGTGAGCGGTCGCCGGCGCGTGGTCGTGCCAATGCAGATGCGGTGCGCCGTTGCCGTGGCGGTGGATGTGGATGTGGATGTGGCGTGTCAGCAGCCCGGTCTCGCCGCGCAACGGGGCGTAGAGCCGGTCGTCGGCGATCGCCACCTGGCCCGCGGGCGACGGACCAGCCGCGATCGGGTGCCGATGGTCATGGTGATGATGGTGCTCGTGGCTGTGCGGGTGCCCATGCCCATGCCCATGCCCATGACTGTGGCTGTGTGAATGCCCGTGGCTGGGGTGATGCGGGGCCGACGGATGCAGCTCGCGCCAAGCCGACCAGGCGACCCAGCCGCCGAATGCGATCAGCGCCACGCCGGACGCGGCATCGACGATCCGGCCAAAGCGGTGCGCGAAGGCGACACCGGCGAGCCACACCACGAGCGCCAGCGCCAGCGTCGAGAGCACATGCCCGATCCCGGCCTGCAATGCCGCGCGTGCGGTTTCGCCGTGCGACCAGCCGCGCTGCCGCGCCAAGAGCGCGAGCGGCAGCCAATGGTCGGGCACGATCGTATGCAGGACGCTGACCGCGCCGACGGCGCCGACCAACAGCAGCTGCGGTCCGTGCATATCGTTCCCTGGGCCGCTCGCGAGCGCTCGGGTTAGAGGGGGTTAGATCCCGTCTTTGGCCGTCCGACGGTTAGCCGCGACCGGGCCGGAACGCGGGCATGACCTCCTCGGCGATCCACTGGAACTGCTCGAGCATCGTCGCCTGCGGCGTGCCGAGCGGGCTCGACAGGCTGATGTGCTGCATGCCGGGATATTTCTCCTCAAAGCCCTTCAACAGCTCGATCAGCTCCGAGGGGGTGCCGGCGAACCACGAGCCGAGCTTCATGAAGTGCTCGACATCCGGCACACCGGCTGCGCCCCAGCCGCCGCGCCGTGCCACCGCCTCGACCTGCGCCGGGGTCAGCCCGGGGACAAAGCCCAGCGGCGCAAACATCTTCACATGCTCCTCGTAGATCGGCCTGATTTCGCGGATTGCCTGTTCGCGCGTGCGGGCGAGGTGGAAATGCAGCCCGATCTGGAGGTTCTCGCCCAGCGCCAGGGTCTTGCCGGCGCGTGCCGCGGCTTCCTGATAGGCGATGATCGGACCGCCCTGCATCGTCGCCGCACCGCCGCCGACGGCCCCCTTGATGCCGTGCTTGACCATGAAGTCGAGACCGCGCCGGCTGGCGCTGACGATCGGTTGCCAGCATTCGATCGGGCGGTGGATCGGCCGCGGCACCAGGGTCAGCTTTTCGAGCTCATAGCCGCGATAGGGGACCCGCGGCGGCAGGGTGTAATGCGCGCCTTTATGCGAGAAGGATTCGTTGTCGAACGCCTTGAAGATGATCTCGACGCTTTCCTCGAAGACCTCGCGGTTCGCCTCGCCGTCGAGCATCGGGCCGCCGAGGCTCTCGACCTCGCGGGTGTGATAGCCGCGGCCGACGCCAAACACGGTGCGGCCGCCGGTCAGGATGTCGGCGGTAGCAAAATCCTCGGCCAGCCGCAGCGGATGCCACATCGGCGCGATGTTGAAGCCGCAGCCGATCTTAAGCGCCTTGGTCAGATGTGCCAGATGCACCGCCAGCATCAGGATGTTGGGAATGCACTCGTAGCCCTCGTGCTGGAAATGATGCTCGGCGAGCCACAGCGTGTCGTAGCCGAGCGCATCCATCTTCCGGGCGATCGCCTCGGTCTTCTCAAAGACGCTGGCGAGGTGCTGGTTCGAATAGCGCCGCTCGTTCGCCGGGGTCGCATCCTGGCCGCGGTCGGGCAGATCGACATGGCCGGCATAGACCGTGGTAAATTTGGTGATCATCCGTGCTCCTCCGGAGCGGGTGCCGCCCGGTCGGCGGCCAATCGCGCTGGCACGCAGTGTTGCGCAATTTTCCGGTCTTGGCTACCCGAGCCCCGGCTTGCGCCTGTCCCCGAGATGCCCGGGCCATCCGCCGGCCAGCCGGTCGCGCCGCTTCGCCGTGGCCACCGCCTGGCCCGTTGCGCTAAACAATCGCACGCCGCTGTTTCGGGGTGAGGGAGCGAGCGATGGAATACGTCACGCTGGGCCGCACCGGGCTCAAGGTCAGTGTCGCCGGGCTCGGCTGCGGCGGGTTCAGCCGGCTCGGCCTCGGCACCGGCAAGAGCGAGGCCGAGGCCGTGGCGCTGGTGCATCAGGCCTTTGATCTCGGGGTCAATCTGTTCGATACCGCGGCGATGTACGGCACCGAGCCGGTTCTCGGCCAGGCGCTGAAGGGATTGCCGCGCGACCGGGTGGTGATCGCCACCAAGGCATGGATCCCGCGCAGCACCGGCCGGTCCGCCGCCGAGCGGGCGGTGGAGAGCCTCGACAACTCGCTGCGGGCCCTGGGTCTCGACCATATCGACATCTTCCAGCTGCATGGGGTGTCGCCCGGCGGCTATCAGCGGGCCCGCGAAGTCATCGCCCCGGCGCTGCTCCGCGAGCAGGAGAAAGGCAAGATCGGGCATCTCGGCATCACCGAGACCGGATCGAGCGATGCCGAGCACGCGATGCTGCAGCGCGCCGTCGAGGACGGCCTCTGGGAGGTCGTCATGCTCGGCTTTCACATGATGCACCAGAACGCGCGCGAGACGGTGTTTCCGCGCACGCTCGCCAACCGGGTCGGCACGTTGCTGATGTTCGTCGTGCGCAACATCTTCTCGAAACCGGAGCGGCTGCGCACCGAACTGCGCGAGCTCAGCGCCGGCGGGCGGCTGCCGCGCTGGCTCGCGCTTGCGCCAAACCCGCTCGGCTTTCTGATCCATCCGACGGATGGCGGTGCGGCAAGCGTGACCGAAGCGGCCTACCGCTTTGTGCGGCACGAGCCGGGCGTCGATGTGGTGCTGTTCGGCACCGGCGATCCCGAGCATCTGCGCGCCAATATCGCGGCGATCCTGAAGCCGCCGCTGCCCGAGACCGACCGGCGCATCCTGGCGAAATTGTTCGGCCATCTCGTCGGTGTCGGCCTCGATCCGCCGATCTACATGCCGGGACCGACCGTCCATTGACCCGGTGCGGGAGCGCCTCGGCGTGCCGGTCTATTCATCCTCCGGTTCGACGGCACTCTCGTGCCAGTGGCGGAGCAACAGGCGGGAAGCGAGGTCGATGACGAGATAGATCGCGACGCCGGTCATCGACAATAAAAAGAGCGCTGCGAACAGGCGCGGGATCGCCAGCCGATAGCCGGCTTCGAGGATGCGAAAGGCGAGCCCGGTCTCGGTCCCGCCGGTGCCGGCAACGAACTCCGCGACGACGGCGCCGATCAGCGCGAGACCGCCGCTGATGCGCAGCCCGGCGAGAAAATAGGGGAGTGCGGTCGGCAGGCGCAGATGGCGCAGGGTCTGGGCTGGCGAGGCGCCATAGAGCCGGAACAGCGCCACGAGGTTGCGGTCGGCGCTGTTGAGCCCGATCGTGGTATTGGCGACGATCGGGAAAAAGGCGACGATCCAGGCGCACAGCAAGAGCGCCAGAAACGGCTGCTGCACCCAGATGATGATCAAGGGCGCGATGGCGACGATCGGGGTCACCTGCAGGATCACCGCATAGGGAAAGAGGCTGATCTCCAACAGCCGCGACAACGAGAACAGGAGTGCCATCGCCCCGCCGAGGATCACCGCCGCGGCCAGCGCCGCAAGGGTGATGCGCAATGTCACCAACAGCGAGCCCAGGAGGCTCGGGCCGTCGGTCCACAACGATCGGGCGATCGCGAGCGGACCGGGCAGGATATAGACCGGAATATCGTCGATGCGGACGAGCCCCTGCCACAAGGCGAGCAGCACTGTGCCAAGCAACAGCGGTGCTGCCACCCGCCACAGGCGATCGCGAGCGGGCCGCCTCATGCAGGTGCTGCCATCGCCGCCGCGAGCTCGGCCGAGGCAGCGGTACACAGCGCCGTATAGGCCGGCGCCGTGCGCAGCCCGCGCCGGCGCGGCTGCGGCAGATCGACAGCGAGTTCTGCGGCGATGCGGCCCGGGCGCGCCGTCATCACCGCGATCCGGGTCGACAGGTAGACCGACTCGAAGACGCTGTGGGTCACGAACACGACGGTCGGCCGGCGGCTTTCCCACAGCCGCATCAGGTCGTCGTTCAACGTCATCCGGGTGATCTCATCGAGCGCTGCGAACGGCTCGTCGAGCAGCAAGAGGTCGGGGTCGGTCACGAGCGCCCTGGCGAGCGACACGCGCATGCGCATGCCGCCCGACAGCTGGCGCGGATAGGCCCGTTCGAACCCGGCGAGACCGACCGCGTGCAGTTCCTCGCGGGCGCGCTCGCGCTCGGCCGGGCCAAGCCGCCCGGCGAGGCGGAACGGCAGCAGCACATTGCTGAGGGCCGTGCTCCACGGCATCAAGGTCGGATCCTGAAAGACGAAGCCGATGCGGCCCGGCGCGACCGGCCTCTCCCGGCCACGGGCAGGGCCGCCAGTTGCGACGACGCACTCGCCGGCACTGGGCGGGCTTAGCCCGGCGATGATGCGCAGCAACGTCGTCTTGCCGCAGCCCGACGGGCCGAGCACGCTCAGAAACTCGCCGCGGGCGACCTCCAGATCGATCGGGTCGAGCGCCCCGACACCACCGGCAAAGCGCTTCGAAACACCACGCAGCGAAACGATCGGCGCGGCGCTCGCCGCCCCACCCGGATGCTCGGCACGGGGAAGATCGGCGAGGGTCAGGGCTTCATTCCGAATTTTTTGTCGACAAAAGCGAGCGTGTAGGCCTTTTCGTAATCCATGCCTTTCGAATAGACCCCCGCCTGCGCCATCGTGTCGTAGAAATCGCGCCAGCGCGCATCGGTCATGGCGCCGATCCCGGAGGTCTTGGCATCACCGCTGTCGACGATGCCGTATTCCTTGAGCTTCGCCCGGCCATAGCTCAGCAGGGCGTCGGTCATCTCGGGATTGTCGCGTTTGATCAATAAATCGGCCGGCGCGGGATTGCCGTAGAGATACTGGTACCAGCCTTCGATGCTGGCATCGACAAAGCGCTGTACCAGATCTGGATCGTTGCGAGCCAGCTGTTGCGAGGTCTCGATCAGCGAGCCATAGCTCGAATAGCCGGCGTCGGCGAGCAGCAGCACAACCGGCTTGACCCCGTGCTGTTCGATCGTGAACGGCTCGCTCGACAGATAGCCCTGCTGGATCGCCTTCGGGTTGGCGAGAAACGGCGCGACGCTGAACGCGTAAGGGCGGATCTGGGCGTCGGTGTAACCAAATTTCCGCTCGAGGAAGAGCCAGCTTCCGACCCTGGTATCCGAACCGATCATGATCGGCTTGCCCTTCAGCGCGGCAAAGCTGTCATCACCCTCGCCCGGATGCGCGATCAGCACCGAAGGGTCCTTTTGGAAGATCGCCGCCACCGCGACCATCGGGATGTTCTGGTGAACGAAATTGAGCGGCACGAACGAATTTGTGGCGATGTTGAAATCGAGCCGGCCGGCGGCGAGCAACTGCGCATGGTTGACCTGCGGCCCGCCCTGGCGCAGCTGGACCTCGATCCCGTAGCGCCGGTAGATGCCGGTGGCGATCGCCTCGTAATAGCCGCCATGCTCGGCTTCGGCCTTCCAGTCGGTGCCGAAGCGGACGAGCTGTGCGGCCCGGCCCGGTGCCGCGCCGGCCGCGCCAAGCAGCAGCGCGGCGAGTATCATCAAGAGCCGGATCGCGATCATGACCATCCCATCCCCGCCCGGTTCGGGTGAATCCAACCGGCGCCGGCCGCTCGGTCGACGCCCGGCAGCGGCAACCCGGCAGCGGCAATCCGGCAGCGGCAATCCGGCAGCGGCAATCCGGCGGCGGCAATAAAGTGCCGTGGAGCGCATCGGGAGACCGGACCGGCCAGCGCAGCTCCCATGCAGTGGCCGCATAGGTAAATGGCAATTGTGCAAGGATCAACTTTCCGCCACAAACTGTTTGCCGGTTGTCATGGATGCGGCATCAGGTCCGCGCGAATGTGACAACTGGTCCGTCTTGTAACAGTGTGCGACATGATGTGCGAATGCAGCGAGAAGTTGATGCCGGCTCCGGTCCTCCGTGTCCCGCTCCGGGCAGAAGTGACGCGACATGAGGTCGGCGGCCGGGTGACCGCCTTTCTCTGCGGCAGATCCGATGGCAGCGATTTGCTGCATGCGCTCTATGACCACGTGCTCGACGAGCCGATCCCGCAATCAATGCTGGCCGTGCTGGGCCGCTGAGCCGGTGTCCCGCGCGGTGCTCAGGCGGCGATGAAGCGATCGATCTTGCGATATTGGAACAGCCAGCGCCCGTCCTGCCGCACGACCCGATCGGCATAGGCGCCGCCCGAGCCGATCTGCGGCCCATGCGGGCTGTTTTGCATGACCACCCAGTTGGAACGCACCTCGGCCTGCGCACCGTCGAGGGTGACGATGATGTTGGTGACGAGATGCGCCGCCCGCGGCCGGTTCGGCCCGGCCCGCACGCGCAACCCGCGCGCTAGTTCGGCGATTGCGGCCCGCCCGGTCGCCTTGCCGAATGCCGTATCCCAGGTGCCGTTCTCGGTGAACAGCGCCGCCATGTCGTCATAGCGCCCGTCATCGAGGCGGAAACAATATTCGCCGAGCAGTTCGCGAATGGCGTCCTTCTCCTCGAGCGGGTTCGGGTTTTCGCGCGGGGTCGGCATCGGTTCCTCCGGAGATTTTGCGCGCCGCCAATCTAGCGCCGTAAGCGGCGGGTGCGGCAGCGGATTCGGCGGCGGATTCGGCGGCGGCGCGGCGACGTCTCGGACAGGGTCTTTGCCGCGGCGCATGCTCGCGCTAGGCTTGCTGCCGGCAAGTGATTTGGAGAACCGTCGATGACCACGCCGATCACCCTGGAGATCTTCACCGATTACGTTTGACCGTGGTGCTATCTCAGTACCGTGCGTATTGAAAAGCTGAAGCGGGCATTCGAGATCGAAACGAAGCTGGTGCATTTTCCGCTGCACCCCGAGACACCGGCCGAAGGCCGCTCGATGGCGGAGCTTTATGCCGGGCGCAATGTCGATCCCGAGGCGATGTACCAGCGGATGAAGACACTGATGGACGCCGAGGGGCTGCCTTACGGTCGCCGCACCCACACCTACAACAGCCGGCTCGCCCAGGAACTCGGCAAATGGGCCGATACGCAGCCCGGCGGCGAGGCGCTGCACGATGCGCTCTACCGGGCTTATTTCGTCGCCGCGCGCAATATCGGCGACCCCGAGATCCTGGTCGAGCTCGCCCGGTCGGTCGGGCTTGCCGGCGAGGAGGCGCGGGCGGTGCTGAGCGAACGCCGGTTCAAGGATGCGGTCGATGCCGACTGGGCGAAATCGCACGCCTATGGCGTCACCGGGGTGCCGACCTTTGTCGCCGCGCGCTACGGCGTGGTCGGCGCTCAACCCTACGAGGTATTGGCGCAGCTGCTCGACAAGGTAGGGGCGGCGCACCGCTGCTAGCGCCGGGCGCCGGCTTCCCCCTCGCCGCCTTCAGCCGGGGGTGAGGCGCGGCCGGCGCGCTGCGAATGCGGCGGCGATGCTGAGGACCGAGAGGGCGGCAAAGCATTCGAGCGGCAGTGCGTAGCTGCCGGTGCGGTCGCGCAACACGCCCGATACGAGCGGGCCGGCAGCCTGCGCCAACACCTGCGCCGACAGCACCAGGCCGCGGATCGCGCCATAATTGGTCCGCCCGAAATATTCGGCCCAGGCGATCGGCAGCAGGGTCAGCACCCCGCCGATGCCGAGACCGAACACCGCTCCGGCGACCGCCCCTTGTGCCGTGGACGAGATGCCGATCATCAGGGTCGTGCCCGCGACCAGCAGCGCACCCGTCGCCATCAGCGCATATTTGATCGGCCACGATCGCGGCAACAGGCCGCAGCCGGCGCTCGCCACTCCCGACATCAGCGAGAACAGGCTGACGATCGACGCCGCAGCGGTGGCGGAGACCCCGTGCTCGACCAGATTGGCCGCCTGATGCAGGCTCACCCCGGCCTGCACCGGATAGACCAGCACGGTGTAGAGCAGCAGCAACCAGAAGGCTGCGGTGCGCACCGCCTGGCGCCGGGTGAAGTTCGCCTGGACCAGTGCGGTGGCGGCCGGTGCCGCGGCGCTGCCGGGGCCGGGTGATGGCGGCACGCGACGGTCGGGTTCGAGGCCCAGATCTTCCGGCCGGCGCACGATCAGCAGCCAGACCGGCAAGAGGCCGATCACGATCACGCTGACCCCGATCGCGAGCCATCCGGCGCGCCAGCCGTGACGACGCATCGCAACCTCGGCGATCAGCGGCATCGCCACCAGCCCAGCCATTTGCGCCACCGTGGCGATCGAGGTGGCGGCAGCGCGGCGGGCGACAAACCAGTTGTTGAGCGCGCTGTAGATGCCGAGATCGAACGGGCCGGCCCAGTTCATCCTGGCGATGCAGAACAAGAGGTAGAAGACCGGCAGCGAGCCGGTCAGCGACAGCAGCAGCAGCGCCACCCCGGTGCCGAGCACCGCGAGGCACAGCGCCGCGCGCGAACCGTGGCGGTCGACCATCGGCCCGATCAACGGTGCGCAGAGGGCCGCCAGCAAACCGCCGAGCGACACCGCCCCGGAGAGTGCGGTGCGCGACCAGCCGAACTCTCGGGTCAGCGGCTCGACAAACACCGAGAGGGTGGCGACCGCACCCCCTTGCCGGGCGAAGCCGGCGCAGCACAGGCAGCCGAGCACGACCCACCCATAAAAGAACGGCAGCTGGGCGCTGAGCAGACGCGGCAATCCGCGCTGGCGCGACGGCGCCAAAGGCTGTCGGCTGTTGACGCGAGAACGCAGGAGGATCAGCTCGGCACCAGGCCGCCATCGACGTTATAGGCTTGGCCGGTGATGTTGCGCGCGCCGGGCGAGGCGAGGAACACCGCCATTGCGGCGATGTCGTCGGGCAGGTTGGCGCGGCCCAGCGGGATGCGCGCCTCGGCCTCGGCCTGCAATTCGGCGACGGTGATGCCGCGTTCGGCGGCCCGTGCCACGGCGTTGCGCTCACCCAATTCGGTCCGCGTCACCCCCGGGCAGATCGCGTTGACATTGATGTTGTGGCGGCCCAGTTGCTGTGCCGCGGTCTTGGTCAGCGCGATGACCGCCCCCTTGCTCGCGGCATAGGCGGCGTTCGAGGCGCCGGGATAGCCGCGGCCGGAAATCGAGGCGATGTTGATGATCCGGCCGCCGCTGCCGTCGGCCCGATGCTGTGCAATCATCTCCGTCGCGGCGCGCTGCAGGCAGAAGAACACGCCCTTGGCGTTGACCCGGTGGATCCGGTCCCAATCGGCCTCGGTAAGCTCCATGATCGGGGCGTAGCGGGTGACGCCGGCATTGTTGACGATGACATCGAGCCGGCCGAGCTCGGCGACGGTGCGCGCGATCATCGCGTCGATGCTGGCGACATCGCCGCAATCGGCCATGATCGCGACCGCCTGGCGATTGCCGCCGGCGGCCGCGTTGGCGGTGCGCTCAGCCGCACCGAGGTCGATATCGGCCGCCGCGATCGCCGCCCCCGCCTCGGCCATCGCCAGGGCGGTCGCCCGGCCGATCCCGGCGCCGGCCCCGGTCACCAGCACGACCCTGTCCCGCAATATCGCCATCGCCTCACCCTTCGCCGGTCGCCGGCCTCAACCCCCATTGTGGCACGGTCGTGCGGCACTGTCGCCGGCCGCCCGGCGCCAGCCGCGCGATCGTTGGCCGGTCAATCGGAGCGCCACTTTTTCTTGGCCCGCCCAACCACCTTGCCGAGCTGGCGGGCATGGTCGGTCCATTCCGCGCCGGCCGCACCGGGTGCCGTCGGTTTGCCGATCTTGCGCGCCCAGCGGCCGAGCCGGAAAAGGCCGTCGCTCCAGTCCCCGGCAGGCGCTCCGGCCTCGCCAAGCGCCTGCTGCAGCCGGGCCTTCAGGGATTTCGCGGTGGCCTTCTCGTGCTCGGTGGCGGCGGGATCCGCTGCGACCGCTGTGACCGCTGCGAGCTTGCGGCGCAGATCGGCGATCGAACCTCTGAGCAACCCGTTGGCCATGACCCGCAATGCTATCACCGCGACCGGTCGCGACGCCATCGGTCGAGAGCGATCATTCGCGGCGCCTGCCACAAAGGCGGGCGGAACTGCTATCCTGCGGCAGCAATCTAGGACGGAGCGGCGGCGATGCATGTCGGAACCCAGATCAGGCCGCGCGACGACAGCGACTACCGGGTCTGGGCGCAGCTTGGCGTCACCCATGTCTGCGTTGATCCGCCTGGCAACCCGCATCATTGGAGCCGCGACGATCTCGAACGGCATCGCAAGCATGTCGAATCGTTCGGCCTCTCGCTCGACATGGTGCAACTGCCGATGTCGTCGGCGCCGATCGAGCAGCAACAGAGCCCCAACATCCTGTTGGCCAGGGAGCCCGAGCGGCAGCGTGAGCTCGACAGCATCTGCGCCTTGATCGAGCGGCTTGCCGCTTCAGGCATCCCGGCGGCCAAGTACAATCTGACGATCCTCGGCATTCCCCGCACGGCACGCGAGCCGGGGCGGGGCGGCTCAAGCAATGCCGCCTTTCGCTGGGCTCTCGCCGACCAGGCAGCGCCGCCGACCGCGGCCGGCACCGTCGCCGAGGATGAGTATTGGGAGCGCATCGACCATTTTCTCGCGGCGGTCGTGCCGGTCGCGAGTGCCGCCAAGGTGCGTCTCGCTTGCCATCCGCAGGATCCCTACACGCCGCCCGGCTATCGCGGGGTGTCGAGCGTGCTTGGCACCGTCGCAGGGCTGAAGCGCTTTGTAACGATGCATGAAAGCCCGTGGCACGGCCTCAATTTCTGCCAAGGGACGGTGTGCGAGATGCTCGACGACCCGGCACGCGAGATCTTCGACGTGATCCGCTGGTTCGGCGAGCGCGGCAAATTGTTCAATGTGCATTTCCGTAATATCAAAGGCCGCCGCCTCGATTTCGTCGAGGCGTTTCCCGACGAGGGCGATATCGACATGGTGGCAGCACTCGCCGCCTATCGCGATGTCGGCTACCAATACATGCTGATGCCGGACCACGTGCCGCGAATCGACGGGCGCGACCCGTCGGGTGTCGCTTTCGCCTATTGCTACGGCTATATCCAGGCGCTGCTCGACGCACTGGCGCGCAAGGGCGAGCCCGCAGCCCCGCCGTTATGATCGCCCGACATCATAATTGTCCGGCATCATGATCGCCGGCATGCCCGCGGACCGGTGCGTATGCGCTGATCTGCGCGATCGGCAAACCCAGTGGAGGACGGTATGACGGCAGTCGCAACAGCAGGGAAGGCTGGAGCAGGGAAGGCCGGAACACGGACGGCCGGCATCGCGGCCGAGGAATGGCAGGTGCGGACCGATCTCGCCGCCTGCTATCGGCTGGTTGATCTGTTCGGCTGGTCGGATCTGGTCAACACCCGGATCACCGCGCGCATTCCCGGCCGCGACGACCGGTTTTTGATCAACCCCTTTGGTCTCCTCTACGACGAGGTGACCGCGTCATCGCTGGTCGAGATCGATCGCGAGGGCAATCCGGTCGCACCCGATGCGGCCGAGGTCAACAGCGGCGGCTTCGCCATCCCCGGAACCATCCATCGCGCCCGGCCCGAGGTGGCCTGTGTGCTGCACACCCATTCGGTCGCCGGCTGCGCGGTGTCGATGCAGCAGGACGGGCTGCTGCCACTCAACCAGCATGCGCTGCAGATCATCGCGGACATCGCCTATCACGATTACGAGGGCTCGGCGCGCAGCCCCGAGGAACGCTCCCGCTTTCTCGCCGATCTCGGCGACCGCCACATCATGGTGCTGCGCAATCACGGGCTCATCGTCGTCGGCGACAGCATCGCCGCGGCGTTTCTCGCGACCTATCGCATGGAGCGGGCCTGCGCGATGCAGCTCGCCTTCCAGCAATCGGGGGCCGAGTTCCACCCGATCGACCCGGATGTCGTGCGCACCGCCACTGATGCCAGCCGACGGCGTGCGGCTGGCGGGCGCAACGATCCGCAGCGTCTCGAATGGCCGGCGCTGTTGCGCAAGCTCGACCGCATCGATCCTTCCTACAAAGAATAGAGGCAGGAACTGACATGAAGCCGGCAGACATATTGCAACATTCGGCCAAGGTGCTGAGCGAAGCCCAGCGCACCGAATATTTTGAAAAGGGCTATCTCGTTCTGCCCGAATTTGTCGGCACCGATTGGGTCGCAAAGCTGCAGCGGGCGATGACGGAGACGATCGAGCGCAGCCGCGCGATCACGCAATCCAACGATGTCTTCATCCTCGAAGAGGGGCATTCGGCGGCCGAGCCGCGCTTGCACCGGGTGACCTGCCCGCAGGACCGCCATCCGGTGTTCTGGGAATTCATCGCCGACCCGGTGATGACCGAGCTCGCCGCCGATGTGGTCGGGCCCGATGTCAAGTTCCACCACTCGAAGCTCAACGTCAAATCCGGGGACGGCAGCCGCGGCTTCAAATGGCACCAGGACATCCAGGGCTGGCCGCACACCGATTACAGCCCGGTCACGATCGGCGTTTATCTCGAAGGCTGCACGATGGAGCAGGGCCCGCTCGCCTGCGTGCGCGGCAGCCATCAGGGGCCGCTCTACAGCATGTATGACGCCGCCGGGAATTTCGTCGTGCATGTGCGTGATGAGGAGCTCGGCTTTCTCGACGATGCGGTGATCGAATATGCGACCGGCGGTCCCGGCACGACCTTGCTGCTGAACTGCCGCACCGTGCATGGCTCGGCGATCAACCATTCGCAGCGCGCCCGGCCATTGCTGCTGACGGTCTATTCCTCGGCCGATTCGTTTCCCTATACCTCGCCCTCGATGATCAGCCCGCATATGGGCGACATCGTGCGCGGCCGGCCCGCCCGCTTTGCCAGCTTCGATACGAGGCCGTGCGAAGTGCCGCCGGACTGGCGCGGCAGCTACCGGGCGCCCTGGACCTATCAGCAGGAGGAGGAAGCGCGGCAGGCGGTGGCGGAATAGGTTCGGCGCTGGCGAGGATCGTCGGGCGTTCCCGAGGCGACCGCCCTGCCTCGGCATGCCCTCAATCGATGCTGAACCGGGCGATCGCGTCACGGTCGATCTCGATGCCGAGACCGGGGCCATTCGGGATCGCCACCCAACCTTCCCGCTGCTCGATCGGCTCGCACAGCACCGCCATCCGCATCGGATGCTCGGACTGGTCGAATTCGAGCAAGGGCGGGACAGGGTGCAGACCCGGCGGGTTGTCCGGCAGGATCGCGATCAGCTGCAGCGACGCCGCCAGCGCGATGCCGGTGCCCCAGACATGCGGATTGACCCGCACGCCAAAGGCATTGGCCATGTCGGCGATCTTCTTGCATTCGGAGATGCCGCCGGCGGCGGCGACATCGGGCTGCAGGATGTCGATCGCGCGGTCGGCGAGGATGCGGCGGAAGCCCCAGCGGGTGAACTCCGCCTCACCGCCGGCGACCGGGATGCGCAGCGCCGCCTTGACCTCGCGATAGCCGTCGAGGTCCTCGGGCGGCACCGGTTCCTCGAACCAGGCGATGTCGAGCTCCTCGATCAGCCGGCCGAGGCGGATCGCCGCGGTCGCGTCATAGGCGTGGTTGGCATCGACCATGATCGCGATGCCGTCGCCGATGTCGCGGCGCACCGCGCGGCACACTCGGACATCATCGTCCATGCCAAAGCCGAGCTTGAGCTTGATCGCCGAAAACCCCGCGGCCACGCGTTGCCGTGCCTCGTCGAGGAGATACGGCACCGGGTCGCCGGTGCCCTTGCGGTAAAACCCGGTCGCATAGGCCTCGACCCGGTGGCGCAGCGGTCCGCCCATGAGCCGATGCACCGGCAGCCCGAGGGCGCGGCCCTTCAGGTCGAGCAATGCGATGTCGATGGCGCTCAGCGCCTCGATCGCCAAGCCCTTCTGGCCATGGTCGCGCAGCCGGTTGTAGAGGTTCTGCCAATGCAGCTCGGTCGCGAACGCGTCCTGGCCGAGCAGCAGCGGCGCATAAAATTCGACGATCGGTGCGGTCAGCCGCGCCGGGCCAAAGGCTTCGCCCCAGCCGCAGAGCCCGTCCTCGCCGACGATCTCGACCAGCATCGCGCCGCGGCGCTCGTACCAGGCTTGCGAATAGGCGAAGGGCTCGGCCAGCGCCGCTTCGAGCCGGTAGGTCCTGATTTCCCGAACCTTCATCGCAAAAATCCGCCTTCGCCGCCGATCCGCGCACGACCGGGTTGCAGCCTCGCACGAACGGGCGCGCGGCAAAAGGCGATGATTGCGTGTGACGATCGGCTATGATCCCGGTCCATGATCGACGCCCGCCCGACCCTCGATGCGCCCGATGACGACCCCTATCTGTGGCTCGAAGAGGTCGATGGTGCGGCGGCCCTCGACTGGGTCGAGCGGCAGAACCGGACGACCTTGGCGCGCTATGGTGATGCACGCTTCGCCGCCGATCGCGACCGGCTCGCCGCGATCCTCGACCGGTCCGACAATCTGCCGCTGATCGCCCGGCGCGGTCAGCGCGTGTTCAATTTCTGGAAGGATGCCGATCATCCTCGCGGGCTGTGGCAAGTGACGACCCTCGACAGCTTCCGCAGCGAGGCGCCGCAATGGGAGGTGCTGCTCGACCTCGATGCGCTCGCCGCCCAGGAAGGCGACGATTGGGTCTGGAGCGAGGCGGTGACCCTGCCGAAGAGCCACGACCGCGCCCTCGTGATGCTGTCGCGCGGCGGTGCCGATGCGCGGGTATTGCGCGAATTCGACCTGACGACGCGCGATTTCGTGCCCGGCGGCTTCGTGCTGCCGGAGGCCAAGGGCGGAGCGGCCTGGCTCGATCGCGACACGCTGCTGCTGTCCTCGGCGCTGGGCGATGGCATGGCGACCGCTTCCGGCTATGCCCGCACCGTGCGGTGCTGGCGGCGCGGCACCGACCCGCTCGCCGCACCGGTCATCTTCGCAACCGATGCCGGGCATATGTCGGTCTGGGCCGATCGCGACCGGGAGGCCGAGGGCGAGCGCATCTGGTTCGCCGAACGCCTCGGCTTTTTTGACGCCATTGTCTCGATCGGCGACCGCAACGGCCCCAAGACCCGGCTCGATCTGCCGACCGACGCGTGGCTGACCTGGCATCGCGGCTGGCTCGCGGTTCGGCGCCGCACCTCCTGGACCGTCGGCGGCGAAACGTTTCCGCCCGATACCGTCTTCGGCATCTCGTTTTCGGCTTTTCTCGCCGGTGACCGGCACTTCGCCAAACTCTTCGAGCCGGGCGAGCGGCGTGCCCTGCAAGGGTTCTGCTGGTGCGGCGACCGGCTGGTCCTGTCGATCCTCGATGACCTGAAGCCGGTGTTCGAAGCGCTGACACCCTCCGCCGCAGGCTGGTCGCACGAGCGCATCACCGGATTGCCGGAACTCGGCGTCGCCAATGTCTGGCCGTTGGATACGCGCACCGAGGAGTCGAACGGCGACCTGCTCGCCAATGCGCAGGACCCGCTGACCCCGCCATCGCTGTTTCTGCTGCACCCCGGCGCCGCTCCTGAACTGTTGAAGCGGGCGCCGCAAACCTTCGATCCCGCCGGCCTCGTCGTCACCCGGCACGAAGCGCTGTCGGCCGACGGCACCCGCATTCCCTATACCCAGGTCGGGCCGCCCGGCGCGACCGGCGATGCGCCGGTGCATCTGTCGGGCTATGGCGGATTTCGCATCGCGCAGCTGCCCTATTACAATTCGGCGATCGGGAGCCTGTGGCTCGAGCGCGGCGGCACCAGCGTCGTCGCCAATATCCGCGGCGGCGGCGAGTTCGGCACCGCCTGGCACGAGGCCGGGCGCCGCGAGGGCAAGCGCCGCTCGCACGATGATTTCGCCGCCGTCGCCGCCGATCTGGTGCGGCGCGGTGTGACCCGCCCCGGCCGGATCGCCGCCGAGGGCGGATCGAATGGCGGCATCCTGATCACCAACATGCTGACCCGCTATCCGGAGCGGTTCGGCGCGCTGTTCTGCACGATCCCGCTGATCGACATGCGCCGCTACGCGAAATTGCATGCCGGTGCCAGCTGGATCGCCGAATACGGCGACCCCGACGATCCTGAAGATTGGGCCTTTTTGAAGGAAATATCGGCCTATCATGCCGCAGCACCGGGCCGGCATTACCCGCCGATCCTGATCGCCACCAGCCGGCGCGACGATCGCGTCCACCCCGGCCACGCCCGCAAGATGGCGGCGAAATTGCAAGCGATGGGCTACGCGGCCTGGTTCTACGAGCCGGCCGCCGGTGGTCACGGCTATGGCAAGGACAATCGCGAGCGCGCCTCGTTCACCGCACTCGGCTACAATTTTCTGCGCCGAACGATCGGCTGGGAGCCCGACACGCCCGGCTGATTTCCGTCGATATTCGCGCCGTATTTGCTCACGACAGTCGATCGTCTTTACCACGAATTTATTTGGTATCAGAGCGAATCCTCGATAGACTCGGGGTCCATAAGAACACCCGAGCCCGCCACCAGAAATGCTGGCTTGAAGCAAGGCTGGATCGAACCGGGCAGGAAGCGCGATTGATCTGCGGGAGCAGTCGCCAGATCGAAGCTCGCTACTCCGTTTGCCATGTCGAAAAGGAAAAGTCGATGCTGTCGACTGTCGATGTCTATCGCGCTGCCCATCTGGTGCTGCACGCATATGGCAGCGATGCCGAACTCGCGGTCGCACATTGCGAGCGCATGATGCGGCAGGGCGGCCGCGACGAATTGCTGAACTGGTTCAGGATCTCGCGCACGATCGCGGTGATGCGCGAGATGCCGAGCGATCTCGTCCACTGACTCCACTGACTGCGCTGACTGGCGGCAGCGATGCGGGTAGGCCGCGCGACCAGGGCGCCGGCCTGCGGCGGCAGCGGGGCATGACCCCCATGACCCGCGCCCCCATAGCCGCGCCGGATCATTCCGGCTGGTAGGTGACGCGGTAGACGACCCCATTGCCGTCATCGCTGAACAGCATCGAGCCGTCCTTGGCAAACGCCACGTCGACCGGGCGGCCCCAGACATCCTGATTGTTGACGACAAACCCGATCACGAAATCCTGGTATTCGCCGGTCGGCCGGCCATCCTTGAACGGCAGTCGGATGATCTTGTACCCGGTGCGCAATGCCCGGTTCCACGAGCCGTGCAGCGCGACAAACGCGTCGCCCTTCCAATCCGGCGGGAACTGACCGCCCGGGTTGAAGGCGAGGCCGAGTGGTGCGGAATGCGGCTGGATCAGCACATCGGGAATGGTGATTCGATCGGCCAGATCCGGCCGTGGCCCGCCGCCCGGCCGGCTATCTGGATGGTCGCCGATATAATACCAGGGCCAGCCGTAGAACGCGCCCTCCTTGACGCTCGTGACATAATCGGGCGGCAGATTGTCACCAAGCAGATCGCGCTCGTTGACGGCGCAGTAGATCTGGCCGGTGCCCGGCTGCACCGCCAGCCCCGAACAATTGCGAATGCCTGAAGCAAACACCCGCTTGTCCTTGCCGTCCGGGGTGTAGGTCAATACGTCGGCGCGCCAGTCCTCGCGACCCCAGGCCGAGCCGATCGAATGGGCCTTCTCGAATGCGGCAAAATCGGCGGGCCGCTTCCCCATATCCTCGGCAACATTGCTGGCCGAGCCGACCGCGACATACATGGTCTTGCCGTCCGGCGAAAAGGCGACGTCTCGGGTCCAGTGATTGCCGCCGGTGGCGAGGTCGGAGACGATTGTCTGCGGCGCGCCGGAAGCGGTCAGGTCACCCGCATGATAGGGAAAGCGGATGACCTTGCCCCATTCGCCGACATAGACCCATTTGGGAGACGGCCCCGGCGGATAGAATGCGATGCCGTAAGGCATGCGTAGCCCGGCGGCAAAGGTGGTGACCTTCGGGTTTTTCATATCGGCGCCGGGATGGATCGTCACGATCTTCCCTTCGGGCCGGCTCTGCGCCAGAAAGATGTCGCCATCGGGGGCGACGCGCAGCACGCGCGCCCCGGTCACGCCGGTGACATAAGCGGCGACGGCAAAGCCGGGCATGGTCCGCAGGCTGGCGCCGGCGGGTTTCGCCACGACCCGCGACCGGTTGGCGGTCGGCGGCGTCGCGAGCGGTGCCGGCAGATCGTCGGGTGTGATCTTGCGCATGATCCCGGGCGCGTCGCTCTTCCAGCCGCCATAGGCGCTGGCACCGGTACGCACCGGCTGCGCCGGACCCGGCGTGGTCGTGCCGACGAAGGCCAGCACCGACAGCGCCGCGAGGGGGAAAAGTCTGAGCCGTGATGAGGCGGTGCGAAACCTCTCTGTCTTCATCCTCGAACTCCCACTCGATCGGGGGTGGCCGGCCACGAGCGAAGGGCGGCCGTCAACGCAGCGTCGCGAGATAGCGGGCGATGCGCTGCCGCTGCGCTGCGGACAAGCTCTGCATCAGCCCCGCCATCGCGGCGTCGTTGGCGCGCTCGCCATCGGCATAGGCCTCCATCGTGGCGGCCAGGTAATCCGAGTACTGCCCGGCCAACCGCGGGGTGATACCCGTGGCGCCGGCCCCACCGGCGAGATCGGCGTGATGGCAGGCCCGGCACGTCGCAATCTCGGCGGGAGCCGCCGGCGCCGTCGCGGGGGTCGTGACCGGGGCGGGCCATTGCGCGCTGCCGAGATCGGCGGCGATCCGTGCGATCTGGGCATTGCTCAGGCTCGCGGCGATCGACGACATGATCTCGCTGTTGCGTGCACCGCTGCGGTAATCGTCGAGCTGTTTCCGGAGATAGGCGGGTTGCTGGCCGGTGATGATCGGAACGGTGTGATCGGCCGGCCGGCCGTCCCGCCCATGGCATGACTGGCACAGCGCCAGCGTCGTCGCGGAAGGCGGCGGAGCGACGGCGCCGGCCGGTCCGCCTGCCGCGACCGCCGTGCCGCCGCTCAGGGGCAGAGCGACCAGCGCCGCCCACACGGTGGCCCGCAACGGTCCGACCGATTGCGCGATCCGTCGATTACCGATGTTTGGCGATTACAGATATTTGGCAGGCCGGATCATCGCCCGCCACATATGCGCGACCGGACTGTTGTCGAAGCCGAGCCCTTCCTTTGGCTGGCGGAAATTCCGGCCGATCACATCGGTGAACTCGTCGAGTTCGACCACCGCATTCGGATCGAACGAATAGATGTCGTGGACGGTAATCATGCGGCCCGACATGTACCATTTGTGATTGCGCATGCGCTGATAATCGGCCTCGATATAGGGATCGGGATGGTAATCGGCGCCGAATGTCTTGATGTAGGATTGCGGATAGTCATAGCCGACCGACTCGTCGGGATAAAACCGCAGCACCTGGTGGGCGCGGATCGCCCAGGTCACCTCCGCGTCGACATAGGGCTCGACCAGCTGGGCTCCCCAATAGCCGTGATCGCCGCGAATGAAGCCGATCGTCGAGATGTCATGCAGCAAGCAGGCGAGCACCATGGTCTCGGGCAACCCGGCATTGACCGCGTGCTTGGCGCTTTGCAACAGGTGCGCCGCCGGCCCGAAGCGGTATTTGAAGAAATCGATCAAGGTGGGCTGCGGCGGCATCGGCGGCAGGCGTGGATCATCGCCCATCAGCACCCGCGCCTGGGGATTTGCGGCCATCAGCGCGGCGGCGTTTGGCGCCGGTCCCATATCGCCATCGGCCATGCTGTAAAGCCGCGATTTGATGACGATGTGATCGAGTTCGCGGCTCATTTTGGCTTCGAGCGCGTCGGCGCGCTCGGACAGCGTCATCGCATCGTTCATCGATTTTCTCCTAGAGCAAAAAAGCCGCGCAAGCCTAGCAGATCGGGAGGGCTCGCGTCGATCGCCCGGCACCACAATGGTCCCGCGGGTCCGGGTCCGAGCCCCGTTTTACGGGCGGCGAACTTCCGCTCGAGAACCGCTCAGCCGCGCCGACCCTGGCGGCGACCGCTTTTGGATCACCCATCGCATGCAAGTGCAGGAGGTGGCGGAGGGGATGAGATTCGAACTCACGATAGGGGTTTAACCCTATAACGGTTTAGCAAACCGCCGCCTTCAGCCACTCGGCCACCCCTCCACCGGTGAGCGGGCCCGACACGGCGTATGCCGCAGACCTTCTAAGCCAGCATCCGGCGCCGAGTCAATTCGGGCGCAATCGCGGGGGTGCTCGGGGGGCTCAGCAAGATGCCGTGATGCCGACCGCAAATTTCGCGGCGTATCCAGCCGCCGGCAGCGGTCGGGCATCGACCGTAGCGCAATGCGCGACAAACCCGACCTGCCTCGAATGGCAGGCTCGACCCGCCCCATCCCGGCGTCGTCCCGTCTTGTGGCAACATATGGGGGTTGCCGCCATCCCCGCCATGCGTCGTCATGCCAACCAGGAACGCTCGATGAGCATCTCGATCGGCCAGATCCATCAGGTTCTGATCAACGATACAGATTCCATTCCGGCAAACCTTCCCCCGATTATCGAGGAAAATGCGGCGAGCTTGCGTGCTGTTTACCCCGATGCACAATATCGCCTCTGGAGCGGGAACGAACTGCGCGAGGTGATAGCCGAAAACTTCGAACCGGCCGTGCTGCAGACCTTCGACCGTCTGCGGCCCTTCGCCTATAAATGCGATCTGGCACGGCTTTGCCTGCTTTATCTATATGGTGGATTATATGCGGATTTGGCGATGCGCGCGATCAGCCCGCTGGTGGTGCCCGACGGGATTGAATTTGTCGCGTTCAAGGCGCTGCGGTTTTTATCGCCGCGCTGGACCGCGATGTCGAATGGCCTGATCTGGGCCAAGCCCCGGCGGCGCGAAATGCGGCTGGCGATCGATTTCATCCTCGAGAACTGCCAATTGGGTTATTACGGCGCAAACCCGCTTTACCCGACCGGGCCGGTGCTGTTCGGCCATGCCGTGGCCGCGGCGTCCGCTCGCCTGTCGATGGCTGCCGCCGCCGACGATCAATGGATCGGCGAACTGCGGCGCATCGTTCCGGAAAGCGGCGGCAGTCCCATCTGTTGTGTTGCGCCCGACAATTCCCTGGTGGCGATCAGTGCCAAGACCCACGGTGGGGAATTATCCGTGCTCGGGGTGACCGGCACCAACAATTACAACAGCCTGTGGCAAAATCGACAGGTCTATGGAGAGTGCCGGATCCTTTGGCAATTTGACGATCCGGCGATTTGTCGAACCGTCGAGCGGGGTTCCACCGGAATTTTGATCCCTCTAGGTTTTCAGGGTTGCGCGGTCTACGGCCCCTACATCGATGTCGAGCCCGGCGCTTACCGCCTGACCGTTTCGTTCGCGGCCGGATCGACGATCGCCGTCGTGGCGGTCAGGATCACCGCGCAAATGGGCACGGTGATCATCCACGAACACGCGCAACAGCTTGCGCCGGCCGATGATCTTCTGCAGGCGACATGCGAGTTCAAGGCGGATCGTTGGCTGTCCCAGGTCGAATTCACCCTTCACTTCGCAGGCGATTTCGCGGGTGAGTTCCGGCGATTCCGCTTGCAGCGGATCGATGGCACGGAGTGCCGCGCGGAACACGACATGGCCTGACGCTCACGGTGCAGTGGAAAGAAGCGGCGAGCCGCCGCCAGCCCCGCCGCACGCTCGCATCGGGGGCGGGACATCCCGCCGGGCGCAGAGCCGCTGAACCGGGGCGGTTTGGCCCGGGCCGCTCGCGGTCATCGACGATGGCTGCTGCGGCTCAGTCGAGCGGGCGGTGCAGCCCGGTGGCGATGTCGAGATAGTCCGGGTCGTCCGGCGTCAACAGACCGTGCCGCACCGCAAAATCGAGGATCACCAGGTTGACGTTGAACTTGAAATCGTCGCCCATGCGGATCCGGTCGAGCACCTCGGCCACCGGCATCAGCGCGAACCCGACCGATTCACCGTCGCGGTTTTGCGGGATGAAATCGGCCGGCACCTCGAGATCGTACACGAACAGCACATCGTCGCGGACGCCGAGCGGGGTTTCCATGCGGTAGGAGACGGCTCCGGCAGGACGGGCTTGCGCGATCAGGTCCGGCGGGATCATCGCCTCCTCATCGGCTTCCTTTGTCAGCGTCTCGACGAGCCCGAGCCCATTGCCGATGCCGCCGGCGACGAGGTTGTCGAGCTTGCCCGGCGCCACCCGCTTATCCGCAGCCCGGCGGCCGATCCACAGCGACAGCTCGCCGGCGCTGCGGCAATAGCCGTTGAGGTGCACCCCATAGGCGCGCGTGCCGAAAAACGGCACGGCACCCCGGTCGAGGCGGAAGATCGGCGGCTCGCCCCATCGCCGCGCGACATCGAAGGTCTCGTTGCGCGCTTTCGGGATCTGCCTCTCGCCGACCAGCGCATCGACCACCTGGTCGACCGCGCGGCTGATCGCGGCGGCATCGCCGCGCGCGGTCAGCATCACCTGTTCGTCCGCGACCGCGAACACCCGAGGAAATCGCCGCAGCGCCTCGGCATTGTCGCGCCGCAGGAGCCCGACCCGCACCGGCACCGCCGTGATCTCTCCGCCGGCGGTGATCTGCCCGCCGGCCGTGATTTCTCCGCCCGCCGTGATTTCTCCGCTCCGGGCGATCAGCGGCACGCCGCGCGCCGGATCGAAATTATTGCAGCGGGCGATATGGTCGCGTAACGCCATCGGCCGGGGCGGCTCCGCTCAACCCGCACCTGCGGCGCGCCACGAGTTCGACACCGCTTCGACGCACGCGATCTGCCGCAGGCAGGCGGCGATATGGTCGGCGGTTTCGCTACCGAGCCCGCGCATCTCGATCTCGATCGCCAACCCGTTCGGTTGGTTTCGGTCATTTCCTGCGGCAGTGCTGCGCCATCCCGACGGCACCAGGCCGCGCCTGGCGAACAGCTCCAGCACCCGCGGCATGACCCCGGGCTCGGCCGCCGCGTAGACGGAAAAATAAGCGCTCTGCGCCAGGATCGGGTCGGCGTCCGCCGGAACGCGACCGGTGCCGATAGTAGCGGCTCGGGCAATGCCAGCTCGCGCTGTTCCGGCAAGGATGACTTCAGACTGGTTGGTCTCGGCGGCGGTCGTGGCAGCGGAAGGCATGGTCATGGTCCTCGGCAGCAACAGGGCAACGCAACTCGACCCGAACCCATGCGGGGCTCGGGACGGTAATTCGCCGCCCGCACCGGCCGTTCATCTGCCTTGTCACAGGCTCAGGTTTAGGCCGCACCGCCTGCCGCGTCAACTTCCGATAGCCGCCATCGCGGCGCTGCATGGCCCCGCGCGGGCCAGCCCGACAAGGTCTCGCGATAATCGCATCCAAGCCATGTTCCGCAGCAGCGCGTACCCGGAGCCGAAGCCATCGGGGTCACTCCCGGCGGGGCGCGCAACGCAGCGGCGCCGGGCGAGCTTAATCGTGCGTTGTCGCCACGGATTTTCCACCTATTTAAGCTTAATAGACCCGGAGGGTATCATGCCGTTGCGCCTCGGTGTCGTCATCGCATTTTCGCTCACCATCTTGTCCGGTTGCAGCATCGGCGCGCCCGACCGGGCGAGCAACATCCAGAACCTGAACGGAATTTCCGACGACATTTCGGCGGTGCGGATGACCCAGTCGGATTCGCTGAAGATCCCCGACCCGAACCTGCCGACCACCTATCCGCACAGCTATCAATTGCCGCCGGACTAGTCGCACGGCAGGTCCGGACGGATGCCGCCGGGCCGAGCCGCGCCCGACGCCTATCCGCAAGCGGAGGGATAGGGCCAGTGATCGCCATGACGGGCATTCGGCTGGCGACGGCCGAGCAGGCGCCTGGGGCTGCAGACTCGCTGGTGGCGACCGCGCGGGCGAGACCTGCCGCCCGTCAGAAGAATCGGGCCGGTGCTGCGATATCGAAGCGGGGATGGCCAAGCTGCTCGCCGGACGCGCCGCCTGGGCCAATGCCGACAATGCGTTGCAGATCCACGGCGGCAACGGTTACGCGCTCGAATTCCGGTCAGCCGGGTGCTTCAGCCCAGGTGCTGCTCGATGCGCGCATCCTGAACATTTTTGAGGGTGCCGCCGAGATCCAGGCGCAGATCGTCGGCCGCGGCCTGGTCTCCGACGGCAACTAGCGGGGCAGTGATGCATCGCTCGCGAGCCGCGGCGTGGGTGGCGATCCCAGCGATGTGCCGGCCGCAGCGATCTTGGTCGGCGGTCGCGATCCTGCTATCAAGGCTGGGCCCGATGCGCAGCCGCCGCCGGGCGGCGCGAGCGGGACGGGTTCGCGGCCCGCGCAACCCGGGCAGCGTCACCCTGGCAATGTCACCGGGGCAATGTCATCGGGGCAATGTCACCGGGGCGGATCGGGCGGGTCGCAGCAACGGATCACGGGAGGGACATATGGCAATCTTTACCCACGTCACGGTCGGCACCAACGATCTCTTGAAGGCGCGTGCATTTTACGATGGCGTGCTGGCCCCGCTGGGGTTGAAACGTCTTGCCGATCTCGGCGATAACGGGTCGATCTGGGGTGTTACGGAACCCGAGTTCTTTGTGCTGAAGCCGGCCAACGGACAGCCCGCCTGCCATGCCAATGGCGGCACGATCAGCTTTGCCGCACCCAGCCGCGCCGCGGTCGCAGCCTTCCACCAGGCGGCCCTCGCCGCCGGCGGCAGGGACGAGGGCGCAGTTGGGCCGCGCAGCTGGAAGCCGCACGCCTATGCCGGCTATGTCCGTGACCTCGACGGCAACAAGCTCGCGGCCTATTGTTTCAAGGCGGAATAGAACTGCACAATCCAGCGGAGGAGATCATGGCATCACCAAAAAAGCTGTCGCACATCGTGCTGCAGACCAATCGCCGGCGCGAGATGATCGACTGGTATTGCACGGTGCTCGGCGCCGAAATCCTGTACGAAGCCGAGCGCATCTCATTCATCAGCTATGATGACGAGCATCACCGTGTCGCGTTTCTCGATCCGGGTCCGCTCGCCGAGCGCGAACCGGACGGACCGAAGGCCGGCAAGGAGGCCGGTCTGCACCATGTCGCCTTTACCTTTGCCAACCCCGATGAGCTGATCGGCAACTATCAGCGGCTCAAACAGCTCGGCATTCGGCCGCATCGTTGCGTCAATCACGGTGTCACCACCTCTATGTACTATTTCGACCCCGATCACAACCAGGTGGAGCTGCTGATCGATAATTTCGCGACCGCGGCCGAAGGCCGGACCTATATGCAGGGCCGCTCGATCAACGACAAAAACCCGGTTGGCATCGTCTACGATCCCGAGGAATTGGCCGGCCGCGTGCGCGCCGGGCTACGCCTTGAGGAACTCGCTGCGATCAACAACTGAGCCGGGGCCAGCCGGCCTGTCGCGGGGGACGGGCCGGGTCGCCCGGTGCTGTACCTGCGCCGTCTGCATCGATCGGTTAGGGGCGCGACAGGGGCTGGCAGAAACCGCCTCTTAAGGTGTCGCGGATAGCCTTCGGCGGGTGAGCTTGGCGGCTTTTCTGCTGACGTTTGGCATGGTCTCGGCAATCCTGCCGAGAGGAGCGGTCGTGCCGAGCGCTGCGATCGCGGTGTGTTTTGCTCCGGAAGATAACTGCGCCGGCTTCGCCGTTGCGGCGATCGACCGGGCGCGGCGGCAAATCCTGGTGGATGCCTATGATCTGACGACCGGATCCGGCATCGTCGGAGCGCTGCTGCGTGCCCGCGCACGCGGGGTCGATGTGCGCCTGATTGCCGACAAGCGCACCCCGTGCGAACGCAACGCCGGTCTCGCCGTGCTGGCCAGCGCCGGAACCCCGATCTGGATTGATCGCACGGTGCCGATCGCACATGCAAAGGTCATGGTCATCGACGGCGCGCTGACCCTGATGGGCTCCTACAACTGGACCCGAAACGCGGCGCGCAACTCGGAAGATTTGAACCTCGTCGCGTCGCCGGCGCTCGCTGCGGCCTATGCTGCGCATTGGCGCGACCGCCTCGCCATATCGGTGCCGTTCGCCGGCCGGCAGGATTGGTGCCGGCCACATCGTCGGCGCAAATTCGCCGAACGGGGCGGCTGAGCCGACGCATCAAGCGGTTTGCGGCGCGGCCGGGGTGACCGGCCGGATCACCGGGCGCGCCTTCGCATCGTGGCGAAGTCTGGTGTTGTGGCGAACCGAATGCCGTGGCGAACGAGGTGTCGTGGGCGAAACCGGCCGGAGGCATTGGTGCCACGACACGATCGCGCGGCGGCGCAACCGGGACCCTGCCCGGACCGATGTCGGCCGACCTGGAGGGGCACGTCGCCTCCGGCCGGTCGGTACGCTGCCGCTGGCTGCCGTCGGCGGTGGCAGCGGCGAATTGCTGCCGCACCGTGACCTGGCGCCGGCGGGACCCCGGCCGTATCGCCGTCACCCACGCCGCCGGCGCTGGCATCGAGCGGGCGGACCTGTCAATAACGCGGCTTTGTCGGGCGCGCCGGCGGAGCGTCACGGTAGATCTGCAGCCGGGTGACCCGCAGGCCGGCAACTCCGTGCTCTTCGATCGCCCGTTGCCAGGCGTGAAACTCCTCGACCGACAGCTGGTAGCGTCGGCACGCCTCCTCGAGGCTCAGCGCCCCGTTGCGCACCGCGTTGACGATCACCGCCTTGCGCCGGGCAACCCACCGCTTGGTGTCTACGGCCGGCAAGACCGCTTCCGCGGTGCTGCCACGCGTGGTTTTGTCGTCGTCCATGACAATAGGCTAGCCGCGCACGCCTTAAAGAATCCCTACGTCAAACCGGTGGAATTACCGCGGCTGATCGGGGACGGAACAGTGCCGGCGGCGGCTGGCGTCGAGGGCGCTGCGGCTGCAGTGGTTGCGGGCCTGATCGGGGGGCGGTCGGTACGCCCCTCACCGGCCTGGCCGAGGGCCGGCAACGCCATCGAAACTCTCATGGAATCAATACACTCGACACGTTTTCTGGTGCTTGAAGCGAGCCGGGGCGATTCATATACTCCGCCGCGTCTTTCACGGGTTTCGGGGAACACGATGCGTCCGCCGCTGCCGCCAGACTATCGCCCGACTGACGACGAAGAATTCATGAGCCCGTTGCAAGTCGAATATTTCCGGCAAAAGCTGTTGCAGTGGCGCGCTGCGCTGTTGGCCGAATCGTCGGATGCACTGCAGCACCTGAAAGAAGAAAGCCTGCTGAAGCCTGATTTGACCGACCGGGCTTCGCTCGAAGCCGAGCAGGCGCTCGAATTGCGCACCCGCGCGCGCGAGCGCCGGTTGATCTCGAAAATCGATGCGGCGCTCAACCGAATCAACGCCGGCACCTACGGTTATTGCGAGGAGACCGACGAGCCGATCGGCATCCGCCGTCTCGAAGCTCGGCCGATCGCCACCCTCAGCATCGAGGCGCAGGAACGGCACGAGCGCATGGAGCGCACCCACCGCGACGACTGAGCCGGTCACGACTGCAGGCATCACGATAAAATAATTTCTATAGTCGATCTAAGATTGTATTTTCGTGGCGTTCCTGATAGGGTCATAGCGAAAACCACCCGTCGGGAGCGCAAATATGGCGATCGAAGCGGAAGCGGTAGGCGCCGGGTCGGTAACGCCGATTGCCCGGTACCGGGTGCCGCATCGGTCCGGCGTTAAGCGGCCAAAGCCGTGTTCCATCGCCCCGGCAATCCCGGCAGCACTCAGCGCCGCCGCTCTGATGGCGTTGCTCATCGCCTGTCTCTCTGCAGCCTCGCCTATCCGGCTCGCGGTGATTGACGCAGCGGGTCTGGTGGCCTGTGCGGCCGCCTTCGCAGCCGGGCGGATCGGTGCCGCTCGCGATGATCCATCCGCCGGTCCGGCTGATGCGCGCCCGGATTTGATGCCCTGGGGGTCGCGCGATCCAACGGCCCAAAGCGCATGGAACAGCGGCGCGACGGAAGACGCGCGGCAGCCTCGCTCCGCAGGCGAGCCCGCCACTGAGGCCATCCCGAGTACGGCCGAGATCGAGTCAGGTGAACCTGCTCGGCGGTTTTTCGCCGACGCGCCGGTCGGTATCGCCATGGTCGACCGACAGGGCCGCTTCCTCGCTGCCAACCGGGCGCTCGGCGAGCTGTTTGGCGCGGCGCCGCAGGACCTGATCGGACACCAGCTGACCGGCTGGTTGAGCGATGCGGACCGCGACACGATCATCGCTAAACTCGGTCCTGCCGCGGACGGCCGAACCGACTGCGATCCGGCCGAGATCCGGCTGGCCAGCCCGCGCGACAAGACCCTGGTGTTGCTGCACAGCCGAATCGACGGGATGCCGCCAGCGCCGGGCGGCAGAGCCGCGCGCGGATGCAACATTGCAGATGAGCCGGATGGCGGACTCGCCCTCTATTTCATCGATGTCACCGAGCGGAAGGCGCTTGAGGCCCAGTTCAGCCAATCGCAGAAAATGCAGGCAGTCGGCCAGCTGGCCGGCGGCGTTGCGCATGATTTCAACAATCTGCTGACGGCGATGATCGGGTTCTGCGACCTGCTGCTGCTGCGCTTGCGGCCGGGCGACCCGGCCTTTGCCGACATCATGCAGATCAGGCAGAACGCCAATCGCGCGGCCAATCTGGTGCGCCAATTGCTGGCTTTCTCGCGACAGCAGGCGCTGCAGCCGAAAGTTCTCGACATCACCGACGTGCTGGTCGAGTTGTCGCATTTGCTGCGTCGGCTGATCGGCGAGAACGTCGTGCTCGAGGTCGAGCATGGGCGCGACCTTGGTCTCGTCAAGGTCGATCAGGGCCAGCTCGAGCAGGTCGTGATCAATCTCGTCGTCAACGCTCGTGACGCGATGCCGGTGGGTGGCCGGCTGACGATCCGCACCGCGAACCTGCATCAGACGACACCGCTGCGGCGCGGCTCCGAAATCATGCCGGCCGGGGATTATGTGCGGATCGAGGTGGCGGATACCGGGGTCGGGATTGCGCCGGCCGATCTGGCGCGCATTTTCGAACCGTTCTTTTCGACCAAGGAGGTCGGCTCGGGGACCGGTCTCGGGCTGTCCACGGTATACGGTATCGTCAAGCAAACCGGCGGGTTCATCTTTGCCGACAGCGCGCCCGGTCGCGGTGCCGTATTCGAGATCTTCCTGCCGCGGCACCGGGCTGCGGCACCGGCCCCGCTGGCCCGTGCCGTGGCGGTCGAGCCGACGACCCCAAAAGATCTGACCGGCACCGCCGCAGTGATGCTGGTCGAGGATGATGATGCGGTCCGTCTGTTCGGCGCACGGGCGCTGCGCAACAAAGGCTACCGGATCACCGAAGCCCGCAGCGGTGAGGCCGCGCTCGAGCTGATCCGGTCGGCGACACAGAAATTCGATCTGCTGATCACCGATGTGGTGATGCCGCAGATGGACGGGCCGACGCTGATTCGCGAGGTCCGCCTGATCGATCCGGCGATCAAGATCATCTTTATTTCCGGCTATGCCGAGGATGCATTCCGCCAGCGGCTCGATCGCGATGGCGGCATCCATTTTCTGCCGAAACCGTTCAGCTTGAAGCAGCTCGCCATCAAGGTTAAGGAGGTCCTTGGGAACGGCTCCGACTGATTGCCGGTCGAGCTTGCGTTTTCGAACAAAACAGGTACATTATCAGCCTCCGGCCCCGCGTTGCGCGACACCGCCGGCTGTGAAATAACGGGAGGCGTGGTCATGCAGACGGCGTTGCGGCTGTTGGACAAGGAAGCAATGGACAGGCAGCGGGCTTTGGACGCGGCGCTCGGCCAGATCGAACGGGCGTTTGGCAAGGGCTCGATCATGAAGCTCGGGTCGCACGAGACCGCCGCCGATATCGAGGTGATCTCGACCGGCTCGCTTGGCCTCGACATCGCGCTCGGCATCGGCGGCCTGCCGCGGGGACGAGTGATCGAAATCTATGGCCCGGAAAGCTCGGGCAAGACTACCCTGGCGCTGCACGTCATTGCCGAGGCGCAGCGCGCCGGCGGTACCTGTGCCTTTATCGATGCCGAGCACGCGCTCGACCCGGCCTATGCCCGCAAGCTCGGGGTCAATGTCGACGATCTCTTGATCTCGCAGCCCGATGCCGGCGAGCAGGCGCTCGAAATCACCGACACGCTGGTGCGCTCCGGGGCGATCGACGTGCTGGTGATCGATTCGGTCGCAGCCCTGGTACCGCGCGCCGAGCTCGAAGGCGAAATGGGCGACAGCCATGTCGGCCTGCACGCTCGGCTGATGAGCCAGGCATTGCGCAAATTGACCGGATCGATCTCGCGGTCGCGGGCGATGGTGATTTTCATCAATCAGATCCGCCTCAAGATCGGCGTCATGTTCGGCAATCCGGAAACGACGACCGGCGGCAACGCGCTCAAATTCTACGCCTCGGTACGGCTCGACATCCGCCGCATCGGTGCGATCAAGGAACGTGACCAGGTGATCGGCAACCAGACCCGGGTCAAGGTCGTCAAAAACAAGATGGCGCCGCCGTTCAAGATCGTCGATTTCGATATCATGTATGGCGAGGGTGTATCGAAACGCGGCGAGCTGATCGATCTCGGGGTCCAGGCCGGGGTCGTCGAGAAATCGGGCTCCTGGTTCTCTTACGAGGGCCAGCGCGTCGGCCAGGGCCGCGAAAATGCCAAGGCCTATCTGCGTGACCACGTCGAAATCGGCGAGGCGATCGAGCGCGCGATCCGCGCCAATGCCGGGCTCGTCGCCGAGGCGATGATGGCCGCCCCCGGAGATGTGGCGGCTGAGGAATAGGCGTTGCGCTGACACCGCGACCGGTCATGGAAGGGGAGGCGAGATGCGCGCCGCGGTTCTGACCGGGATCAACCGGCCCTTGCAGATCCTCGACCTGGAGCAGGAATCGCCCAAGGCCGGCGAAGTTCGGGTGCGGGTCAAGGCCGCCGGGGTGTGTATGAGCGACTGGCACATCATCAATGGCGATTGGCCGCTGCCATTGCCGATGGTCTTGGGGCACGAGGCAGCCGGCATCGTCGCTGAATGCGGGCCAGGGGTCAGCGGTATCGCCCCTGGAGACCATGTGATCTTTTCGTTCCGACCGCATTGCGGGCGTTGCCGATATTGCTCGTCCGGGCAGACGGTGCTGTGCATCGGCCACAACGATTCGCCGCGCTGGCTGATGCATGACGGCACCGCCCGCGTCCGTCTCAATGGCGAGCCGGTCAACCAGATGGCACGCATCGGTACCTTTGCCGAGGAAGTCGTCTGTCCGGCCGAGCAGGTCGTCAAAATCCGCCCCGATCTGCCGTTCACTCACGCGGCGATCATTGGCTGCAGTGTCGCCACCGGCATCGGCGCGGTGATCCGGCACGCGCGGGTGCCGGCCGGGTCGAGAGTGCTGGTGATCGGCTGCGGCGGCGTCGGGCTCAATATCGTGCAAGGTGCGCGGCTCGCCGGAGCCAGCCCGATCATCGCCTGCGATCTGCGTGACAACAAGCTCGACTATGCCCGCAGCTTTGGTGCCACCCAGACGATCAACGGCAGCTCGGTCGATGTCGTCGGGCGCGTGCGGGAAATGACCGACGGGCTCGGTGTCGATACCGCCTTTGACGCGATCGGCAGCGAGGCGACTGCGTTGCAGGCCGTCGATGCCACTGCCCCGGGCGGACGGGCCGTTCTGGTCGGCATCCCGGCCTTCGCGACGCGGGCCCCGATCAGCCCATCGCAGCTCGTTTATGGCGAAAAGGTGATCAGCGGCACTTATTACGGTTCGGTGCGGCCCAATATCGACTTTCCGATGCTTGCCGATCTCGACATGGACAAGAGGATCGACCTCGACAGCCTGATCAGCCGGACCTACCGCTTCGAAGAGATCAACGAAGGCTTCCGGCTGATGCTCGACGGAGCGGTCGCGCGCGGCGTCATCGTCTTCGAGTGAGTTCCGCGGCAGACACCGGCCGTGGTTCGAAAGCTGGACAGGACGACCCCGCTTCTTCTATAAGCGCCCCCTGCTGGAGCGCCCAGGTAGCTCAGTTGGTAGAGCAACGGACTGAAAATCCGTGTGTCGGTGGTTCAATTCCGCCCCTGGGCACCATCAATGCCACACTTCGGACCCGCTTGTCCGGAGGCCGCCACGCGCGGCTCGCGTAAGCCGGTTTCCGGGCCTGTCCTGCAGGTGAGCCGCCCGTAAATCCTGCGCCCGACGTAAAGCGGGTTCGGCAAAATCCCGTGCAGGCGAGTGCTGTGACCGTTGAGCGTGCTCGCGTTCCACGCACCTCCGCGAGGACGGGGAATCCCCCCGGTTCAGATCAGCCGCGATCGCACGCGGGCTGCGACCGGCACCGGACTCCTCAAAGATGCGCTTG
>DATJTI010000062.1:0-2046 GCA_035503615.1 Allostellaceae bacterium | reverse complement strand
ACCTTTTGTGTCAAGCTGTTCCTGTTCACCCCGTCGCGCAGCGCGGCACCGGCGGCGCCGGAGGCGGAGATCCGCGGTTATCGCGGCAAGCGGATCAGGGTTCTGGTCGCCGACGACGATCCCAACCACATCGGGCTGATGCGCGAATTGTTGGCCCCGCTCGGCTTTATGATCTTCAGCGCGCGGGACGGCGCATCCTGTCTCGAGCAATTCGAGCGCCATCAGCCGGATCTCGTGCTGCTGGACGTGTCGATGCCGATCCTCGACGGCTGGGAGGTGGCGCGGCAATTGCATCGTCCGTCTGGGAACAAAACCGCCATCGTGATGATTTCGGCCAATGTGTCCGAAGTGGCGGCGGCCAACAAAGACGGCATGCCGCATGACCGGTTTCTGTTGAAGCCGATCGAGGTCGGCCGCCTGCTGGCGACAATCAGGGAATTGCTCCGCCTCGAATGGACCTGCGAAGCGCCGGATCGGGGGGATCAACTCGTGGGCGCAGACGTGCCGATCGCCGCGCAGCTGCAGTTCGATGCCGAGGAGGGTATCGATGATCCGGGCGACGACCTGCCGGCGCCGGAACGGCTGCCGGGACGCGCGCATCTCGACACGCTGGTCGAACTCGGCCGCATCGGTCATGTCGATGCGATCGAAGCCAAGTTGCAGGAGATCGAACGCGCCGACGGGAGCTGCGGCGCATTCGTATCGCGCTCGCGCGCACTGGTGCGCGACTTCCAGCTGAAGCGGTTTGTCACCAGTCTCGAACACTTGCGCCGTAATGCCTGAGCCGAGCAAACGCGACATCGTGCTGGTCGTCGACGATTCCCCGGATTCGCTGGGCTTTCTGACCAGCGCGCTGAAGGCGGCCGACATCACCGTCCTGGTGGCGCTCGACGGCGAGGGGGCGCTGGCCGTGACCGAGAGGATCACCCCCGATCTGGTCCTGCTCGACGCCGTGATGCCCGGCATGGACGGGTTCGAGACCTGCCGCAAGCTGAAACAGCTCCGCAGCATGGCGCATGTGCCGGTGGTGTTCATGACCGGCCTCAGCGACACCGAGCACATCGTCGAGGGGTTCGCGGCGGGCGGGGTCGATTATGTCACAAAGCCGATCGTCAGCGAGGAGTTGCTGGCGCGGATCCGCGTCCATCTGGCGAATGCCCAAATGGCTCACAGCGCACGTCTCGCGCTCGATACGGCGGGCCGCTTTCTGCTGGCGATCACCGCCGCCGGGGTGGTGCGCTGGTATACGCCGCAGGCCGGGCGCCTGCTAGGCCACGCGTTCGAAACGGGCGAGGCAGACGAGACCAAGGAAATCCGGCTGCCGAAAAGCGCGATGGCGTGGCTCCGGGCCGTGGAACATGCGGACAGCCGGGCGGCAACCTCGGTCTTTGTGCTTGACGCCGGCAACAAGCGGCTGGGTCTGTCGTATCTGGGCCGGATCGGCCCGGAGGAATACCTGGTGCGCCTGACCGAGACCGCCGAGGCGGCCGCCGACGATCAATTACTGCGCCAGTCTCTGGGCCTGACAGCGCGCGAGGCCGAGGTGCTGATCTGGCTTGCCCGCGGCAAATCCAATCGCAGCATCAGCGAGATCCTCGGCATCAGCGCCCGCACGGTCGACAAGCATCTCGAACAGATTTACGCCAAGCTCGGCGTCGAGAACCGCGCCTCCGCTGCGGCGCTCGCGGTGCGCGTGCTGGAACCGCGGGCTTGAGACCGCGCGGCTCCTCGGTTCGTGCGGTCGTCGCTCAGGCCGGCTCGCTCGGAATGTCAGCGATCGGGCATTCCGCGGTGCCGACCGTCCGGCGCGTCAGGGCCTCGACCTGCTCCCGCATCGCCGCCGGATCGGTCACCCATTGCCGGTAGAAATCGTAGGGGCAGGCCGCCTCGCCGCGGACATCCTCGTGCGAGTTGATTTTCCCGGTGTAGCCGCGGTGCAGCAGCTTGAACAGATGGTTCTGCGACTGCATCGTCGCGCGCGCGTCGCGGATCAGCGATTTCGACAGCTGCGCGTATTGGATGCCGTATTCCTCTTCGCCGCACTCG
>DATJTI010000061.1:0-8900 GCA_035503615.1 Allostellaceae bacterium | reverse complement strand
GGTCATCACCTTGATCACGATCGTGGTATCGGCCGCTCATGTCGGCCCCGCCGCCAACGGCGCCCTGGTCAACGACCTGCTGCGTTCGCCCGGCGATACCGGGCGGGCAACCGCATTTCTGGTGCTCGGCGGCAACAGCTTTGGCCTACTGGCGCCGATCGTGACCGGCTATGTCGTCGCCGCAACCGGCAGCTTCAACGCGGCCTTTGTCGTCGCCGGCGCGCTGGCGCTGGTCGGAGCGGTGGCGGCGTTGGCCTTGGCGCGTGGCGCGCTCGGCGAGCACATTGCATCGTCCCGGACGAGCCCGCGCCTTGCCGATTGATTTTTTCGTCGCGGCTGCTCGTGGCCGTTGATCGCGGTATGGCCACGGCGGCCCGCGCGCTCGGCATGGCGGTTGCGACGCCCTGGCGGTTGCCGGCGCGGTGCGAAATCAGCATTGTTGGCCGAATCGGCACCTTTCAGCGGGACCCCGTGATGAAGCTCGATCAGGCGATCAACATTGAAGACCTGCACAAGATCGCCAAACGCAAATTACCGAAGATCATCTTCGACTATATCGAAGGGGGCGTCGAAGACGAGCTCGGCCTCGAGCGCAATCGCGCCGCCTTTCACAAGCACAAGCTGCTGCCGCGCTATCTCGTCGATGTCTCGGTACGCGACCAGTCGGCAAACGTGTTCGGCCATACCTATGCGAGCCCGTTCGGCATCTCGCCGACCGGCAGTGTTGCTCTCTATCAACGGCGCGGCGGCGAAATGTTGCTGGCGCAGACGGCGGCCGACGCCAACATCCCCTACATCATGTCGGGGGCTGCCAACTTCTCGATGGAGGAGGCGGTCAAGGTTGCGCCGAACAATCTGTGGTTTCAGCTCTATGCCGCAAAGGACCCGAACCTGACCGACGCGTTGATCGGCCGGGCGCGCGATTGCGGCGTCGGGGCGCTGGTCTTGACCGTCGATGTGCCGGTGAACCCCAAACGCGAGCGCAACTGGCGCAACGGCTTTGCCACGGTGCGCAACGGCAGCCTCCTAGAGTCGCTGAAATTGAAGCCGTCGATCCTCTTAGAGGCGATGACTCATCCCGGCTGGGTCGCCGACTATGTCCGGCACGGCGGTGCGCCGACCTTGGCCAACTGGGCGGTGCATGCCGGCAATGGTGCGACCCGGGCGGACGCGATCCGGCTCGGCCGCAGCCAGACCCCGGCGCCGGCGCAGACCTGGCGCGATCTCGAACGCTATCGCCGGCTGTTCCCGCGCCCGCTGGTCGTCAAGGGGATCCTGAACCCGGCCGATGCGGTGCGCGCCGCCGAGATCGGTGTCGACGGGATCATCGTCTCGAACCATGGCGGACGCCAGCTCGACCAGGCGCCGGCCTCGCTCGACGCGCTGCCGGCGATCAAGGCCGCGGTCGGCGACAAGCTCACGGTGATGCTCGACAGCGGGGTGCGCCGCGGCGCCGACATCCTGATCGCGCGCTGCCTCGGCGCGCAATTCGTGTTTTTCGGCCGGCCAACCCTTTACGGCGCGGTCGCCGGCGGGCTCGACGGGGTCAAGAAGGCGGTCGATATCTTCCGCAACGAGATCGACCTCGTCATGGGCCAGATCGGCTGCCCGAGCCTCGCCGAGCTCGGCCCCGATTTTCTGTGGCGCGAGGACTGGACCCAGAACCGCTGAGCGGCTGGCCGGGGCGGCTTGTCCCGGCCGCAGCGGCGGCAGTCCCCTGGTGGCTTCGCTCGATCACCGTCTGGCACCGTCTGGCACGATCGCGGCCCCGCTCAGTTGCCGGCGGACCGGCCTACCGCGGCCGCCGTGCCGCCGGCGGTCTGCGCGCTCAGCTGGCGGTCGATGTCGTCGATCGTGCGTCCGCTGGTCTCGAAACCGATAAACCAGAAAGCGGCGGCGCCGAGCACGTACCAGAAGGCGAAGTAGAGGAAACCCGGGACCAGCGCGTCGAGCGTCGCCGCGGGCTTGACAAAATTGTTCGATCCCGCGATCAGCGCCAGGCCAAGCGGGCCGATGAATTTGCCGAGATTGCCGACGCCATAGACGAGGCCCATGCCGCTGCCGCGCAGCCGCGCCGGCCACAATTCGCCCATATAGGGGCCGACGATCGAATAGTTGCCGCTGCCGAAAAAGCTTTGCAGCAGCAGCATGACGTAGAACATCGACACGCCGGCGACGACCACGCTGTGCAGATAGCCGGCGAGCGCCATGAACACCGCGGCGAACAGGCAGGCCAGCACGCCGCCGCCGCGCCGCCCCATCGCATCGGATAGCCATGAGCAGAAGAAGCGCCCGAGGATCGCCGAAATGCTGATCCAGATGATAAGGCCCGATGCGACCGCCGGGGTCACCTTGAGCACCATCACCAGCAAGGTTACGACCCACAGTGCGAGTCCGACCCCGCCGGTCTGGCTCAGCCCGGTCAGGCAGCCGGCGACCAGGCTGCGCGGATATTTGAACAGTTCGAGCCAGCGCGTCCGCTCGATTGCCGGAGCGACCGCCGGCAGTTCGATATCCTTCGGGTCCATCATCAGCACCCAGGCGAGCGATTTGCGCGCCTCGGCAATCCGGCCCTTGCGCATCAGCCAATGCGGCGTTTCGGGAACCCATACCCGGATCAAGAGCGCCAGCAACGCCGGCACCAGACCGCATAGCACGAGCCCGCGCCAGCCGATATAGGGGGTCGCATAACGCCCGAGGATGGCGCCGAGCAGAAAGCCCGCCGGCAGCATCGTCGTCGTCAGCCCGGTCAGCCAGCCGCGCTTGGTCGCCGGCAGGAATTCCTGCATCAGCGTGATATCGACGCTGTAGACGCCGGTCGTGCCGATGCCGACGAAAAAGCGGCAGATCACCAGGAACAGCCAACCGCGATCGGGGGTCAGCGCCATAGCACCGGTGGCGAGTGCCACATTGAGGATCGTGGCGATGAACACCGTGCGCCGCCCGACCTTGTCGGCCACCCAGCCCCAGAAGATCGAGCCGATCGGCGCGCCGATCCCGGAGGCCAGCAGGATCAGCCCCGATTGACCATAGGTCAGGCTCCAACCCTTGACGATAAATGCCAGAACAAAGCCGATCAGCAGGAAATCAAAGAAATCGAGCATGTCGCCCAACGTCGCGGCGACTGCGATCTTCCACTGATTGATCGTCAATTTCTGCTGGTGTTCCAGCTGTTCCAGCATCCCATCCTCCCTGATGTGGCATGCTCGCGCTGCTGCCGCTGGCGGCTTTGCCCGTTTATGGGCCTTGTTGGGTCCTGCGGCGCCGTTTTCTGCCCACGATCGCGGTCGGACCGGTCTTTGCCCACTATCGCAATCTGGGCAGGTTCACACTACATGCCGGCGAGCGATGCTGGCAACGGCCGACGCGCCCGCCGGCCGGTCACGGTTTCGTCAGTAGCTGCCGGTGCTGCAATATCGCCAGGTCGAGCCGTCGAACCCGTAAAGCAGCGCCAGCCGGTCGCTGCCGGCATGGGCGAGGACGACCCGGAACCGCTCCCCGGTGCAGGACGCGGCGGCAGCTTCGGGCTTTGGCAGCTTTTTCGCGGCGACGCAGCTCGTCGCCCAGTCGGGCAGGGTGGCGGGTGCAGCGCCGAGCCGCTTGCCGTCCGCCAGCACGAAATAGTCGGTGGGCTGGCCGCCCTTGACCTCGGCGTGCAAGGCAAGCGTGCCGTAGCGCGAGCGGTAGAAACCGGCCTGCTGCTCGCCATCGCTGGCCCCGGCCGCGACCGCGCGGAAGGTCAACGCCCCGCAAGGCGGCGGTCCGCTCGCGACCGCATGGTGCCTCGGCGCCGCCGCGGCCCCCAGCGCAACCATGCCGAGCGCAACCATGCCGAGCGCCAGCCCGGCGCAGAGCGAAATTGTCCTGGTCATCCCGCTGTCTCCCCCATCGCTGCCCCAATCCGCTTCGCGGCGAGGTTATAGCGCCGCCCCACCGGCCGCGGTAGGCTCGTGCGATGCGCGGTGTCGCGAAGCGCCGCCGGCACGCCATCTGGGCGCTGCTTGGCGCGGTCATGCTGTTGGTTGCAGCCGCGCCGCCGGCACTGGCGGCAGCGCTGGCATTGGTGCTCGCCATCGATGTTTCGGCGAGCGTGACCGCGCAATCCTATGTGCTGCAGCAGCAGGGCATCGCCCGCGCCTTTGTCGATCCGCGCTTGATCGGGGCGATCGCCGCGGCACCGGGTGGGATCGAGGTGTCGGTTCTCGAATGGTCGGACCCCGACAAGATCGCGGTGACGGTCGGCTGGACCCTGGTCACCAACCAGCGCTCAGCCGCCCGCTTTGCCGCGGCGGTGCGGGCCACCGGGCGCAGCTCGCACGGCCTGACCGCGCTCGGCTCGGCCTTGCTCGCGGCAGCCGCCCGCTTCGACCACCTGCCGCAGCCGGCGGCGCGTCGGGTCATCGACATCTCCGGCGACGGCATCGCCAATTTAGGGCCGCCTCCGGCAAGCGTGCGCGACCGTCTGGTAGCGGCCGGGATCACGATCAACGGGCTGGCGATCCTGACCGAGGAGCCATGGCTCGAAGACTATTACCGCCACAATGTGATCGGCGGGCCGGGCGCCTTCGTCGTTGCGGCCCGCGATTTTGGCAGCTTCGCCGATGCGCTGCGCCGCAAGCTGGTGGGCGAGGTTGCGACCGCCTCCGCCCCGCCGTCCTCGCCCGACCGACCGCCTCGCGAACAGGGCGCTCAGACACAAGCTCAGATACAATAGGTGCGCAGCGGCGCAAAGCCGTTGAAGCCGACCGAGGCATAGCTCGCCGTATAGGCGCCGGCCGACAGGATCTCGACCTTGTCGCCGACTTCGAGGCCGAGCGGCAGCCGGTACTCGGTCTTCTCGTAAAGGATGTCGGCGCTGTCGCAGGTCGGTCCGGCGAGAACCACCGGTCCGCTCGCCCCGTCGCGGCCGGGTGTGGCGATCCGGTACTTGATGCTCTCGTCCATGGTCTCGGCGAGGCCGTTGAACTTGCCGACATCGAGATAGACCCAGCGCCGCGGATCACCGAAGCCCTTTTGCGAGATCAGCACGACCTCGCTCTGGATCACGCCGGCGTCACCGACCAGCGAACGGCCGGGCTCGATGATGATTTCCGGCAGACGATTGCCGAAATGCCGGGTGACCGAATCCATGACCGCCTGGGCATAGCGCTCGACCGCCGGGACCTCGCCCGTATAGTGCGCCGGAAAGCCGCCGCCGATATTGACCATGCGCAGCTCGATATCGGTCTCGGCGAGTAGCGAGAACATCTGCGCCACCGCCCCGACGGCCCCGTCCCATTGGCCGAGATCGGTCTGCTGCGAGCCGACATGAAACGACACGCCATACGGGTCGAGACCGCGCTCGCGCGCCTCGCGCAGCAATGCGATCGCCATCTCGGGAGCGCAACCGAACTTGCGCGACAAGGGCCATTCCGCGCCGGCGCAATCGACGAGGATGCGGCAAAAGACACGCGCGCCGGGTGCGGTACGAGCCAGCTTGTCGAGCTCGTGCGCGCTGTCGAACGCAAAGAGCCGCAGCCCCGCCTGATAGGCGAAGGCGATGTCCTTTTCCTTTTTGATCGTGTTGCCAAAGGACAACCGGTCGGCGGCGACACCGGCATCGAGGCACAGCTCGATCTCGCCGCGGCTCGCGACATCGAAATTGGCGCCTTTGCCGCGCAGCATGGCGACGATCGCCGGGGCCGGGTTGGCCTTGACCGCATAATAGATGCGGGCCAGCGGCAGGTGCCGGCACAACGCGTCATAGGCGTCGCCGATCGCCGCGAGATCGACGACGAGGCACGGCGTTTCGGGCATGTTTTCGGCAAGGAAGCGCGAAATCCTCTCATTCATTCCTGGGGGTCATCCTTCCGGCAAGGCGGCTGAGCGCAAGCTGTTTCGGCCGCTGCCGGAGGGCCGGCGACGTGCTGCACGCGCACGATCACCGCGCCCCGGTTTTGGCCGAGAGCACATCACGAGGAACCGCCCGGCGTGCGAAACGCCGGCGCGGTCGAGTTTTGCTGCTTAGCTCAGACTGCTCGGATCGATGACCCGGTTGCCCCGCCCGCGCAGGCGCGTACCGCGGAGGTTCGCGTCAGGACAGGGCACCACGCCCCTCAGCCGGATAGCAACCATACCGTCCTCCCTCTCGGGACCGGCCTTGCAGCCGGACGACCAAAAAGGACGCGTTACGTCGTTGCATAACCACCATGGGCCATAGGCACGTGCGAGTGCGTCGAGAGCCCGATAGATACGCGCTTCCGCCGGCAACGCAAGCGGCAATTCCGAAAAATTCGGCGATTTACCGGGATCGGCGGCTTTGCCCTTCTCTCAGGCGGCGCGTGCGCCGATCCGCCGGCTCACCCGGCCGGTACGGCCTGCCATGGCGCAAAGCATTGCGCTACGTAAGGGTAATATCCGGTCGGGTTGGAACAGTAGTACCAGACCTGACCTGCGTAGGGCTCGGTATTACCGTAATAGCCGTAAGCCGGACCGTAATAGCCGTAGGCTGGCGGATAGTCGCCCCAGCCCCAGGGGTACGCCGCCCCGAGCGCAACTCCGAGCCCGAGACCGGGATAGAAACCGTAGCCCCATCCATGGTGAACATATCCGCCGTGAAAGCCGCCATGGAAGCGCCCGGCGTGGAACGCGCCGCCATGAAAGCCCCCGCCATGAAAGCCGCCATGACCTCCGCCACCGTGGAAACCGCCGCCATGCGGTTCGGCAAGGGCTGGGCCGGAGGCGCCGAGGGCGACCGAAAACAACGCCGCGGCGGCGGCGCGGATAACGGTTCGGGTTTTTCCGGATCGGGTGGTCGTTTTGCGCGGTGGATGCATCGACAAGCTCCTGGCGACCCGGCCGAGTGCCGGACCCGGTCTGCCCGCACGCCGTCGAGCCGATTTGCGATGCATTCCATGTGTGGCCGCGGGATCGCCTTGCCAGCCGAATCAGGTAAAATTTGGTAACCGAATGCAGCTGCGGCGACGCGCGGCCAGCCCCGATGCGAAGCCTCGCACCCTGCGGCGGCCCGCGAAATCCGGTCGGCGGTTCAGCCAAGCGCCTTTTCGAGCAGGTCGAGTGCCGCCATCGAAAACGCGCGCATGTTGTCGATGCGGTCGGATTTGCCGGTTTCGACGGTCATCGAGCGCTCGCCATTGGGGCCGATCACGGCGATGCAGGAATGCCCGGCATTGTGCCCATAGCGGCTGCCGGTCGGTCCGGCGGTGCCGGTCTCGCCGATCGCCCATTGGGTCGCGAGCTTGCCGCGGATCTTGCGGGCGAATAACAGCGCGTATGCCTCGGTCGAAGGGGTGATGCCGGCCATCTCTGCTTCGGTCACGCCGAGCAATTCGGTGCGCGATTGGCGCGTGTAGACCACCCCGCCGCCGATGAAATAGGCCGAGGCACCGGGGATCGCCAGCAAAGCTGCCGAGACCATGCCTGCGGTCGAGGATTCGGCAATCGAGATCGTCTCGTTGCGCGCCTTGAGCTTGGCCGCGATCCGTTCCGCCTGCGGCAGCAAATCCTGTAACATCGCTCCACCTCCGTTTGGTTTCGGGACGAGCCCTGACGCGCAAGGACCCCCAAGCGCATAAGGACCTCCAAGCAAGGACCCTCAGGATGGATTACCAGACAATCCTCTACATCGAGGACGGTCCGATCGGCACGCTGACGCTGAACCGCCCCGATGACGGCAACATGTTCACCCCGATCATGTGCCAGGAAATCCGCGATTGCATCAACCTCGTGCGGCGCGAGACGCGCACCCGCGTGCTGGTCCTGACCGGCGCCGGCGACCGCTTCTTCTGTATCGGCGGGCGCAAGGAGGGGCTCGACGATACGCTCCTTTATCCGGGGGTGCTGCCGGTGCTCGACATGTATGACGCGATCGAGCGGTTGCAGAAGCCGGTCATCGCCTCGGTCAACGGTTATGCGGTCGGCGGCGGCAACGTGCTGCAGGTCATGTGCGACATCACGATTGCCAAGGAGAGTGCGATCTTCCGCCAGGTCGGGCCGATGATGGGCAGCTTCGATGCCGGTTACGGCACCTGGTATCTCGAAGACCTGGTCGGAAAAAAGAAGGCGAAGGAGATCTGGTTCCGCAACCCGCGATTGACGGCGCGCGAGGCACTGGAGCTCGGCATGATCAACAAAGTCGTGCCCGATGCCGACCTCGCCGCGGCGACGCGCGAAATGGCCCTCGAAATATCCGAGCGCGGCGCCTTTGCCCTGGCGTCGATCAAGGCGGCGTTCGGCGCCCGCCACGGCGGCGCCGGCGGGCTGTCGCGGATGGCGCACGATCTGTTGCTGCGCGGTTATCTCGAAACCGAGGAGTCGCACGAACTCGGCCGCGCCTTTACCGAGCGCCGCAAGCCCGACCCCGACAAATTCGGGCATTGAGCGGGGCAGCTGCTCTCGACAAGAGCAAGGCCGCACCTCGCCGGCAGCCGCACCAGCCGGCAGGCTCTGCCGGCGCCGGACCATGGGGAGAAATGTCCCAGAGCGATCATCGCACATCATTACGGCGGATGGTGGCGACCGAACCGTCCGACTGCCTCGGGCGTCCCGAGCTAAGGTGATGGCCACGGAGAAAACCGGCGTTCGAACCTCGATGCTCTCGCGCTCTGTCTAGCTATTCTTTATCCGAACTCCGCCCGTCACGGCGCTCACCACTCTGTGCAAACCGGTCACGATGGCGGACAATTGGTCGCGGCAGCAGGAGGACGGCCATGCCAGTCATCGATGTTCAGGTTCATCCCTTCGATCGCAATCATCCCGGCCGGCCGTGGGCCAGCCCGTCGCACGGACTTGAATCCGCCACCGGCGAAGAGATGGTCGCGGCGATGAACAGTGTCGGCGTCGACGGCGCGATCATGGTCTCGTCGTTCAGCGCCTATGAATACGATCCGAGCTATGCGCTC
>DATJTI010000060.1:0-96310 GCA_035503615.1 Allostellaceae bacterium | reverse complement strand
GCCGGCTGGCTCAGCGGGTCGAACCGGGTCGGCGCGATCGCCTCACCTTCGGGGTTGGTGAAGATATGCAGCATCGAGAATGTGCCATAGGCGGCCCAGGGGACCCGCTCCTCCTCGAACACCTCGTTGATCCCTCGGCGCACGGCCGCGCCATAGGCGTTGGCGCGCTCGCAGGCATCGGTGGTGGCGACGAGCTGCAGTGCCGCGACCCCGGCCGCCGCCGATAACGGGTTGGCGTTGAAGGTGCCCTGATGCGCGATCTTCTCGCGCTCCGACGCCCGCGCAACATCAAAATCCAGTAGGTCGAGAATGTCCTTTCGCCCGGTCACGGCCGCCCCCGGCAGCCCACCGGCGACGATCTTGGCGAGCGTCGTCAGGTCGGGCCGGATGCCGTAAACGGACTGCGCCCCGCCCGGCGCGACGCGGAAGCCGGTCACCACCTCGTCGAAGATCAAGAGCGCGTCGTGGCGATGGGTCAGCTCGCGCAGCACCCGCAGAAAGCCCGGCTCGATCGGCAGCCGGGCACCATGCGCGCCGGTCGGCTCGAGGATGGCGGCGGCGATGTCGTGATGCCGCTCGAACAGCCGGGACAGACCCGCGACATCGTTCTGGTCGGCCAGCAGCACATTGCCGGCAACCTCCGGCAACACGCCGGTCGTGGGGGTGCCGTCGAAATGGCTCGCATAACCCGAGGTCATGTGGTCGTGCCAGCCATGGAAATGGTGCTTGAAGCGGATGACCTTGTTCCTGCCGGTAAAAGCGCGGGCAAGCCGGAGCGCCATCAAGGTCGCTTCGGTCCCGGACGAGGTGAAGCGGACCCGCTCGGCCGTGGGCACCAGCTTCATGATCCACTCGGCCCAGGCGATCTCGGTCTCGTGGCAGGCGCCGTAATGGGTGCCGCGTTCGATCTGCTCATGCACCGCGGCCACGACCGCCGGGTGCGAGTGGCCGAGCAGCAGCGCGCCGTGGCCGCCGAAATAATCGACATATTCGTTGCCATCGACGTCCCATTTGCGCGGCCCCTTGGCGCGGGTGATGTACGGGCCATAGGGTTCGAGGTAGCGCGAATCATGGGTGATGCCGCTCGGGAACAAGCTCTGCGCCCTGGCCGCCGCAGCCGCCGATCCCGGTGTCGCGGCGCGATAGGCGGCAATGATCGGTGAATTGGTCATCGTGTCGGGCATCGGCGGCACTCCTCGGCCAGAAGTGGTCTCGCCGCGCTTTGTAGGCTCTCCGCCGGACTCGGCAAAGCCTGCGAGACCGGTACCGGACGGATGCCTGCAGCGAAGACAGGGTGTCGTCGCCGCTCCTGCCGGAAAACCGACCGGAAAATCGAAAGGCCGCCCCGAAGGACGGCCTCTCTTACCCAAATACCAGCGGCCGATCACGGCCGCGCCGGCGCCTTCAGTCAGGCGCGGATCTCCAGAGAAGCGGGGATCCTGGTCACGGCTGCGGACGACCGCGGTGTATGGCTAGACACAGGATCACCTCCTTTCAGTTGTTGCATCGAGGGTCGAACCATACGAGCTCCGCGGCGAGCAGGCAAGCGGGTTGTCCGCGACGGCGCTGGTGAAGCCCGCCGCTTTTGGCGCTAAAGTGGCTATGCCAGCCGTTTATCAGGGGAAGGGCGACGATGCGCCGCAGCGAGGAGCGAATCCTGACCACCCATACCGGCAGCCTGCCGCGCCCGCCGGAGCTGACCCGGCTGTTGATCGCGCGGGCCCGCGGCGAATCGGTCGATGCGGCCGAGCTCGACCGGCTGGGGCAGGATGCGACACGCTGGGCGGTACGCCAGCAGGCCGCCTCAGGCGTCGATATCGGCAACAATGGCGAGCAGCAGCGCGAAGGGTTTTTTCTGCACATCCGCCACCGGATGAGCGGCTTTGGCGGATCGTGGCAGCGCCGCACTCGCGCCGATGCGCTGCGCTACCCGCTGTTCAAGCAGGCCATGGAGGAGCAGCTCGCGCTGCGTCCCGCGGTCAGCAACATGGGGCCGCCCAAGGCGATTGCCGCGATCCGCTATCTGGGCCGCGGCGCGGTCGAAGCCGAATGCGCCGAATTTCGCGCCGCACTCGCCGAGACCGGCACGCATTTTGCCGAGTCTTTTTTGACCGCACCCTCGCCCGGCATCATCGCCGGCGCGATGAAGAACGAGCATTATCCGACCGAGCAGGCCTATCTCGACGATCTCGGCACGGCGTTGCGCGAGGAGTACGAGGCGATCGTCGCCGCCGGCTTTCTGCTGCAGCTCGATTGCCCCGATCTCGCGCTCGAGCGCCATCTCTCCTACCAGGACCGGCCGCTTGGCGATTTTCTCGGCTTTGTCGAGCGGGTCGTCGGCACGATCAACGAGGCACTCGTCAACATCCCGCGCGAGCGGGTGCGGCTCCATGTCTGCTGGGGCAATTACGAGGGGCCGCACGATTGCGACGTGCCGCTCGCCGACATCCTGCCGATCCTGCGGCAAGCCAAGGTCGGCGCGTTTTTCCTGCCGTTTGCCAACCCGCGCCATGCGCATGAATATCGCGTCTTTGAAAAGCAGCCCCTGGCCGACGACCAGCTGCTGATCGCCGGCGTCATCGACAGCCTGACCAATTTTGTCGAGCACCCGGAGACGGTCGCCGAGCGCATCGAGCGGGTGGCGCAGGTCGTCGGCGACCCGCAGCGGGTCATCGCCGGCACCGATTGCGGCTTCGGCACCTCGGCCGGGTCGAGCCGGGTCGCCGAGGATGTCGTCTGGGCCAAGCTCGCCGCGATGGCCGAAGGCGCCCGCCTCGCCTCGCAGCGGTTGGGGATGGGCTAGAGGAATGCGATGAAAGTCTTTGTCTTTGATCTGCTGGCCTATGGCGAGCAGCTCGACCACCTGAAGATCGGCAGCGAGCTGCCCTACCCGCTCCCGCGGCGGCATTTCAAGCCGGCGGTCGCGGCCCGAACCTATGCCGAACATCTTTCCGCCTGGGAGGAGCTCGACCGGCTCGGCTATGACGGGGTCGGGTTCAACGAGCACCACTGCTCACCCTATGGGCTGATGAACTCGCCAAACCTCTTGGCGGCGGCCGCAGCACAGCGCACCAGGAATCTGAAGCTGCTGATCTACGGCAATCTGTTGCCGTTGCACGAGCCGCTGCGGCTCGCCGAAGAGCTGGCGATGCTCGACTGCATGTCGAACGGCAGACTGATCTCGGGCTTTGCCCGCGGTATCCCGCGCGAATACCAGGTGCACAACGTGCCGCTCACCCAGTCGCGCGCCCGCTTCGAGGAAGCCTTCGAGATCATCACCCGCGCCTGGCGCGAGGAGGTCTTTTCGTTTCACGGGCAATTCTGGAGCTACGACGACGTCGCCCTGTGGCCGCGCCCGGTGCAGCAACCGCATCCGCCGATCTGGATGCCGATCGTCGGCAGCAAGGAGTCGATCGAGTTCGCAGCAAAACACGACCTTCCGATCACCCCCGGTCTCGGCCGCTCGCGCGGGCTGCGCGATGACATCATCCGTTATTATGCGCGCTGCCTCGAACGCGCCGGTCACCGGATCACCCCGGATCATCTGTCGCTCGGGATCAGCGCCTATGTCGCGTCGAGCAAGGCCGAAGCGGTGCGCGAAATGGGCCCCCATCATCTCTATTTCAACCGCACATTGTTCAGTCACGGCAACTTCACCGAGACCAGCCGACAGCGCGAGACCGGCTATTCGAGCGCCGCATCGACCGACTATGTGCGTCCGGAAAACCAGCGCGCCGCGCAATTCGCCCGCGAGGATTTCCGCAACCTGACGATCGAGGATGTCGAGCGCCAGGCCGAGGAGATGCCGTGGGGCACGGCCGAGGAGGTGACGCGGCGGATCATCGCCGCCGCCGACAGCGCCGGTGCCGACAATGTGCAGGTCAGTCTCAACCGCGGAGTCCTGCCGCACGAGATGTTTATCGAGCAGATCCGGCGCTTCGCCCGCGCTGTGCTGCCGGCGCTGCAGGCGCATCGCGTCACCCGCGTACCGGTCGCGGACGAGGCGGCCGCGGCGGGTTAGTCGCGCGATCGATAGCGGGACGATTATTCCGGCAGGGCACCGGGCGGGCCGGCGCGTGCGGCGATCCGCTGGATCATTGCTTGTCGCGGGCGGTGGATCTCTCCCTCTTCGAACGCGACGATCGTGAGCCCGGCAAAAGCTGCGAGCAACTCGCCGGGACGCAGCAGGAAATCGGGGTTGCTCGGCTGGCCGAAGCGCTCGTTGCCGACGGCAAAGGTCTCGTAGATGACCACCCCGCCGGGAGCGAGCGCGGCGGCGAGCACGGGGAAAAATGGCCGGTGGAGATACGAGGTCACGACGATCCCGTCATAACCGCTGCCGAGCTGCCATCCAGCGCTGCTTTCAAGATCGATCTCGACGATCTCGCAGCCGGGTGCGGACAATGCGCGCAGCGCCGAAACGTCACGATCGACGGCGCGCACGGCAAAGCCGCGATCGCGCAACAGCCGGACATGGCGGCCGGCGCCGGCGGCCAGGTCGAGGACCAGGCCGCCCGGTCTGACGAGCGTCAGGAACCGGGCAACCCAGGGCGAAGGTGGCAGGATCGCACCGGCAACGCGCCATCTCGAGGTCATGGGCCGGAATGCACTTGAATTGCTAAGTCCTCGGATATGGGTATAAAATCCGGGTCAGGAGGTTTGCCCGATGATCTTGTTCACCTTGCGCTGCGGCCAGGGCCACGAGTTCGAGGCTTGGTTCCGCGACGGAGACGGGTTCGAGGCGCAGCATGCCGCCGGCGAAATCGCCTGTCCGCATTGTGGCGACAGCTCGGTCGAGAAGGCGGTCATGGCGCCGCGGCTCGGCCGCTCGCGCGGGACCGTGCCGCCGGCAGCACTGGCGCAGATGCGCAAGACCTTGATCGAGATGCGCCGGCAGATCGAAACCCATTGCGATTACGTCGGCACCCGGTTTGCCGAGGAGGCCCGCAAAATCCACTATGGCGAGACCGATCCGCATGGCATCTACGGTGAGGCGAGTGCTGCCGAGTCGCGCGAGCTCACCGATGAAGGGATCAGTTTCGGCCAGATCCCGTGGATCCCGCAAACCGACGGCTGAAGGATCGCCGCAGCACCTCACCGCCGCGCTGCCCCGGCTCGCTCTGCGACCACCAGGTAGTTGACATCGAGCCTCGAGGATAGCGCCCACTCGCCGCGGATCGGGTCGTAACCGACACCGGTGATCTCGGTCGCCCGCAAATGGTTGCGGCGCAGACCGAGGATCAGCTCCGACGGGCGCACGAATTTGCGCCAATCATGAGTGCCGCGCGGCAGCCAGCCGAGCAGATATTCGGCGCCGACGATCGCCAGTGCAAAAGACCGGGCGGTGCGATTGAGAGTGGCGATGACGGCTGCCCCGCCGGGCGCCAGCAGCCGGGCGAATGCCTCGAGAAACGCGTCGCGGTCGGCGACATGCTCGATCACCTCGAGCGCCAGCACCGCATCGAAACGCAGGCCGGCCGCGGCCATCGATTCGACCTCGGCGACCCGGTAGTCGATATCGACACCGGCAGCATCGGCGTGAGCGCGGGCGGTGGCGATCGCTTCGGGTTCCGCATCGACGCCGGTCACGCTGAAGCCGAGCCGCGCCATCGGCTCGGCGACCAGCCCGCCGCCGCAGCCGATATCGATGAGACCGAGCCCGACAAACGGCCGCAACTGGCTCGGATCGCGGTGGAAATGACGCACCAGCCGGGAGCGGATGAAACCGAGGCGGACCGGGTTGAGCCGATGCAGCATCCGCAGGCTGCCGGCCGGGTCCCACCACGCATCAGCTTGTGCCGCAAACCGGCCGAGTTCGGCATCGTCGATGGTGGCGCCGCTCGCAGCCACGGCTGATCCCTCTCTCCAGATGCAGATGCGCAGTGCCCAGCCTTCAGACGCGCAGTGCCGAGCCTTCGGCCCGATGGCTTGTTCGCCCGTTATGGAGTATGTGATGGAACCTGCTACCCGGCAACGGCTCGGACGGTGTTCAACACGATGGCGCGCCTCGTGCAGAAGTTCGGCGGCACATCGCTCGCCGATATCGAGAGGATCAACGCCGTCGCGCGCCGCGTCGGCCGCGAGATCGAAACCGGACACGAGGTCGCGGTGGTGGTGTCGGCGATGGCCGGGGTCACCAACCAGCTGGTCGAATGGACCCGGCAGACGAGCCGGATGCACGATGCGCGCGAATATGACGTCGTGGTTTCGTCGGGTGAACAGGTGACCGCCGGTCTCTTGGCGCTGGCGCTGCAGAATCTCGGGATGGATGCACGCTCCTGGCTCGGCTGGCAGGTGCCGATCCGCACCGACGGCGTCCACGGCAAGGCGCGCATCGAAGCGATCGATACCGCCGAGATCGACCGCCGCCTGGCACAGGGCCAGGTCGCGGTCATCGCCGGGTTTCAGGGGATCGACCGGCGCGGCCGGATCACCACCCTGGGCCGCGGCGGCTCCGACACCTCGGCGGTGGCGTTGGCCGCCGCGCTCAACGCCGATCGCTGCGACATCTTCACCGATGTCGACGGGGTCTATACGACGGACCCGCGGATCGTTGCGAAAGCGCGCAAGCTCGGTAGAATAACCTACGAAGAAATGCTGGAGATGGCCTCGCAGGGCGCCAAGGTCTTGCAGACGCGCTCGGTCGAGATGGCGATGAACCACCGGGTGCGGGTCCAGGTGCTGTCGAGTTTCAGCGACGCTCCCGGAACCCTCGTGGTCGACGAGGACGAGATCGTGGAACAGCAGGTCGTGAGCGGCATCGCCTACAGTCGCGACGAAGCCAAGATCACCGTGCAGAAGGTGGCCGACCGGCCGGGCGTCGCCGCCGCCATTTTCGGTCCGCTGGCCGACCACGCGATCAATGTCGATATGATCGTGCAGAACGTATCCGAAGACGGTCGCGCCGATCTGACGTTCACGGTTGCGCGCGCCGATCTCGATCGTGCCGTCGCGGTTCTGGAAGAACGGCGGGCGCTGCTCGGCTTTGCTGCGCTGAAGCCTGATTCGAACGTCGTCAAGATCTCGGTGATCGGGGTCGGCATGCGCAGCCATGCCGGGGTTGCCCAGCAGATGTTTCAAACGCTGTCGCAAAAGGGGATTAATATTCAGGTGATTTCGACCTCGGAAATCAAGGTCAGCGTGCTGATCGCCGCGGAATATACCGAGCTCGCGCTGCGCGCGCTGCACACCGCCTACGGGCTCGACGTCGAAGGATGATCCGCGGCGGTACTGCGGCTGAGCCGACTGCGGCTGAACTGACCGGATACGAGGCGCACCCGGCGAGCGCTCAGGGGCCTGGGCGCAAGCGTTGCCGGGCCGAGCTCGACCGCCTGTGGGCGCGCGGCGTGGAGGTGCTCGGTTGCGACGTCGCGATCATGGGCGGGGCGATGACCTGGGTGTCGGAGCGCCATCTGGTCGCCGCGATCTCGAATGCCGGCGGCTTTGGCGTGATCGCTTCGGGATCGATGTCGCCGCAATTGCTCGCCGCCGAAATTGTCGCCACCCGGGCGCTGACCGAGCGGCCGTTCGGGGTGAACCTGATCACGTTGCATCCCCGCCTCGACGAGCTGGTCGAAATCTGCCTCGACCATCGGGTGAGCCATGTCGTGCTGGCGGGCGGGCTGCCGAGCGGGGCGGTCATGAGCCGGATCAAGCGGGGTGGGGCACGGGTGTTCTGCTTTGCGCCGGCGCTCGGCTTCGCCCGCAAGCTGGTGCGCATGGGGGCTGACGCGATCGTCATCGAAGGCAGCGAGGCTGGCGGGCATGTCGGTCCGGTATCGACCGGGGTCCTGGCGCAGGAAATCCTGCCGCATCTTGGCGAGGTTCCGGTGTTTGTCGCCGGCGGCATCGGGCGTGGCGAGGCGATGCTGGCCTATCTCGAAATGGGTGCGGCCGGCGTCCAGCTTGGCACCCGCTTTGTCTGTGCCGCCGAATCGATCGCCCATCGGCACTTCAAGCAGGCCTTCATCCGTGCCGCCGCGCGCGACGCGGTGATCTCACTGCAGCTCGATCCGCGTTTTCCGGTGATCCCGGTGCGGGCTCTCGCCAACCCGGCGACCGAACGGTTTCTCGCGATGCAGCGCCAGGTCATCAGTCGATTTGTCCGCGGTGAGGTTTCGCAAAAGGATGCCCAGCTCGAGATCGAGCATTTCTGGGCCGGCGCGCTGCGCCGCGCGGTCATCGACGGCGATGTCGAAACGGGGTCGCTGATGGCCGGGCAGAGTGTCGGTTTCGTGACTCGCGAGCAGACCACCACGGAGATTTTCGATGAGCTGATCGGCCAGGCGGTCGCGATGCTGGCCACCCGCGGCGACCATCGGGACAGCCCGGCGGCAGCGGCGCCGGTGGCGCTGAAGGGCATGGCGCAATGAGCGAGGTCCGCAGCGCGGAGGCACCGGGCGGCGTCGGCGCAACCCGGCGATTGCTGCGCCGGCTGCGCGACATCATGGCCGGGTCCGCGACCGCGCAGGAACGGCTCGACCGCATCGTTCGCATCGTCGCCGGCGAGATGGTCGCCGAAGTCTGCTCGGTCTATGTCATGCGCCCCGGCGAGGTCCTCGAATTGTTTGCCAGCGAGGGATTGCGGCCCGAAGCGGTGCACCGCACCCGGTTGCGGGTCGGCGAGGGCCTGGTCGGGTTGATTGCCGCGACGGCGCGCCCGCTGGCCTTGGCCGACGCGCAGGCACACCCCGAATTTGCGTACCGGCCGGAGACCGGCGAGGAAATCTACCATTCGCTGATGGGCGTGCCGATGCTGCGCGGCGGCCGCGTGCTCGGCGTGCTGGTCGTGCAAAACCAGACCCTGCGCCATTACGCCGAGGACGAGATCGAAGTTCTGCAGACGATCGCGATGATCATCGCCGAGCTGGTTGCCGGGGGCGAGCTGGTCAACCCGCACGAAATCGCGCAGAGCCATTTCGGCGGGATGCTCCCGGCGCGGCTGGTCGGCGTCCGTCTCAACCCCGGTTTGGCGATCGGCCCCGCGGTGTTGCACCAGCCACGTCTGCCGATCCGCCAGGTCATCGCCGAGGATGTCGCTGTCGAACTTGCACGTCTGCGGCGCGCAGTCGCGGCAATGCGCGAATCGATCGACCGGCTGGTGGTGACCAGTCACGATCTGGGCGATGGCGAGCACCGTGATATCCTCGAAACCTATCGCATGTTCGCCGACGATCATGGGTGGGTCACCCGGATCGCCGACGCGATCCGCAGCGGCCTGACCGCCGAGGCGGCGGTGCACAAGGTCCGCGACGAGACCAGCACGCGGATGATGCAGGCGAGCGACCCGTATTTGCGCGAACGCCTCGTTGACCTCGAAGACCTCGCCAACCGCCTGCAGCGGCACTTGTCGGATCAGCAGCCCCGGTCCGACCAGGAGTTGCCGACGGCGTTCGTGCTGGTCGCCCGCGCGATGGGTCCCGCCGAACTGCTCGATTACGCCCATCGCCGGATAATTGGGCTGGTGCTCGAAGAAGGATCGCCGACCGCCCATGTGGCGATTGTCGCGCGCGCGCTCGACATCCCTGTCGTCGGCCGGGTCGAGGATGCGGTGAGCCGGATCGAGAATGGCGACATCGTCGTCGTCGATGGCGATCATGCGCAGATCCTGATCCGTCCGAGCGCCGACCTCCAGCAATCCACCGCCGCAGCGGTCGAGGCGCGAAGTCGCCGGCGCGCCTTTTACGACAGCCTGCGCAACACCCCGGCAGTCACCCGCGATGGGGTCGGCATCCGGCTGTTGCTGAACGCCGGTCTCTTGCTCGACTTGTCGCAGTTGGCGGCCACCGGCGCCGAGGGGGTGGGTCTGTTTCGCACCGAAATTCCGCTGATGGTGCGCGATACCTTTCCGGCGGTTGCAGAACAGACGGCATTCTACCGAAGCGTTTTAGACCAGGCGGACGGTCGCCCCGTGGTCTTCCGCACCCTCGATATCGGCGGCGACAAGGTGCTGCCGTATCTGCCGCATGCGCTCGAAGACAATCCGGCGATGGGCTGGCGGGCGATCCGCATCGGCCTCGACCGGCCGGCAATGCTGCGCGAGCAGTTGCGCGCGCTGGTGCGAGCCGCCGAGGGGCGCGACCTCTATGTCAAATTTCCGATGATCGCCGAAATCCCGGAACTCGACCGGGCCCGCGCGCTGCTCGACATGGAGCTCGCTCGCGCCGCCGCCGCCGGCTGCCCGCTCCCCGCCGCAGTCAAGATCGGCGTCATGCTGGAGGTGCCGGCGCTGTTATGGCAATTGCCGGCGCTGTGCCGACAAATCGATTTTCTCTCGATCGGCACCAACGACCTTCTGCAGTTTCTGTTTGCCTGCGACCGTGGCAATCCCCGGCTCGCCGATCGCTATGACCCGCTATCCGCGCCGATGCTCGCCCTGTTGCGCGAAGTCGTCGAGCAAACCCGTCACGCGGCTGTGCCGCTCAGCATGTGCGGCGAGATGGCGGCCAACCCGATCGAGGCTATGGTATTGATCGCGCTCGGCTTTCGCACGCTGTCGATGGCCGGAACCGCGATCGGCCCGGTCAAGGCGATGATCCGCAGCCTCGACGCCGCCGCCGTCGCCGCGTATCTCGACGATATCGGCAGCCGCCCTGATCATTCGCTCAGGCCAAAGCTCGAAGCCTATGCCCGCGACCATGCGATCGCCTTGTGAACCAAGATCGCCAGCGCGGAACACGGCGCATCGCTCGGCGGTTGATTTTGGTGGTACATCAGCTCAGACATTCCCAATCCGCACGGCGGCATGACCCGAACCGTGGGTGCCGCGCCGCCGCGGACGTGGTTCCATCGAAGCACGTTGGTTGAGCTCGGGCCTTGGGCGACCGTTCGATGGCATTGTTTCACCGGATCAGGACTTCCCTGGCGCCGGCGGTCCCTGAAGACGAAGCACCCGTCCCCGGCGGGCTCGGATCGGCTGGCGAGCTGCTGCGGCAGCAGCGCCTGGCTCTCGGCTTGGACCTCGGCGAAGTCTCGGCAGCGCTGCGCATCAAGACGACGTATCTCGCTGCACTCGAGGACGGGCGCCCGGATCGGCTGCCCGGTCCCGCCTACGCAATCGGTTTCCTTCGCGCTTACAGCGAGCATCTCGGGCTCGACGGGGGGGAGATCGTCCGGCGCTTTCGCCGGGAAGCCGCCGGGCTCGACACGAAGCCGGATCTTTCGTTTCCGATGCCGCTCGACGAGCGGGGAATTCCGAGCCGTGCGACGCTGCTGGCCGCGCTGGTGCTGACGATCCTCGGATACGGAACCTGGTACTATCTGTCGAGCGACGAGCTCAAGCGACCGGAACGGGTGACCGAAGTGCCGGCCGACCTGCTGCCGCCGAAGGTCTTGCCGGCAACGCCGGCGGAGGCGACGGCGGCGGCTGCCACGCCGGCGGATGCGACGGCGGGGGCTGGCCACGCCAATCCCGCAACCGGCGGGCCGGCCGCAACTGCCACGGCCGCACGCCCCAGCCCAGGAACCGACGCGGTCGCGCATCCGGGCCTGACGCCCGCCGGGATCGCATCGACCTCGGAATCGCCCACCCCTGCCCCACTCGCGCCACCCGCCAACTCCGCCCCGGTCGATGCCTCGGCCGGTTCGCCGGCGCGGATCGTTCTGCAGGCCACCGCCGACAGCTGGGTCGAACTGCGCGACCGGAACCACGCGATTCTATTTACCGGCGTGTTGAAAGCCGGTCAGCGCTATTCGGTGCCCGACCGCCCCGGCATCTCGATGCGCACCGGCAATGCCGGCGGCCTCGAAATCATCGTCGACGGCAAGCCGCAGCCGTCGCTGGGTCCCGCCGGGGCAGTGCGCAGCCTGGCGCTCGACCCGCAGAGCCTCACGGCCGGCAGCATATCGCCCTGATCGTCATATCGCGCTGATCGTCATATCGCTGTTTGTCACAATTCCGTCTTGCACCGGCGCCTATGATCCGTTGCCCAAAGCGTTTATATGCGGGTTCGATGAAATGGCCCGAACGAGGTCGATAATGAGTGTCAGGCCCTACCGCGACATCCATCGTCGCGCGTGCCGCAGGATTTACGTCGGCAAGGTGCCGGTCGGCGGCGATGCGCCGATCACCGTGCAGTCGATGACCAACACGGTGACGAGCGATGTCAAGGCCACGGTCGAGCAGGTTCAGGCGCTGGAACGCGCCGGTGCCGACATCGTGCGGGTGTCGTGCCCGGACCAGGAATCAGCCCTGGCGCTCAAGGAGATCGTGCGCCAGGCGACGGTGCCGATCGTTGCCGACATCCATTTCCATTACCGGCGGGCGATCGAGGCGGCGGAGAGCGGCGCCGCCTGCCTGCGCATCAACCCCGGCAATATCGGCTCGTCCGAGCGGGTGCGCGAAGTGATCAAGGCGGCGAAGGACCATGGCTGCTCGATGCGCATCGGGGTCAATGCCGGCTCGCTCGAGCGCGACCTCCTCGAAAAATACGGCGAGCCCTGCCCCGAGGCCATGGTCGAGAGCGCCTTGAATCACGCCAAGATCCTCGAAGACAACGATTTCTTCGAGTTCAAGATCTCGTGCAAGGCGTCCGATGTGTTTCTCGCAGTCGCCGCCTATCAGCAATTGGCCGAAGTCTGCGACTATCCGCTCCATCTCGGCATCACCGAAGCCGGCGGGCTCAGGAGCGGCACGATCAAATCCTCGATCGGGCTCGGCATGCTGCTATGGTCGGGGATCGGCGACACGATCCGGGTATCGCTGTCGGCCGATCCGGTCGAGGAGGTCAAGGCCGGGTTCGAAATGCTGAAATCCTTGAACCTGCGCCGCCGCGGGGTGACGGTGATCTCCTGCCCGTCCTGCGCGCGCCAGCAATTCGAGGTGATCAAGACCGTCGAGCGGCTGGAGGAGCGGCTGGCGCATATCACGACACCGCTGACCGTCTCGGTGATCGGCTGTGTCGTCAATGGCCCAGGCGAGGCGCGCGAGACCGATATCGGCTTTACCGGGGGCGGCAACGGCACCCACCAGGTCTATATCAGCGGTCTGACCGACCATCGCCTGAAGAACGCCGACATCGTCGACCATCTGGTCGAGCTCGTCGAAAAGAAGGCCGCCGAGATCGAAGCGCAGCGCCAAGCCGCGGTACCAGCCTTAGAACCGGCGCAGTAACAGGCCGTTCTGCCTCGACGGAAGAGGTCTAGGGTGCCGCGTCAGCGAGCGCTCGATCGTCGCGATCGACCGTGGCGACGTCGTTGCGCCCGGCAAGAAAGGCCTTGATGTTGCGGGCCGCCTGACGCAGGCGCTGGCGGTTTTCTACGAGTGCGATGCGCACAAAGCCCTCGCCGTGTTCGCCGAAACCGACACCCGGCGAGACCGCGACATTGGCGCGTTCGAGCAGCAGCTTGGAGAAGGCGAGGCTGCCGATCGCGCGGAACTGCGGCGGGATCGGAGCCCAGGCGAACATCGTCGCTTCGGGCGGCGGCACCTCCCAGCCCGCCTGGCGCAACCCGTCGATGACCACGTCGCGGCGCGCCTGGTAGCGCATGCGGGTCTCGGCGATGCACTCCTGCGGGCCGTTCAGCGCCGCGGTCGCCGCCACCTGGATCGGGGTGAATGCACCGTAATCGAGATAGGATTTGACCCGCGACAGGGCCGCGATCAGCCGCTCGTTGCCAACCGCGAAGCCGATGCGCCAGCCGGCCATCGAATAGGTCTTGCTGACCGAGGTGAATTCGACGGCGATGTCGCGTGCGCCCGGCACTTCGAGGATCGAAGGTGGTGGCCGGCCGTCGAAATAGATTTCGGCATAGGCGAGATCGGACAACACGACGATGTTGTGGCGGCGGCAGAACGCGACAATCTCGCCGTAGAAATCGAGATCGACGGTCTGCGCCGTCGGGTTCGCCGGGAAGTTCAGCACGATTGCCAGCGGCGCCGGGATGCTGTGCTGCACCGCCTTTTTCAATTCGGCGAGGAAATCGAATTCGGGGCCGACCGGGACATGACGCACCGAGGCGCCGGCCATGATGAAACCAAAGGCGTGGATCGGATAGCACGGGTTCGGCACCAGCACGATGTCGCCCGGTGCCGTGATCGCCTGCGCCAGGTTGGCGAGCCCTTCCTTCGAGCCCAGGGTGACGATGACTTCGCGCTCGGGATCGAGCTCGACATTGAAGCGGCGGGCATAGTAGCCGGCGCAGGCGCGGCGCAGCCCAGTGATGCCGCGCGACACCGAATAGCCGTGCGTCTTCGGGTTTTGCACCGCCTCGATCAGCTTGGCGACGATGTGCGGCGGGGTCGGACCGTCGGGATTGCCCATGCCGAGATCGATGACGTCACGCCCAGCGGCGCGGGCCTTGGCCTTCAGCGCGTTGACCTCGCTGAAGACATAGGGAGGGAGGCGCTTGATCCGGTAGAAATCGTCAGGCATGTCGGCTCACCCAGTGGACGGCGCCTTTTAGCCGGGTGCGAGCGGTTTGGCGAGCGTGATGGCGCCAATCGCCGGGGATTATGCCGCCGAGCAGGCAGGCGGGCGCAGTAACATGGGCGGATGCCGCGTCACGGTGCGTCGCCCGCGCTTGTAAACCGCGACCGGCTGGCGAATCTCGGCGATCGCCTGCTCGGGTGTCGCCGCATCGATGATCACGATATCCGCAGGGTTGCCGATGGCGAACCCGTAATCCTCAAAGTTGAGCAGCCGGGCGGAGCGCTCGGTCAGCATCAAAAAAATTTCGTGCAGCTGCTCGGCGCGGGCGACCTGCAGCACGTTGGCGTGCAGGTTAGCCATGCGAATGAGCGAGCAATCGCCGTAGGGCGTGGCTGGGTTCAGCACGTTGTTGGTGGATAAGGAGCAATTGACCCCGTGCTCGACGAGGAAGTTGGCGTCGGCGACACCGCGGCGAACCTCGTGGTCGCGGTCGCGGCCCATCAGGTAGAGATCGGTCAGCGGCAGCACCGTGACCGCGACCCCGGCATCGGCCATATGCTGCGCCACCGCCGCGAGTTCGGCGGGCGGCAGTGCTGCAAGCTTGGCCATATGGCCGACCGTCACCCGGCCGCCGCGTCCGAATTGCCGGGTCAGCTCGCAGACGAGCGGAATATCGAGCGGCTCGGGACCGTCGCCGACATCGAGATGGATGTCGATCTCGGCATCGAACTCGCGTGCCAGCTCGAAGATGCGCCGGATTTGCCCGCCATGGTCGGGGTCGTAGCGCGGCGCGCCGCCGATCGCCCGCGCCCCACGCCGCAACCCTTCGACGAGCAACTCGTCGACACCGGGATAGTTGGTCAGCCCGTCCTGGGCGAAGACGCAGATTTCGACATCGATCGCCCAGCGGTACTCGGCGGCGGCCCATTGCACGCCCTCGAAGCCGCGCATGCCGATCGCCGGGTCGAGCTCGACCTGGGTGCGCATGCGCGTGGTGCCGTTGCGGATGCAGTCTTCGAGGGTATACGCCGCGCGCCGTCCTACATCCTCTGCCGTCAGCTCGTGCTTGATCGCCTTGACCTGGGCCATCGGCGCGATGCGGCGCCCCGCTTCGGGCGGACAACGGTCGATCAGCCGCGACTTGTCGAGATGGATGTGGGTCTCGACGAGCCCGGGACAGGCGAGCCGCCCCGCCGCATCGGAGATTTCGGTGGCATCGCCGAGACCGCGGCCGATCGCGGCGATCCGGCCATCGGCGACACCGATATCGACCGGCGCCGCGGCGGCCGGCAAGTCCGCCGGCCGCGCATTCTTGATGATCAGGTCCATCGGGCTCGGCCTTGTGCCGCCAGATGATGCCGCTAGACGACCGGCGAGCGACCGCCATCGACGTTGATCGCGCAGCCGGTCACGTAGGAGGCGGCGTCAGAGGCGAGGAAGGTCGCGACCGCGGCGAATTCCTCGGCCCGTCCCATGCGGCCCATCGGCACCGCCTTGCCGGCCTCGACGATGTATTGCTCGAAGCTGACATTCGGCCGCTCGCGATCATAGCGGCGCTTGATCTGGTCGCTGACGATGACGCCGACATGCAGCGAATTGACCAGCACATTGTGCGGGGCGCCTTCCTGCGACAACGCCTTGGTGAACGCCATCTGCGCCGCGCGGCTGACCGAGGTCGGCGCGCTGTCGGCGCCCGGTGCCTTGGCGCCAATATTGAGGACGCTGATGATGCGACCCCATTTGCGCTCTTTCATCTGCGGGAAGACGAGCCGGCAAAAGCGGATCTGCGCGAACAATTTGAGATCGAGATCGGCCTGCCACTGCTCGTCGGTCAGCGTCTCCGACGGGCCGCGGATCGATTGGCCGGCATTGTTGACATAGATGTCGATCTTGCCGAATTCCGACATGATCTGATCGTAGGCGGCCTTGATCGGCGCCATTTTCGCCACGTCGCAGCTAATCGCCGCGACCTTGCCTTTGGCGCCCTGCTGGATCTGGCCCTTGGCGTCGGCAAGGGTGGCTTGGTCGCGCGCCAAGATCGCGACATCGGCCCCCGAGGCGGCGAATTCCTTGGCGATCGCGAGCCCGAGCCCCTTGCTGCCGCCGGTGACAACGGCACTCTTTCCGTTCAGTTGAACATTCATGGTCGGTTCCTTCCCAGAGTTGTGAATTTATTCGGTCATCCGATCGACCTGGTCCATTTCGTCGCGGCTCAAGCGCCAGGCGGTGGCAGCGCGCACATTCTGTTCGACCTGCTCCGGCCGTGTCGCACCGGCGATCACACTCGCCACCACCGGGCGCGCCAGCAGCCAGCCGAACGCGAGGTCGAGGAGGGCATGGCCCCGCTCGATCGCGAACCCTTCAAGGCGCTCGACCATTGCCCAGTTTTGTTCGGTCAGATAACGGCCCGCCGCCCTGGTCTCGGCGCTGAGCCGCGCACCTGACGGCAGCGGCGCGCCCCGCTGGTACTTGCCGGTCAAGAGCCCGTTGGCGAGCGGCCGGAACGGGATCAGCCCCAACCCGTAAGCGTTGATGACCGGCATCATCTCATGGTCGAGCCCGCGCGCCAGCAGGCTGTACTCCTCCTGGCACGAGGCGAAGCGATGCAGCCCGTGATGCTTTGCAGTCCACTGCGCCTCGACGACCTGCCATGCCGGCAGCGTCGAACAGCCGAGATAGCGCACCTTGCCCTGATGCACGAGGTCGTCGAGGGCGCGCAAGGTCTCCTCGATCGGGGTCAGCGGGTCGGGCTGATGCTGCTGATAAAGATCGATCCAGTCGGTCTTGAGCCGCCTCAGGCTGGCCTCGACTTCGGCCATGATATAGCGCCGCGAAGCGCCCTCGAACCGGCCGGAATCGTCCATCGGCCGGGCGAATTTGGTGGCCAGCACGATGTCCTTGCGGCGCGGCCCCAGGATCTCGCCGAGACAGCTTTCGGCGCTGCCGCGGGGATCGCCGTAGGTGTCGGATCCGTCAAAAAACGTGATGCCGAGATCGAGCGCCTTGTGCACAACCAGCCGGGTCGCGTCGAGATCGATGCGGCCGCCGAAATTGTTGCAGCCGAGCCCGACCGCCGACACGCGCAGTCCCGATCTTCCCAGATTGCGCTGTTCCACCCGACCGCCCCCGCTCGTCCGCGCCGCCCCGCTCATCCGCGCAGCCACAGTATAGGGGCATTGCCCGCATGGAAAGCAGCCCCGATGGAAGCGGGCGGCGCCCATCGCGCGCGGTTCCGCAGGCGGCGGCGATCGAGGTTGCGGGGCGGCACCGGGCCGCGGTTTAATCGGTCGCTGAACCGAAAAGCGGGAGGACGGCCATGAGCGATGCGACAGTGCGGGTCGATCCGGAGCTGGCGGCGGCCGGCCGGCTGCTGCAGGAGCGCGGCCTCGTCGCTCCCGACCGCACCCGGGCGCCGCTTGCCGAGGTGCGGGCCGTGGTGGACCGGATCGGCGCCTTTCTCGGCGAGGGCTCGGTGCCGCTGCGGCAGGAGCGCGATCTCGCCCTGCCGGGTCCGCACGGACAGGTGCCGTGCCGGCTCTATCTGCCCGACGATGTGGCGCGCCCGCCGCTGATCGTCTACGCGCATGGCGGAGGCTTTGTGCAGGGCAGCCTTTCCTCCTGGGATGCGATGCTGCGCGAGCTGGTGCGCGGCTCCGGTGCCGCAGCACTGTCGGTCGATTACAAATTGTCGCCCGAGCACCGCTTTCCAAAGGCGTTCGAGGAGATGGTGGCGGTGACCCGGCTGGCGGCACGCGAAGGTTCCGGGCTCGGCATCGACCCGACCCGGATCGCCGTCGGCGGTGATTCGGCGGGCGGCAACCTCGCGCTCGCGGCGGCGCTCGCCTTGCGCGACGAGGGCCTCGCCGCGTTGCGCTTCATGGTGTTGATCTATGGCGTCTACTCGGCCGACAGCGACAGCGCGTCCTGGCAGCGCTTTGGCCAGGGTGCCGGCTTGTCGCAGACCCAGATGCGCTGGATCTGGGAAACCTATCTCGAGCATGCACAGCAGCAGGCGGATTGGCGGGCGGCGCCGATCCTCGGCCTGCTGGCGGGCTTGCCGCCGGCGCATCTGATCATCGGCAGTCTCGATCCGCTGCTCGATGACAGCCACCGCTTGGCCGCGGCACTGAAAGAGGCCGGCGTCGCCTGCGAGCTCCAGATCTATGACGGTCTCGGCCACGGCTTCATCCGCTACGGCCGGCTGGTCGCGACGGCGCGGCGCGCGCTCGGCGATTGCGCCGCGGCGCTGCGCCAGGGGCTGGCTACAGCGGCGGGGGCCTGACTCGCCGGGCGGTACCGCGGGCGGGTTCGCCATCGCGGGACGAGCGCTGCTCCGCCGGGCCGCCGCTACGGGTCAAGTTGAAGGCCGTATTGACCAGCGCCACATGCGAGAACGCCTGCGGAAAATTTCCCAGCTGGCGCTTCTCGTGCGGATCGTATTCCTCGGCCAGCAGGCCGACATCGCTGGCCAGCGTCAGCAGGTGCTCGAACAGGCTCCGCCCCTCGGCGACGCGGCCCTGCAGGATGTAATTGTCGGCGAGCCAGAAGCTGCAAGCGAGAAACGCCCCCTCGCCGGGCGGCAATCCGTCAATCCCCTCGCCGCTGTCGTAGCGCATCACCAGCCGGTCGGATACGAGACGCCGCTCGATCGCCGCGACGGTGCCGACAATCCGCGGATCGGTCGGCGACAGAAAACCGACGAGCGGCAGCAGCAGCAGGCTCGCATCGAGCGCCTTCGACCCGTAGGCCTGGACAAAGCTGCCAAGATCGGGATCGAACGCTTTGGCGCAGATGTCTTGCTGGATCTCGTCGCGCAGCTTCCGCCAGCATTCGGCCGGGTTGTCACCGCCCAGTCGTTCGGCGATCTTGATGGCCCGGTCGAATGCCACCCAGGTCATCACCTTGGAGTGGGTGAAATGCTGCGGCGGCCCGCGCACCTCCCAGATCCCCTCGTCGGGCTGGTCCCAGATCTTGGCGAGATGCCCGAGAATCGCCTGGCCGATCGGTGCCGTGCGCGCGGTCGGCGCCAGACCCTGCAGGACCGTGTGATAGAGCGCATCCATCAGCTCGCCATAGATATCGAGCTGGGTCTGATTGGCGGCGTCATTGCCGATGCGCACCGGCTGCGAGCCGGCATAGCCCGGCAGCCACGGCGCCTCCCATTCGGTCAGCCGGCGCTCGCCGCCGAGCCCATACATGATCTGGATCTGGTCCGGGTTGCCGGCCACCGCGCGAAACAGCCAGTCCCGCCAGGCCCGTGCTTCGTCGGAATATCCGCCATTCATCAGCGCCAGCAGGGTAAAGGTCGCATCGCGCAGCCAGCAATATCGATAGTCCCAATTGCGCGGACCGCCCAGCTTCTCGGGCAGCGAGGTTGTCGGCGCGGCAACGATGCCGCCGGTCGGGGTGAAGGTCAGCCCCTTCAGGACGATCAGCGAGCGCTTGACCGTGTCGGTCCACGGTCCCGCCGGTGTGCATTGATCGGACCAGCGCCGCCAGAACGACAAGGCGCTGTGCAGCGCGCGCTCGGCATCGATCGACCGCGGCGGCGGCTGGTGCGAGGGGCCGTAGGTCAGCACAAACGGAACCGTCTCCCCGGCGTGGATCTCGAACTGACCGACGGTCTTGAGGTCCTCGCCGCGCAACGGCACCGGAGTGCGCAGGACCACGCGCTCCGGTCCGCCGATCGCCGAGACGCCGCCTTCCGCCAGCTGCTCGACCCAAGGGACCAGCGCGCCATAGTCGAAGCGCAGCACCAGCTCGACATGCATCGCCACGCGCCCGTGCAGACCGCGCACCAGCCGCACCAGGTCGAGCGGCCCGTGCCGCGGCCGGAAAAAATCGATCAGCTCGACCGCGCCGGTGGGGGTCTCGAACATCGTCGAGAGCACCAGCGAGCCGTCGAGATAATGTCGCTCGACGCGGGGAGCAGGATCTTCGGGTGCGATCAGCCATCGGCCATGCTCGGGCTCGCCGAGCAACGCGGCAAAACATGCCGGCGAATCGAAGCGCGGCAGGCACAGCCAGTCGATCGAGCCGTTGCGCCCGACCAGCGCCGCGGTCGCACAGTCGCCGATCAGCGCGTAATCCTCGATCCGCTGGGGTGACGGCATTCGTGCTGCATCCGGTCCGGTTTCACAGGCTCGCGACTAAACCATCGCCGCTGCGGGAAAACCAGCCTGCCGCATCGCCGCCCGTCAATGCGCTGGCGGCGCCGGGCCGGACCCCGCGCCGGATGGCGGCTTGCGAAAGAACAGGACCAGCGGCAGCGCCGCCAGGGTCAGGATCATCAGCAGCTTGAAGTCGTCAATATAGGCGATGGCCTGGGCCTGCGTGGTGATCATGGCATCGAGTGCCGCACGTCCGGCTGACGTGAACGGGCTCCACAGATGAGCGATCGCCGGGCTGGCCAGCAGGCGGTTGACGGCCGCGACATGGTCGCCGATCTCGGCGTGGTTCGCCTGGGTGTTCGATACGAGCAGCGCCGACACGACCGAGACTCCCATGCTCTGCCCGATATTCCGCGCAAGATTATAGAAGCCCGCCCCTTCGGTGCGTTGCTCGGGTGCCAGTGTCGCGAGCGTCGTGACGCTGAGCGGCACAAACAGAAAGCCCATGCCGGCTCCCTGGACGATCCCGTTGATGCCGACGGCCCACATCGAGACGGCCGGGGTCCAGCCGCTCATGTCGCCCATTGCCCAGGCGGTCAGCCCGACGCCGATCGCCAGCAGGATGCGCGTGTCAACCCGACCGACGAGCCGGCCCACCACCAGCATTGCGACCAGGGTGCCAAATCCGCGGGGCGCCAGCGCGAACCCCGCAGTCAGGATCGGATAGCCCATCAGCTCCTGCAGATAGAGCGGCAGCAGCGCCAGCGGGGCAAAGAAACTGATCCCGATGATGAAGACGAACAGAGTGCCGGCGGCAAAATTACGGTCGCGGAACAGTTGCGGCTGGACAAACGGCGCCGCCGTGCTGAAGGTATGCACGATGAACAGCCAGAATGCGCCGCCGCTCACCACCGCCAGCCCGAGGATTTCGCGCGAGCCGAACCAGTCGAGCTCCTGACCGCGGTCGAGCAAGACCTGCAACGCTCCGATCGCCACGCTCAAGGCGGCAAAGCCGAACCAGTCGAGCCGGTCCCTCGATCGCGGCGTGTCGGGCAGAAAGACGAGCATGCCCGCGAGTGCGACAGCCCCGATCGGCACGTTGATAAAAAAGTCCCAGCGCCAGCTGTAGTTCTGAGTCAGCCAGCCGCCGAGCACCGGTCCGATGATCGGACCGATCATGATCGCCATGCCCCAATAAGCAATTGCCCGCCCCTGGCGCTCGGCCGGGTAGGCATTCATCAGCACCGCCTGCGACAACGGCACAAGGGCAGCACCAAACGCACCCTGTACCAGCCGGAAAGAGACGATTTCGCCGAGCGACTGGGCCATGCCACAAAGCATCGAGGCGATCGTGAAACCGATGATCGAGGTCATGAACAGCCGCTTGAGCCCGAACCGCCGGGTCAGATAGCCGGTCGGCGGGGTCATGATCGCCGCAGCGACGATATACGAGGTCAGCACCCATTCGACCTCGTCCTGGTTCGCCGCCAGCGACCCCTGGATGTAGGGCAGCGAAACATTGGCGATCGTCGTATCGAGCGCCTGCATGATCGTCGCCAGCCCGACGATGACGGTGATCGCCAGCCGGTTCGTCGCGCCATCGGCAGCTGCTGTGGCGGTGTTCGAGGGCATCGTCAGCCGTTCCGCGACCGGCCGAACATCCATGCGAAGAGATGCGGCACGCCGTGGACGCTGCCGGTATCGATGCTGATCTCGGCGCTCATCCCCGAACGCAGCGGCGGCTGGGGCTGCGGATCGGCATCGACCGCGACCCGCAGCGGGATGCGTTGAACCACCTTGACCCAGTTGCCGCTCGTGTTCTCGGCCGGCAGCAGCGAGAATTGCGATTGTGCCGCTGGCGCGATGCTCTGCACGGTGCCGTGCCATTGGCGACCGGGATAGGCGTCGACGGTGATGCTGACAGGCTGGCCCGGATGAACATAGGTCAGCTTTGTCTCCTTCGGCTGCGCTTCGACCCAGACCTTGGGCGTGCGCACGAGGTAGAAGCCGGTGGTCGACGCCGGCAGATACATGCCCGGCTGCAGCGACGGCACGTTGGTGACGTACCCGGCATAGGGAGCCCGGACCACGGTGTCGCGCAACTCACGGGCCGCCTCGTCGCGCTGCGCCAAGGCCTGCCGGTATTGCGAGTATTGCGTGACCGGCAGGTTCGGATTGCCGTCGAGCCTGGCGACGGTCGCCGCGAGCTGCGCCTCGAGCGAGGTCTCGGTCTGCTGTGCAGAACGCAGGTTCATCCACGCCTGATCCAGGGCCGTCTGCGGCGCGAACCGCTCGCGTGCAAGGGTGGCTGCACGCGCGTATTGCCGCTGGTCGAAGGCGATCTGGTCCTTTGCCCGAACGATCTGGGCCTGGAGATTGCGATCGTCGGCTTTGAGCGAGCCGATATCGTCACGTGCGGCACTGAGCTGGGCCTGCGCCTCGTCGAGTTTGAGCTGGAACGGCTGCGGATCGAGGCTGAACAGCGGCTGGCCGGCACGGACGCGCTGGTTCTCGTGGACGTCGATCTTTTCGACCAAACCCGATACGTCGGTCGACAGCCCGACCTGGTCGGCCTCGACATAAGCATCGTCGGTCGTCACATAGCGGCTGCTGCCGACGTAAAAATAAAGGCCGATGAGCAGCACGATCGGGAGCAGCAGAAATCCGGCCTGGCGCAGCCTTCGTCGCGCACCGGCCTTCGCCCGGGGCAGCGCCACCGGAGCTCGACCCGCACGCCGCTCCTCGATCGGTGGTGCCGCGATCCGTGCCTCGGGCTCAAGCCGGGTCGATCCTCCGTCAGCAGGCATGATTGCACCGACATCTGGTCGCGGGCCCGGGTCCGCTCGGCGCGCCGCCGCGAGCGGCCAACCGGTGGTTGACTCTGCGAGGCATCTCGCTGTATGAGGATATCCTCATAGAAGTATGAATATGAGAATATCCTCGCAAACGTCAATGCCCGTCGCGCAGCAGCGCGCACCGCAACGCCGTCGTGGCCGCGTCCGCGTCGCTGCGCTGATGCGGGCCGCTGCTACCGTGTTTGCCGAAAAGGGTTTCGATGCCGCGACGATGACCGAAATCGCCGCGCTGGCCGGAGCACCGATCGGTTCCCTCTACCAGTTCTTTCCGAACAAGAAGGTGCTGGCGGACGCGCTGCTCGACCGGTACGGCGAACTGATCGCAGCTGGGCTGGGCGAAATCGAGGAGGTATCGGCCGGCCTGTCGGCGACGGCGCTGGCCGATGCGGTGCTCGACCTGATCGCCAATCTGCGCGAGGAAACCAGCGCCGCCTTTGCCCTGCTCGACGCCCAGTCGGACTGGTCGAGCCGGCGCGCCGAACTGCGCCGCGCCACCCGCAGCCATATCGCCCGTATCCTGGCGGCGAGGGAGCCGCAGCTGCCGCGCGCGCTGGTCGACCAGATGGCGGTGATCCTGCTCCACAACATGCGGGCGATGGCGGCATTGATCGCCGCGCAAGGCGACGAAGCGGAGGCCGGCGCGCCGATCGAGCTGCGCGAGATGACACGGCTGTATTTGGTCAATCGGTTGGGCCCGGCGAACCCGGTGGACACCGTTCATCGGACCGGGACCGTCGGTCTCTCTGCGGCCGAGCCCGGGCACTGCCCGACAGCGGAAACCCGAACTCCGCCGGACCACGGATAGGGCTGCCGCGATTGCTCCCGATCGCGCGATGCGCCCTCACGTTGCTGATGCGCCCTCACGTTGCTGATGCGCCCTCGCGACCCTGATGCGCCCTCGCGATGCTGATGCGCTTGGGCGACCGCTCGGCTGGACGGCAGTCGCGCGGGTGGCGGGCGCGCCGTAAAGACTTTGATTTGACCCGTTGCGGTATCCCTCGGATATAATAGCCGTCAAAATATTGTCACCGTGTAACACGGGCATGCCGCGGTCCGATCACCCGCCGGCCACCAGCTGTCGCGGGCGGCCCAGGCGTCCGATTTCGCGGAAACCACAGGATCCGCGCACGCAGGGGTCCGACAGGAGATTGACCGATGACGAGCCCGACCAGACGTGCCGGGGCGGGTAGGATCATGGCGTTGTGCCTGGCATTGATCGGCGCCACGTCCGGGGCCAGGGCCGTCCCGGCCAGTCCCCAGGATAGCGTGCGCAACTTCTACGACGTCCTGCTGACGACCATGAAGCACGGGCGGATGCTCGGACAAAGCGGCCGCTACGCGACTCTGGCCCCGGTCGTCAACGGCGTCTTCGACGTGCCGTTCATGGCCCGGCTCGCCGTCGGCCCATCATGGCTGAGCTTAACCGCGACGCAGCAGCAACAGATCGTTACCGCGTTTGGGCGTTATGTCTCGGCGACCTACGCCGACCGCTTTGACAGCTATTCCGGCCAGCAACTCCAGGTCACCGGCAGCGAGCCGACCACCGGAGGTGTCATCGTCGAGACAAGGATCGTCGAAACCGGCAACGAACCCGTCACGATCAGCTATCTGATGCGACGCAACGACGACGGCGTCTGGCAGATCGCCGATGTCTACCTCGACGGCACCATCAGCCAGCTCGCGACCCAGCGTTCGGAATTTCATTCGATCCTGGTACGCCAGGGCGTCGATGGGCTGATCACGGCGCTCAACCGGAAGGTCGATCTCTTGACGAGCGACGCCGGCAAATCGCCGTAGCCGCCGTGGCGTCCTCTTGACAGCACGCGGGCGGCAGAGGACGAAGGCCCAACCAAGCGTCGCAGCGCAAGTGGCAGCGGAGGGGTTATGAAAGCAATATTGCTGACGGCTCATGGCGGGCCAGACATGCTCCGCTTCGGCGAGGCGCCGGACCCGGTCGCCGGGCCGGGCGAGGTTGTGGTCGATATCCATGCCGCAAGCGTCAATGCGGCCGATTACAAGGTGCGGCTCGGCAGCGGCGGATACCGCGACCTGAAGATGCCGCACATTCTCGGACGGGACTTCTCAGGGGTGGTGGCTTCGCTCGGTCCGGGCGTCACCGATTTCAAACCGGGCGACGCGGTGTTCGGGGTCACCGACCAGGGGATCGAGGGCTGCTACGCCGAGAAGCTCGCCATCAAGGCCGCGATCATCGCCCGGAAGCCGGACCGGCTCGGCCACGCCGAGGCGGCGGCACTCGGGTTGACCAGCCTGACCGCGTTGTGGGCGGTCGAGGATACGGCAAAGCTGAAGCGCGGCGAAACGATCCTGATCCAGGGTGGTGCGGGCGGTGTCGCCGGATTTGCAATCCAGCTGTCGAAGCATCTCGGTGCCACCGTGATCACCACGGCCAGCGCCCGCAATCATGATTACGTCAAGAGCCTCGGCGCCGACCAGGCGATCGACTACACCTCGCAAGATTTCACCAAGGCGGTATCCGGGTGTGACGTTGTCTTCGACACGGTCGGCGGCGATGTCCAGGTGCGCTCCTATGATGTGCTCAAGCCCGGCGGGCGGCTGGTGTGGATCGCGGCGGCACCGGCAGGCTTCAAGCCGCAGCGCACCGATGTCGAGGTGCTGCGTCCGAACGTGACCCGCGATCGCGGGCACCTCGAACGAATGCTGCAGCTCTACACCGAGGGCGCGGTATGGCCGCCCAACATCGTGCGTTATAAGCTCGCCGACGCTGCCGAGGCGCACCGCGTCAGCGAGAGCCGCCATCTGCAAGGCAAGCTGGTGCTGGAAATTCGCTGACCGGCGCGGCCCATTCTCAGCGGCCCATTCTTAAAGGAGAACCATCCTATGGCAGGCAACGCGGAAAAGATCATCGCGCTCGACAAGGAACGCATGGAGGCGATGGCGAAAAAGGATATCGCCAAGCTGAACGCGCTGATCGCCAACGAGCTCGTCTATACGCATTCGACCGCCCGGCTCGATACCAAGCAAAGCCTGATCGGCAACATGGAATCGGGCGGAACGGTCTACACTTCGGTGGTGCCGTCCGATGTCAAGGCGCAGGATCTGGGCGACAGCGTGGTGCTGACCGGTTCGTGCCGTATCAGCGTCATGTCACAGGGGCGCCCGAACAGCTTTGGCGTGCGCTTTACCGATGTCTGGGCCAACAAGGGCGGCCAATGGCAGATGGTGGCCTGGCAATCGACCCGCACCCCCGACTGAGCCGGCACTTGCCTTCAGCCAAGGACCAGGGGTGGCCGGGTTTGCGTCCGCCACCCCAACCTTCGCTCCACGATCCTTGTCGGTTTATTGCAGATACGGCGGCGCCGGCATGATGCAGCGGTACTTCGCGGCATTGGCGAGGTCTGCCGGATTGGTCGCCACCGGCACACCGCCGACGATCGTCGTTGAGCCGGTGAAGCGCGCCACCTGCGGAGAGGGACACAGCGGACGGCTGCGCGTCGTCGGCGCGTTGTCGGGCGGGCCGGAGACAAACCCGACCTGATAGGTGGCGGCATTGAAGTGGATGCCGGTTGCGGGTATCGAATTTGGGGCTATGCCCTTCTCGACCCATTGCGTCAGCGGGGTGAGCATATCGAACTGGTCGGTCGTGGCACCGCCGCTGCAGTGATCCATATTCGGCACCGGATAGAACCGGGAGAACTTCCGGGCCGCGCTCAGACCACCGAACTGGTCCGCCATCGCCAGGTAATAGTCGATCGTGCCGAGCACCGGCGGACCCGGATCGCTCAACCCGTGATACCAAAGATTTTGGGTTACCGCCGGGAGCGGTCGCCGACCACGAACATCGTTTAACCAAATTGCACGCGGGTCGGCCACCGCCGGGCGCTGCTCGCCGTGTCGCAGACCATTACGGGTCTGTTACGGGTCTATCCGCGGACCTCACCTGTCGCAGCCGTGATCGCAGAACGCCGTGCTGCGGCCGCGTCCCACATCAGCCGCGGTTCGAAAGTCTCGGCGGCGAACATGGTCAGCACGACGACCGCGCAAAAGGCCAGCGCCCCCATGCCGGGCTCGATCGTGATCACCGCGCCAAAGGTGACGAGCGCGCCCAAGAGCGATTCCATGAAGATATCGATCATCGACCAGCGCCCGATAAAGCGGACGATGTGATAAAGCCGGGTCCGGTCGCGTAGCCAGCCGGCACGCCCGGTCTGGGTTGCGATCTGCATGACCGAGAGCCCGATCAGCTTCAGCACCGGCACGAGGATGCTGGCGAAGAACACGAGTGCGGCAAGCGGGTATTCGCCGGTGCGGATCAGCTCCTCGACCCCGCCGAGGATCGTGCTCGGCAGGCCGGCGCCGAGTTGGACGACAGTCAGCACCGGATAGTAATTGGCCGGGATGTAGAGGATCGCGGCGGCGATCACGAGAGCCCAGGTGCGCGCGACGCTGTTTGGGCGACGTCTGTGCAATACGCTGCCGCAGCGCGGGCAGTGCTGCTCGCCCGGGTGTGACGCGCTGACCAGACCGCACGTCTCGCAGCCGATGGCACCCGCCAGGCGGCCGGGCGCGGTGCCGGGCCGATCCCGATGGTCGAGCCGCTCCCAGACCTTTTCCCGGTCAAGCGCGGCATCGACCCAGACGAGCAGGAAAGTGAGGCCCAAGAGAGCGAAAACCCCGGTTCTGAGACCGATCTCGACGAGCCCGCCGAGCTTGGCATAGGCGACGAAAACGCCGAGCACGAAGACCTCGATCATCGACCACGGCCGCAACCGCTCAGCCAGCGCGAAGACGCGACGCAGATGGTGCGGCGGAGCTCTCTCGTGAGCACGGATCAGCACATAGAGCGTGCCGAGCAGGCGGACAAAGGGTGCCAGGACGGTGACGAACAGCACGACCGCGGCGAGCGGCGCCATGTCCTGCCGCACCAGCTCCTCGGGCCCCGAAAACAGGTTGGCGACATGGCGGATGCCGATCGTCTCGACACTCATCAGCGCAGAAGCGCACATGACTGTCAGCAGCACGAGTGCTGCCACGGTCAGGGCGATGATGTGATCGAGGCGATGGGCACTGGCGCGGCGCAGGATCGTCGGGCAGCGCAGGCAATGGGCGCTGGTCCCGGGCATCAGCGACGGTACCATTTGCAGCAACCCGCAGCCGGGACATTCGCGCAGCTGCGGCAGCGTCGCCGGCACGCGCCCGGCCGGCAAATTCGCGCGCGAACCTCGCGGCGGCTTCACCCGGCGAGCGCTCCGGCAGTCAGCATCGGGACGATGCCATCGGCCAGCTTGCCGACCGCGGCGCTGATTGCCGCCACTTCGCCGACGACACCGGGTGCCGGTGGCGGCACCGCAAAGCGGAAATTGCGCAGGAGTGGCGGTTCGCGCCGATCAAAGCGCACTGCCGCCTGGGCCTGCAGCACGAGGTCGCCGGCGGCATCCTGATCGAGACGCTCGATGTTCAGCTCGACCGTGGCGTCGGGTTCGGCGGACACCGCCCCGTTGTCGGCGATCACGATGCTGCCGGGCAGACGCTGGCCGAGCTCCTCGACCAGCACCCGGCTCAGCATCGCGCCGAGCGGCTCGCCCCACCAATCATTTTGCGCGACCGCGAGCCGATAGCTCTCGGAGGAACGGACAATCTCCGAGCGCTCGAGATAGTGGGCGATCGCGATCTGGTACAGCAGCACGACCTTGGGGCCGCCGCGATACACCGCGCCTGCGGCCGGAGCCAGAGTATAGAGCACCGGGTCGGGCGAAGAGCAGCCGGCAAGCATCGCGACCAGCAACAAGACGGCAAACGGGAGGTGACGGAGCCGGACGCTCATTCGAGACCCCCCGCCGGGCGACCCTTGATCAATGCCTCGGGATGCCGCGCCAGCAGGTCGGCCAGCGCGCGAACCGAGGCGAGCGCATCATTGGTCTGGGCCAGGAGCCGCTCCATGTCGCGATTGAACCGGGTGTTGTTGCCGTAGCCATTGTCGAGCGACACCAGCAGCTGGTTGGCGCTGTTCACGGTCCGCTGCAATTGCGTCGTCAATGCCGGCAGCCGTTTCAGCGCCGGGGCGGTGCTGCTATCGAGGTTCTTCGTCAGCTGCTCGACACTCGCAATCGTCGCCGCGAGCCTGACCAGGGACTCGCGCATCTGCGGTCCGCTCGCCAGATCGTTGACGGATTTCAGGATGCTATCGAGATTGTAGCCGATCTGGTCGAACGGGATCGCATTGACCTTGTCCAACAGATCGTTTGCCGAGGCCTGCAAGCCAGCGAACCCGCCAGCCGGTGCTGTCGGCAAGACGAAATTTCCGTCCTCCATGGCCAGCTTGACGGGCGGCGCATTGGGCAGGAAATCAAGCGCCACCTGCTGCTGGCCGGTAATCAGGTTGCTGCTTTGCACCGTCGCGCGCAGCCCCTTTTGCAGCAATGCCGCGACCGCGTCGGCCGGGTTCTTGAACACCCTGACGCCGACGCCGACGACACGCTCGGGTTCGACTTCGAAGCGGACCGGTGCCAGCACCGCGTCCTTGGTCTTGTCGTAAACCAGCCGCACATCGGTGACGTGCCCGACGACAAGGCCGTGGATCGTGACCGGAGAACCCGGTGCGAGACCGCTTACCGATCCGGAAAAATAGGATATCACCGGGATCTTGGTCGTGTAGGAGGCCGATTGCGCAGTTTCAAGATCGGCAAATAGCGGGAAGACGTGGTCTTCGCTGCTCGCTGCGGCGAAACGGTTGTCCGATCCCGAAGCCGGGGTGGCAAAGGCGATGCCGCCGAGCAGCACCGCGCGCAGCGACTCGAATTCGACCTCTAGCCCGTTTCCAGCGAGCTTGACCGACAATCCGGACGCGTTCCAAAAGCGCGTGTCGTCATGCACATAGCTATCGTAGGGCGCGCGCACAAAGGCGTGGATCGTCACATATTCCGCCATGTTGCCGATGTCCCAGCCCAGCACTTCGCCGACACCGAGGCCGCGGTAGAAGATCGGCGAACCGAGTGAGATCGAGCCGAGGCGGCGCGCTCTCAGGTAAAAAATGCGTCCCGGCACATGGGTTTCGAGGATCGGCGGGTCCTCTCGCCCGATGAAATGGTGCCGTGGCTTGCCGGCCTGGGCGCCCGGCAGCATGCCGATATAGCTTCCCGAGAACAGCGTTTGCAGTCCGGAGATGGCACCGGCAAACAGCCGCGGCTTGACCACCCAGAATACCGTCTTGCTGGTCAATAGCGGCTCGGCCTGGCGTGTCGTGGCGATCGTCACGACGACGTGATTATGGTCGGGCGTGAGGTCGAGGCTCTTGACCGTGCCGAAGACGATATCCTTGAACTTGAGCTGCGACTGTCCGGCCTGCAGACCCTCAGCGGTGTCGAACCTCACCGTGATCGTCGGCCCTTCCTTCGACCAGGTGTCCCAGGCGAGCCAGGCTCCGATCAGGACGGCCACCAATGGGATGACCCAGATCACCGAAATCCGGCGTGAGCGCCGGGTCACGGCCTGCGCCACGGCCGGCGGCTCAGCGAGATCGCTCATCAAAGGCTCCCCGCGGTCCGGTGCGCTGCAGCACCGCTGTCACCCGAGGCTGGCAGTTTCGTGTTCATGGCCATCCAGGTCAATTGGTCTGGTCCAGCGTGCTGGTGTTGCCGCACCGTCGAAAATGCCGGGCCGATGGCGCGGAATGATGCAAAGCCGGCAGATAACGGGGCATTGCAGCGCTCCGGCACTCTTCTCGAAGCCGGGTGGGTGTCGCAACGGGGAGTGTCCCAAGGGGCCAATACAAGGGGCCAATACGCTCGACCCGTGCCGGCAGGCGACAGCGCTAGCGCTCCAGCGACGGCAACAATCGGTGGCGCAGTGTGCGCGGCAGAATCCCTTGCAGCCGCGGGTCTTCGAACGAGACCGGGCGCCGGGCGTAGACGGTAAATCCGGCGCGCTGATAAACCTGCAGCGCGTGCGGATGGTCGTAGGTCGAGGTATGCAGCCAGAACCGGTCGATCGGCCGCGCCGTCCAGGCCCGGTCGATTGCCGCCTGCAGCATATAGGCGCCGTATCCGCGGCCGATGAAATCGGGAACGAGGCCGAAATAGCACAGCTTGGTCTCGCGCCGCTCTGCCGTGTCGAGCTCGAAAAAGCCGGCCGGGACCCCACCGACATACAATACGAAAATCTCGATGGTCGGCTTGGTGATCAGCTGCGCCAGGGCGGTGTCGCCATAAAGCCGCCGCTCGAACCACAGCCAAGGTTCGCCGACCGCATCATAGATGTAGCGGTAGAACCCGGTCGTGCAATTCTCGGCCCGCATCAGCGCAAGCTTGCCGGACGGGACCGGCGCCCGTCCGATCGCCGGCCGCGCCAGCATCTCGAGGTAGGTGATCGTGTCGTGCAGCACCGCGTTCAGCCCCTGGTTCAGCCCCTTGCCGCACCGGTCTCGACCGGAGTGTCGCCGGGCAGGCCCCATTCCGACCACGAGCCGTCATAGACCGCGGCGGAATGCCCGATCAGGTGCAGCGCAAACGCCAGCGCGCAGGCGGTGACCCCCGAGCCGCAGCTGGTCACGATCGGCCGGTCGACCGCGACCCCGGCCGCCGCGAAGAGCCGGGCGAGCTCCTCGGCACCCAGTAACCGGTGTGTCGCGGGGTCGGTCAGCCGGTCATAGGGCAGGTTCCGGCTGCCCGGGATATGGCCGCTGCGCATTCCGGGCCGCGGCTCGGCGATGGTGCCGGCGAACCGGCCGGCGGCGCGCGCGTCGACGATCTGTTCCCGCCTTGACGTGAGGTTGCCGAGCAGTGCCGCCTTGTCGCGCACCAGCGCCGGATTGAGCCGCGCCGTGAAAGACCGTGGCGGCGGAACGGGGACCGCACTCGTCAGCGGCCGCCTCTCGGCCTGCCATTTTGGCAACCCGCCATCGAGCAGCGCCACATCGTCATGCCCGAACAGCCGCAGCATCCACCAGGCTCGCCCCGCCGAGTTCAGGCCAGTGCTGTCGTAGACAATGACATGGGTGTCGTCGCCGATGCCGAGCGCGCCGATCTTCCGCGCGAACAGCTCCGGCGACGGAACCATATGCGGCAAGCTGGTGCCGGGCTCGGCGATGTCGTCGATATCGAAAAACACCGCCCCCGCGATATGCTCCCGTTCGTAATCCTCCCGCGCGGTCGGCAGGATCCCCGGCAATTTGAACGACGCGTCGAGCACACAGATGCGCGGGTCGTCGAGATGGAGGGCGAGCCACTCGCTTTTGACGAGCGCTTCGGGACGGGCATAGGGCATCGCGGCATTTTCTCCGCATCACTCGGCGAAGGCGATCATGATACGCCGGTTCTGCCGCCCTTTGTTTTCGATTTTGCTCACGACCACCGGACCGATCTCGGCGGTATTGCGGACATGCGTGCCGCCGCAAGGCTGCAGATCGACACCGGCAATGTCGATGACCCGCACCCGCCCGCTGCCGGCAGGCGGCTTGACCGACATCGTGCGCACCAGCTCGGGCTTCGCCGCCAGCTCCGCGTCGCTGATCCAACGCGGCTCGACCGGGTGCCCGGCGGCGATCAGCGCGTTCAGCGCGGCTGCGATCGCCACCTTGTCGAGGCTCGCTCCCGGCACGTCGAAATCGAGCCGGCCCCTGCCGTCGCCGACCTGTCCGCCGGTGACCGCCCCCGGAACGATATTGCACAACAGGTGCAGGCAGGTGTGCATGCGCATCAGCCGGTGGCGCCGCGGCCAATCGATCTCGGCGCTGAGCACGGTGCCGGGCGCGGGCAAATTCGTGCCCGGCGCCGGCACGTGGATCACCTCGTCCGGCACGGCACCCTTGACCGTATCGGCGATCGCGATCGCCTCGCCGGAAGCCGGGAGCAGCACACCGGTATCGCCCGGCTGGCCGCCGCCCGTCGGGTAGAAAACGGTGCGGTCGAGGCGGATGCCGCGCGCGTCGGCGCCGATCACGCGCGCTTCGCAGCGGCGCGCATAGCCATCCTCGCGAAACAACAGCTCGGTCATGATGTCTTCTCCAGCCATGCTGGGACTGGCAGGTTCTTCTCTCTCAGAAAACCGGGATTGAACAGCTTTGATTGATAACGCGTGCCGGAATCGGCGAGGATGGTGACGATCGTGTGGCCGGGGCCCATCAGGCGCGCCAGGCGGATGGCCCCGCAGACATTGATCCCGGTCGAGCCGCCGAGCACCAGCCCCTCCTCGCGCACCAGGTCGAACAGCACCGGCAGCATCTCGGTGTCGGTGATCCGGAATTGCCCATCCGGGGCGAAGCCTTCGAGGTTCTTGGTTTCGTGATTGTTGCCGATCCCCTCGGTGATCGAGCTGCCTTCCGGCTTGAACTCGCCCCGCGCATACCAGCTGTAGATCCCCGACCCCATGCAGTCGGACAGGTAGATCTGGACCTTGGGGTTGCGCTCCTTGAGCGCGATGCCGACACCCGAGAGCGTGCCGCCGGTGCCGACCGAGCAGGTGAAGCCGTCGACCTTGCCCAATGTCTGGTCCCAGATCTCGGGCCCGGTCGTCTCGTAATGGCCGCGCCGGTTGGCGAGATTGTCGAACTGGTTGGCCCAGATGGCGCCATTCGGCTCGGCCGCCGCGATCTCCGCGGCGAGCGTTCCGGAATAGCGCGCATAATGCATCGGGTTGGCGTAGGGCACCGCCGGCACCAGCCGCAGATCGGCGCCGCACAGCAGCAGCATGTCCTTTTTTTCCTGGCTTTGCGTCTCGGGCATGACGATCACGGTACGGTACCCGCGCGCATTCCCGACCAGCGCCAGCCCGATCCCGGTGTTACCGGCGGTGCCTTCGACGATGACGCCACCGGGCCGCAGCAGACCGCGCTCCTCGGCATCCTTGATGATGTAAAGCGCGGCACGGTCCTTGACCGACCCACCCGGGTTCAGGAACTCGGCCTTGCCGAGGATCGTGCACCCGGTCTCTTGCGAGGCCCGGCGCAGCCGGATCAGCGGCGTGTTCCCGACCGAGCCGACAAAGCCGTCGCGGATCTGCATCGGCATCTCCCTCTCCGTCGCCCGCGTCTTTGGCTGCGGACTATCGGGTGCTGGCCGGGCGGACGCAAGCGCGCGGACGGCCGGGCAGCAGGCAGCGCGCGGCACCATTTGCGGCGGGCGCGCCGTAGCCTAGATAGAGGAACCATTCCATGCCGGTGACTGTCCGATGACCGAGCCGACCGAGGCTGCACCGCGTCCTGCTACCGAGCCCGCTGATGCGGACCGCTCGACCGGGTTGCTGCCGTCGCAGATGCTGCGCGAAGCCGTGGCGCTCGGGCGCGAGATCCGCTCCTCGCAGCCGATCGCCGACGCGCAGATCCAGCCGGCGAGCATCGATCTGCGTTTGGGCGAGGTCGGCTATCGGGTTCGCGCGAGCTTTCTGCCGGGGCAACGGGCGAGTGTCGCCGACAAGCTCGAACTGTTGTCGATGCATCGGATCGACTTGACCCGGGGTGCCGTCCTCGAAAAGGACTGCGTCTATATCATTCCGCTGCTGGAGGCGCTGGCGCTGCGCACACGCACCGCGGCACTCGCCAACCCGAAAAGCTCGATCGGGCGGCTCGACGTCTTTGCCCGGGTGATCACCGATCACGGCATCGAGTTCGACCGGGTGCGCGACGGCTACAAGGGTCCGCTCTACGCCGAGATTTCGCCGCGCTCGTTCAGCATTCTGGTGCGCACCGGGTCGAGCCTGGTGCAGTTGCGGATCCGCCGCGGCTCGCCCCCGTTCAGCGATGCGGCACTGCGCCGGCTGCATGAGGAGGTCGGCCTCGTCGAGGCCACCGGCGGCGCGGCGCGCGAGAGCCTGGGGCGCGAGGCAATCCGGGACGGGCTCGCCTTCACCGTCGATGTCGCCGGTGAAGCGGCGGACGGCATTGTCGGCTACAAGGCCCGGCGCCACACCGACCTGATCGATGTCGATCGCATTCACCACTACGATCCGGGCGATTTCTGGGAGCCGGTCCACGCCCATCGCGGACCGGGTTCGGCCGGTGGTGTCGTACTCGACCCGCATGATTTCTATATCCTGGCGTCGCGCGAGGCGGTCGTCGTGCCGCCCGACCATGCTGCCGAAATGCTGCCTTACCACACCTTTGTCGGCGAGTTCCGGGTGCATTTCGCCGGATTTTTCGACCCGGGCTTCGGCACCTTGGAGACCGGCGGCAGCGGCAGCCGCGCCGTCCTCGAAGTACGCTCACACGAAGTGCCGTTTCTGATCGAGGACGGTCAGGTGCTCGGCCGGCTGGTCTACGAGCGGCTGATCGCCCGCCCCGACAAGCTTTATGGCCGCGCCATCGGCTCGTCCTACCAGCGCCAGGGCCTGGCGTTATCGAAACATTTCAGGGCATTCGGATCGCCGTGACCGGCCCACCTCACGCCACGAGCACTGGCGGAGCAGTAGAAGCCCTTCACGCCCTCGCTCGCAGCCCGGCTCGTGTCAACCCGCGCCCCACATCCGGCGCAACCGGTCGCGGTGGCGCAGCAGCCAGTACAGCCCGAGGAGGGTATGGCCATTCTCGATCGCGCCCGCTTCGAGCATCGCCTCGACCTCGGCCATGCTTTTGACCACGACGCGGATGTCTTCGCCCTCTTCCGGCAAGCCGTGCACACCGGCCGCTACGGTTGCATCGACACGGGCGCAATACAGCCACACGCTCTCGTCCGAATCCCCGGGCGATGGCAGGTAGCGCTGGATCGGGACGAGTTCGCCGGCAAGCGCGAGGCCCGTCTCCTCGCGCGTCTCGCGCACCGCGACCCGCTCCGGAGGCTCATCCGCAGCGACGAGGCCGGCGACGATTTCGAGCTGCCATGGCGACGCCCCGGCCAATAGCGCGGGCAGCCGCAGCTGCTCGACCAGCACGACCCGGTCGTGGTCGGGGTCGTAAAGCACGACCGCCACTGCCGCGCCGCGCCGCAGCACGTCATAGGTATGGGGAAGGCTCCACTCGCCGCGGAACAGGCGGTGCCTGAAGCGGATGACCTCGATTCGCAAAAATCGCGCGAACCCGGTGGCACGCTCGATGATCTCGACATCCCGGTGAAGGGGCGGGTGAGCGGGCGGGCCGACGGCGGGCGGGCCGATGGCGGTCATGCCGACGCCACCGCCATGGCGGCAGCCACCGGGTGGCGCGGCAGGCAAATCGTGAATTCGGTGAATTGGCCCGGCTCGCTGTCGACGGCGATGGTGCCGCCATGTTCCTGGACCACGATGTCATAGCTGATCGACAGGCCGAGTCCGGTGCCCTCGCCGGTGGGCTTCGTCGTGAAGAACGGCGTGAACGCCTTGTCGCGCACCTCGGACGGCATGCCGATGCCGTTGTCGCGAACGCGTATTTCGGCCATCTCGCCACGGTTGCGGGTGACCACCTTGACCATTGGCGCGAACTCCGGCTCGCCACCCTCGCGGCGGCGCTTGTTGACCGCGTAGAAGGCATTGGCGAACAGGTTCAAGAACACGCGGGTGATGTCCTGGGGTACCGTCTCGACCGGACCGAGACCGGGGTCGAGCTCGCGTTCGAGGGTGACATTGAAGCTCTGGTCCTGGGCGCGAGCGCCGTGAAAGGCGAGGTTGAGCGCGTCCTCGATCAGGGCGTTGAGGTCGCTCTGCCGGCGCTCGCCGCTGTCGCCACGGGAATGCAGCAGCATGCTTTTGACGATACCGTCGGCACGCCTGCCGTGCTCGGCGATCTTTGCCAGATTGGCGTCGAGCGTGCCGATAAGCTCGTCGCGCTCCTCGCCGCTCTGCGGGTCGGCCGGGGGCCCGATCACGCCCTTCAACTCGTCCAGCAGCTCGTGCGACAACTCGGCAAAGTTATTGACAAAATTGAGCGGGTTCTTGATCTCGTGCGCGATGCCGGCGGTCAGCTGGCCGAGCGAGGCCATCTTTTCGGCCTGGATCAGATTGGCTTGCGCAGCCTTGAGCTGGTCGTGCGCGGCGCGCAGGTCGCGTTCGCGCTGGCGCTGCTCCTCGAACAGCTTGGCGTTGCGCACGGCGAGTGCCGATTGGATCGCAAAGGCTTCGACCAGCTGCACCGTCTCGTCCGAAAAACGGCCGGCTTCGCGGCGCACCACGATCAAGCCGCCAAGGATGGTCTGCTCGTGCATCAGCGGTGCCGCAAGCAGCGAGCGGTAGCCCAGCTTTGCCAATACGCTCGCCAAGATCGGCACACCAACGCCGTGCGGGTCGTTCAAATCGGCGATCTGGGCCGGTGTGGTGCTCATCGCCGCCCGGCTGAGCGCGCCCTCGCCGAACCGAATCGGCCGCGCCTTGAGATCGTCCGCCAAGCCCGGTTCGGCCCCGTGGCTCATCCGAAAACGAAACTCGCGGGCGGCCTCATCGTATTCGTAGACCACGCCGGCGCTCGCCTGTGAGAACTCGACGGCGCGGGCGACGACCAGCCCGAGCACTGCTTCGAGGTCAAGCGTCGAGCCGACCGCGCGGCCCACCGCGCGCAGCGCCTCGAACTGCGCCAAGGTGCGTCGCAGCTCTTCGAGAGTGTTGCGAAAGGCGGCGAGCGTGCGGGCCATCGCACCGATCTCGTCCGGTCCGGCGGCCGGAATCTTGACGGTGACATCGCCCGCGTCGAGACCGCGCATCGCCATTACCAGCCGACGCAACGGAACCGCGATCGAGCGCAACACGAGAAAGGTCAGGAACGCGCCGATCAGCACCGCCAGCGAGACGACGATCCGCGATACGCGGGTCGCCGATTTGGCAACCTTGACCACGTGCTCGCGCGAAGCGATCGCCTCGCGCGTCTGCTCGGCGACGATCGCGGTGAGCAGCCGGTCCACTTCGACGCTGTGCTCGCTCGCCCGCGCCAACAGCGAATTGCCGATGACCCGATGGTCGTTGGTGTATTCATCGACCGCCTGGTGAGCGAGCTGGTGATAGAGTTTGAGCTCCCGGCGCACCGCGGCGACGGCGCGCGGGCGGCGCAGTGCGAGCAGGTCGAGTTCCTGCTCCATCCGGTTCTGCGCCGCTTGCGCATTGCGTTCGGACAGCATCAGCATGCTGACCGCGAGGTCGGTCATCCAGTACCGCATCTCGCCAAACGCGATCTGGGCACTGTTCGCCGCTTCGATGACGCCGAGCAGCTCGGCCGCCCTGACCATGCCGGCAGAGTTCTCGGCGAGCTTGTGGTTCAAGTAGGAGTTGGTGCCGACCAGGGCGAGCAGCAGCACGCTCGACAGCACGATCAACCGGGTGCGGATCGTCAATCGGGTCATGATCCGGCTCTCATCGCGCCGGTGCCTCAGTGGAATAGGGTAATGCTCATGACCCCTCCGAGGTCGCCGAGCTTGCGCCCCTCCTTCGGGTAGCCGGTGATGTCGAGCGCCCCTTTCGGCTTCCCGTGACAGGCGAGACACGATGCGGTGTAGTATTCGGGAATCGCGAATCGGAAAGCTTGGCGACCATCGGTGTCGACCATGGCCGAATAGGGTTGGCCCCGCGGCCAGTCCGGACTGAGCAGCTTGGTCTCGATGACCTCGGTCTCCCAGGGATCGGGCAGCGCCTTGCGATTGCGGACCAGATCCGGCGGTGCCGTGACTTTGATCGCCGCCTCGCCTTTTGCCAAGCCGTTGAAGGCTTCGCTGACCAGACGGCCGAACACCGCCGGGATGAACCCCTTGAACCCTGCCCCCTTTTCGTTGATCGTCACCTGATTCTCGTCCATCACCTGGACGATTGCGGCCATCATCGCCCGCATCAGGCGTCCCTGGTACGAAGCCGGATCGATCGCATCGGGTGCGACGCCGGTATCTTTTTTATACAATTGAGCGGCGTCGTTCAGCACCTTGCTTCCGCTCAAATGCTTATCGCCAATCGCGGGATTGTTGATCAGATCTTCGTTGTTGGAGATCACCGTCCTGGCGTCTCGCAGCATCTCGGCCAGGCTTTGGGCGATGATGATGTCGCTGGCGGGCAGCGTGTGCTCGGCAAAGGCGAATGACGGGACCATCCCCGCGGCGAGCACAAGCGCCACCCGCCACCGCGCCCACCCCCAGCCATCCCTGCCACCACGTCCGACGCTCGCTGAAGGGCTTGGCAACACCTCAAGCATCCGGACGCTGTGCCGCCAGCCCGGCAAGACAGCGCTTCAGCTCGTCGAAATCAACGGGCTTGGCGAGAAAGGCGGCAGCGCCGAGCTCTTCGGCCCGCTGCATGCGCCGGTCATCGCCATACGCCGTCACCATCAGCACCGGCAGCTCCGGCCGGCGCTGCTTGATCTTGCTCAATAGCGCCAAGCCATCCATGCCGGGCATGTTGATATCAGACAGGATCACGACCAATTCCGGCCCGAACTCATCGAGCAGCTGCAGCGCCTCCTCGCCGGAGGCGGCAAAATGCAGGACGTATTCGCCCCGGCGCGCCTCGCGACGAAAGCGCTGCCGGAACAACCCGGGCACGTCGGGTTCGTCGTCGACGATCATGATGCTGAGCCCCATTCCCGCTACCCCGCACCCGAAGTTTGATCTCGGTCCGAGCTCACGCCGTCGCTGGCGTCAGAGGATCGGGCCGTCGAGAACACCATCCGGCGAGCCGCTTTCGATCTCGATCACCCATAGATCCTGATCCCGACGGCGCTGCCGCGAAATATAGTTGTCGGCGTCGGCTTCAGCGACCGCCGCGGGTCCGGTGGCGCGCATCCACACCAGTTCGCCGTTCACGGCGCGGGCCTGGGCAAGCACCACACAACCCGCGTCGCGAGCGTTGAGCTTGATCAGCACGGCTCCTGAATCCGCGTCGCCACGGCACACCACTGCAATCGCGATCGCAGCAAGATCGCAGCGCCGAATGAGGGCTTTGATCCATAGATCGGTCTTGAGCCGCGGTTCCAACGGTCCACCCTCGGCTCAACCCCGGACCGGAGCCAGAGGCAACCGGATGCGGATCGTCAAACCGTGCGGCCGGTGATTCTCGGCGCAAATCGTGCCGCCCATCGCCTCGACATTGCGGCGAGCGATCCACAGGCCGATGCCGAAATAGCTGCCGGGAGCGCCACCTAGGGCATCGGCCCGGCGCTCGGAATAGTAGCGCTCGAAGATCCGCTCGATCTGTTCCTCGGGCACTCCGGGACCATGATCGGACACGGTCAAATGGGCAAAGCGGCCGTCATGGGTCAGGTGCACCAGGATCTCGCCGCCCGCCGGAGAGAACGATGCGGCGTTGTCGATCAGATTGTCGAGCACGGTTTCGATCATCGCCTCGCTACCGAGGACAAACAGGCCCGGCAGCAGGTCGGCGGTGATCGTCAGATCGCGACTGGCCAGCACGATCGTGACATCGCGTGGATCGAGAATCGCCGACCGGGTCTGGATCATTCTGCCGATGACCCGGCCGAGATCGACCGGCATCAGCGGCTCGTCGATCAGATCGGCGCTCGCCTCGTCGAGTTCCCGCGCCGATGCAACCAGCCCGTCGAGGCGGTCGAGCGCATGCTCGACGACGCCGATCGCCCGCTGGGCACGGTTGTTGTTTTCGGGCATCGCCCGGCGCAACGGTTCGAGCGACTGGCGGATCACCGCGATCGGGGTCTTGAAGGCGTGCGCGTTATCCTCGGCCGCCTGGCGGATTTCGGCGGCGGAACGATGCAATGCCTCGACCATGCGATCGAACTCGGCCGCCACCTCGGCCAGTTCTGGCACGTCGGCGCGGGCGCCAAACGATCCGGCATCGGGCCCCTGATCACGGATCCGCCGCGCTCTTCCGGCAAAGCGGCGCAGCCCGCCGCGGACGCTGAACAGCGTCGAAAAGGTGATCGCCGCCATCACCAGATAAATCGCTGCGGCCACCCGCACCGGCGGCGTCGCCCAATAGGGCTGGCCGAAATGCGCGCCGGGAAACGCCTGCTGGGAAAACGAGGAGACGACCGCCCAGCATCCGGCCGCCGTCTGCAACGGGGTCACCGCGGTGACGATTTCCGCACCACCGGTCGGGCGATGGTAGATCAGCGAGAACGGCATCTCGCCGCGGCAGTTCCGGGCGAGATGATCGAGCACGCCCTGCTTGGCGAGGGTCTCGCGTTCGGCCTGCAAATTCGCCGGCTCGACCGTCGGCCATGACGCCACATAGTAAAACCCGTCTTCGCCGGCACCGGCCGGCGCCAGCAGCAGCTTGATCGTCGTCACCTCGCCGGCAAAGCGTGCAAGGGTCGGACCCAGGCTCGGCAGTGAATCGACCGTCGCGGTTTGCAGCAGCGGCAGCAAGGATTGGCTGATCACCCGCCCCTCTTCGCGCACGCTGCGCAACAAGAGCTGCTGGCTCTCCTCGTAAGCGTCGCGGAACTCCATATAGAGAAATACCGGAACCAACAGAAATATGATCGCCAGCAAGCTCGTTTTGACCGTCAGAGACCACGCCCAACGCAGGCTGCGACGCGATCTATTGCTGCGCCGTCCAGCGATATCCAAAACCGGCGTAGTTGTGGATGAGGTCGAAGCCGGGGTCGCTATCGCGGAACTTCTTGCGGATACGTTTGATGAAGGTGCGGACATTGGCGCGATACCCCTCTGTCCCATGACCCGCGATGAAGTCCTTGCCGTGGACGAGATCATAAATCTCCCGGTAGCCAACGTCATGCCCGGCATTCTCGGCCAGCAGAGCGAGGATCCGGAATTCGGTCAGCGTCAGTTCGACCGTCCTTCCTGCCCATTGGGCGCGGTTGGTGTCATAACGCAATTCCAGCCGGCCGAGGCGCAGCGCGTCAGGGCGCGTCGGCTCAAACTCACCCGGCGGGCGGGTGCCTTCCGTGATCAATTGCAAGCGCTTGACGAGGATCGGCAGGCGGCGCGCCTTGTCGATGAAATCGACCGCCCCGCCGGCGAGGGCCGCCTCTTCGTAGATATCGTCCGACAGCGCGGTCAGAAAGATCACCGGGATTGCGATGCCGCGTCCCCGCATGCGCCGCAGCACCTCGATACCGGTCAATTGCGGCATGCGCCAATCGAGCAGCATCGCATCCGCACCGCCGCCATCTTCGAGATAGGCGAGCGCGTCGCGGCCATTGTCAAAGCTCGTCACCTCGTATCCTTCGTCGATCAGGTTGAGGCCGAGCGACTCCCGGAACAAATCGTCATCATCGACCAACAGGAGATGCGCCATCGCACTATCGGCTCTAATTCCCACGGGCGACGACCAGCGATTTGAGACAATCCTGCCGGCTGGCCGGATCGGTGGCATTGCCCTTGAACCTGTAATGCAGTGTCCGCATCTTGCCGCTGCGCAGATCGAGATAAAAGAAGAGATCGAGCTCACAGGTCGCGCTGCGATAGTGCCATACGGTCGCCGGCGGCTGGTTCGATTGTTCGGCCGCGACACCGAACAGCTGTCTCGCCGTCGGCTGATCGAGCCCGACCAGTTGGCGCGTGCTCGGCGGCGGCACCTCCGATGAAGGCGGCACCTCCGATGAAGAAGGAGGCAGGCCTGCGCCAGGCTCACCCATCGCCACCGCCTCGTCGGGGCCGGCGGACGCAGCGGCATTGACCGGCGGCGGCTCCGGCTTGCGGCCGGGCACCGGGAAGGCCCTGCGCTGAGGCTGCGGCGGCAGCGGAAGCGTGGGCGGCGGTTCGGTCGCCAGCACCGGCGGCGGCGTTGGTGGTTTCGCGGCGCAGGACGCCAGCATCCCGACCCCGAGGCTCATCAGCGCGGGATAGAACAGCGAGCTTCGCCATGCAGTCTCCGTAACCACCACCCTCATCCGGTGAGCGCGCACTCATGCTCCTCGGCCCTAAATATAACACAAGTCACTGCCGCGCCAGACGCTCGATGGCGCCGATATCGCCGTCCCGGTAGATCGCCACCAGCTGATGTCCATTCAGCAGAACATAGGTCTGGTCGCCATCAGCACAACGCAGCACGGCGACAGGATAGGCCGGCGCGACCAGCAATTCCGATAAACTCTTGGCAAGGCCGGGCTGGCGCGGCAAGAGCGCGGTCAGTGCCGCGCGGCTCCGGGTGGCGTATCCAAAGCTGAACCTGCCGTCGCAGACCTCGCTGTCGAGCGGCACCGGCTGGCCGTCCGGCTGGTGCTGGACCACGGTATCGGGACGGATCGTGATCGCATCATCTTCCGCATTCGCCCAGGTTCCGACCAACGCATTTTGCGGCGTTGACGGCGGCGGCGCAGCGCATCCGGCGATCGCCGCCGACAGCGCCACGACGATCGTCGGCCGCAACGACCGTCCCCCTCGACGATAGGCCACGCACTACCTCTGCTGGACGAAGCGGTAGCGCCAACCTATCACAATTTGCAGATCAGCCAATATGGGCGGCAGCGCCGCCGCCACCCGGCCCAGGATGCCCGAGCCGCCCGGCGCAGGAACAGTGTCGATCACCCGAACGGCACCGCGGAGAGACCCGATGATCGCCTTCGACAGCGCGACGGGATCGGGCTAGCCTTGCCAAATATCGCTATAGCCGCGAGACACCGCCGGTGCCACCATCGTCGATGTGAGACAACCAACCGAGCACCCGGCCGTCGGGCGCGTTCTGCCGTCGCGCGTGTTGCCGTCGCTGCCGCGCAGGCGATCGAGGTGCGGGTCAACCGGGTCAGGAGGATGAATCCATGCCCATCAGCGAAGTCAACCGGCCGGCCGCTCCGGCCGCTTCGGCACCACCCCCGGCCATCGCCCCCGCACTGCCTCCCGCGTATGCGGTCGATCTGATGACCGATACCGGCTCGGCGGCGTTCGGCGCCCGGTGGCGGACGCTCGAGGCGAAGATCATCGAAGTCCCGGCGATCCCCGACGCGATGCCCGAGTTCAAGACCACCTATGATGTTCAACCGCACGCTGGCGAGGCCGGGTTTGACGATTCGACCTGGCCGGTCGTTCCGGCGACCGAGCTCGGCGCCAAGCGCGGCGGCGGAAGGGTCTCGTTCATCTGGTACCGTGCGACGCTGACGGTTCCCGCCGAAGTCGATGGCTTCGACCCGTCCGGGGCGAAGGCGGTGCTGACGTTAAACATCGACGATTACGCGGAAATCTGGGTCAACGGCCAGCTGCCGCGTGCCGCCGGCCGACCGAGCCCGGCGACGATCCAGGGGTTCAACATGCCCAATCGCCTGGTGCTGAGCGACGCGGTCCGCGCCGGTGACAGGTTCGAGGTCGCGGTCTTCGGCATCAACGGGCCGATTTCGGCCGCGCCGCCAAACACGGTCTGGTTTCGCGAGGCAAAGGTCGAATTCTACCGCTGACCCTGACGGCGCGCAGTCATGCCCGGCGAGCCGAGCGGTTGCCGCCGCTTCCGGCCTCGCCGACCCGGGGATGCCCTGGTCGATTTCGATCTCGACCAGGATCACATCCGTGCGCCAACCGCGGTGCCCGACTGCCGTGCCCGACCGCGGCGGTGCCCGGGGGGCGGCTCGCAACGCTCAGGACAGCGCGAGCGTGCAGATATCGACGATCGTCACCACCTCAGCCCTCGCCGAGCACGGCCATCAGGTCGCACTGCACCTGCATCGGCGCCACCAAATCGGTCGAGGTCAGAGTGTGGCGCGCCGGCCGCGACTGCGGGTCCGGGAACATCTCGACCCAATGCTTGTTGAGGATCGGGCGCAGCGCGCGGTCGGTGATCCACACCGTCATTTTCACGATATCGTCGGTGGTGCCGCCGGCAGCCTGCATGACGCTGCGAACATTGGCAAACATGGCGCGGCATTGGGCGTCGAGGTCGGGATCGACCGCGCCGCTCTCCGGGTCGGCACCCGAGATTGCGCCGCTGACGACAAATGGCCCGTGCCGGCAGGCGCTCGGGATCGGGTTGACATGCCTCGCTCCCGGTACATCGATGCTTTGCCGCTTGGCCATGGATCGCCTCCCTTTGCGCGGTGCGCGACTTGCCTGATGCAAAGCGGCCCGCAACCACGGGCTCGCACAGGGATAGTATGACAGCGCCCGTGTCCGGTTGGGAACCTCGCATGCTCAGCGACGGCCAGCGCCGCTTTTTAGACAGCCGCCAAGTCGGCCATCTTGCCACCGCCGACCGGCACGCATTGCCGCATGTCGTGCCGGTATGTTTCGCGGTGGATGGTGTCACGCTCTACATCACGATCGACCAGAAACCGAAAGGCGACCCGCGCCGGCTGAAGCGGCTCCGCAATATCACCGACAACCCGGCCACCGCCTTTGTCGCCGATCGCTATGACGGGGATTGGCGACGGCTTGGCTGGGTGATGCTGCGCGGCCATGCCGAAATTCTCGAAGCGGGCGCCGAACATGATTTGGCGCAGCAGCTGCTGCGGCAGCGCTATCCGCAGTACCGATCGATGCAGCTCGCCGAATTGCCGGTCATTGCGCTGCGCATCGGGCGGACGACAAGCTGGGGCGATCTGTCGATTGATCCCTGATCCATCGCGCACACCGATTGGCCTGGCCTACTCGCTCGCGGTGGTTCCGACGAGTGCCATTGCCGCGATTGCGGCAACTGGCCTACACTCGCCCGCGCCAAACCAGTCGCGACCGAGGAGTAGGACAAAGATGCCAGCCGCAACGCTCGATCAGGAAACCACGCGCTTATATGGTGAGCTGGAGGATCGACTCCTCGCCCGCGATCAGGTCGGCGGCAGCCGCGTCTATTACCAATTGCTGCAGCGCGGCCGGCCATTGCCGGAAATCATGGCGCAGGGGGTGCGCATCCATGCACCCTATACGCACGTGCCATACCATCAGCGCATCGATGACGGCTTTCCGAATTTTGTCAATAACGACCATTGCCTCTTGTCGGCGCGCGCGGCCGTCAATCTGACCACGATGCTGCCGGAAAAGCTGGCGGCCCTGCCATTGGCGCAGACCATCTGGTACATTCCCTCGGGTCTCGACATCTGGAACCAGAAAATCCTCAAGGCGCCAGGTCATTACGCCACCCGCGGCTACAAGATGCCGAACACCGAGCCGCCCAAGCCGGTGGTTTATTGGCCCGATCAGGAGCCGCTATACGAAGAGGGGCCACTCGGCGAACGGCTCAACAACTGGCTCACCATGGTCGAACGCGGCCAGGTAATCGACGCCTACCGGCTCTTTCTTGGTCTGATGGAAGCCAAGGAGAACCGCAAGGCAGTTCTGGCCCAGCTGGTGTTTGCCGGTTTGATCGATGTTCAGGACCGGATGCTTTACAATCGCTCCTACACGACCGGGCACAAAGCCTATCGCGCCCGCTCGGTGGTCGAGATCGGTAATGCGATCGGCTGGGACAACGCCCATGACGCGATCTATGCCGGCGCTCTTGATATTGCCGTCGGGCCGCGCTGGCACTCGGTCTATGAAATGGCCTGCAACATCATCACGATGTTCATCGAAGGGGCGGAAGTCCATGCCGTGCCGCAAGGCGGGACGGCACCACGCGAACGGGCATTGCTCGCCAATACGGGTGATCTCGACAAAGCGCAAACAGATGAGCTGGTCGATGCGCTGATCCATCAGCACGAGCCCGCCTATATCGAGAAGATCAGCGCCCTCCTGCTGGCCGGCACGTCGCCGCGCCGCATCGTCGACGCAATCCAGTTGGCCGCCGGACAGGTCGTGCTGGAAACCAACGGGCCGAATGCGTTCTCGATGCCGCAGCACACCTACGAGTACTGCAACACGCTCGGCTGGTTCTACGACAATTTCGAGCACCCGCAACGCTTGAAGCTGCTGTTTGTCGCCGGCTCGATGGTCAACCAGGCGGCGTGGAACCAGCAGCATATGGGCTGGGTCAAATCGGAGCAGGTCCGCGCCCCGGCCGGTGCCGACCGGCTGACCAGCGCGCAGCTCCTCAGCCGCCTGGAGGAGACGATGGTGGCGCTCGACCCCGTACAGGCGGTGGCGTGGACCCAGGCCTATCTCGACAGCGGTGCCGACCGCGCCGTGTTGGTGCAACGGCTGGCGGTGATGGCGACGCGGTTCGGCAACGATCCGCACAACCAGGAAATTCCGCAATGCCTGCTGCAGGATTACGGCAACAACCGGTGTGCCGACCGGGACCGGCTGCTGCTGGCCTGCGCGCACATCTCCGCCGGCCACCGCAAATACGGCGACACATTCGAGGCTGCCCGGCGCTTTGGTGAGGCCATGGGCATTGCCGAACTGAACTGAACCCGACCGCGCCTGCCACTCACTCACTCAGCCAGCTTGCTCCCCGGCCCGGTCCGGGGAGCAGCGCCTCAAGCCCTGATCTTTCTGCCAAACCTCTGATCGCACTGCGAGGAGAGGCTCGGCAGCCGCTTCAGTGAAACTGCGGCTTGACCTTCTCACACAGCAATTGCAGCGATTTCAGCACTCGCTGGTTCGGGATCTTGGTGCCGCAATTCATCTCGGCGAGGATGCCGTCGAGGCCGAGCTCTTCGCGCAGACCCGTCAGCCGGTCGGTCACCTGCTCCGGGGTGCCGACGATGATCTTGTCGCGCAGCGCTTCATCATAGCTGATCGTCTGCAGGCGTCGGCCGCGCGCCGCCCGGTCCTCGACCGCCCGCACTCCGGCCCGCGTCGCCGAATCCTCAAGCCGCTCGCCGAGATACCGGTAGAAATACATGATGCTCTCTTCAGGCTCTTCACGGGCCTGCCGCGCGGTCTCGGCGACATACACCGGAGCGCGCAAAAACACCTGGCCTTCGCCGGGATGGCCCGCAGCCTTCCACGCCTCGCGATAGGCACGGATGTTCGGCGCCAGCTCCTCGAGAGTGCCGAGACGGACCGCGACAAACACCCCGTGCCCGAGCTTGCCGATCGCCGGAAAGGTATCGGCGCTGTTGGCCGCAATGCGGATCTCGGGCCAAGGCTGCTGATAGGGTTTTGGGGTCAGCCGGACATTGTTGAACGAGTAGAACTGGCCCTGATATGAAAACGTGTCTTCGGTCCAGGCGCGCTTCAGAATGTCGAGGGTCTCGGCAAAGCGCTCGCGGCTCTCCCCATAGGGCACACCATAAGCCTCGTAGGTGCGCGGAAAGCCGCTGCGACCGACCCCGAAAATCAGCCGCCCCTCGCTGATCTGGTCGACTGTCGCCGCTTCTTCGGCAATGCGCAGCGGGTGGCACAATGGCAGGACCTGAACCCCGGTGCCGATCCGCATGCGCCTGGTACGCGCGGCGATGGCGCTGGCGATGGTCAAGGGTGCGGCACAGACCGAGCGCTCCGGCGCCACATGGATTTCGGCCAGCCACATCGCGTCGAGCCCCCAGCGCTCGGCCGCATCGACCTGGGCAAACGACTCGGCAAAGGCCGCCTTCTGGCTGGTTCCGGCCGGGCACTGAAACTCATGGAACATTCCGAACTCGAACGGCATCCCGCGTTGCTCCTTCCGCCGCGCAATGGCCCCCCCGCCACCCGCAGGCCGGGCCACGATGTCGGCGCAGACGGCGCTCGCTCGTCGATATGCCGCTCGATGACCGTCGAACCCTCAGCTTAGAAGCGTCCGGGCAGCAGCACCAGACGAGAAATCGGCCGCGTCTTGCGAGGATTTTGGCCGGGCCGGGCTGCCTCGGACATGCGGCTTGCGGATATTGCGCCCGTGCCGCGAACCTGGACCCGCTTCGGAGCCGGCACCCGTCAGCCAGCGCGAGGCGCATGCTTTTGACGCAGGCGTGACGAATCGGATGACGGTTCCCTGACGAAGCATACGGTAATTGAGGCAATAGCTTCATAACGCAGTCAACGGCATCGAGGTTTCGCACGCTGCCAGCGGGCAAGCCCTCTGCGCGCCTTTCAGCCGGTCGGTCGGACGAAGAGTGACGCAACCCTTGAACAACGGCCTCGCATCTTCATCCGACGCGAACGGCAATTCCGGGCCGGGCGACGGCATCGCGGCGGACGAAAGGGCGCTGCCCGGCGATCCGGTGCGCTCCGCCGAGCAACAGGCTGCATTCAACTGTCGCCAGGCAGAGAGCCTCTTTTATGCGGGCGAGCGGGAGGCCGCAATGGCCAGCGCCCGCGCGGCTTTCGCACTATCCCCCGGGGCGGAGCCGATCGCCGATTTTTGCGCCTGGCTCTTCAGCAATTGCGGGCACCATCGGGAAGCGGCGCAAGCCTATGAACGGCTGCTCGAATGCCGTGCCGGCTGGGCCGAGGGCCATCGCCACGCCAGCGGATCATGCGCGGCCGCAGGGGACCTCGCACGGGCCATCACCCATGCCGTGCAAGCCTGCGAGATCGCGCCGGATGTGGTCGAATTCGCCCTTCATGCCGGCGGCCTGCTAGCCGGCGCGGGACGGCATGCGGACGCCTTCGGGCATCTGACCCGAGCGGCCGAAATCGACCCCGACAATGGCGCCGTATTGCGCCAGCTATCGACCGTGGCGCTTGCTCTCGACAATACCGACATGGCCCTTGCACTGGCATTGCGGGCACATGCGCTGGCACCGGGCGACCGGGCTGCCGCCCAGCATGCGGCCGAGCTGCTGCTGCGCTCGCACAAATTCGATGACGCGGCCGAGCTGCTGATGGCGAGCCTCGCCAATGCCGACGAGGACGATATCGGCTATCGCCTGCTGTCCGCGGCACAGATGCAGCGCGGCCATATTGAAAGCGCCGTGGCGGCGATCGACCGGGCACTGGTTCTGGCACCGGGGAAGGCCGAATATCATCTGCATCGCGGCAACCTGCTGTATCGCCTGGGCCGCTTCGACGAGGCGACGGCCGCGCTCGCACGCGCCGCCGCGCTCGATCCGGCAAACCCGGCAGCCCGGCGCTCCCAGCTGACCGTCTTTTGTGACAGCGGCCGATTGCGCGAAGCGCTCGCACTCGGCGGCGAACTGATCAGCACCGCGCCGGATGACGAGGACTATGCGCGCGCGCTGCTCCACGTGCTGAACCGCCGGCTCGAAACCATCGATGGCGACTATCTCGTTCTCGGTGAGCGCAGCCCGCGCTCGGACCGCTCGCCGCGGTGCCACTCCAATTGGTGGAGCGGCTTTCAAACCCAGTTGCGGGTGATCTATGCCCTGGTCATCCGCGAGACCCGCACCCGATTCGGCGATTCGACCCTTGGGTATGGCTGGGCATTACTCGAACCAATCTTGCATATCCTGACATTATCGTTGTTTTTTGCCGTTCTGATGCACGGCCAGCCGCCCATCGGCACGCAATTTTTTATTTTCTACTATACAGGGATCATCCCATATCATTTATTTGTTCATACCAGCAGCAGCATGACTTACGCAATTACGGCAAACGGCTCGTTGCTGCAGTTGCCGCTCGTCACCACATTCGACGTGATCCTGGCACGGGCCCTGCTCGAACTGGCCACCGATTTGATCGTGGCCGTAATCCTGCTGGCGGGCTTTGGCGCGTTCGGGTTCGCAACGCTGCCCGTCAATCTGGCGGGTGTGTCGGCATCGCTAGCCGCGGTCTGGGTCTTCGCTGCCGGCTGCGGCTTTATCAATGCCGTGATCACCGGGTTCTTCAAGTCATGGGACAAGATTTGGCCGCAGGTGACCCGGATGCTATACTTCTGTTCCGGCATCTTTTACGTCCCCGGCAATATGCCGGACTGGGTTCGCAACATCCTCACTTGGAACCCGGTATTGCAAACGGTCGACTGGTTTCGTTCGAGCTTTTTCCCGGACTATGACCCCCACTGGCTCGATCGGACCTATCTCCTGACCGTCGCCGGGCTGGTCCTGCTGGCGGGACTGGTCCTCGAGCGCAGTCTGCGACGTCAACTGTACGAACCGCAATGATCCGCCTCGAGCACGTAGCGAAGAGCTACCGCACCCACCATGGCCGCCGGACGGTGCTCGCCGATGCCAACGCGTTTTTCGAATCGGGCCATAATTTCGGTATCCTGGGCGCGAACGGCGCCGGCAAATCGACGCTGATCCGGCTGATCGCCGGCTCCGAACTGCCCGATCGCGGGGTGGTCCGGCGGTGGGCGCGAGTTTCGTTTCCACTCGGCTTTGGCGGCACCTTTCACGGCGCGTTGTCGGGCCGCCAGAATGCAGCGTTCCTCGCCCGCATCTACGGTGCCGCGATGCGCCCAACGATCGGCTATATCGAAGAGTTCGCCGAACTCGGCGAATATTTCGACATGCCGGTGAATACCTATTCCGCCGGCATGCGGGCGCGGCTCGCCTTTGCCGCCTGCCTGGCCATCGATTTTGATGTCTACCTGATCGATGAAGTGACCGAAATCGGCGACCAGCGGTTTCGCCGCAAATGCGCCGAGGCGTTTCGCGCCCGCATAGCGCATTGCGACATCATCCTCGTGACGCACAATCCGCAGACCCTGCGACAATATTGCGATCGCGGCGCAATCCTCGCCGACGGCTCGCTGTCTCTCTATGAAAACGTTGATACGGCGCTGACCCACTATCACCGCCTGCTGCAGGAGGCGGTCTGATGCCGGAACCCCTGTCGGTGACACGCGCGCCTGTGGCGGCACCACCCGATACCGTCGATCAACCCGCCGGACAATTCGCGCCGGCACGCCTCCCAACCGCCCATGGCCCATCCGCCCATGGCCCATCCGCCCATGGCCAAGGGTCGGGTGGCGAAATCGCCCTCCTGGCCGAACCGCATCCGCTATGGCGCCCACAGCCGCAGCGCCGGCGACTGTCCTACGGGTGGATCTCGTTTATCCTGCTCGTCATCCTGCCGGTCACGATTTCTGCGATCTATTATTTCTTGATTGCTGCTGATCAATATGTAGCCGAATTTCGCTTTGGCCTGCGGTCTGCCGAACCGGTTCTCACGACACCCGGAACCTTCCTGCAGCCCGGTGTCGGGCGGCTGCAGATCGGTGTCGATTCCTATGCGGTCGTTCAATATATCCGCAGCCGCGCGATCATCGACGATCTCGACAAGACCATCGATCTGAGCCGGCTGTTTTCGCCGCCGACGGCCGATTGGCTGTCGCGGTTGCACCCGCCGGTGCCGATCGAGGCGCTGGTGACTTACTGGCGCGGCCAGGTCGATGCGTTTTTCGATCCGACCAACGGGACGATCGTCGTGCGTGCGCGTGCCTTCACACCACACGATGCGCTGGCCCTGGCGCGCGGCATTCTCGCATCGTCCGAAGCGCTGGTGAATGGATTATCGGCCAGGGCGCGGCTCGATGCGGTGCGCAATTCCAAGGACGAGGTGCGGGTCGCCGAACACCGCCTGAGTATCGCCTTGCGGCAGCTGCGCGATTATCGCGACCAGCAGGGTCTGATCGACCCTCGCCAGAGCGCCAATGCGAGCGCCGGGCTGGCCGACCGGCTGCGTGACGAAATCGTCGGCGCCAACACCGAATTGGCGACGCTCAAGGAATTCGAGCGCGACGATGCGCCTGCCGTCCAGGTCCTCGAAGCGCGAATCCGTTCGATCGCAGCGCAGCAGCAGGCGATCGCAAGCGAGGTCACCGAGACCGCGAAGACCCGCACGCAAGCTCTCTCTCAGGTCATGGGTTCTTACGACGAACTCGAAGATGAGCGGCGCTTTGCCGAGAGCGCCTACCAACATGCGCTCGAAGGGCTCGATCGTGCCCGGATCAACGCCGACCGCCAGCAAATCTACGTTGCCGATTTTGTGCCACCGAGCCTGCCCGAGGAAGCGCTTTACCCGCATCGCTGGAGTGCGCTCGCCGTCACGTTTCTGATCGCCTTCACAGTCTGGGCGATCGGCGGCCTGGCCGTCCGGTCGGTGCGGGATCACCTGTTGTAGACGGCGGCCGCGCAGGCCCAGCCGGCGAGAGCGAGACGAACATGGCCAGTGTCGAGTTCAAGACAAGTGGACCCTTGCTGTTCCCCGGCGGCTCTGTCCGCGCGCCGCCGTTTGTCGCCCTGCGCCCGCCGGCCCGCCCGCGACTCGCGCTGATCTCGACGTATAGCGATCTGTGTGGGATCGCCGCCTATTCGCGCAGTCTCGAAAAGCAGCTGGCCGAAGCGTTCGATATCACGGTGTTTGATTTGAACCAGTTTCTGCTGCGCTCGACCCACACGCGGGTGCGCCGCTACGCCGATCGCCATATCCAGGAGATCTGCCGGGAAATCAGGGAGTTCGACGCCGTCAACCTGCAACTGGAGCATGGCACCCTCGGGCGCAACTGCCGCGACATCTTTCGTCGCTTCACCTGGCTCGCCCGCGCCGCACCGCGGCTTTCGGTCACGTTTCACACCGTGTTCGAGGCCGAGGAATTCAACTTCAAGACCTTCTGTCGCGAGCTCTTCAAGCTCAATTTCGGCAAGGCGATCAGCCTGCGGGGTGCATATAATCGCGCCCACCTGTTATCCGCCGGCATCGCGACGCATCTGCGCCGCGCGCAGCGGCTGAAACCGGTCGCGATCATCGTCCATACGCGCCGCGAACAGTGGCATATGAGATATGTCCACGGATTGCGCAACGTCTACGATCATCCGCTGTCCTTTCTCGGCGAAGACGAAGCTGATGAGATCCGCCGCACCGCTTCCCGTGACCAGTTTCCGTTGCTGGACGGGGTCCCACCAGATGCCCAGCTGGTTGGAATCTTCGGCTTTCTCGGCCGATACAAGGGCTTCGATACGGTCATTCGCGCGTTGCATCATTTGCCCAAGAATTACCATCTGCTGATTTTTGGCGGGGTGCATCCGAATGAAATCAAGGCACACCAGCCGATCGACCCGGTGCTTTCGCTGTTGTTCGATGCCGGTTATGTCGATACCAATATCGCCGAGCGGATGCGGGCCGGTGCCGGGCGCGCCGGGCCGACGGTGTCGGTTGCGGTCGACGCGTCGATGCGCGATCTGCTGATCGGCCATCCCAAAGATTTATCGCAAAGAATCCATTTCCTCGGTGCCACCAGCGACGCCGAATTTCTTTCGGGCATGGCGATTTGCGATGTCGTGGTCTTCCCGTATCTTGAGGTTGGACAATCTTCCTCAGGTCCGATTTCTCAAGCGCTCGAACTCGGCAGCCGGGTGATCGCCTCCCGCACGCATACCTTTTTGCAATTCGGCCGCTATCACAAGAACGCGATCGAATACTTTGACATCGGTAATCATCTTGAATTGGCCGCCCGCATCGTCGCCCGCCCACAATATCCAGCGCGCCGGCACCCGCTCGCCTACAACATCGAAACCAACAAGGCGATATACCTCGCAGCCAGCGGCACCGCACCGAGGAGAACCCACCACGGCGCCGATCGCGTTGTCCGCTAGCTCCTTCCCGATTCCGTCCCCGACCATCGACAACATTCGGCACCACTTCTATGATGGGACGGTCAAAGAATGAATGCGCCGGCGAGCGTCGCGGAGGCCGGCGAGCGTCGAGGGGAAGGAGAGGCAGGATGAGAAACGGCTATCGCGCTTACGATTCCGACACCCACGTCAACCCGGCGGCCGAGGTGCTGGACCGCTATGTCGATCCGAGCTTTCGTGCCCGGCTGCCGGAACTGGCGCCGTACCGCCTGCCGAGCGGGCAGTCGGCCGACGGCGGCAACCCGGTGCACCAGTATCGCGTCGGCACCAAATACTACCGCCGGGTGTTGGGCGAGAAGGCGCCGGCCGACAGCTTCACCGGGCGCGAGACGCGGTGGCGGGGTACCAAACTGCCGCGCCCGGGGATCCAGGACGATCAGCCGGCCAACCGCGTCGCCGACATGAATGAGGAAGGCGTCGACACCCATTTCCTGATCCCGACATCGTGGCTCAGTGTTGTCGGTCTCGACGATCCGGCGCTCGAAGTCGGGATGATCCGCGCCTATCACCGCCACATGGCCGATTTCACCGCCGACCACCCCGATCGGCTCAAGAGCCTGATCGTCGCCTCGTCGCGGGTCGTGCCCGAGGCGGTGCGGGAAATCCGCGAATGGGGCAAGTCGAAATGGGCGGTGGCGGTGCTGCCGTTGCTCGCCAAGGACATGCCGGCCGACCACCCCGACCTCTACCCGATCTGGGAAGCCGCCGCCGAGCACGATTTGCCGATCGCCAATCACAGCTTCACCTGGAACCCGCCTTATTATCCGGGCTACCTCGATCTGTGGGAAAACATCTTCATCGGCCGCGCCGCCGCGCACCCTTGGGGAGCAATGCGTTTTGTCGCGTCGTTTATCGGCGGCGGCCTGTTCGATCGCTTCCCGACCTTGCGCATGGGAGTGCTCGAAGGCGGGTTCGGCTGGCTGCCGTTCTGGGCCCGACGGCTCGACGAGCAGGCCGTCTATGTCGGCGGCACTGCCGATTTGAAGATGAAGCCCAGCGAATACATGTCCAGCGGCCGGTTCTTTTGCAGCATCGAACACCATGAAGGCGAGGACATGTACAACCATGTTACCGGCTTCTTGGGTGATCAAGTCCTGATGTATGCGTCCGACTATCCGCATTCGGAGTGCCAGTTTCCGAATTCGGTGGACAACATCCTGGCGTGGCAAAGCCTGAAAGACGAAACCAAAAAGAAGCTGCTCTGGGATAATGCCGCGCGCTTTTTCAAGCAGGCTTGAGCAGCTGAACCTTTAATAACGCAAACTCGTCCCTCTCCGCGGCGTCGGAGCGGGGACGGGCGCGCGGCCGCCCGGCCCCCTCCGCTCGGCCATTCCCTCGCAGAATTATCAAGACGCGGTGATGTCGGCGATGTCCTGAGCAAAGATCATCTCCTCGCTGCCGACGACCGAGGGATCGGTTGGCGAGGAGAGATAGCGTGCGAACACCCATACGCCATCCTGCGGGTTCGACACCACCTCGGCCACCGCACCATCGACCAGCACGATCCGCGTACCGGGGGTCAGCAGCCGGGTGTTGACGAGTTCGCTCATTCGGCGGCCTGCACGATACCGGCCCCGGCCCGGCGCCAGGTGGCGAGTTGGTCCCAGCTTGGGGCCTCCATAAATTCGGCCCAGCGACGGTAGAGGTTTCTGAGATTGTGCTCGCTCGATTTGGCTTCGGTGATGTCCATCACCGTACCGGGGATGCGCAGCCCCTGCCATTCGTAATTCGCGGTTTCGTAGCCCTGCCCTTGCTCATAGCTGTAGGGGTGGCGGCGGGCGATGACACCGCGGCTCGCGGCATGGGCGTAGTTCCAGTTTTCCATGTCATCCTGCTCGGTCATGCCACCGGGACCGGAATAGCGGATGTAATAATCGCGCAGGAAATCCTTGACCTCGGGCGGTGCGGCCTTGTCGACGAAATACCAACGCCAGCATTCGGTCTGGTGGGCGCCGCGCGGGTGCCACACCGCGATCGTGCGCGGCTGGCGCGGATGCAGCGCGATATTGGGAAAGACCTCGCCGGGACTGCCGATGACCCGACCCCATTCGCCATGGCGCCGGCGCCGCTCTTCCTCGCAATGCCGGAAATATTCCGAGACGACCGGCGAATGGGCATAGGCGGGCGGGGTCGGCTCGCCTTGCGGCATCACATAAATTCCGGTCTGATGGCCGCGCTCATAAAGCGACACCTGCAGCCGGCGCGCCATGATCCGCTCCTGCATATCGCGCCGGCCACTGCCCGACGGGCCGATGCCGGCGAGATCAACCGAGCGGTGACTAATGTTGTGATAGCTGTCGCCACAGAAATTCTCCGCCGGGAATTTCCAGTTGCATGGAATGAGCCATTTCTGGATCCCGCCGAGAATTTCGATGCCGCCGTCGCCGCCATCCCAGCTGTTGACGGTCAGGTCGAGATAATGCGCAAAATCGCCGAGATATTCCTCGAAGGATGGCGCCGCCTTGTCCCAATTGGCCCAGATCGAGCCCTTGTAGTTGCAAAGCTGTGCGACCTCGACCAGCCCCCATTGCGCGCGGTCGAGCGTCGAATGATAGGCCTCGCGAAAATACGGCACGCCGACCAGCTTGCCGTCGCTCGCATAGCTCCAGCCGTGATAGGGGCAGGTGAAGACCGGGGTGTTGCCCTCGTCATAGCGGCACACCTTCATGCCGCGATGCCGGCAGGAATTGAGGAACACATGGATCTGGCCGGCGCGGTCGCGGCACAGGATCACGCTTTCCTCGCCCATGCCCGAGACAAAGAAATCGCCGGGGTTCGGGATCTGGCTCTCATGGCCGACAAAGAGCCAGGCGCGGGCAAACAGCCGCTCCTGCTCTTCCGCGTAGATCTCGTCGCTGACAAAGATTTCGCGGCTGATTCGCCCTCGGTCGAGATCGACCAGGCCCGGCCGATATCCCCTGCCCGCCGTCGCCATTGCCTTCTCCTCCAGATCAGCTGCGCGCATGTTATTGCCGGTGCTTCGGCCACGCCAGCACCTGCGCAAATTGCTCGTCGGCGAGGCCGCGACGGGCATCGCGTCTCCTGGTCGCCGGGCTCGCGCGGCGATCGGACCCGGCCCCGCCATCCGCGCCAGGAACAGGCTATTTCCGGCTCGCGCCCGGATATTTCCCGCTTATGATACAGGCCGCTTATGATACTGGGCGCTTACGACAGGCGGAACAGTCGAGACAGCGGGGGGCAGATGACGGCGACGGCGATCGAGGCGTGGGACGAGCGATGGGCGACGCCGCAGGGCCGAGCCGACTGGCTCAAGCCGGACCCGGCCGTGGCAACACTGGTGCCGATGCTGAAAGCGCGCGGCGTGCAGCAGGTGCTCGACCTCGGCTGCGGTGTCGGCCGGCACGCGCTCTTTCTCGCCGAGCAGGGCTTCGCCGTCGCGGCGATCGACGGCGCCGCGGCCGGTCTCGACTTCACCCGATCCGAGGCGGCCGCACGCGGCCTCCGGCTGGACCTGCGCCAGGCCGACGCCGACGCGCTGCCTTTCGCTGATCAAAGCTTCGACTATGTGTTGTCGTGGAATGTGATTTTTCACGGGACGATGGGCGATGTCGGCCGCCGCCTCGCCGAAATCTGGCGCGTGCTCAGGCCCGGCGCGCTGTACCAGGGCACGATGCTGTCGAAACGCGATGCGCAATTCGGCCGCGGCCGAGCGGTGGCACCCGACACCTTCATCCGCGGCAGCGAAGAGAAGGCGCACCCACATTACTACTGCGACTTGACTGGCCTGGCCGCACTGCTCGCCGGTTTCGAGCTTTTGTCGCTGAGCCAGACGGAGCAGCGCCGTTCCGGCTCCTGGCACTGGCACATCCTCGCCGAACGGCGGTGAACACCAGGACGCAGGCGCGCTGTCCGGCGGTGTTCGGCCGTGGATCAGAAAGCGGCCGTGACAGGTAACAGAGCAATGCGCGCGGTCTTTGTCGACGCCAACGACACCCTCGCCGCGATCACCGAAAAGCTGCGGCGTGACGGAGATCCGCCGATCGCGATCAACCGTGATCCCGATGTGCGGCCCGATGCCCTTCCTGCCATCCTCGGCGACGCCGAGATCGCGATCATCGACCACACCCCTTTGCCGACGCCGCTCGCCGCGCAGTGCCGCGGCCTGGGGCACGTCGTTTTCCTCGGCACCGGGGCGCGCAGCTATATGAACCCGGAAGAGCTCGCCGGGCTCAGCATCGCCGTCCACATCATCAAGGGCTATGGCGACACCGCGGTGGCCGAGTGCGCCATCGCGCTGATGTGGGCGTCGGCCAGAAGCCTCGTGCGAATGGATCGCGGGATGCGCGCCGGTCAATGGCTGCGCATCGACGCCGTCCAGCTCACCGGCAAGACGCTGGGGCTCATCGGTTTTGGCGGTGTCGCCGCCGAGGTCGCGCGCCTGGCGCTCGGCTGCGGTCTCAAGGTGATCGCCTGGAACCGCAGCCCGCGAACCCATCCCGGCGTCGAATTCGCACCGCTCGAACAGGTGCTGGCACAAAGCGACGTCGTCTCGCTGCATCTGCTGCTGACCGATGAAACCCGGGGCTTCCTGTCAGCCGAGCGCATTGCCGCGATGAAGCCGGGGGTCATCCTGGTCAATACGGCGCGCGGCGCGCTGGTGGATGAGGCGGCGATGATCGCGGCACTGCGCTCGGGCCGGATGCGTCATGCCGGGCTCGATGTCTTCGCCGTCGAGCCGCTGCCGGCGGGCCATGTCTTGACCACGCTCGAAAACGTGACGCTCAGCGCCCATTCCGCGTTCCGGACCCCCGAAGCGAGCGACAATCTGATCGCTGCGGCGCTCGACCATTGCCGCCGCATCGCCGCCACCGGTCGCTGAGGTCCGGCCGCTAAGGTCCGGTCGCTAAGGTCCGGGCAAGAGGCCGATCGCGGGCGGGTTGGCGACGGGCAGGCGCAGCTTTCGGGGCCGACCACACCATTCGCGCGAAGGACCGTCCGAAAGGACGGCCCCCAGCGTCGACCGGCTGATAATCAGGCAGCCGGCATGCGATGCAGCGCGCACAGCTTGTTGCCATCGGGATCGCGAAGATAGGCGAGATATGTGGCACCGGCGGCCCCTTGGCGCAGGCCGGGCGGATCCTCGATCGTCGTGCCGCCATTGGCGATACCGGCTTTGTGCCATGCCTCGGCCTGCTTCGCGTCGCTCATCGAGAAGCCGATGGTGCCGCCATTGGCATGGGTCGCCGGCCTGCCGTCGATCGGTTTGGACACCATGAAACGACCGCCATTATGCGCGTAGATCAGCCGGCCTCTGGCGTCCTCGGTGCCGGGCTTGCCGCCGATCGCGACAAACAGCGCATCGTAGAATTTCTTCGACCGCGCGATGTCGTTGCTTCCGACCATGACATGGCTGAACATTCCGAATTCTCCTCGTTGTGTCCGCGTTGCCCACCGCCACCGCCCGATCAGCCGTCCGTGGCTCGCAGGCTGGCCTCAATATGATCGGGCCATCGGCGCGATCAACCATGTGAAGCCGGCCCCGGTCCAGATCATGCGGCGCGGCGCTGCCAGTGGTCCGGCACTTCAGTCCGTGACCAGCGGGATCACCTCAGTGGCGAACCATTGCGGGCGTTCGATGCTCTCGGCGATGGATTGGCCGGGGCAGTCAAAGATCAGCTCGTGCACGCCGATCGCGGCAAATGCCCGAATATCGCCGGCGATCCGGTCCAGGCCGCGTCGACGTGGTGCCGCTGGGCGCGGTACGGTGCGCCAGCGGCTAGGCCTGAGCCTCCGCGCGGTAGAGGCTCAACGCCTTCATGACCGGCGCATCATTGAAGCTGAACAGGAAGGCCGGCCGGTCGCCGCTGTTGACGTGCTCCTCGAAGGTCCAGATCGGCACCGTGAACACGTCCTTCTCTTCCCAGTCGAGCCGCGTTCCGCCCACGACCGAGAACCCCGAGCCCTCGACCACGTGATAGTTGGTGCAGCAGACCCGGCGCCGCGCCCGAATCCTCTCGCCGGGACGCAGCATTTGCATCCAGCAGGCGATGGTCGGCATCACCGGGCCGCCCGTTTGCCGGTTCTTGTATTCGAGGATGATGCCGTCGTGCGCATCGCCGGAATTGGTGGTGGCCAGGCGTTCGAGCGCAGCGCGCATCTCCGACATCGGATAATGCCAGCGTGATCGCCCGACGCCCGCATCATCGCCGACGCCCGCGCCATATTCTTGCCGCTCGCGGTGATACTCCTCGTAGAACCCGGCTTCCAGCATCCGCACCAGCGGAGTGTCGAGCCCATCGAGCCAGATCATCGGCGCATCGGTATCGTTGGCATGGTCGTGCCATGTCCAGTTGGGTGTGAGGACGAGATCACCGGGGGACATCGGCAGACGCTCGCCATTGACGACCGTATAGCCGCCGGTTCCTTCGATGATCAGCCGGAGCGCCGCCGCCGAATGGCGATGCGCCCGGGCGATCTCGCCGGGCATCACGATCTGGATGTTGGCGACCAGCGTGTTGCTGGCGACACCGGAGAGCGCGGGGTTGGTCAGGCGCAGCACCCGCCGCTCGGCCTGTTGGGTGCCGACAAGCTCGGCCGCCCGCATCGCCTGCGGCCGCAGATTACGCCAGTGCCATAGGTGAGGGATCGCCGTGCTGTGCGGCTCGCTGCTGATGCCGCCGCCGGTCCAGGCCGGGGTCACATGTTGCGCGCGCAGCTGCGCATAGTAGCGTTCGAGCTCTTCCGGCGACGACTGGATATTGGAAAGCTCCGGCATTGGGTCCTCCCTCCCGCGGGATCGCTGTCGAATAGCCGGTATTCGGCCATACCCTTGTGTCGCGCTTCAGGACCGCTCCACCGTCTGGATCACCTCGAAGCCTTCGAATTCGGGGTGGCCGAGATAGAGCGGCCGGTTGGCGCCGGCATCGCGATGGGCGAGACGAAACGCTTCGGAGCGCGTCCAGGCTTCGAAATCGGCCCGGCTCGCCCACAGCGTGTGCGACGAATAGAGCACATGATCCTCTCGTTCCGGCCCGCGCAGCAGGTGGAAGCTCATGAACCCCGGAACCTCGCCGAGCCGCGTGTCGCGCGTCGTCCACACCTTTTCGAATTCGGCCGCTAAGCCGGGAACGACCTTGAAGCGGTTCATCGCGATGAACATCGGTCTGTCCTCAGCCCGGTGGCACTTTCGCTAGACTACGCCAATTCGGCGGCGCCCCCTACCCCTTGCGATGCTGGCGAGCCATTGCGTCAGCGCGTCGGTTTGCCGCAAAGTGCCGCAGCAAGATCGACGATCAGTGAGGATGCCGTGCCCGCCTACGTCCTCGGCGATATCCGCGTGACCGGCTCGGCTGCCTTCGATGCCTACCGCACGCCCGCGGCGGAGAGCATCGCTCAATATGGCGGTCGGGTACTCGCCGCCGTCGGCAGGAAGGAGCTGCTCGACGGCGGGCCTGTGCCCGAGCGTGTCGTCGTCAGCGAATTCGCGGATACCGCCGCGGCACGGCGCTGGTACTACTCGCCGGAATATCAGGCTGTGCTGCCGATCCGCCTGCGAGCCGCGCAAGGGTGCGTATTTCTGATCGAAGGGATGTAACGGTGGCGATGAGCGACAATATCGACAACATCATCGTCGATACCGCGACCCGCATCTTCCAGGATCTGTGCGAGCCGGCCACGATCAACAACGCCGAGACGGGGGTCTGGCCAAAGGCGTTGTGGGATGCGCTCGAAGAGTCGGGACTGCCGCTCGCCTGGGTGCCGGAGGCACTGGGCGGCCCCGGTGCCACGATGGCCGACGGGTTTGCGGTCCTGCGCGCCGCCGGGCGGTTCGCGGTCCCGGCGCCGCTGGCCGAGACGCTGATGGCGGGTTGGCTGTTGGCCCGCGCCGGCATTACGGCACCCGCCGGAGCGATGACGCTTGCTCCGGTCCATGCCGATGGTCACATCACGCTCGATCGTGAGGGCAGGCTCAGCGGCCGCGCCCGCCGCGTCCCGTTCGCGCGCAACGCCGGTCACTTCGCCGTCCTTGTCCGGCGCGGCGGCGTGCCAGCGGTGGCGCTGGTCGCCGATGCGGGTGTCGCGGTCAGCCATCAGCAGAGCCTTTCCGGCGAGCCGCGCGACACCGTGTCGTTCGACGGCGTCGTGCCCGAAACGGTCGCGCCCGTCGAGCTTGACGAGGACGTGATCCAGCGGCTTGGCGCCGCGGTGCGCTCGCAGCAGATGGCCGGCGCGCTCGAAAAGATCCTCGAACAATCGGTGCAATGGGCGCTCGATCGCTCGCAGTTCGGCCGGCCGATCGCCAAATTCCAGGCAGTCCAGCACAATCTCGCAGCGCTCGCCGGCGAGGTCGCCGCGGCTGGCGCTGCTGCCGATCTCGCCGCCGAAGCCTGCACCGGGACGGAAATCGGCACCGCCGAGATCGCGATCGCCAAGGTGCGCGCCGGCGAAGCCGCCGGCAGCGGTGCGGCGATTGCTCACCAGGTTCATGGTGCGATGGGCTTTACCTACGAGCATACGCTGCACCATGCGACGCGCCGGTTGTGGGCATGGCGCGAGGAGTTCGGCAACGAGGCGGTGTGGGCGACCCGGCTCGGCCGGATGGTGGCGGAGCGCGGCGCCGACCAGCTCTGGCCGTTCATCACCGAAGCCTCGTAGCACCGCAACGCTGATCCACCCAGAGAGCCACCAGATGAGCACAAGCTTTCGTTTTGATCCGGCCGAGTTGCCGCCCGCGGCCGAAGAGTTGCGCCAGGAGGTTCGCGCCTTTCTGCGCCAGGAGGCCGAGGCCGGAACCTATTCGCCGCATGACGGCAAGGGCGGCTTTTCGCGCGAGTTCAGCCGCAAGGTCGGGGCCAGGGGCTGGATCGGCATGACCTGGCCCAAGAAATACGGTGGCCACGAGCGCTCGCAGCTCGAACGCTATGTCGTGACCGAGGAGCTGTTGGCGGCGCATGCTCCGACCCGCGCGCATTCGACCGCCGACCGGCAATCGGGGCCGGTCATTCTGCGCTACGGCCAGGAGGAGGTCCGGCAACGGATCCTGCCAAGGATCGCCGCCGGCGAATTGTGCTTCTGCATTGGCTTGAGCGAGCCCAATTCCGGCTCGGACGTGTTCGCCGCCTCGACCCGTGCGACCAAGACCGATGGCGGCTGGCTGGTCAATGGCCGCAAGATCTGGACCAGCAATGCGCATCAGGCCGATTACATGATCGCCCTCTTGCGCACTTCGCCGCCGACCAAGGAGAACCGCCGGCACGGGCTGACCCAGTTCCTGGTCGAGATGAAAACCCCTGGCATCACCACCCGGCCGATCATCAACCTCGTCGGTGGCCACGACTTCAACGAGGTCGTGTTCGACGATGCGTTCCTGCCCGATTCGCACCTGATCGGCGAGGTCGACATGGCCTGGAAGCAGGCAACCGACGAACTCGCTTATGAACGGAGCGGCCCCGATCGCTGGATCGAAACCTTGGCGGCATTGACCGAACTGGTCCGGGTCGCCGGCGAGGAACCGAGCGAGCGGATGGCCGAGGGCATCGGCCGCCAGATCGCCCACCTCGCCACGTTGCGGCGCATGTCGCTGTCGGTTGCCGGGATGCTGCAGGCGGGCAAGACTCCGGCGGTCGAGGCCGCGGTGGTCAAGGATCTCGGCACCAATTTCGAGCAGGCGCTGCCCGACAAGGTGCGTCTCTTGGCGCCGCCGCCGAGCGACGCCCAGCCCGACGCCAATGACGACCGGTTCGAGGAGGCACTGCGCTACACGACCTTGATCGCCCCCAAGCTGACCATCCAGGGCGGCACCCGCGAGGTCTTGCGCGGCATCATCGCCCGCGGTTTGGGGCTCCGCTAGCTTTTGCTGCACAATTGCTCACCCACTTCACCGCTTCACGGAAGGGGACTGGTGATGGAAGGCTGGGAGGGCCCTGCAGCACGGGTGGACACTCTTCAGGGCGGTAAATCGCTCCCGACGACCTGCATGCGTTTCTTGCCACGCATTTCATCGCGATGAACCGGCTGGCCACGACCTTGGGGGAGTCGCAAGCAGAGATTGACGCGCGTTCGAGGCAGATATCAGGGTTCTATTTTCCGGAGCTCGAATCCTGCGGTTAAGAATGGCAGCACCGGTCGATAATTATGAGATAACCGCTCATGCTAGATTCGAGATGGTGCGCCGGCGAATTGCCGAGAGTGTCGTCCGTGGAGTCCTCTCTGCACCGCAGCAGCGCTACCCAATCGGGCCGGGCCGCGACGTGCTCCAATCCAAGTCGCTATTCGACGACAAGATTTATCTGGTTCGCGTGTTCATCGACATCGACCGCACTCCGGCCGAGGTCGTGACCGTTTACCGGACCAGTCAGATTGCAAGGTACTGGAGGGCGATGTGAAAGCCACCTACGATGCTAAGACCGATACGCTGAGCATCATCCTCAAGCCAGATGCCCCAGTCGCCGAAAGCGCCGAGGACAAACCCGGTATCATTCTCGACTATGACGAGGACGGCAATTTGGTGTCGCTGGAGATACTCGACGCCTCCAAGCGGGTGGCCGAGACGCGCCGCTTCGAATTTGAGACAACGGGATAACGGGCGGATTCGGACCCTATCCAAAACCGCCCCGCAAAGCGATAAACCTGTCATCTCTGGCCTCCTCATCTGTCAAACGTTGGATTTGATTCAGCAGAGGTCCGTGTATGCCTGATCTTCGCCCATTATTTGCACCGGACAGTATCGCTGTCATTGGTGCCTCGGCCGATACGCACAGCCTGCGCGGCCGGTTGACCCACGCGCTGATCGGCCATGGCTACGAGGGGCGGGTCTATCCGGTGACCCGTAGCCAGAGCGAGGTGCTGGGGCTGCGCGCCTACGCCGCGATCGCCGACCTTCCCGAGGCCGCCGCTCTGGCGGTGATCCTGGTGCCGGCGGCGCTCGTGCCGCAAACCTTGGACGAATGTGGCCAGCGCGGCATCCGTGCCGCGGTGGTGATCAGCTCGGGCTTTGCCGAGGAGCGCGGCGAGGCCGCGCATGCGCGCGACCGCGAATTGCGCCGCGTCGCCCGGCAGCATGACATGCTCGTCTGCGGTCCCAATTCCGAAGGGCTCGTCAACCCGCTGCAGCGCGTCGTCGCGACCTTCAGCCCGGTGTTTCACGATCCGCAGCGCAGCTTGTTTCCGGCGACGCCGCAGGGAAGGCCGATCGCGGTCAGCTGCCAGAGCGGGGCCCTGACCTTTGCTTTTCTGAACCGGGGGCGCGACCGGCAATTGCGCTTCACCTACCAGGTCAGCGCCGGCAACCAGACGATCCTCGAAGCGCACGACTACATCGACTGGATGCTCGAGCACGGCGGGGCGGACATCTTCCTCGTCTATCTCGAAGGCATTGGCGATCCCGGCCGGTTCCGCATCGTCGCCGACAAGGCCGCCGCCGCCGGCAAGCCGTTGATCATCGCCAAAGTCGGCCGCTCGGATGCCGGGCGCCGCGCAGCGGCCTCGCATACCGGCTCGCTCGCCCATGCCGGGGCGATCGACGACGCGATCTTTCGCCATCACGGGATCATTCGCGGCGAAGACCTCGACCACATGCTCGATGTCGCCGCGGCGTTTTCGTTCTGCCCGCTGCCGCGCGGCAACCGGGTCGCGGTCATTACCGGCTCAGGCGGCAGTGCAGTGTGGATGGCCGACATCCTGGTGGCGCACGGGCTCGAAGTGCCGGCGCTTGAGGACGATATCCAAAAGCGCATTCTCGAATTGCTGCCGTCCTACGCCTCGGCGCAGAACCCGGTCGACGCCACGGCGCAGGCGATCCACGAGGTCGGCTATGCGCGGATCATCGAGATACTGCGCCAGTCGCAGCACATCGACACGATCCTGTTGATCGGCTCGCTGGCCAATGAGGCGACCGCGGTCGGACATGCCGAGAAACTGGCGGCGCTGACCGGGCCGCGCGACAAGCCGATCCTCTTATGCGCCTATACGAGCGCCTCTGCGGCGGCGATGGCGGCGTTCGCCGCGGCCGGCATCCCCTGCTACACTTCGATGCCGAGTTGCGCGCGGGCGATCAAGGCGCTCGTCGATTACGCCCGGTTCCAGCAACGCCGCCGCGATCGCCCGCCGCCGCCGGCGACCGAGCCCGATCAGCGTAGGCGCACGGCTGATGCGCTTGCCCGCCACGGCGCGGTGATGCTGAGCGAAGCGGCGGCGAAGGCGGTGCTCGCCGGCTACGGGGTGCCGCTCCCGGCCGAGGAAATCGCAGCGAGCGCGGACGAAGCGGTGGCTGCCGCCACCCGCATCGGCGGCGCGGTCGCCCTCAAGGTTCAATCGCCCGACATCACGCACAAGACCGAAGCCGGCGCCGTCCTCCTGCAGATCAGCGGCGAGCCGGCGGTCCGGGCGGCTTATCGCCGGGTGCTGGCGAACGCGGCCCGCGCGGTGCCAGACGCCCGCATCGAGGGTGTGCTGGTGCAGCAAATGGCGCCGCCCGGAATCGAGATGATCCTCGGCATCAACCGCGACCCCGATTTCGGGCCGATGCTGATGGTCGGCCTGGGCGGCATCCATGCCGAAATCCTGCGCGATGTCGCGCTCGCTCCGGTGCCGCTCGGCGAGGACGACGCGCTGGCGCTGATCGGCGAGTTGCGCGGTGCGGCATTGCTCGACGGCGCACGCGGCGCGCCGGCGGCCGACAAACCCGCCCTCGCCCGGCTGATCGTGGCACTGTCGCGCTTTGCCGCCGACCATGCCGGGGCGATCGACGAGATCGACCTCAACCCGGTCATCGTACACGCAGCAGGCCAGGGACTCACCGTCGCCGACGCGCTGATCGTCAAATGCCGCGGTGCCGATAATTAAGCCATGATCAAATGGTCAGACAGCAAACCTGATTTGGGAGCCACCAATGCCCGACAGCGTTTCTTATCGTGAGATTGGTGTTACCCGCGACGGCCATGTCGCGACCGTCGAGATGCGCCGGCCGCCGCATAATTTCTTCGACAGCGCGCTCGTTGCCGAGATCGGCGATGCGTTCGAGCGGCTCGACGCCGACCCCGATTGCCGTGCCATCGTATTCGCGGCCGAAGGCCGGTCGTTCTGCGCCGGCGCCGATTTCTCCAAGCGCATGGACACCGGCACGGTTTCCGAAGGCACCCGCAGCGCCGCCGGCCGGCATCTCTACAAAGAGGCGATCCGCCTGTTCCGCACCAGGAAGCCGATCATCGCCGCGGTGCAGGGTGCGGCGGTCGGCGGCGGGCTCGGCTTGGCGCTGGTGGCCGATTTTCGCGTGACCTGCGAAGAGGCGCGGTTCAGCGCCAATTTCAACCGCCTCGGGTTTCACCCGGGCTTCGGCCTGACCGCGACCCTGCCGCGGCTGGTCGGCGCGCAGCAGGCGGCGCTGCTGTTCTACACAGGGCGGCGGATTCACGGCGATGAAGCCGTGCGCATCGGTCTCGCCGACCTGCTGGTGCCGCAATCCGAAATCCGCAGCGCCGCGCAGAAACTCGCGCTCGAAATCGCTCAATCAGCGCCGCTTGCCGTTATGGCGACGCGCGAAACGCTGCGTCGCGGGCTCATTGATGCGATTGAGACCGCAACCGAGCGCGAACTCGTCGAGCAGGACTGGCTGCGCCGCACCGAGGATTTTGTAGAAGGCATCAAGGCGATGGCCGATCGCCGTCTGCCCGATTTCCATGGCCGTTGAGCCGGGCACAGCACCGTCGATGTCAGAACCGCCGGCGCAGCGCCGCGGCGGTAAGCCGGCAGATCTGCAGCGGGTCGGGGCGCGTAGATTTCTCGGAAAAGGGGTTGTATCCAACCTTCTGCAACCGGCGCAGCGATCGGTCCGCGATGATCGCGCACAACAGGGCCGGCAGCGCCGCGGGCGGGACGCTGCGGCGGTGGGCGCGCGCCTTTTGCAGATGTCCTGCAGCTCTGGCGGCGATTTCGGCGACGGCCGCGCACAGCGCCGGTGATGGCTGCAGCCGTTCGTCGAGGTTGAGATGGGCGCGCATCACGATATCGGCCGGGATCACCAGCCGGCCGCGCGCCGACAGAAACGGCAGCGCCCGCAGCAATCCGGCAAGCGCAAAGGCGATCGCGACGTCGCGACCGACCGCGAACGCGCTTGGCTCGGTTACGCCGAGAATTTCGAGCGCGAGTGCTATCAACGGCGCCGTGGTCCCTTCGGCATAATCTTCGAGAGCACCGAGAGTGGCCGGCGGATCCTCGGCGAAATCCGCCTCACGCGCGTCGATCAGCCGGTCGAAATGGGAGGAGGTCAACGACCGCTCGCGGATTGCCGCGGCCAGCGCTGCGGCGACCGGATGGCGCCGCACGGGCCCACCCGCGTAACAGCCGGCGATGACCTCGCGCCACCATTCGAGGCGGATCCGGCCGAGCGTCGGCTGGGTGACAGCCTCGCGCACCCTTGCAATCTCATAGTTGAAGGCGTAAAGCGCGAACAGCGCCTCGCGGCGCGCGGCCGGGGCAAACAGCGCCGTCTGGTACCGGTCGCGGTCGTGGCGCCGCACCAATGCCGCAATCGGCGACGCTCCGCCGGAACGTTGCTCCGAAACCGGCGTTTTTTTACGCACTCCGTTCACACCAATCGGGATGGTCGTCATGGCTTTTGAATTGCCGCCCCTGCCCTATCCGAAGAATGCGCTCGAGCCGCACATCTCCGAACGGACCATGGATTTCCATTACGGCCGGCACCATCAGGCCTATGTCACGAACCTCAATAACCTCGTCAAGGGCTCACCGATGGAGAGCCAGTCGCTCGAGGACATCATCAAAGCGACCCACCGGGACAGCTCGAAGACCGGTATCTTCAACAACGCCGCCCAGGTGTGGAACCACACCTTTTTCTGGCACTCGATGAAGCCGCAGGGCGGCGGTGCGCCGAGCGGCGATCTTGCCGCGGCGATCAACCGTGATTGCGGCGGTCTCGACAAGTTCAGGGAGACGTTCAAGGCGACCTCCGCCGGCCAGTTTGGCAGCGGCTGGGGATGGCTCGTCGCCGAGCGCGGCCAGCTCAAGATCGTCGCTACCGCGAACGCGCTCACCCCGCTGGCCGAGGGGCAGACCGCGCTGCTGACCTGCGACGTGTGGGAGCATGCCTACTATCTCGATTATCAGAACCGGCGGCCGGACTTCATCCAGGCCTTTCTCGATCATCTGATCAATTGGGACTTCGCTGCCCAAAATCTCGCCAAAGCGCGCTGAAAACTGTCTGCGGCTTGTCCTCCCTGCGGTTCCGGGTCGCTGCCGTTCCGGGTCGAGGGAGGACGAGCGCGGTCCATAGGTGGTACAATCTACAGGTGGACCCCGCGATCGAGCAGTATCGCGGTATATTCCCGATAGCTGAGGCCAACTGCCTCGGCACGGGCGAGGCGGCCGAGCGCAATTTCACGCGGCGGGGTTCGCCATGCCTGCGCGTGGGCCTTGCGCCAGCAATAGAGCCGCCACGCGGCGTCCGGATCGAGCGGCGGCCCGTGATTGTGCCCGAGCCCCGGCAGCATCGGTGTGTCTTCCCCCGCTATGGCGATCCTGCTATGGGGCGATCCTTGTTCCGGATCTTGCGATCACGCGGCAACAATCACGCCACCGCGTCGGTAATCTTGCCACGGCGTCGGCGTCGGTCGATTGCCCGATGCAGGCGGAGGTTACGCACGCCGTGACCGATCGGCACCGCCGGCGGGCTGCGTGCGTCGCCTTTACTACGGTAAGGTAAACCGTCCGAGGAGCCGAGCGGTTACTGATTGCGGCCGGTCTGTACCCGCTTTTCCATGTGAGCGGCGGCGTTTTCGCGGAAGACCTGGTCCGTCAGCTTCTTCTGCTGCTCCGGCATCGCGTTATAAAGCTGTTCAAAAGCCGGCACCAGCTTCTGCATCCGCTCGGCATGAGCCTCGGCAAGCTTCGCATAGGATTGCATGTTTTGCAGCGCATTCATTGTCGAATATTGCTGGGCGCGCTGCATGATCGCCTGATCCATATCGCGCGCATTATCGCGCATGACCGCGGCGAACCGGTTCCATTGCGGCCGTTCGGCCGCGGTGATCTGCAGCTGCCGGTGCAATTGCGTGATGTGGCTGTCGACGCGCTGCTCGGCAGATTGGCCCGCCGTGTCAGGTGACGCCGCGGTTGCGGCGGGCGGCGCCGCGGTCGCGGATCCCGCCGGCGGCGGGGATTGGGCCATCGCTGCCGCCGGCAGAGCCAGCAGCGCGATGAAAGCGACAGAGGCGAGATGGCGCGGGCGGATTATGCTCATTGGGGAATTCCTCGAATGTGATGCAGGGGGCCATTCAGCGCACGACCCATGTCGCGGGGTCCGCCGTCCGATCGTGTCACGCCAGTTGGGTCAGCGAATTCAGTAGCCATAGCCGTAATAGACCGGCGGCGGCGGGGCGTAATAAGCGCTGTTCGGATACCCGTAATAGACCGGTGGCGGTGGGGCGTAATACCGGTTGTAGCTGTTGGAGGCGATCGCCGCCCCGACGCCAAGACCGATGATGCCGCCGATGATCGCGGCACCGGCGGCATTGCCGTGGCCGCCGTGATAGTGATACCCGCCACGATGCCAATTGGCCGCGTGTAGCTGAGGTGCCGCGGCCAGCGCCGTCGCAAACGCCGCGGCGGCCATGATCCGCCCATATTTGCTGGTGCCCACCTTGCTCCTCGCTCGCTGTTGCTGCTTCAGAGAGAACCGCGCACGCGCCCACAAGTTCCGCGGGACCCGCGAATTCGCCATCCCGATTGTCCGAGCGCAGTCGCCCCCCCAAGTCGAGAACCGCCAAGCCGAGATCGGCCAAATCACGACCGCCCAAATCGGGACCGGCCGGTCGCGGCATGGCGCTGGACGCGCGGCCGCTCAGCCGCCTGCAGGCAGCAGCGCCGCGGCCACCCGCCGATCCTCGCCAGCAAGCACGTTGTAGGTCCGGCAGGCCGCACCGGTGCTCATCGGTTCAAGCGCGGTTCCGGCCTCGCGCAACGCCGCCCGCAGCCCGGCGGCGACAGGCACCATCGGGTTGCCGAGACCCAGCAACAGGATCTGCACGCCACCATGCTCAACCACGGGCAACAGGCTCACCCAATCGATCCGGGCGGCATCGGTTATGTTCCACTCACGGGTCAGGTCCGGAAACACCAGAACCGGGCAGTTCCAGATCACCCCACTGACGCGAAACCCGCTCGGGCCGTAGCGCTCGACGATCTGCCGAGCCGCGGGGACGAGCGGCGAGAGGTCCATTCTGCGGCGACCGGCAGCCGGCTATCGCGCCCGCGAGGCCGGGGCCTTGGCCCGCTCACCACCACGCGCGATTGCAGCGCGGTCCGGCCGCACGTAATAGAGAATCGGGGCGGCGATAAACAGCGACGAGTAGGTGCCGATCACAACCCCCCACAGCATTGCGATGCTGAAGCCGCGCAGCACCTGGCCGCCGAGAAACAGCAGCGACAGCACCGCCAGTGCCACGGTGCTGACCGTCAGGATCGTGCGCGACAAGGTCTCGTTCAGCGATAGGTTGATCAGGTCGCGGAACGGCATCGTCCGGTACTTGCGCATCGATTCGCGCACCCGGTCATAGATCACCACCGTGTCGTTGACCGAATAGCCGGCGACCGTGAGGATCGCCGCCAGCGTCGTCAGGTTGAATTCAAGGTGGAACAGCGCGAACAGCCCGACCGTAGTCACCACGTCGTGCAAGGTCGAGATCATCCCGCCGATGCCGAACTGCCATTCGAAGCGGAACGCGATATAGAGCGCGATCGCCAGCAGCGCCAGGATCGTGGCGATGACCCCGGCTCGGATCAGCTCGCCGCCAACCGTCGGGCCGACCACCTCGATGCCGCGATAGTCGATCCCCGGGCCCAGCGCCTTGCGTGCCAGTTCGACCGCCCGCTCCTGCGCCGCATCCCCGCCCGGCTGGCGCGGCAGCCGGATCAGCACATCGCTCGGCCGGCCAAAGCCCTGCAGTGACACGTCGCCGATATGTAGCGCATCGAGCTTCGCCCGCATTTCGCCGAGATTGGCCGGGCCAGACGTTTCCCGCACCTGCATCTGCGTGCCGCCGACAAAATCGATCCCATAATTGAGCCCGACCGTCAGGAACAGGACGATCGAGGCCAGCATCAGTACTCCGGAAAAGGCGAAGCCGAACGGATGCCATCTCATGAAGTCGATCTGCGGCGTGCGCCGGATGATGATCAGCGGTCTGAACAAGATCGAAGGGCCCTATCACAGTCTCGGTCGGCGATACCTACAACATCCGCGCAACATCCGCGCTGGGACGCCTGTTCTCGGTCTCAGATCGGAATCACCTTGGGCTTCCAGCGCCGCACCCAGGTCACGATCAGAAGCCGGGTCACCAGGATCGCAGAAAACAGCGAGGTCAGCACGCCGATGCTCAGTGTCACGGCAAAGCCTTTGACCGGCCCCGACCCGAGCCAGAACATCAAGGCACCGGCGACGAGCGTTGTCACATGGCTGTCGACGATCGTGCCAAAGGCGCGCTTGAACCCGGCGTCGAGCGACGAGAGGATCGTCCGTCCGGCCCGGACCTCCTCGCGAATGCGCTCATAGATCAGCACATTGGCATCGACCGCCATGCCCATCGTCAGGGCGATGCCGGCAATGCCGGGCAAGGTCAGCGTGGCACCGAGCAGCGACAGCGCACCCAGCATCAGGCACAAATTGAAGAACAGGGCAATGTCGGCAAACACGCCGAACAGTCCGTAGAACAGCACCATGAAGACGACGACGAGCGTCACTCCGACGATGCAGGCGGCCGCCCCGGCATGGATCGAATCGGCGCCGAGCCCGGGTCCGACCGTGCGCTCCTCGAGGATCGTGATCGGTGCCGGCAGCGCACCGGCCCGCAGCAACAACGCCAGATCGCTCGCCGACTGAACGGTAAAGCTGCCGGAGATGATGCCGCTGCCGCCGAGGATCGGCTCCTTGATGACCGGGGCGCTGATCACCTTGTTGTCGAGGACGATCGCGAAGGGCTTGCCGACATTCTCGCGGGTGGCGTCGCCGAATCGCTTCGAACCCTCGGCGTCAAAGCGGAAGCTGACCACCGGCTCGTTGCCCTGGAATGTCGGCTGGGCATCGACCAGCATGCCGCCATCGACCATGACCCGGCGCTGGACGACATAGGCGTCGGGACCGACGCGTTCGGCATCGCTCGCCGAGGCCGGCAGGATTTCGTCGCCGAGCGGCAGATGGCCGTTGCGGGCGTCTTCGAGCGAGACACCGGTATCGACGAGCTGGAACGTCAGCTTGGCGGTGCGGCCGAGCAGAGCCTTGACATGCTCGGGATCGGAGATGCCGGGCAGCTCGACCAGGATCCGGTCCTCCCCCTCCTGCTCGATCGTCGGCTCCTTGATCCCGGTCTCGTCGATGCGGCGGCGAATGATTTCGATCGACTGGTTGACCGCGAGACTGCGCCGCGTCACGGTCGCCGCCTCGCTGAAACGCACGCTGCCGGCGCCATCGGGCCGGATCGCCACCACCAGATCGGGATCGATCTTCGCCAGCGCCTGGCGCGCATCGTCGATCCGCGCGAGCCCGCGGATGTTGAACACGATCGCATTCCCTTTGACCGCGAGCCCGGTGTAGCCGATGTTGGCGCCGAGCAGCGCGTTGCGCACATTGTCGATGATCGAGTTCAGGCGCTCGCGCTCAGCCGCCGCGACATCGACTTCGAGCAGCAGATAGGAGCCGCCGCGCAGATCGAGACCGAGCGACACCTGCTTGTGCGGCACGAAATCCGGCAGGTCGTCGAGCGTTGCGGTGCTGAACAGGTTTGGCACCGCCAGCAGCACGCCGAGCGCGCAGATCGCACAGATCAGAAGAATCTTCCAGTTGGCGAAATACAGCATGCGTCAGTTCCGCGATAGCGGGCGCCGCAACCGGCCTCGGCTCGACGCCCGCGCCCGCATCAGTGCCGCCAGTGTCCCGGGACCCAGACCCAGCGATAGCCGTTCCAGCGCCAGTGTCCGGGGACCCAATGCCAATGATAGTGTCCATGGGGATGCGGCGGTCGCACCTCATGCCGTGGCGGCGGCATCGGCGGGCGATGATGCGGCCGCGGATGCGGGCGAGCTGCCGGTGGCGGTGCTGAAGGCGGCGCCGCAGCGGCCGGCGGTGGTGGCGAAGGCGGGGCGGCAGCTGGCGGTGGTGCTGAAGGCGGGGCGGCGGCCGGCGGCGGGCCCGGTGGTGCTGATGCCGGTTGCGCCAACGCGGCGCGAAGCGGCAACACCACGGCACTGAGTGCGGCGGCTAGGATTGTTCTTCTATCGTGCACTGCGATACTCCGTTGATGGCGCGGCTTATGGCGCGACGCACCGGCCGACGATGCCTGCTGGCGCCGGACGCGTCCATCCGATTCTAATAAACGGTCCGCGCACCTGTCTCAACGTATGATCAATCCTTGGTTTCCGCCTTGACGCGTGTCTGTTCCTTCTGCTTGGCGGCCTCACGCGCCGCACCCGGATCCGGCTTGGACAGGACGCTGGTGATGGTGCTGCGCACCACCCGCACGCGCACGCCGTCGGCGATGTCGACAGAGATCTCTTCAGGGTTCTCGACCCGCACGACGGTACCGATGATCCCGCCTCCCGTGACCACCCGGTCGCCGCGGCGCAGCGCCCCGAGGGTCGCCCGGTGCTCCTTCGCCTTGCGCTGCTGCGGCCGGATCAGCAAAAAGTAAAACACGACAAAGATCAGCACCAACGGCAGGAACTGGATCATCGCGCCCTGATTCTCGAACAGGCTCGTGAGGCCGGTCGTCTGGGCGTAGGCAGGGGAAATCAACATCGGCATCGAGCCTCGAGATCAGGGGCGGCGTCATCGCGAGGGGCACGCTCACCCGCAGCCGGGACCTCACCGGCGGCCTGACGGCAGGATAGGTACGCGATGCCCGGTTAAAGAGCAATGGCCCGCTCCACGAGCAATAGCCGGATCCGGCCGGGATTTCCCGCGGCACCCAGCCTGTGATAGCGTCCGCGCCCTTTCGCTCGCCATCGCTGGAAGCTCCGACCGAAGATGACCGATCCCGATCTGTCGCGCCTGCTGCACCGCATCGCCGACGCGCTCGAGCGATTGGCCCCGCCGCCGTTGCCACCGGTCGAGCTCGGCGGCGCCGACGCCTTCGTCTGGCATGCCGACCGTTCCTGGCTCGAACCGGTCGCCGAGGTCAATCGCGTCGAGATCGGCCTGTTGCGCGGAATCGACCGGGTGCGCGACATCCTGCTCGACAACACGCGCCGTTTTGCCGCCGGGTTGCCGGCCAACAACGTGCTGTTGTGGGGCGCGCGCGGGACCGGCAAGAGCTCGCTGATTAAGGCCGCGCACGCCGCGGTCAACGCCAAAGAGCCGCACGCGCTAGCCCTTGTCGAGATCCATCGCGAGGACATCCCGAGCCTGCCGCAGCTGTTGTCGCTGCTGCGGCCCGGCGCGCGACGCTGCCTCTTATTCTGCGACGATCTGTCGTTCGACCAGCACGACACGAGCTTCAAATCGCTGAAGGCGGTGCTCGAGGGCGGCATCGAAGGCCGGCCGGCCAATGTCGTGCTCTACGCCACCTCGAATCGCCGCCACCTGATGCCGCGCGAGATGATCGACAACGAGCGTTCGACCGCAGTCAATCCGGCCGAGGCGGTCGAGGAGCAGGTCTCGCTATCCGACCGCTTCGGGTTGTGGCTCGGCTTTCACAATGTCGATCAGCCGACCTATCACGCGATCGTGCGCGGCTACGCCGACCGCTATGGGCTTGACCTGCCGACGGAGCAGCTGGTTGCCGAAGCCAATGAATGGGCGATCACCCGCGGTTCGCGCTCCGGCCGGGTCGCCTGGCAGTTCATCCAGGATCTGGCCGGCCGTCTCGGCAAGCCGCTCGCCTGAGGCCGCGCGGCGGCTCAGCCGGATTGCTTAGCCGGATTGCTTAGCCGGACACCTGGGCCTTGGCCGCGGCACTTGGCAGCGGTGCCAGATAATCGCGAGGATCGACCGGGCGCTGACCGCGGCGCAGCTCGAAATGCAGCTGCGGCGCGTTGACGTTGCCGGTCGAGCCGACGCGGGCGATGACCTGGCCGCGCGCCACTTTCTGACCCTTCTTGACCAAAATCAGATCGCAATGCGCGTAAGCCGAGATCCAGCCATTCGGATGCTTGATCAGGATCAGGTTGCCATAGCCGCGCAACTCGTTGCCGGCATAGGCGACGATTCCGGCATCGGTGGCCTGCACCGGAGCGCCGCGCGGGGCGGCAATATTGATTCCGTCATTATGGGTGCCATCCGGCCCGGTGCCGTAATTCTCGATGATATGGCCCCGCACCGGCCACAGGAAGGTGCCGCCATGATGCTGCGCTGCGGGCGGCGCTTCGGCTGTCGCCACGGCGGTTCCCGCCGGCTCATGTGTGACCGGTGACGGAGCCGATAGCCCAAGTTGATTTTCGTGAGACGGCGCCGCAACCGGGGCGGGCGGCGTCAGGCTCGCGCCCGCGGTCGGCGGCACCCGGTCGAGCGGGATCGGGCGACCTGCCTGCTGTTCCGGCGCAGCGCTGGCAACCCGCGGTTCGGTGGACGGCGCTGCCGCTTCCCGGGTCGCGTATGCCTGGCCCTGGTCGAACGAGGGTCTCGCGCTCCGGGGCGTCGGACCCGGGGACGGCAGCGGCGCCATCGCCACCGGTCCGGTTGCGGCCGGTCCCGGCGGCAGCGCTGGTGCGGCCGGTATCGTACCCGGCGGCGGACCGGCGAATTCGCCGTTCGGAGGCGCAGCGGCGCCGCCCGGGACGATCAGGGTGCCACCGGCAAGAATGCGGTAGGGCGGTGCCAAATGGTTCGCCGCGGCGAGCTCCGACATCGCCACGTGATAATGATGGGCGATCCCCGACAGGGTCTGGCCGGGCTGGATGACGACCTCCGCCGGAACCGCCGATGCCGCCGATTCGCCGCCATTGACCAGTGGCGCCGGCCCGCCGGAGCGCGAGACGCACCCGGCAAGCGCCAGCAGCAGCATGATGATCGAGCATACGAGCCCCGCGCGGCACGCCTCGGCACTGCCCTTCGCCATGTTCCCCCCTTGCGCATTGCGGCGCGCAAGTCATCCCGGCGCTGGAGCCGGCGCTGCTCTTGGTACTCTAAGGTCGGTTCGTGTCAACCTTCGTGCCGAGTGCCCGCGGCACCCCTTCGATCAGCGGGACAAACCGCACCGGCGCCAGCTCTTCGGTCGAGAAGCCGCCGTCGATGCGGCGAATCCGCAGCAATTGCTGGTCGCGATGATGGGCGCCGACCGGCACCACCAGGACCCCGCCCGGCGCCAGGCCGTCGCACAGCGCCTGCGGGATCTGCGGTGCTGCCGCGGTGACGATGACCCGGTCGTAGGGACGCTGCTCGGGCCAGCCCTTGGCGCCGTCGCCGAGCCGGCAGACGACGTTGTGCAAGCCCAGCCCCTCCAGCCGGCGCTCGGCGGCACGCAGCAATTCGCGGTGGCGCTCGATCGAAAAGACCCGGCGCGCGAGCCGGGCGAGGATCGCGGTCTGGTAGCCCGAGCCGGTGCCGATCTCGAGCACATTGTGCCGCTCGCCGGCCAGCAGCGCCTCGGTCATCAAAGCGACGACATAGGGCTGGCTGATCGTCTGGCCCTCGTCGATCGGCAGCGCCACATTCTCATAGGCGCGATCGGCAAAGGCGGCCGGCACGAATCTCTCGCGCGGGGTCTTCTCGATGGCCCCGAGCACGCGCGGATCGGCGATCCCGGCACCGCGCAATTCCATCAGCAGCCGCAGCTTCTTCTGCAGCAGACCGGTCTCGCGGGCGGCGTCGGCCTTTGCTGACTCAGCCATCGGCATGGCTCAATCGGGCCGCTCGATCAGGTCCTGTCCCCCCATATACAGGCGCAACGCCGGCGGGATCACCACCGAGCCGTCGGCGCGCTGAAAGTTCTCGAGGATTGCGATCAAGGTGCGGCCGACCGCCAGCCCCGAGCCGTTCAAGGTATGCACCGGCCGCGTCCCCCGGCCCTCGGCCGGACGATAGCGTGCCTTCATCCGCAGCGCCTGGAACACGCCGCAATTGGAACAGCTCGAAATTTCGCGATAGGCGCCCTGTCCCGGCAGCCACACTTCGAGGTCATAGGTCTTTTGCGCGGCAAAACCCATGTCGCCCGATGACAGCAGCACGACCCGATAGGCGAGGCCGAGGCGCTTCAACACTTCCTCGGCGCAGGCGGTCATGCGCTCGTGCTCAGCCGCCGATTGCTCGGGGGTCGTCACCGAGACCAGCTCGACCTTATAGAACTGGTGCTGGCGGATCATGCCGCGGGTGTCCTTGCCGGCCGCCCCCGCCTCCGAGCGAAAGGAGGGTGTCCATGCGGTAAAGCGCAGCGGCAATTCGCGCTCATCGCGAATTTCGTCGACGACGAGGTTGGTCAGCGGCACCTCGGCGGTCGGAATCAGCCACAACCCCTCGGTGGTGCGGAACGAATCCTCGGCGAATTTCGGCAACTGCCCGGTGCCGAACATCGCCTCGTCGCGCACCAGCACCGGCGGCGAGATTTCCTCGTAGCCGAATTCCCGGGTGTGCAGGTCGAGCATGAACTGCGCGAGCGCGCGCTCCAACCGCGCCAGATCGCGCCGCAGCACGACAAACCGCGAGCCGGCCATGCGGCCGGCGCGGGCAAAATCCATCATGCCGAGACGCTCGCCGACCGCCTCGTGCGAACGCGCCTCGAAATCGAAGCGCGGCGGCTCGCCATGGGACCGGACCAGCAGATTTGCGGTCTCATCGGCACCATCCGGCACCTCTTCAGCCGGCAGGTTCGGCAGCCCCGCGAGCATTTCATCGATTTCGTCGCGCAGCCGCGCGGCTTCGCCTCCAGCGGCGGTCTCGGCGTCCCGGTCTTCGGCAGCCTGCCGCAACAGAGATGCCGTGTCCTCGCCGCGCCGCTTGGCGGCCCCGATATCGCGCGAGATGCGGTTGCGCCGGGCCTGCATCTCCTGAGCGCGGGTTTCGGCGCCGCGCCACGCCTGATCGAGCGCCAACACCGCCTCGGCGCGCGGCGGCAAGCCGCGGCGGGCGAGCCCGCGATCGAAATCCGCCGGGTGATCGCGGATCCATCTGATGTCGTGCATGGCCGGACTAAAACACAAACGGAACAGCGCCGATATGCCGATATAGAGAGCCGATATGCCGATATAGAGAGAGGCGGCCGGCGCGTCCATCGGCACTCGGTTCGACGCGCTGAAATCGTCGGCGCGAGATGGTCGCGCAGCGACCCGGCCGTTTCGAGATGGTCGCGCAGCAACCCGGCCGTTTACGGTGAGCCGGATTTGCCATACCAAATTCGTCAACGACGAATCGCCGCGCAAGGTCCGGGAGGAAGCGATGCTGGGACTGATGTCGGAGCGGCCGCTGCTGATCTCGTCGATCATCACCCATGCCGCGACCTATCACGGCGATGCCGAAATCGTCTCGCGCCTGGTCGAGGGCCCGCTCCACCGTTATACCTATCGCGAGGCCGAGCGGCGCGCCGGAAGGCTCGCCAGTGCCCTGTTGCGGCTCGGGATCAAGCCCGGCGACCGCGTCGCCACCCTCGCCTGGAACACGTTTCGCCATTTCGAACTTTATTACGCGATCTCGGGCATCGGTGCGGTCTGCCACACGATCAACCCGCGGCTGTTCGATGATCAGATCGTTTACATCATCAATCACGCCGCCGACCGCCTGCTGTTTGTCGACACGAGTTTTCTGCCGCTGGTCGAGCGGCTGGCACCGCACCTGCCGGGCGATTGCCGGATCGTGCCGATGACCGGCCCCGAGGCTGTTCTCGCGACCGGCCTGCCGGTTTTGCCGTGCTATGAAGAACTGGTCGCGGCCGAACCCGACGCATTTGTCTGGCCCGAATTCGACGAGCGCACCGCTGCCGCACTCTGCTACACCTCGGGCACGACCGGCAATCCGAAGGGCGCCCTCTACAGCCACCGCTCGACGGTACTGCATGCGCTGGCGATCTCGCTGCCGGATGCGATCTCGGTCTCCGCCGGCGACGTGGTCTGCCCGGTGGTGCCCTTGTTCCACGCCTGCGGCTGGGGCATCCCCTATGCCGCGCCGATGAACGGGGCGAAGCTGGTGCTGCCCGGTCCGCGGGTCGATGGCGAGAGCCTCTATCGGCTGTTCGAGATCGAAGGGGTGACCTATGCGCTCGGCGTGCCGACCGTGTGGCTCGGCTTCGAGGCCTACCTAACGGCATCGGGCGCACGCTGCACCAGTTTGCGACGGGTCTTGTCCGGCGGTTCGGCGGTGCCGCCCGCGATGATCGAGGCATTCCGGCGCCACGGTATTGATGTGCGCCAGGGCTGGGGCATGACCGAGATGAGCCCGCTCGGCACGACCGCGACGCTGAAGGCCAAGCACACGGCGCTCGATCCGGCCGCGCAGAACGCGATCCGGGCCAGGCAGGGAAGGCCCGTTTACGGGGTCGAGATGAAGCTCGTCGACGACAACGGGCGCATCCAGCCGCATGACGGCGCCTCGATGGGCGAACTTTTGGTACGCGGACCATGGATCGTGCGCGGCTATTTTGCCGACGCGCCGGCGACCGCCGACGCGGTCGAGCCCGATGGCTGGTTCCACACCGGCGACATGGCGGTGATCGATGCCGATGGCTACATGCAGATCACCGACCGCAGAAAGGACGTGATCAAATCAGGCGGTGAATGGATCAGCTCGATCGATCTCGAAAACGCCGCGGTCGCGCATGCGGAGGTCGCCGAGGCCGCGGTCATCGCCGTGCCCGATGCGCGCTGGGGCGAGCGGCCGTTGCTGATCGTGATGCCGCGGCCCGGCTGCCGGCCCGAGCCCGACGCCCTGATCGCGCTGCTCGCCCGGCAATTCCCGAAATGGATGCTGCCCGACAGGGTTGCCTATATCGACGAAATGCCTCACACCGCGACCGGCAAGATCATGAAGACAAAGCTGCGCGAATTGTTCTGCGGGCCGCCGCCGATCGCCGGCTGAGCGGCGGGGTTCCGCCGCTACCCGATCTGCACGCCGCCCGCGCCGCGATTTCCCGCGTTGCCATCGGATCGTGCATCGCCCATCCTTTGGGGATGATCCCCACCGTCCGCTTCGCGCCGTCGCCGACCGGGTTCTTGCATATTGGCGGGGCGCGCACGGCCTTGTTCAACTGGCTCTTCGCCCGCCATCACGGCGGCCGGTTCCGGCTGCGCATCGAGGACACCGATCGGGTGCGCTCGACGCCCGAGGCGGTGGCGGCGATCATCGACGGTCTCGCCTGGCTCGGCCTCGAATGGGATGGCGAGATCGTCCATCAATTCGAGCGCGCCACGCGCCATGCCGAGATCGCGCGCCAATTGCTGTCGGCCGGCCGCGCCTATTACTGCTTCTGCACGCCCGCCGAGCTCGAAGCGATGCGCGAGCAGGCGCGCGCCGAGAAGCGCTCGGTGCGCTATGACGGCACCTGGCGCGACCGCGACCCGGCCACGGCACCCGCCGGTGTCGCTCCGGTGATCCGGTTCAAGGCGCCGCAACAGGGGGCAACAACAATCCGCGACCGCGTCCAGGGCGAGGTCACGGTCGCCAATGCCGAACTCGACGACCGGATCATTCTGCGCGGCGACGGCACGCCAACCTACAATCTCTCCGTCGTCGTCGACGATCACGACATGGGCATCACCCATGTGATCCGTGGCGACGAGCATCTGAACAATGCCTTTATCCAGGCACAGCTCTACCAGGCGCTCGATTGGCCGGTGCCGGAATTCGCCCATCTGCCGCTGATCCACGGCCCCGACGGCGCCAAACTGTCAAAGCGCCACGGCGCCCTCGGGGTCGAGGCCTATCGTGAGATGGGCTATCTGCCGGAAACGTTGCGCAACTATCTCTTGCGTCTCGGCTGGAGCCATGGCGATGACGAGATCATCTCGACCGCGGACGCGATCGCCTGGTTCGACCTCGATGCGGTCGGCCGCGCCCCCGCCCGCTTCGATTTCGCCAAGCTCGACAATCTGAACGGGCACTATATCCGCGCGGCGGACGACGCCCGTCTCGTCGGCCTGGTCGCTGAGCGGCTGGAGCAGACGAGCGGCCAGAAGCTGAGCGATACCCGGCGCGACCGCCTGCGGCGCGCGATGCCCGCATTGAAACTGCGTCCGAAAACGCTCGCCGAACTCGCTGCCAACGCCCGCTTCCTGGTTGCCGAGCGCCCGATCGTTGCGGATGCAACAGCGGCCAAATTATTGACGCCCGAGGCTCGGAGCCTGCTGGCCGGGCTCGACCCGGCGCTGCGCCGTAGCGAATGGCGGCCGGACGCACTCGAAGGATGTGTGCGCGATTTCGCCGATCGGAACAACGTCAAGCTCGGCGCCGTCGCCCAGCCGCTGCGCGCGGCGTTGACCGGCTCGACCGCATCCCCGGGAATTTTCGAGGTGATGGGCTTTCTCGGCCGCGACGAGACCTTGGGCCGCATCGCCGACGCCGCGCACGGGGTTTGACCGCAATCCCATCTCGCACCTGCGAACGGTTTGCCAAGCGGCCCCGGTGCGTCTATTTTCTGCGCGAAGCCGGGATTGACCCGCGGGCATGGCGATGAGAGGTGCATCGATGGACGGAAACAATATGACCACCGGGACCATGACCCTTACGGACAATTCCACCGGCAAGTCGGTCGAGCTTCCCGTGATCGGCGGGACGGTCGGGCCCAAGGTCATCGATATCCGCCGGCTCTACACCCAGACCGGACATTTCACCTACGATCCGGGCTTCATGGCCACCGCCGCCTGCCGTTCCAGCATCACCTATATCGACGGCGACCAGGGTGTGCTGATGTATCGCGGCTATCCGATCCAGGAGCTCGCGGAAAAGAGCGATTTTCTCGAAGTCGCCTATTTGCTGCTCAATGGCGAATTGCCGAATGCGACGGAAAAACAGCAATTCGTTCGCGATATCACGCATCACACGATGGTGCATGAGCAGCTGTCGAGCTTCTTCCGCGGCTTCCGGCGCGACGCGCATCCGATGGCGGTGATGTGCGGCGTGGTCGGCGCGCTGTCGGCATTCTACCACGATTCGACCGACATTCATGACCCCTATCAGCGGATGGTCGCATCCTACCGCCTGATCGCCAAGATGCCGACGATCGCCGCCATGGCGTATAAATATTCGCTGGGTCAGCCTTTCATCTATCCGCAGAACTCGCTCGGGTATGCGGAAAATTTCCTGCATATGACCTTTGCCGTGCCATGCGAGGAATACAAGGTCAACCCGGTCGTGGCGCGGGCGATGGACCGGATCTTCATCCTGCACGCCGATCACGAGCAGAATGCCTCGACGGCGACGGTGCGCAATGCCGGGTCGAGCGGCGCCAATCCGTTCGCCTGTATCGCCGCCGGCATCGCTTCGCTGTGGGGCCCGGCGCATGGCGGTGCCAACGAGGCGGTGCTGAAGATGCTCGACCGCATCGGTGACAAGTCCCACATCAAGGAATTCCTCGATCACGTCAAGTCCAAGGAGGACAACGAGCTGTTGTTCGGCTTTGGCCATCGCGTCTACAAGAACTACGACCCGCGCGCCCATGTTCTGCGCGACAGCTTCCATGAAGTTCTTGCCGAGCTTGGCATCAAGGACGACCCGCTGCTCGAGCTGGCCAAAGAATTGGAAAAGATTGCGCTGAACGATGATTATTTCATCAAGCGGCGGCTATATCCGAACGTCGATTTCTATTCGGGGATCATCCTGAAGGCGATGGGCTTCCCGGTGTCGATGTTTACCGTGCTGTTCGCGATCGCGCGCACGACCGGCTGGGTCGCGCAATGGACCGAGATGATCGAGGACACCGATGCCAAGCTGATGCGGCCGCGCCAGCTGTTCACCGGTTCCGATCAGCGCCATTACCGTCCGGTCAACGAACGCGGCTGAAGCCGAGCGACCGAGCCGCGAACCGTCGGGGAGACCGTCACCGGGAAGGGGTCTGTCACAGGGAGGAAAAAATGGGCGAAATCCTGGGCCTCGGCTGCACCCATCGGCCGCTGATGCTGCGCCGCGACGAGGACTGGACGTTCATGATGCGGACCGCCCTCGACGATCCTGATATGCCGGCTTCGGCCAAGGACCCGGCAAACTGGCCAGCACCGCTGCGCGAAGAGCTTGGCAATGACTGGGGCACTGCAGCGGCCGGACGGGCGCGCGAGGTCTACCGCCGGCATTTCGCCGAGGCGCGCGAGGCACTCGATATGTTCCGGCCCGATGTCGTCGTCATGTTCGGCGACGACCAGTACGAGAACTTCAAGGAGGATGTCGTCCCGCCTTTTGCCGTGCTCGCCTATGAGGACCGCAACATCCAGCCCTGGAAGCACCGCCGCACACCGGATAATCCGTGGGGCGAGCCGGCGGATACGACGTTCCGGCTGCGCGGCCATCGCGAGGCCGGCAAACACCTTGCCGGCGGTCTGATCGAGGCCGGCATCGACATGGCCTATGCCTACAAGCCGCTGCATCATCCGCTCGGCCATGCCTTCGAAAACACGATCCTGTTGCTCGATGACGCGCGCACCGGGTTCGACTATCCGCTGCTGCCGATCTCGGTCAATTGCTATGGCCGCCGGGTCAACGCCGCGCGCGGGCTGCGCCTGCCGTTGGCGATGCGCGGCCAGATCCGCGACCTCGACCCGCCTTCGCCGAATCCGGCGCGCTGCATGGCAATGGGCGCCGCCGTCGCACGGGTCATGGCGCGCAGCCCGTGGCGCACCGCGATCGTCGCGTCGTCGAGCTGGTCGCATTCGTTCCTGACCGAAAAGAACTGGCAGCTCTGGCCCGACGTGCCGGCCGACCGGCATCTCTATGACGCACTGGAGAAGGGCGATTACGCGACCTGGCACGGCTACACCACCGACCAGATCGAGGATAGCGGCCAGCATGAGGTCTTGAACTGGTTCTGCCTCTTGGGTGCGATGGAAGAGCTCGGCCGCAAGCCCGACCGCGCGACCTTTATCGAGACCTGGGCGTTCGTCTCGCCGGTCGTCTTCGCCTATTACCAGCCGTAGCCGGCTGCCCCGATTGAGGGGAAAGGCGGGGCCCGGGGCCTATCCTGCTGGCACCTCGGCCAAGAGGCGGCCGTAGCCCGGCACCTTGTCGCCGGTCTTGAGCATGACCAGCATCGCCCAGAACGAGGCTTGGTTGGTCGTTACCACCGGCTTGTTGAATTCGCGTTCCCATTCGGCGATCGAAGCCATGGTCGGAAAATTGCCGCCAGGGACGACAAAGACCTCGATCTCGGGCCGGTCGATGCGCCGGAACGCATCGCGCGCATTCTCCGGGCCGAGTGCGCCGATCGCATAGGAATCGGTCGCGCCAAAACCTTCGAACGCGACCGTTTCGAGCCCGTGCTTGCGAGCGAACAGATCGGCGGCGCGCCGATTGACGGTTTCCGAATAAGGCGAGACGAGGCCGATCCGCCGTACCCCCAGCGCCCTGACCGCACGGCCCACCGCCTGCGCCGAGGTGATCGCCGGCACGCCGGCGCCGGCACTCATCCGCCGGGTCACGTCCTCGTCATAATCCTCGACGAACACGCTCGCCGAGGTCTGCGCCAGGATCACCAGCTCGACCTTGGCGGTGCCAATGAGCCGCGACTGGTAATCGAGATCGTCGTCGCGCGGCGACGAGAACGGCTCGCCCGGCCGGCTCGTCATCAGCCGTCCGACATGCGCCTGGTATTCCATCGGCAATAGCCGGCATTCGATCTCGACCGTGGTGTTGGTCGAGGGAATCAGAACACCGAAGTGGCGGGTCATGGCGCGGGACCTTTCGAACTGGCGGGAGACATGGGCGAATGCTAATCGGCTGCCGGCAGCCTTGTCGAGCATGAGCGCCGGAAACCGGACAGTTCTCGGCAAGCTCCATCGTTGAGCAGCCCGAAACGGCTCTCCCACGCTGGCGCGCGCACCACGCGGATTTCGCGGTCGCGGATGACAAAGGCGAACTCGTCGCCGGGCTTCGGATTCAGCACCTCGCGCACGGCTTTCGGCAGCACCATTTGAGCCTTGACCCGGAGCCGCGCCTTCCGCATCGCATCGGCCATGTCATACCTCATACGGCAGGAACACATGACTACGCCAATGGCATCGCCAAGCGCGATGAGAGCAGCGGCGGACCCGCGTCAGACGGGAATAGGGGCTGGAGCCGGCGTTGGCGCTTTGCTAGCGTGCGCGCGACGATGCACCTCTTTGCAAAAGGACTACCAAATGAATGATGCGATGAGCTTGGCCGAGCGCGCCGATGCGCTCGAGCACAAGATGATGCAGGAGCTCGACCAGGCGATCTATGTCAAATCGCGCCTGTTCAATCTTGCCGATGGCGACATGAGCACGGCCAATGGTGCAGCGCTGCTTGCACAGCACCCCGGCAAGAAATTCCTGATGGGCGACGATCCACGCCTGCCCAAGATGCCGGACAACCCGACCCTCGCCGATTTTTTCAAATACCGCTTCGGCCCGGCCAACCATCTGTTGCAGAGCGCGCGGCATGCGGTGCGCGCCGGCATGGACGAGAAGATCGTGCTCGCCTGTCTGCTGCACGACATCGGTGTCATCGGCTTTATCCGGTCCGATCATGGCTATTGGGGCGCGCAACTGGTCGAGCCCTATGTCGATCCCGAGGTGAGCTGGGCGATCCGCGCCCATCAGGCATTGCGCTTCTATGCTGATGAATCGGTCGGCTATTCCTACCCCGAATCCTACGTCAAGAATTTTGGCGCCGACTACCAGCCCGATGCCTATATCGAGGATGAATACAACCGGGCGCGCAATCATAAATGGTACATGACGGCCCGGCTGATCACGGTGCACGATATCTATTCGTTCGATCCCGATGTGGTCGTCGCCCTCGAAGACTTCACCGACGTGATCGGCCGCAACTTCCGGCAGCCGAAAGAGGGGCTCGGCTTCGACAACAGCCCGGTCGCCCATATGTGGCGCACGCTGATCCGCCCGACCAAATTTCTCTAGACGCCGCCGCGCCGGCAGCCTCTGTGTCGCCGGTGCGGTTCCAAACTTGCGGACGGGAGCGGACCGAAGACCCGGCCGCTGGACGCGGGACCCGCCCTTCGTCTATCCTAAACCCAGCGAGAATGCCGGGAACGGCACATACTGCGGCGGCGTCGCCCGGGCTTTCGAGGGAGGGTGAAAAAATGGCGGAATACAAGCTGATCTCGGCGGATTCGCATGTCAGCGAGCCGCCCGATCTGTGGAGTTCGCGGGTCGATCGACAGTATCGCGAGCGGGCGCCGCGGCTGATGGTCAACCCGCCGGGCAAGGAAGGTGCCTATTTCTACTATGAGGGTTTTGCGCCGCACCCGATCGGGATCGGCCTCGGCGCCGGCAAGAGCCCGGAGGAGCTGAAGAAGTTTCTAACAAAGGCCACCTATGCCGATGCGCGGCCCGGCGGCTGGGATCCGGCCGAGCGACAAAAGGACAATGCGACCGACGGGGTCGAGGCCGACGTGCTGTACACGACGCTCGGCTTTCGCATCTTCTGGCTGAAGGATCCGGGACTGCAGGCCGATTGCTTCCGGGTCTACAATGACTGGCTCGCCGAGTTTGTCAGTTTTGACAGAAAGCACATGGCCGGGCTGCCGATGATTTCGCTCTATGACCCGAAAGCCGGTGCCCGCGAACTCGAACGCTGCGCCAAGATGGGATTGAAGGGCGCGATGATCTGGTGTTCGCCACCCGAGGACCGGCCCTACAGCGCGGACATCTATGATCCGTTCTGGGCGGCGGCGCAGGAACTGAAGATGCCGGTCAGCCTGCACGCGATCACCGGCATGGGCATGGAAAGCCAGTATAATTGGGGCGAGCGCTACATGCGCGCGACGGTGCTGTCGCACGAAGTCGAGAAATCGTTCAGCGTGTTGATCTTCTCGGGCGTGCTCGACCGCTTCCCGGAATTGCAGATCGTCTCGGCCGAGAACAATATCGGCTGGCTGCCCTATTACCTGCAGCGCATGGACCGCGCTTTCGAGCGGCAGCGCGTCTCCGCCGGCTTTACCAACAGGCTGAAGCCGAGCGAATACTTCCGGCGGCAGATGTGGGCCACCTATATCGACGATTTTGTCGGCGTCGCCAACCGCAACTTCATCGGCGTCGACCGGCTGATGTGGTCGTCGGACTACCCGCACCAAGCCTCGACCTGGCCGCATTCGCAGGAAGTCGTGGCCCGCGACTTCAAGGAGGCGAGCGCCGAGGATCGCTTCAAGATCACCCGCGCCAACGCCGCCCGGCTCTACGGCTTCGACGCCTGAGCCCGCCTGCCGCCGGGTACCGGCCGATCATTGCATCAGCCGGTATCCGGGGCCGGGTGCTTGTTTTGTTAATTGGTTCCGGCGGATTGGACCAGCCGGGTCAGGAATGGCGCGGTCGTGACATTGCCGCCCTTGACCGAACTGCAGCCGCGCTCCGGGACCATTGGCGCAGCCCCAGTAATTCTGTGACGCATCGACCGGGCCGGTGCCGAGATTGTCGAGACCGATGGCGTTGCGCCCGACCAGATTGTTCAGATGGGCGACCACCCCCGCCGCCGCGCTCGTCGCGTTTTTGACCGCGATATCGACGGCCTCGTTCTCGATCTGGTTCAGCGTGATCAGCATGCCGCTTACCGCCGTCGTCCCCAGCACGCTGATGCCGGTCGGGCCGGTGGTGCCGACATCAGGGTCGGCGCCGTTGCCGGCGATATAATTGCCGGTAACGATATTGTCGCGGAGGATGATGTTGGGGTTGGGCACATGATTGTGCATGGCCACGCCGCCGGCGCCATTATCGATCAGGCGGTTGCCAACGACGACATTGCCGTAGTTTGCATTGAACGGACCCGGCGCGAACAAGCCGACACCGGCCCCCGAACCTGGCACCTTGATACCGTTATCGGCTGATTCATTATCGGCGACGGTGTTGTCAAAGACGCCGAGCGGTGAGGACGACCCGGTGACCGCGGCCGGTGCATGCGAGGCCATCGTGATCCCGCAATCATAGACGTTGTAACGTACCTCGTTCTGCTGGATCACATTGGCATTGGTCGGACCGGTGTCGTCGCTGAGCAGAATTCCGCCGGCATTGTTTTGCACGGTATTGTTGGCGACGATCGAATGATCGGTGCCCAACAGGTGGATCCCTTCGCCGCAATCATCCCCCTCATTGGTCTCGAACACCGGAATGCCGGGACATTCTCCCTTGGCGATGTCGAGCGCCCGGTCGTTGCCTTGGACGCGGTTAGCCCACAGCGTCACATTCGAGGCGTTGAGCGCCAGGATCCCTTCGAAATTGGCGTTCTGCACGGTAAACCCGGTGACCGTCACATTGGTCAGGGTGTTGCCGCCGGGCGTGATCTTGCTGGCGCCGTTGATGCCGTCGATAAAGATGCCGTTCGCGAGCCCCTTGGCGTTGATCACGGTCCAGCCGGCGCCGGCACCGATCAGCGATACCGGCTGCACGATATGCACATCCTCGGCATAGCGGCCGGGAGCGACATTGATCGTATCACCGGGTTTGGCTGCGCCGACCGCGGCGCCGATCGTCGAATAGCAGCCGGATCTCGAGTTCGGGTTGACGCATAGATTGGCTGCCGACGCGGCCGTGGTCGCCAGGCCAAGGCTTGCCGTGGTAAAAACGAGATATCGAAAAGGTGTTGCCCGTTGCCGTTGCATGGATCACCCTAAGGTTAACGTAACAGCAATATTTTAGCTTTTTTTATGAGCAGACCGCAAGATCGGCAACCGTGCCTGACCGAACCTTGCACCGCTCAATGCTGCCGATGCTCCCGGCATCCTGGTCGGGTCGCGGAAAAGCGCGCGGCAAAAGCGCGTGAGTTTTCCAAAAATTGGCGCTAAACGTGTCGGTGGAAGAGTATCGCTCCCGGTGGGGCGCGCGGTCTTCAAAACCGTTGGGGGGCGCGCAGGCGTCCCCGGTAGGTTCGACTCCTGCCTCTTCCGCTTTCCCGTGCTTCGCGGCCATTCGCGACCATCCAAAATCACACATGTATTCGAGACTATTGCCGCTTTGGTCACGTCGCGACCGTTCGCTTGCATTCGCCACGAACCGTCCTTATAGGATGGGATGAAGCGCAGGAAAGACCGAGGCGAGGCGAGACCGTGGCGAGGCGATTGAAGGACCGGCTGACGATGCCCGCGATAAGGGCGGCAACCTCCATCAAGAGGCCCAAGCCCGGCATGCACGCCGATGGGCTCGGGCTCTACCTGCACGTCATCGACAGCGGCGCCGCGAGCTGGATTTTTCGATGGAAGCGTGACGGCCGGACCCGCGATATGGGGCTAGGCTCGCTTGACGATGTAACCCTGGCCGAGGCGCGCGAGCTGCGCGACAACACGCGCAAGCAGGTCAAGGGCGGCGCCGACCCGATCGAGGCGCGCCGGGCGAAGCGGCTCGCGGCCAAGGTCGAAGCCGCCACGGCGATGACCTTCAAGGCGTGCGCCGAAGCCTACATCGCCGCCAACCAGGCCGGCTGGCGCAACCCGAAGCACGCGGCCCAGTGGCCCGCGACTCTCGGAACCTACGTCTATCCGACCTTTGGCGCGTTGCCCGTGGCGGCGATCGACACGGGGCTTGTCACCAAGGCTATCGAGCCGATTTGGACGACAAAGCCCGAAACCGCGAACCGGGTGCGCGGCCGCATCGAGTCGGTGCTCGATTGGGCGACGGCGCGCGGCTACCGGCAAGGCGAGAACCCGGCGCGGTGGCGCGGCCATCTCGAAAACCTGCTGCCGGAGCGGTCTAAGGTGGCCCGCGTTAAGCATCATGCGGCCCTGCCCTATGCCAAGACAACGGCGTTCCTGGCCGAGCTGCGCGAGCAAGAGGGCGTTGCGGCGCGGGCGCTCGAATTTGCGATCCTGACCGCGGCGCGCACCGGCGAAGTGATCGGCGCCCAGTGGTCGGAAATCGGCCTTGACGCGCGGCTGTGGACGATCCCCGGCAACCGCATGAAGGCCGGCAAGGAACATCGCGTACCATTGTCGGACGCGGCGCTAGCGATCGTTGAGAAGATGGCCACGGTGCGGCTGGGGCAATTCGTTTTCCCCGGTGCGAGCGGCGCCCGACCGCTCAGCAACATGTCGATGCTGATGCTGTTGCGGCGCATGAAGCGGCCCGACCTGACCGTCCATGGATTTCGCTCGGCCTTTTCCGACTGGTGCGCCGAGCAGACCGCATTTCCGGCCGAGGTTCGCGAGATGGCGCTGGCCCATGCAGTCGGCGACAAGGTTGAGGCCGCTTACCGCCGCCGCGATCTGTTCGACAAGCGGCGTCAGCTGGCCGAAGCTTGGGGGCGGTATTGCGCCACCCCGGCGGGCAACGACAACCGCCGCGTCGTGGCGATCGGCCGGGCTCGGTAAAGAAGCAACGGATTCTGCATGCCTGCGGCGGCAGTTGAAACCAAAAAAGGCACTTTCGCCCGATCGGCAAATGATCACACGTCGAAATGCTGCTAGCTCTTGGGTGGGTTAAGGAAATCCGCACACGTGCGCTTTTCCTTAGTCGATTCGGCTACCGCTGTCTGGTGGATGCCGGTCTCGGCTTCGATCTCGCGCTCGCTCAGGCAATCGAACCATAGATCCCAGACCCACGCCTGCTGCTGCTCGCGTTCGCGCGCATGGCTTGTCGGAGCAGTTGCCCCAGGCCCGATTTTCACGCCTTAAGTAGCGTGGACTGTTGCACAAGACGTATTGCGAAATGCTTAAACATCGTCGCCCGCGCCAGTTGGGGCGATGATTTCCGGCTCGTCCGGCACCGCCCTCTTAGGCCGCACCATCAGCAGCAACGCCTGCTCGATCAGCACCAGCTCTTGCGCCGAGTATTGCCGCGGATCGAATGCCCGGCGCTCGGGAACGTCGCGTGCCGGGTCGTAATCCTTTGGCCGGCCCCACGCCCTTTCGCTGATCTCTCGCGCCGCCATCAATCGCACTCGGTCATCGGGCGAGCCCAGCAGCTCGATGAGCACGCGGGCCGCTTGCGGCGATGCATCGCGGCAAATTTTCTGCGCCTCGTAGAAAGCGCCGCCCTTGCCGCCGGGATTGCCCGACAATCCGGGCTTGAAAGCATAGGGCGCAAGACTGGCAGGCATATGCCCAAGCCGCTCACGCTTTGCTGTGCTCAACGCATCTGACATGGCGCAATGTTACCACCAATGCGGAAGAAACCTGATACCAGGAGCCGTCCCCGATCCGTTATTTAACGCTGCTACTTTCGTACAGCACCGCGCCGCGCTACGGGCCAAGGTACTCTCGATCTCTCGGCAAAAATCGTCGATACGACTCGTCAACCGATGGGGATAAGAATACGCCAACCTGTGAAGGGGGACGGGTCGCCATGGCTCATAAGACCGAATGCACACCGCGAAGCGAGGTGCTCAAAGGCGAATTGAACGATGCGCTGTTCGCGGCCAATTTCGGTCGATTGATCCGCGACGAGGCGCAGGCGGTTTATTGCGAGCCTGGCCTGTTCTTTCGTAACACCTTCCCGAAGGATGCCCTCCGCAGCCTATGCCGGCGGGTTTTCGCTCCACTCCCGCATCCGGCCGAGGCGGGTCGGTTTTTCCGGCTATCGACCGGTTTCGGAGGAGGCAAGACGCATGCGCTCATGGCGGTATGGTATCCCTCCGAGAAGGTTCCCGTCTCGAGCATGGGGGCGCATCTGCTGGCGTCGGACCGCTACGGCTCGTGTTGTCGGCGTCGATGCCGAGGGTGCAGATATCCGATTCTCGGAGATCGCGGCGGGCCGGAGGCTTGCAGCCTCGCCGTGGAGTTTGCCTTTCGGCGTAATGGCGTCAGCGTATTGACGGCCCTCGGCGGCTGTCCGAGATACGTATGAACGCCGTTGAGATCGAGGAGGCGATATCGGCGCTCGCCGCGCAGCCGTTCGACGCCGGTGAGTTTCCGTTCGCTTTTCTGCAAGCCTTCGGCAACAAGGAAACGACGCTGCGGCGTCTGCGCAAAGGCGAATCGAACCGCTCCGATTTGGGCGGCGTCCTTCAGACCAACAACATCCACATCGCCGTCGCCGCACCAGCCGAGGTGACGAAGACGCTCGCGGCGCTGAAGGCGAGTCCGGCGACGGCCAGGGCCAAGGCGAAATTCATCCTGGCGACGGACGGCGAATGGCTCGAGGCCGAAGACCTCGTTTCCGACGCGCCGCCGATCGCCTGCGCCTATACCGATTTCCCGAACCGTTTCGGCTTCTTCCTGCCGCTGGCAGGCATCACGACCGTCCGACAGATCAGCGAAAACGCCTTCGACATCCGGGCCACCAGCCGGCTGAACCGGCTCTATGTCGAGCTGCTGAAGGACAATCCCGAATGGGGAACGGTGAATCGCCGCCACGACATGAACCATTTCATGGCGCGGCTGATCTTCTGCTTCTTCGCCGAGGACACCGACATCTTCAACGGCACCGGCCTGTTCACCGCCACGATCGAGCAGATGAGCGCGCGTGACTCGTCCAACACCCATGAGGTGATCGGCACTCTGTTCCGGGCGATGAACACGCCGATCAAGGATCGCGGCGCCGCGAAACTGCGTCCTTGGGCCGACGTGTTTCCTTACGTGAATGGCGGTCTTTTCTCGGGCAGCCTGGACGTGCCGCGCTTCAGCCGGATCGCGCGCTCCTATCTCCTCCATATCGGCAATCTCGACTGGACGAAGATCAACCCGGACATCTTCGGGTCGATGATCCAGGCCGTCGCGGAAGACGAGGAGCGCGGCGCGCTCGGCCTGCACTACACCAGCGTGCCGAACATCCTGAAGGTGCTGAACCCGCTGTTTCTCGACGAGCTGCGGGCGCGGCTCGACGAGACGGGCGACAACCCGCGCATGCTGCTGAACCTGCGCCGGCGGCTGGCGCGCATCCGCGTGTTCGATCCGGCCTGCGGCTCCGGCAATTTCCTGGTCATCGCCTACAAGGAAATGCGGGCTATCGAGGCCGAGATCAACAAAAGGCGGCGAGAGAACGGGCGCAAATCCGAGATTCCGCGGACGAACTTCCGCGGCATCGAATTGCGCGACTTCCCGGCCGAGATCGCGCGCCTCGCGCTGATCATCGCCGAGTTCCAGTGCGATGTGCTTTATCGCGGCCAGAAGGACGCGCTGGCCGAGTTCCTGCCGCTCGACGCCGAGAACTGGATCACCTGCGGCAACGCGCTGCGGCTCGATTGGCTCAGCATCTGCCCGCCGACCGGAACCGGCGTCAAGCACCACGCCGACGACCTGTTTCCCACCCCGCTCGATCAGCCGCAGATCGATTTCGAGAACGCGGGAGGGGAGACGTATATCTGTGGGAACCCGCCGTATAAGGGTAACGCAGACCAAACGAAGGACCAGAAAGACGACATTCGGCAGTCCTTCTTGAGCACAAATCTGAATTGGAAATCTTTCGACTATATATGTGGATGGTTTTGGAAGGCTGCGAGGTACAGCTTAGAAACCCTAACAAAATTCGCATTTGTAAGCACAAATTCCATTTCCCAAGGTCAAAATATATCTTATTTTTGGAAGCCATTCCTGGCAGACGGATCGCGAATCGATTTTGCGATCCGATCCTTCCGCTGGAGAAATTTGGCTAGCGAGAATGCAACTGTCACGGTTGTCGTGATTGGATGCTCGCGCGCTACCCAAGGTGCTTGTTACCTCTTCGAGGAAGACATCAAGCAGGAAGTCGCACAAATCAATCCATATCTTGTTCCGGGAAAGAATGTATTCGTGGAGCGGTCTGCCCGGCCACTGTCTTCTCTTCCCCAGATGCTCAAAGGCAACTACTATGGCTTGTCCGATGGGTTGCTGCTCGACGAGATGGGTCGAGCGAAGTTAGCAGAAGGCGGGCTGCCTCGAAACTGCGTCAGGACGTTTAAGGGAGGGGCCGAACTAGTAAGGGGTACACAGAGGTGGTGCCTCTGGTTCCCACAGCCGGACATTCCAGAAGATGCGTTGATTGATGACGTAAGGCAAAGGATTGAGGCAGTTCGGGAAAGTCGCCTGGCCTCGCCAGATGCGGCCGCTATTAAGATGGCTGAACGGCCTCATCAGTTTCGAGAAATGCACACATGCAAAGAGTGGACGATAGCCATTCCGAATGTCTCTTCCGAGTCGAGACCGCACCTACCGGTGACACTTGAATGTGCCGATGTTGTTTTCCCGAATACCGCCTTCGCACTGTACGACACCGAACTCTCATGTTTGGCGATCGCCACATCGCGGCTTCACCTCGTTTGGACGATCACCGTATGCGGAAAGCTTGAGACGCGCATTCGCTACTCGAACACCCTCGGCTGGAACACCTTCCCGGTCCCCACGCTTACCGACAATCACAAGGCCGACCTGACCCGTTGCGCCCAGGACATCCTGCTCGCGCGCGAGACGCACTTCCCGGCGACGATCGCCGAGCTTTACGACCCCGACAAGATGCCGGCCGACCTCCGCGAGGCGCACGAGCGCAACGACGAGGTGCTGGAGCGCATCTATATCGGCCGCCGCTTCCGCAACGACACCGAGCGGCTGGAAAAGCTGTTCGAGATGTACGCCAAGATGGTCCGCAACAAGGAGAAGCCTCGCAAGGGCACGGGCCGGAAGACGGCGGCATGACTATCCCGACCCACTTGGACGTTGCGACGCCAGCCACTTTGTCGTCATGCCCGGACTTGATCCGGGCATCCACGAAAACCGGGACGGCGCTGCTCCACGTGGATGGCCGGGTCAAGCCCGGCCATGACGATTGGACACCTCGAAAAACCGGTGGCAATCGTGGCTGATCGCTGATTCCGTGCGGTCGGGGGGCACGGGGGATCGGCGATGGCGGGACAGCCGGGATTTTTCGACAGCGATGAGCGGTTGGCATGGCTTTCGGCGGCGGGGG
>DATJTI010000059.1:0-5318 GCA_035503615.1 Allostellaceae bacterium | reverse complement strand
GGCGCATGGCAAATACGCCGGCATCGGCGGGATCTACGACGACGCGCTGTTGCGCCGCTATATCGGCATGGGGGTGCGGCTGGTGATCGCCGGCAATGATCTAGGGTTTATGATGAGCGCCGCGACGGCGCGCGCCGGCGTGGTCCGCGGCTGCCTCTGAGGCGCGGCTCTCGTTGCGGTGTTGCCGCGACCGCTGCCGGAAGTTGATGGGAACCGCCGCCTATCGGTCCGCGATCGTGCCGGCGGCATGCGCATAGGCGGCGGCGAGCCGGCTGTCCTGCAGCAATTCGACGGGATCGCACTGGTAGAGCTCGCACAGTGCCGCCAGATCGGCAAAGCGAATGCGCCGCGCACCGGTCTCGATCCGATGATAGGAGAGCCGCTTCATGCCGAGGAGCCGAGCGGCGCCCTCCTGGGTCAGACCGAGTGTGCGGCGGCGCCGGCGCAACCCGGCGCGGATGCAAGCCTGGGGATCATCACGCTGCCGCACAACCGTGTCCTCTCGAGGTGAGCTGAACAATCTTGCGCTGAGCTGCGTCGCCCGGCGGGCGGATTGCGAGGTGCGAATTGCCACCGGTCGCGGCCCTGTTGCAGATGCTTCAGGGCGCAGTTTATCGCACGGCTTGCGCTATTTGTCAATTTAGAAATATGATATCCGCAAAGACGATCGGCTTGCACCGCCCGATTTGTCAGGGCGATGCGGGGCGAAATCGGTGGTCGGGGTAGGATGGAGCAGGCGATGGAATTTTCGCTATCCGACGATCTCGCTGCGCTGAAGGAGCGCACCGAACGTTTTGTCCGGGAGCGGGTCATTCCGTTCGAAGGCGATCCACGGCAGACGGCGCACGGTCCTGCCCCGGATTTGCGGCGCGAGTTGGTGGCGTTGGGGCGCGCGGCCGGGCTGCTCTCGCCGCATGTCGGGCGCGAATGGGGTGGGCTCGGGCTCGACCATCGCGGCCGGGCGGTGGTGTTCGAGGCGGCCGGCTATTCGCCGCTCGGCCCGGTGGCACTCAACTGCTTTGCGCCCGATGAAGGCAACATGCACCTCATCGAACGCGTCGCCGACGGGCAGCAGAAGGAACGTTGGCTCAAACCGTTGGCGGCGGGTGAGATACGGTCGTGCTTTATGATGACCGAGCCTGCGCCGGGCGCCGGATCGGACCCGTCGATGCTGCGCACCACGGCGCGGCGGGCGCCGGACGGCAATCGCGGCGACTTTGTCATCGATGGCGAGAAATGGCTGATCACCGGTGCTGTTGGTGCGGAATTCGCAATCATCATGGCGAAAACCGATACTGATTGCGGCGGGCCGGCGGGGGCGACGATGTTTCTGGCACCAATGTCCGCCCCGGGGATCGTTGTCGAGCGGGTGCTCGACACGCTCGACCGGTACATGTCGGGCGGCCATGCGGTGGTCCGCCTCGACGGGCTGCGGGTGCCGGAGAGTGCCGTGCTCGGCCGGATTGGCGAAGGCTTCCGCTACGCCCAGGTCCGGCTCGCCCCGGCGCGGCTGACCCATTGCATGCGCTGGCTCGGCGCGGCACGGCGCGCCCACGACACCGCCCTCGATTACGCGCGCCGCCGCACCGCGTTTGGCCGGCCGTTGGGCGAGCACGAGGGGGTCGGCTTCATGATCGCTGACAACGAGATGGATTTGCATACCTGCCGGCTGGTGATCTGGCACACTGCCTGGCTGCTCGACGAAGGGCAGCGCGCCGGCCATGAATCGAGCATGGCCAAGGTGATCTGCTCGGAGGCGATCGGGCGGGTCGTAGATCGCAGCATGCAGATCCTCGGCGGGCTCGGCATCACCGACGACACGATCGTCGCCCGCTTGTGGCGCGAGGTGCGCCCGTTCCGCATCTATGACGGCCCCAGCGAAGTGCATCGCTGGTCGATCGCCCGCCGCGTTCTGCGCAGCGGCGATTAGGGCACGCTCGCGGCCGATACGATGAGGGGTGGGAATGGCCCGCCGCGCTTTCCCGATCGGGTCATGCGGCGAGCTCATCGAGAATGCGGGCGAGACGCGCGAGGTCGGCGGCGGTCGACAGCCGGTGATCGCCATTCTTGACGAGTGTCACCGTCACATCGCGGCTGCGCAGCCGCTCGGCGAGGCGCAAACTGTGCTGCCACGGCACCGACGCATCGCCGGTCCCGTGCAACAGGCGCACCGGGCAGTCGAGTGCCACCTCGCCGCGCAAGACGAGATACCGCCTCCCATCCTCGAAATAGCTGCGGCGATAGGTATAGCCAGCCGGGTCGTATTCGGACGGCAGCGTCACCGCGCCCGCCCTCAGCAGTTCCTCGCGCTGCGCCGGATCAAGCCGCGGCCATAACAGATCCTCGGTCGCGTCGGGGGCGGCCGCAATGCCGACCAGTGCCGCCACTCGCGAGACCCGGGCGAGTGCGGCGAGCAGCATGATCCAGCCGCCCATGCTCGACCCGACCAGGATTTGCGGGCCCTCGCTCAGTTGGTCGATGATCGCGATCGCATCCTCGGTCCAGCGACCGATCGTACCGTCGCCGAACTCGCCGCTCGATTGGCCGTGGCCGAAATAGTCGAACCGCACGTAGGCCCGGCCGCGGTGTCGGCAGTACTCGTCGAGGTAGAGCGCCTTGTTGCCGCCCATGTTGGAGCGCGAGCCTTCGAGAAAGACGATTCCCGGCGCGGCACCGGGCACGCGGTGGTAGGCGATCTTGTGGCCGTCGGAACGAGGCAGGAATTCGGGCGGAATCATTGCAGCCTTGCGGCAAGCGGAACGGGCGGCGACGATAGCACCATGCTGGCTTGCTCAGAAGATCAGCCTGGCGAAGGTCGCCCGCCCGCAGTTTTGCAGGTCTTGCCCGCTCTCGGTTCGGGCGGGGCCGAGCGCGGCACGGTCGAGCTGGCGGCGGCGCTGACTGCGGCTGGATGGAACGCCGTTGTCGCCTCGTCCGGCGGCCCGCTTGAACGCGACATCGCGCGCGCCGGCGCCACCCATCTGACGCTGCCGCTCGCCTCGAAAAACCCGCTCGTCATGCGCCGCAACGGCGCGGCGCTGGCCCGGGCGATCCGCGAGCTCGACATCGACATCGTCCATGCCCGCAGCCGCGCTCCGGCATGGAGCGCCTGGTCGGCAGCGAAGGCGACCGGGCGGCATTTTGTCACCACCTTTCACAATGCTTACGGTCAGGACCTGGCCTATGGCGCCGGGTCGGCGCTGAAGCGGCGCTACAACTCGGTCATGGCCCGGGGTGAACGGGTCATCGCGATTTCCGACTTTGTGGCCGATCACGCGGCGGCGGTCTATGGCGTCGGCAGCGACCGGCTGCGCACGATTCCGCGCGGCGTCGATCTCGCGATCTTCGATCCGCGCCGGGTCGGCGGCGAGCGCATCGCGACACTCGCCCGGCAGTGGCGCCTGCCCGATGGCATGCCGACGGTTATGCTGCCGGCACGGCTGACCCGGTGGAAGGGCGGGCTCGACCTGATCGGCGCGATCGCGGCACTCGGCCGGCGCGACCTCTGCTGCATTCTGGTCGGCGCCGACCAGCATCACGGCTTCCGCCGCGAGCTCGAAGCGGCGATCGCGCGGTCCGGGCTCGCCGGGCTGTTTCGCATCGTCGAGCACTGCGCCGACATGCCCGCGGCGTACATGCTGGCCGATGTCGTCGTGTCCGCCTCGACCGATCCGGAAGGATTTGGCCGGGTTATCGTAGAGGCGCAGGCGATGGGCCGGCCGGTCGTCGCAACCGATCATGGCGGCGCCCGCGAGACGATCCTGCCGGGCGAGACGGGCTGGCTGGTGCCGCCGCGCGACCCGTCGGCACTGGCGGCGGCGATCGGCGCGGCACTGGCTTGCGACGCAGCGGAGCGGTCCGTGCTGGCGCGACGCGCGCGCGCCCATATCGCTGCCCAATTCACGACGCGGGCGATGTGCGCACGGACCATCGCGGTCTATGAGGAGCTGCTGTTCCCCGCGGCGGGCGAACCGGTTGGCGAATTCGCGCCGCCGCTGGCGCATGCGCAATAATCGCAATAATCAAGAAGACGAGGGAAGGATGGCGACCGACGAAACCACCTACGATTTTATCGTCACCGGGGCTGGCTCCGCCGGCTGCGCCGTCGCTGCGCGGCTCAGCGAAACCGGGCGCTACCGCGTGCTGCTGCTCGAAGCGGGCGGCGAGGACCGCTATGCCTGGATCCATGTGCCGATGGGCTATGGCCGGCTGTTCAGCAATCCACGGGTCAACTGGATGTATGAGAGCGAGCCGGAGCCCGAGCTCGAAGGCCGCTCGCTGTACCAACCGCGCGGCAAGGTGCTGGGCGGCACCAGCTCGATCAACGGCATGGTCTATATGCGCGGCAATCCGGCCGATTACGACGAGTGGCGCCAGCGCGGCTGCACCGGCTGGGATTGGGACAGCGTGCTGCCGTATTTCAAGAAGGCGGAAGACCAGGAGCGCGGGCCCGATGCGTTTCACGGCGTCGGCGGTCCGTTGCGGGTGTCCGACCAGCCGGCACGCTACGAGCTTGCCGAGCATTGGATCGCCGCCGCGATCGAGGCCGGGCTGCCGGCCAACAATGATTTCAACAACGGTGAGCAGGAGGGTGCCGGGCCATTCCAGAGCACGACCAAGGGGCGCCGGCGCTGGAGCACCGCCGCCGCCTATCTGCGTCCGGCACGCAATCGGCAGAATCTGCGGGTGGCGACCAACGCGCTGGCGACCCGCGTGCTGATCGAGAACGGTCGGGCAACCGGCATCGAGTATCTGAGCAACGGCGCGCACCAGACGGCACGGGCAGAGCGCGAGGTCATCGTTTGCGGCGGCGTCTACAACTCGCCGCAACTGTTGCAATTGTCAGGGCTCGGCCCCGGCCAGCTGCTGCAGAGCCACGGCATCCCGGTCATTCGCGACATGCCGGCGGTCGGCGCCAATCTGCAGGACCATTTCTATGTCCGCCTCGCCTTTCGCTGCACCAAGCCGATCACCTTGAACGATGTCGCCAACCACCCGCTGCGCAAGATGGCGGCGGGGCTGCAATACATGCTGTTCAAATCCGGGCCATTGGCGACCAACGGCATCTGCGCCGGCGGTTTCGCACGCAGCGACCGCCGTCTCGAGCGGCCCGACATCCAGCTCAATTTCAGCCTGTGGAGCTTTGCCGAGCGCACCCGCAAGGGAGCGTTTCCGCATCCGTTCCCGGGTTTCAGCATCAGTGCCGTGCATCTGCGTCCCGATGCGCGCGGCGAGGTCCGCATCAAATCTGCCGATCCGCTCGCCTCGCCGGCGATCCGCTTCAATTTCCTCAAAACCCAGTACGATCTGCAGGCGCT
>DATJTI010000058.1:0-5443 GCA_035503615.1 Allostellaceae bacterium | reverse complement strand
GTCCTGACCGTGATCTGCCCGCCGGTCGGCTTGCAGGTCGAAGCGGCGCAGAGCGCGAAATATCCGTGGCATATCTGGAAGTCGTAACTTTCCGCACCTCCGGCGGCTCGCGCGGCCGGCGGCGCAAATGCGAGGAGTATCGCCCCTACGCAATATACTATCTTAGAGAGATAATTGACGCAGGACACTCGCGAAGATGTTCCCATTTCCTCCCTCCGTTAGCAACGAAACGCATTGCCAAATCGTCGCTTCTTATAAAACAGGGTATTCCAACTTATTGGTTTCCGGCAAGCGGCGCTGAAGGTCGGCAGCGCTGCTTCTCTTGGGCTTGGTCCCGCTCTGGGGCCTAGTCCCGCACGACGGCGTTTCCTGATTCTCACACCCGCCTTGGCGCTGAGCTGCCGCTTGGTCAAAATCGCGACCACGCTCCTCACATGCCGGATTGATATGCCGGCGATCGGGAAGCGGCATTTTGAACATTGCGCCCGCTGCGCTAACTTCGCCGACGGACAGCAGAGGACGGCGTCATGCAATTCGGCTTGTTCGGCAGTGCGGCGGCGAGGCGGGGCGGTCCGGAATTTGATAGCGCCGAGGGATTCCGTGACTTTATCGAATACAACATCGAGGCCGAGGCACTGGGCTTTCACTCGACCTTTGTTGTTGAACATCACTTCACCGGCTACGGTCAGGTTTCGGCGACGATCAATCTCCTGACCTGGCTCGGCGCGCGCACCCGGCAGCTGCGGCTCGGCACCGCGGTCATGGTGTTGCCGTGGCACAACCCGGTGCTCTTGGCCGAGCAGGCGGCGACGCTCGACCTGCTCTCCGGCGGCAGGCTCGATTTCGGCATCGGCAAGGGCTACCGCTACAACGAGTTCAGGGGCTTCTGCACGCCGATGGCAGAGGCTGATGCGCGCTTTGACGAAGCTCTCGGGGTGATCGTCAAGGCGTGGACCGCCGATGAGCCGTTTTCGCATCATGGCAAGTACTGGCAGTTCGACAAGATCGTCGTCGAGCCGCCGACCGCGCAGCAGCCGCACCCGCCGATCTGGATGGGGGCCGGCAGCGAGCGCTCGATCCGCCGGGTCGCGGCGCAGGGCTACAATCTCTTGCTCGGGCAATACGCCTCGCCCGCCGATGTCGCCGCCAACATCGCGATCTACCAAGCCGAGGTCGAGGCGCAAGGCCGTGTCTTCGATCCGATGCAGGTCGCGGTGACCCGCGCTTTTTTTGTCTGCGACACCGCCGCCGAGCGCGAAGACGCGATGCAGCGCCGGCTCGCCAACAGGGTGCGGCAATTGAAGCTCGCAACGACGCCGGACGGTACCGTTCATGGCGGCCCGGACCGCGCAACCGGCGACCCGCAAGCAGTCAACGAGGCGAGTGCCATGTACGGCGCCCCCGATCACATCGCCCGGCGCCTAGAAGAATTGCGCGCCGCCGGTTGTGGCTACGTGCTGGTGAATGGCGGCGGGTCCGGGGGCGGCATGCGCGGCCGGCTGAGCCTGCGCCGTTTCGCCCGCGAGATCATGCCGTCCTTCGCCGACGCCGCACCCAAACGCGCCGCCGAGTAGCCGGGCTAGCGCAGCTGGTCCGCGGCACGGACGGGCTTGCTTGCGGACGGGCTTGCTTGCGGACGGGCTTGCTTGCGAACGGGGCGGCGTGAAACTCTGCGGCAGCGATGATGGCGGGCCCGCGCGGCCGCGGCGCCGGCGCCATCGGACGGTCACTGTCGGAGGAAAAGAGATGCGCATCGTCATCGTCGGCCAGCAGGCCTTTGGCAAGGCCGTGCTCGAGGCCTTTATCGCCCGTGGCGACGAGGTCGCCGGGGTGTTCGCGGCACCCGATCGGCCGGGCGCGCGGCCCGACCCTCTGGTCGCCGCCGCCGAGGAGCGCGGGCTCCCGGTCCACCGCTTCCCCCGCTATTCGACCGACGAGGCCAAAGCGGCATTGGCCGAGCTCAATGCCGATCTCGGCGTCATGGCCTATGTGTTGATCTTTGCCCCACCCGAATTCTGCGCAATCCCAAAGCACGGGATGATCCAGTTCCACCCGTCGCTGTTGCCGCTGCATCGCGGGCCGTCCTCGATCCCGTGGGCGATCATTCGCGGCCGCAGCGAGACCGGGCTGTCGATCTTCCGCCCGACTCCCGGTCTCGACGAGGGTCCGGTGATCCTGCAGAAGCATGTGCCGATCGGCCCCGACGACACCGCCGGCTCGCTCTATTTCGACAAGATTTTCCCGCTCGGCGTCGAGGCGCTGGTCGAGGCTGCCGATCTCGTCGTCAAGGGCCGGGCGGTCGAGACGACGCAGGATGAAAGCCGCGCGACCTATGAGGGCTGGGTGCGCGACGCCGAGTCAAAGATCAGCTGGGCGAGCCACATCGATTTCATCTACGACCTGATCCGCGGCTGCAACCCGGCGCCGGGGGCGTGGACCATGCATGGCGAGCAGAAGCTCTATCTGTTCGATGCAAAGAAAATCCCGGCCGCGACCTTTGGCGCGGTGCGCGGCAAAAAGCTCGGCGAAATCGTCTCTTCCGGCCCCGAAGGGCTGCGCATCCTGGCGCAAGGCGGCTGTGTCGAGGTGTCTCGGGTGCGGCTCGGCGACGGCGCCAAGATCGCCGCGAGCGAAGCCGGCATCGCCGCAGGGACCATCCTTGGCGCAAGCTGAGCCCGGGAGCACCCTCCCCTTCCAGGTTTCCCCCGCGCGGGTCAGCTGGCGAGCGGGTCGGGGCGCGGGTTCGAGCCGTCGGTGAACCGCGTCAGGCGGAACGGCGCCGGATCGACCAGGGTCGGATCGCCGGCGACGAGATCGGCTGCCAGCGCGCCGGCACCGGGACCGATGCCGAAGCCGTGGCCGGAACAGCCGGTGGCGATATAGAGGCCGGGGATGCGATCGACCGGGGAGATGACCGGGATCGCGTCCGGCATCACGTCGATCATGCCGCCCCAGCTCTCCGCGACGGTCATCCCGCGGAATTGCGGGAACGCCGCGGCGACCGACGTCTGGGCGCGGTCGAGCACATAGGGGTCGGGTTCGGGGTCGAGGGTGCGCACCGCCTCGAACGGCGTCGTCTCGTCGAGGTCCCAGCGCCGCCTGGTCCGCCATTCCTCGGCCCAGCGCCGGCCGATGCGGAAGCGCAATTTCTTCCAATGCAGCCGTGCCGCCGGCAGGTATTCGCGCAGCAGCCGGAGATGGTCGGGGACGAGATCGATCGTGCGCACCCCGAGGGTCGCGACCGTGTAGCCGCCATCCATCCGCTTGCGGAATCCAAAGAGGCCGCCCGAGGCCGAGATTTCCGGGCCGCCTTCGATCGGCTGGGTCCGCATGACCGAGGCCAGCACCTTCAATTGCGGCAATTCGATGCCGAGATTGCCGCAAAAGAGCCGAGACCAGGCACCGCCCGCAACCAGCACCGAGGCGCAGGCGACCCGCCCCTGCTCGGTGACCACGCCCGAAACCCGCCCGCCCGCGGTCTCGATGCCGCGCACCGCACATCGGGTCATGATCGCCGCCCCGCGCCGCCGCGCCATCTCGGCGATCGCCGGTGCGGCGAGTTGCGGCTCGGCCTTGCCGTCGCTCGCCGTATAGAGCGCGCCGGCCCAATCCCCGGTCAGCCCGGGCATCAGCCCGGCCGCTTCGGCACGGGTGATGATGCGGGTGTCGAGCTGGTACCGGCGCGCATGCTCGATCCAACCCTCGAGCTGCGTCAGCTCGGCCGGGCTCTCGGCCAGATACATGATGCCGCAGCGGCGATACCCGGTCTCGGCCTCGACCCGCTGATTCATGCGCTCCCACAGGTGGAGGCTCTCGATGATCAGCGGGATCTCGCGCGGGTCGCGTCCCATCTTGCGGCACCAGCCCCAATTGCGGCTCGATTGCTCGCCGGCGATGTGCCCCTTTTCGCACAACAGCGTCGCCACACCTTTTTCCGCCAGCGACAGTGCGGCGCTGGTGCCGATGATGCCGCCGCCGACGATCACGACATCGGCCCGCGCCGGCAGCTTCTCGTCCGAGTGGACCGGGTCGACCCGCGGCGCCATCGCCTCCCTCCCGCCGGGCGATCAGTCGATCGCGGCGTGCACCAGATTCGCCACCCGGTCGAGCCGCGCCGAATGGAACGGGTCGGGGGCGACGAAATTGGTGAGATAGGTGAACGACACACCGCTCGTCGGATCGGCCCAGGAATACGACGTTCCGGCGCCGCCATGACCAAAGGTCTGCGGTGCTGCGATCGTGCCGAGCCCGCGGATGCGATCGCTATCGCCGCGCACATGCGGTCCGAGCCCGCGATGCATCGGAATCCCGGCCATCTGGTCGTCGCCGCGCTCGCCGGTGTGGTTTTTCGTGACATAGGCGACGAGCCGCGGCGAGAACATCCGCACCGCGCCGAGCCGGCCGCCGCCTAGGAGCATCTGGTAGAACGCCGCCATGCCGCGGGCGGTCGCGTAGCCGCCACCGCTCGGCATCCCGGCGGCACGGAATTCGGGCGAGTTGTCGCGCGGCTCGGGAGCGTAGGTGTCGGCACAGCGGCGCTGCTGCTCCGCCGGCACACCGACAAAGACGTCGTCGGCGAGACCGAGTGGTGCCAGCACCTTGTCGCGGATCACGTGGCGATAATCCTGGCCGGTCACCGCCTCGATCACCATTGCCTGGGTCAGATGCGCGGCGCGCGGGTGGTATTGGAGCCGCGTCCCGGGCGTCCAGTCGAGCGAGAAATCGCACACTTCGGCGCGCATCCGGGCATGGTCGGTCCAGCTCGCCTGGCTGACATCGCCCGAGGGGAACCCGCCCTGATGGGTCATCACCTGGTGCAGCGTGATCTCGCTTTTGCCGCGCCGGGCGAATTCCGGCAGGTGGTCGGCGATCTTGTCCATGAACGACAGCCGGCCCTCCTCGACCAGCGCCCAGATCGCCGAACTGGTCAGCACCTTGGTCTGGCTGAACAGCAGAAACAGCGTGTCGTCGCGGGTCGGCTCCCGGCCGGGCTCGGTCCGGGCGTCGCCATAGCAGCGATAGAGTGCGAGCTGCCCGTGCCGCGCCAGCGCGATCTGCGCGCCCGGGTAGCGGCCCTCCTCGATATGCTCGCGGATCAGCCGGTCGAGATGTTGCAGCGGCCGCGCGGCAAAGCCGAGCTTTTCGGGGTCGCCGGCGGACAGCGGGTAATGGTCGGGCATGGCTCGTTCCCTTGTGGGCGTTGGGACGCTCGATGCTACAGGACCGCGGTGCTCCGCGGGAGAAGAATGCGACGGCGCGCGCCAGCCTTGCCACAAGCAGCTGGCCAGGGCTCACTCCCGGTGATAGACAGGGCGGGCTGATCGCACGCCCGCAGGAGAGGCCGCGCCCCGCATCCGATCGGGGGCGGCGCCGAAGGAGCAACCGCCCCGGAAACTCTCAGGCAAAAGGACCGCGGGCGGAAGGGCGCTCTGGAAAGCAGCGG
>DATJTI010000057.1:0-29687 GCA_035503615.1 Allostellaceae bacterium | reverse complement strand
GCCGGCCGCGTCTAGCAGCCCGTCGGCGAGCCGATCGTCGTTGCAGAACAGCGCCGGCAGTTCGGGGCCGAGCGCCACCCGCGCCGCTCCGGTCAGGGTCGCCATGTCGATCAGCAAGTCCGGCTGTTCGGTCGCGGCCTCGGCCAGCGCGTCGCACAGGATCAGCCGCCCCTCGGCATCGGTGTTGCCGATCTCGACGGTCAATCCCTTGCGGGTGCGCACGACGTCCATCGGCCGCATCGCATCCCCCGAGACCGAATTCTCGACACAGGGCAGCAGCACGCGCAGCCGGACGGGCAGCCGCGCATCGGTGATCGCCTGGGCGAGGCCGAGCATGATCGCGGCGCCGCCCATATCCTTTTTCATCAGCCGCATGCCCGCGGCGGGCTTCAGGTCGAGGCCGCCGCTGTCGAAACACACGCCCTTGCCGACCAACGTGACCTTGGGCGCCGATGGCTCGCCCCAGACGATATCGACGAGGCGGGGTGCACGCGTGCTGGCGCGGCCGACCATATGGATCGTCGGATAATTCTCGGCAATCAGCTCATCGCCAACAATGACGCGATGACAGGCGCCGGCACTCTCGGCGACCCGTGTCGCGGCCGCCGCCAGTTCTTCCGGGCCGAGATCGCCCGCCGGCGTGTTGACGAGGTCGCGCGCCAGAAAGATCGCGCGGGCGAGGCGCTCGACCCGGCCGCGATCGGTACCCGCGGGCCAGACCAGTGCCGCACCCGTGGCCGGTTTGGTATGGTAGCGCGCGAAGGCGTAGGTGCCGAGCGCCCAGCCGAGCGCGAGCTGGTTTGGATCGGCCCCGTCCGGCGCGGTCTCGAGCCGGTAGTTGCCTTCGGGCAACGCCTCGGGCAACCCGGCGAGCGCCCAGATCGAAGTTGTTGCATCACCGCCATCGCCGAGTCCGACCAGCACCCGCGCGAGCCCGCCCGTCGCCCCCGGCACCAGTGCCACCTTGCCCGCCTCCGCCGCAAAGCCGATCGCCCGCAGCCAATTGCGTTCGTATTCGGGCGCCGCCTCGAGCCATGATGAGAGCCGCTCCTTGGCCAGGGCGAGGATCGATGTCGCGCCGCTCGTCTCGTTGATCAGGGAAAAGGCCATTGGTCTCGCCTCGACAGGCTGTCTGATGCGATAGAATGGCTCCGCCGAGCCGGAATGCAAAGCGCAGCCTTGTCGCTTTTCGTCCCGGCCCTTCGGCCGAACGGATGTTTTGCCCAGGCTTGTGCCGATACTGCGCCGAGACCGTCATGCCCGATGCACGAACCGCCCCTTACGGCTCCTGGTCATCGCCGATCACCTCGGATTTGATCGTCGCCTCATCGATCGGGCTCGGCGAGATCCAGCTCGAAGGCGGCGCTATCTACTGGCTCGAATCGCGCCCGCAGGAAGGCGGTCGCTCGGTGCTGGTGCGCCGTGCCGCCGACGGCACGACCGTCGACGTGACCCCACCGCTGCCCGCAGGCGGCGGTCCCGCGTTCAATGTGCGCAGCCGGGTGCACGAATATGGTGGCGGCAGCTATCTGGTCAGCGCCGGTGTCGTCTATTTCAGCAACGACGCGGACCAGCGTCTCTACCGCCAGGAAGGCGGTGCGGCACCGATCGCGATCACCCCGGAGCCCGGCCGGCCGCGCGGGCTGCGCTATGCCGACGGCGTGTTCGACGCCTCTCGCGGGCGGCTGATCTGGGTGCGCGAGGACCACACGACCGGTGCCCGCGAGCCGGTCAACACGCTGGTCGAGATCACGCCCGACGGCTCGCGCCCGGTGCGCATGCTGCAATCCGGCCGGGATTTTTATGCTGCGCCGCGCCTCAGCCCCGATGGCAGGCAGCTCGCCTGGCTCGAATGGGACCATCCGCTGATGCCGTGGCTCGGCTGCGAATTGTGGGTCGGCGAATTCGCGGCTGACGGCACGATCGGCAGCAAGCGGCTGGTTGCCGGCGGTAGCGACGAGTCGATCTTCCAACCCGAATGGTCGCCGGACGGTGTCCTTTATTTCATTTCCGACCGCTCCCAACCGGGGCTGGGCGGCCGCTGGTGGAACCTCCACCGCGCCGGTGCTCACACGATCGAGCCGGTCTGGCCACTGGCCGCGGAATTCGGCCGCCCGCAGTGGAATTTCCGCATGTCGGCCTACGCCTTCGCCTCGGCGCGGCAGCTCGTGTGCAGCTATACGCAGAATGGTGTAAATCGCCTTGGCTCGATCGATCCCGGTTCGCTCCAGACCGGCGAGATCGCCACACCCTACCGGGACATCTCATCGGTGCGCGCCGCCGGCGGGCGGGTCTGGTTCCGCGGCGGCTCGCCGTCGAGCCCGCCGGCAATCGTCGAACTCGACCTCGCCTCCGGTCGCACCACCGAACTGCGGCTCTCGACGACGCAGGACGTCGCGGCCTATCGCGGCTATCTGTCGGAGCCCGAGCCGGTGACGTTCGATACCGATAACGGCGTGCAAGCCCATGGCTTGTTCTACCCGCCACGCAATTGCGAGTTTGCCGCACCCAAGGGCCAATTGCCGCCGCTGATCGTGCATTGCCATGGCGGCCCGACCGCCGCCGCCTCGACCACACTGAGCTGGGGCACGCAATATTGGACGAGCCGCGGCTTCGCGGTGCTCGATGTCAATTACGGCGGCAGCACCGGTTATGGCCGCGAGTTCCGGCTGCGGCTGCAAGGCCAATGGGGTGTCGTGGATGTCGCCGATTGCGTCAATGGTGCGCGTCACCTGGCGCGGGCCGGGCGGATCGACCCGCAGCGTTGGGCGATCAGCGGCGGCAGTGCCGGCGGCTATACGACGCTCGCGGTGCTGACCTTCCGCGACGAGTTCAGGACCGGGGCCAGCTATTACGGGGTCAGCGACCTCGAAGCCCTGGCCAAGGACACCCACAAATTCGAATCGCGCTACCTCGACGGGCTGATCGGCCCCTACCCCGGGCGTCGCGACCTCTACATCGCCCGCTCGCCGGTGCACAGCGCACAGCTATTGTCGGTCCCGGTCGCGTTTTTTCAGGGTGCCGAGGACCGCGTGGTCCCTCCCGAGCAGGCCGAAGCAATGGTCGAAGCCCTGCGCCGGCGGCAGATCCCGTCACTCTATCTGTTGTTCGACGGCGAGCAGCACGGCTTTCGCCGGGCCGGCAACATCAAGCGCGCACTTGATGCCGAGCTCTATTTCTATGCGACCTTCCTGACCGGCGAGCGCCTCGAATTCGGCGCCTCGGGCTGATCAGCAGGCCACGGGGCCGAGCGACGGCAGGTTGCCGCTGCAGTTATGCGGCAACGCCGGTAGCTAGGCGATGGCGTCGGAAACTGCGACAGGCCGTGTCGGGTCGCGCCGCGGCTGGGCCACCGGCTCGGCAAACGGGATCAACGCCGGATCGGTGTAGGGGCGCGGATCGCGCTCGACCCTGCGGCGGATGCGATGCAGCCGACGGTAAAAGAGAGCGAGCCTGATGTGGGTCTCGGCCACCTCGTAGACCCGGCGCGGATAGAAAAATAACGGGTTCTCGCGCGGCAGCTCCGAGCGGCGGCTCGTCCGGACCTTGCGGCGGAAATAACCGCCCTGCAGCGGATGCACGTTTTCCTGAATGAAGGTGAAGTAAAATTGCAGGATGTGGTTGAGGAGCCGGACCGGCTTGATGCCGCTCGCCTTGGCCCGGTGCAATATGGTCTCGATGTGCTGCGGCGAATAATAGAGATGCCAGGCCTGGCGGTAGACCTCCTGCCATTGTTGCGCGGTCATGACCGGATGGCCGGTGGTGACGTGCTCAAGATCGTATTTGTTCATATCGGGGTCCATCCACACCCGCTTCGCATCGAGCGCCTGATGGTCGGCCGAGCCCGGCAATGGCGTCAGGATGAAAAATTCCAGCAGATCGACCGGTAATTCCTGCTGCACGGTGGCAATGTCCTGGGCGATCCGCTCCGGCGTGTCGCTGGGAAAGCCGAGGATGTAGCCGGCATAGGTGATCACCTTCTGCGCCCGCCAGGCGAGAAACATCTGCCGGTATTCATGCACCCGGTTCTGCTTTTTCTTCGCCGACAGAAGATTGTCGGGATTGATGTTTTCGAGGCCGACAAAGACCCGCTTGCAGCCGGCGCGCGCTGCCTTCTCGACAAAATTCGGGATGCGGTGGCACAAGGTGTCGACCTGGATGATGAATTGCAGGCCGAGACTTTCCTCTTCACGCATCCGGATCAGGCGGTCGAAAATCGCCTCCCAGTTGCGGTTGCGCGCGAAATTGTCATCGGTGATGAAAAAGCGGAACACGCCCTGGGCGAGATTGGCACGCACCAGGCGCTCGACATCATCGGCATCGCGCCAGCGGGATTTGCGGCCCTGGACGTTGATGATCGTGCAAAAGCTGCACTGGAACGGGCAGCCGCGGCCGGCGTCAAAGGCGCCGAGGCTTTCGCCGTAGCGGCGCGTGATCGCCGCCGGCAGAAACGGCGTCACCTGCTGCTGCAGGGCGGGGAGATCGTCCATGAAATTGTAGATCGGCTCAAGCCGGCCGGCGAGCGCATCGGCAAACAGCCTTTCGAGCCGCCCTTCCGCCTCGCCGGCAAAGAGCGTCACTCCGGTCTGCCGCGCGCGTTCGAGATCGGGCGGCAGTTGCGGCAGCATGGCGATTGAGCCGGAGACGTGAAAGCCGCCGATCGCGACAGCGACCCCGGCGGCCCGAAACCGCGCCGCCAGATCGATCGCCCGCGGGAACTGGTTCGACTGCACCCCGACCAGGCAGACGAGCCCGGCATCGGCCGCCTTGATCCGGCGGATGATGCGGCCGACCGGGATCACCGTGTGGCATTCGTCATAGGCATGGATTTCGAGCGCGACATCGGCACCGAGCGCGCGGCGGCGGGCGATATCGGCGGCGAGCCCGTAAAGACAGGCCAGCGAGTTCGACGGGATCCAGGATTTCCACCACTGGATCACATAGCCGCTATCATCGTAATGCGACGGCTTGATCAACTCGACGACGAACCGGCGGTCCCCCACCACACCCTCGTCCGACAGGTCTGCCACGCCGATATTACCCGCGTCGGGGTAACCGTGAAAGCCCGCCCTCGCAACTGTCGATCGAAGCCGCTAGGTTGAGCGCGCTGTCTGTGCCGGCCAAGGAGAAGAGACATGTTCGAAGGGTTCACCCGGACCGAGATCGAGACCTCGGGGGCGCGCATCAATCTGCGCCACGGCGGCGACGGCCCGCCACTGCTGTTGCTGCACGGCAACCCGTTGACCCATGCCTCTTGGGGCAAGATCGCGCCGCGCCTCGCCCAGCAGTTCCATGTCGTTTGTGCCGATCTCAGAGGCTATGGCGACAGTGTCGGCCCCGACGATGCCGGCGAGAACAACATCAACTACTCGTTCCGGGCGATGGCGCAGGACCAGGTCGAGGTGATGGAGAAGCTCGGCTATCGCGAGTTCTTTGTCGCCGGGCACGATCGTGGGGCGCGCACCACCGCGCGCATGTGCCTCGACCATCCCGACCGAGTCAAGCGCGCGGCACTGATCGACATCCTGCCCAACCACCACATCTGGACCCACACTTCGAAGGAATGGGCGTTGCGCTCCTGGCATTGGGCGCTGATGGCGCAGCCCTATGACTTTCCTGAGCGGATGATGGCCGGGGTGCCGGCGCAATGGTACATGGAAAAGAAATTGTCGAAGCCCGGTATCGGTCTCGGCTTTTTCGATCCCGAGGCGTTTGCCGAATATATCCGCTGCTTCAACTGGAAGACGATCAAGGGATCGTGCGCCGACTACCGCGCCTGCGTCACCTGCGATTTCGAGATGGACAAGGCGGATTTCGAAGCCGGGCATAAGATCACCTTGCCGTTGCTGGTGATCTGGGGAGCGAGAAGCCATACCGAGGGCGTGCATGGCGACGTGCTGTCGGTCTGGCAGCGGCATTATGCGACCGATGCTTATGGCGGCGCCCTGCCCTGCGGCCATTACGTGCCGGAAGAGGCGCCCGAGGAAACCCTCGCCTGGCTGATGCGCCATTTCGCCGGCTAACCCGGTGCGACCGCCGGCCGGCGAGCGGATAACGACCGGCTGCCGGCCGGCACTCTGCCGATGCCATGGGAGGAAACCATGAATCGCCCATTGCGGCGGGCCGCGGTCGGCGCGCTCGCCGCAGCACTCCTTGGCGGTCTCGCCGGCTCCGCCTCGGCCGACCTTGTCGTCACCGCCAACGACAACCACAGCGTCAACCGCAATGGCGTCATGGGTGCCGCCAAGAACGCGCCGCCCGACACAGTCTCGGTCATCGACGTTGCGCGTTATCCGTTCAAGGTCATCGCCACCGTCGACGCGCCGGCGAGCGTGGTCGGCGCTCCGACCTCGATCTGGATCGCCCCCGATGAGAGCTACGCGATCGTCACTTCGGCGACCCGGATCGACCCGCAGAACCCGGACAAGATCATCCCCGACAATCGTGTTTCGGTCATTGATCTGACCGCCTCGCCGCGCAAAATCGTGCAGCAGGTGACCGCCGGGGCGGGCGCCAACGAGGTGTCGGTCTCGCCGGATGGCAAGCTGGCGCTGGTCGCCAATCGCGCCGAGGGCACCGTGTCGATCTTCACGATCGCCGACCAGCGGCTGCAGCCGGCCGGGAAGCTCGATCTCGGCAGTCCGAAGGGGATGCCAAGCTCGGTCAAGTTTCTGCCCGATGGCAAGACCGCGCTGTTGACCCGCTATGGCGACAATCTGGTCAGCGTGCTGCATATCGATGGCACCAAGGTCACGATCGACCCGCGCCCGGTGACCACCGGTCTCAGCCCCTACACGCTCGACATCAACCGCGCCGGCACCCTGGCGGCGGTCTCGAATATGGGGCGCGGCAATGGCGACATCGACACGGTGAGCCTGGTCGACCTGACACAGCACCCGTTCCGCACGGTCGCGACCGTTGCCGTCGGTCACTCCCCGGAAGGGCTCAAATTCTCGCCCGACGGCAAGTATCTCGCGGTCGGCGACATCGAGGGCTCGACCAAGCCCGCCGGCTCGTGGCTATACCACGACCACGGCACCCTGGTACTGTTTGCGGTCGACGGCGCGAACCTGCGCAAGCTCGCCTCCGCACCGGGCGGCCGCTGGTCGCAAGGCATCGCCTTTACCAAGGATGGCGGCACGATCTTCGTCGAATCGATGATCGACCACGGCCTCGATGTGTTTCGCTGGCAGAATGGCACGCTGACCCCGGAGGGGATCCTCAAGCTCGATGCCGCCCCGGCCGCGATCCGCACCGCCTGGCCGTGAACCCGTCGACCTGCATGATTGACAGCGCCGGCGACAGGTCGTAATCCGCCAGGGATTGGGGAGTAGCTTCCGCCATTTCGAGGCGGGCCCGTGTCAACAGGCTTGCGCTGCGGCGCGTGGCACGGGCGGCAGAGGCTCAGGCGGCCGGCGCAAGGGCGGCCACCGGCCCGGCTTCTGCTTGGCGAGACCAGTACGCTTCCGGGGCCGTTCCGGCCGGCTCCGGGCCGCGTGCTGCTCTCGTCCGGCGGCCCCCAAAATGAGTTCTCTCGCTACGGTCATTCTCGCCTTCAGCATGTCGGCCGACGCATTTGCCGCCTCCCTCGGCAAGGGTTCGGCGCTCGATCGGCCGCCCTTTACCGAGGCCCTGCGCTGCGGCCTGATCTTCGGCCTGGTCGAGGCGATCATGCCGACCATCGGCTGGGCCGCCGGTGCCGCAGCGAGCGCCTATATCGCGGCGGTCGATCGCTGGCTGGCCCTCGCCGTCCTCGCCGCGATCGGCGCCAAGATGGTCTGGGACGGGTTGCGGCGGTCCGCCGAGGAAGCGCGGCCAAAGCGGCATTCGGCGCGGCTCCTCGTCGTCACCGCGATCGGCACCAGCATCGATGCGATGGCCGTCGGGGTCACCCTGGCGCTGCTTGGGATCGGCATCTTCGCCCCGGCGCTGGCGATCGGCATGGCGACGCTGCTGATGACCACCCTCGGCATCCTGCTCGGCCGCGTGCTCGGCGAACGCTACGGCCGGGTCGTCGAAATCCTCGGCGGGGTCGCGCTGTTTGCGATCGGCATCGAAATAGTGCTCGGCCCCGCCGGTTTCGGCTAGAGCATGATCCGTTTAGGCTGAGCCACCCTATCCTTTCGTCATCCCCAGGCTCGTCCCGGGGATCGATATGGATGGCGGATGGATGGCCGGATCAAACCCAGCCATGACGAGTTGGAAGATCACTTCAACTTAACCGCATATCGCGATAGGTGAGGGCTGCGATGCGGCGTCGGCTTCGCGCAGCTTGAAGCGCTGGATCTTGCCGGTCGCGGTCTTTGGCAACTCATCGAGAAAAACGATCCAGCGCGGACATTTGAACGGCGCCAGCAAGGTCTTCGCGTGCGCCGCGAGGGCTCGCGCCAGGGACTCATCCGCGGTGATGCCGGGCTTGGCCACGATAAACGCCTTGGCCTTGATTAGGCCGTCGTCATCGGGCGCGCCGACCACGGCAGCTTCGAGCACGTCGTCGTGGCTGATCAGTGCCGCCTCGACCTCGGCCGGCGAGACATACATGCCGTTGACCTTCAGCATGTCGTCGCTGCGCCCACAATAGACGAAGTAGCCGTCCTGATCCTCGAAATATTTGTCGCCGGTGCGCGTCCACGGACCGAGAAACGTCGCCCGGCTGCGCTCGCGATTGTTCCAGTAGTGAGCGGCAGCGGTCGGGCCGCGCACCAGGAGGTCGCCGATCTCGCCGCGCCGCACCTCCTGCCCCGTCTCATCAACGATTTGCACGGCATAGCCCGGAACCGGCTTGCCGGTCGTGCCGTAGCGCACCTCGCCCGGCCGGTTGCTGAGAAAGATGTGCAGCATCTCGGTCGAGCCGAGACCATCGAGGATGTCCACCCCGATCCGCCGCGACCAGCGCCGGCCGATCTCCGCCGGCAGCGGCTCGCCGGCAGAGACACAGCGGCGCAGCGCCAGCTCCTCGGCGAGCGGCAGGCCCGGATCGGCAAGCATCGCGTTGTAGAGAGTGGGCACCGCGCAGAAGATGGTCGGCCGGTGCCGGCGCAACATGTCCGCCGCCACCGCCGGCGATGGGCGCTCGGCGGTCAGCACGCTGGTCGCTCCCACCGCCATCGGAAAGGTCAGCGCGTTGCCGAGGCCGTAGGCGAAGAACAGCTTCGCGGCCGAGAACACGACATCGCTGTCGGCCATGCCGAGCACCGAGACGGCGTAGCGCTCGGCGGTCTCAGCGAGGCTCGCATGCAGGTGCACGGTGCCCTTCGGCCGGCCGGTCGAGCCCGAGGAATAGAGCCAGAAGCAGGGTTCGTCGGGATGGGTCGCGGCAGGATCGGCCATCGCGGGCGCAGCGGCAAGGAGCGCGGCCAAATTGTGGTCCGCTTCCGTCTGCCCACCCGAAACGATCAGCCGGGGCACGGGCGGTGCGAGCCGCGCCAACGCCGCCTGCATGACCGGCAGGATCGGCGCCGAGACGATAACGGCGCGCGCCCGGCTGTCGGCCAGCATGAAGGCGAACGCGTCGGCGCCGAGTTGGGTGTTGACCGCGACCGGGACGATTCCGGCCTCAATCGCGCCGAGAAAGGCGGTCGGGAAATCGATGCCGTCATGGAGACAGAGCAGCACCCGCTGCTCGGGCATCACCCCGAGCCGGCCGAGTGCCGCGGCACAGCGGCCGGCCCGCTCGGCAAGATCGGCATAGGTGTAACTGCCGCGATCATCGATGATTGCGATCTTCCGCGCCCGACCGGCGGCGAGATTGCGACCGATCAGATCGGCTGCGGCGTTGTACCGGGCGCCGTCCATCGGCGATCCTCCCCGGGAGCGATCATTCTCGGCCGTCCGCTTGCGCCCGCGCCAAAGATCGGCGGCCGGTCCGCGGAAAGGAAAGCATATCCTCCTGTCAGGGGCTATGATCATGGCCGGTGGAGCGGCGATGATCACCTTCGACACCGAACCCGCGCGCTATCGGCACTGGCATCTCGCCTGCCGCGACGGGATCGCGACCCTGACGCTCGATGTCGCCGAGGCGGGCGGGCTCGATCCGGACTATCGGCTCAAGCTCAATTCCTACGATCTCGGCGTCGATATCGAGCTCGCCGATGCGCTCGACCGGGTCCGCTTCGAGCATCCGCAAGTCAGGGTCGTCGTGCTGGCGAGCGGTCTCGACCGCGTCTTCTGCTCCGGCGCCAACATCTACATGCTGGCCCGCGCCAGCCATTCGCAAAAAGTCAATTTCTGCAAATTCACCAATGAGACGCGCAACGGAATCGAGGATTCGAGTGCCAATTCGGGGCTCAAATTTCTCGCCGCGGTCAACGGCGCCTGCGCCGGTGGCGGCTACGAGCTGGCGCTCGCCTGCGACGAGATCGTCATGGTCGACGACCGGTCGAGCACGCTGAGCCTACCCGAGGTGGCGCTGCTCGGGGTATTGCCCGGCACCGGCGGGCTGACCCGGCTCACCGACAAGCGCCGCATCCGGCGCGACCTCGCCGATCTGTTCTGCACGACCGCCGAGGGCGTGCGCGCCGACCGCGCCAAAAAATGGGGGCTGGTCGACCACATCGCACCGCCCGCCCGTTTTGACGCAGCGGTGGCCGCCCGCGCCGCGGCCTTGTCGGAACGCAGCGACCGCCCGGCCGATACCAACGGGATCGTCCTGACCCCGCTCGAACGCCGCATCGACGTGTCCGGCTATCATTATCGCTGGGTCGAGGTGGCGCTCGACCGCGCCGCGCGGACCGCGACGATCTCCGTAAACGCACCCACCGCAAAGGCCGCTCCAGCCGACCTCGCCGCGATCGTCGCCGCCGGTGCCGGCTGGTGGCCGCTCGCGATGGCGCGCGAGTTGGACGACGCGGTGCTGCTGCTGCGGACCAATGAGAGCGAACTCGGCACCTGGATCCTGCGCACCCACGGCGACATTGGAGCGGTGCTGGACTGCGACCGGGCGATGGCTACGCATTGCGGCCATTGGTTCGTGCGCGAGACGACCGGCCTGTTGCGGCGGACGTTGCAGCGGCTCGATGTGTCCTCGCGCAGTCTGTTCGCGGTCATCGACGAGGGGTCGTGCTTCGCCGGCAGCCTGTGCGAACTGGCGCTTGCCGCCGACCGCAGCTACATGCTGGCCGACGGATCGAAGATCGCACTCGGGCCGCTCAACTTCCACAATCTCGAAATGGTCAACGGCTGCAGCCGCCTGGTGACGCGATTCAACGATGCGGCGACGGCGGCGGCGCTCGAGCCGCTCGCCGGAATGCCGCTCGATGCTGCAGCCGCACTCGCGCACGGCCTCGTCACCGTGACACCCGACGCGCTCGATTGGGATGACGAGCTCCGCCTCGCGATCGAAGAGCGGGCGAGCCTGTCGCCCGATGCGCTCAGCGCGATGGAAGCCAATCTGCGCTTTGCCGGCGCCGAGACGCTTGCCACCAAGATTTTCGGCCGGTTGTCGGCGTGGCAGAACTGGGTGTTTTCACGGCCGAACGCGGTCGGCGACAACGGCGCGCTAAAACGCTACGGCAGTGGTGTGGCACCGCGCTACGACCGGGAGCGGGTGTGACGCGGGGAGGGCCGATGGCAATCGACTACCACACGCAAATCCCGAACAATGTCGGGCTCGCCGACAATCGCGCCTTGCAGCGGGCTCTCTCTCATTGGCAGCCGCGGTTTCTCGACTGGTGGCACCAGATGGGACCCTCGGGGTCGCACCGTCACGAGGTCTATCTGCGCACCGCGACCGCGGCCGATGCCGCCGGCTGGGCGGAATATGGCCGGGTGCGCATGCCCGAATACCGCTGGGGCATCTTTCTCGCCGACCCGGTGCCCGACCGGCGGATCGGCTTTGGCGATGGTCTTGGCGAAAAGGTGTGGCAGGTCGTGCCGGGCGAGCACCGCGCCAATCTGCGCCGGCTGATCGTGACCCAGGGCGATACCGAGCCCGCCTCGGTCGAGCAGCAGCGCCATCTCGGTCTGACCTGCCCGTCGCTCTATGATTTGCGCAACCTCTTTCAGATCAACGTCGAGGAGGGCCGTCACCTGTGGGCGATGGTCTATCTGCTGCACGCCTATTTCGGCCGCGACGGGCGCGAGGAGGCCGAGGAACTGCTGGCGCGCCACTCGGGCGACCCGGACAAGCCGCGCATCCTCTCGACCTTCAACCAGCCGATCGCCGACTGGCTCAGTTTTTTCATGTTCACCTACTTCACCGACCGCGATGGCCGCTTCCAGCTGAAGAGCCTCGCTGAAAGCGCCTTTGATCCGCTGTCCCGAACCTGCCGGTTCATGCTGACCGAAGAGGCCTATCACATGTTTGTCGGTTCGAGCGGGATCACCCGCGTGATCAGGCGCACGCTCGAAGTGATGCAGGCACTCGGCGGCGATGACCCGACGCGCGTCCGCAATGCCGGCGCGATCGACCTGCCGACCTTGCAGCGCTACGTCAATTTCTGGTTCTCCTCGTCGCTCGACCTGTTCGGCGCCGAAATCTCGTCGAATGCGGCGATCTATTTCGCGACCGGGATCAAGGGCCGGCCAGACGAGGCGCGGTTCGCCGATCACCTGGCGCTGGGCGAGACTCTTGGCGTCCAAATTCCCGATCGCAACGGCGGCGTCGGGCGCGAGCAGGTGCCGCTGCGCAACGCGATGAACGAGGTGACGCGCGCCGCCTACATCGCCGATTGCGAGATCGGGGTCCGCCGCTGGAACCGGCTGATCGCCGAAGCCGGACAGGAGTTCCGGCTGCGACTGCCGAGCCCGCACTTTCACCGCGCGGTTGGTACCTGGGCCGGCACCGCGACCGACCCCGACGGCAACCCGGTCGCCTCGGAGACCTGGCATGCGAGACAGGATGACTGGCTGCCGAGCGCCGCGGACCGTGCCTTTGTCGGCTCGCTGATGCAGCGGGTGAGCGAGCCGGGCAGGATCGCCGGCTGGCTCGCCCCGCCCGAGATCGGCATCGACAACCTGCCGCCCGATTACGAATACGTCCGCCTCGCCTGAGCCCGGCCCACCCGGCACGCGCAGGGCCGGCGCACCCGACCGCGAGCCGGGCGCTGCCCGCTTGACGGCGGCTGGCGGGCCGCGCTTATTGCGGCCCATGGGCGAAGCTTGGCCGAAAGGAGCCACCGCATGACCGCGCAGCCGTTTCACGGGGTGCTCGTCCCCGTCCTGACCCCGTTCACCGCGGGCGGCGAGCCCGATGCCGGGCGGTTTGCCGCCTATTGCCGGTTTCTGCTCAACCAGGGGGCCGGCGGGCTGGCGATTTTCGGTACCACCAGCGAAGCCAATTCGATGTCGCCCGGCGAGCGCATGGTGCTGCTCGACCGGCTGGTCGAAGCCGGGATCCCGGCCGGGAAGCTGATGCCGGGCACCGGCGCCTGCGCCGTCACCGACGCCGCGATGCTGGTGCGCCACGCGGTCGAGCACGGCTGCGGTGGTGTGCTGATGCTGCCGCCCTTCTACTACAAGCCGGTCAGCGATGACGGCATCTTTGCGTTTATTTCGAACGTGATCGACAACGCGGGCTCGGCGGCGCTGCGGATCTATCTCTATCACATCCCGCCGGTGGCGGTGGTCGGCTATTCGCTCGACCTGGTCGGCCGTCTGATCACGGCCTATCCGCAGACGGTCGTCGGTCTGAAGGACAGCTCGGGCGACTGGAGCAACACCGCCGCACTGCTCGAACGCCATCCGGGGTTTGCCGTCTTCCCGGGCTCCGAGGTGTTCCTGCTCGAAGCCTTGCGCAAGGGTGGTGCGGGCTGCATCACCGCCACCGGGAATATCAACGTGCCGGGGATCGCCAAGCTCTACCAGAATTGGCAGGGACCACAGGCCGATGCGTTGCAGGAAGCGGTCACGACGGTGCGCAAGACGATGCAAGCCTATCCGATGGTGCCGGCGTTGAAGCGGGTCGTCGCCCATTTCCGTGACGATCCGGGCTGGGCCGCGGTGCGTCCGCCGCTGGTGCCGCTCGACCGCGCGCAATCGGCAGCGCTGATTGCCGATCTCGGCAGGATCGGCTTCGCGCTGGGCGAACCGCGGCAGCGCGCGGCCGCCGAGTAAGCCGATCGGTTCGAACACCGGTCACAGAAGAGGTTGCGTCCTCGCAGCGAAGAAGGGATCGGCAGATGGCAACCGAGCCGGCAGCAACCCGTACAGCCGAGCGCGAGGCGTTTTACGCGGAGATCGGCGCCAGCAACCTCGCACCCTTGTGGGAGCGGCTGCACGGGCTCGTCACCGCCGAGCCGGTGACCCCGTGCCTGCCGGCGATCTGGCATTATCGCGAGGTGCGACCCCATCTGATGCGAGCGGGCGGGCTGATCAGCGCCGAGGAAGCGACGCGACGCGTCTTGATCCTGGAAAATCCCGGGCTCCAGGGCCAGACCGCGATCACCCATTCGCTCTTTGCCGGCTTGCAGCTGATCCTGCCGGGCGAGGTGGCGCCGGCGCATCGCCACACGCAATCGGCACTGCGCTTTATCATCGAGGGGAACGGCGCCTATACCGCGGTCGATGGCGAGCGCACGGCGATGCGGCCCGGCGATTTCGTGATCACGCCGTCCTGGACCTGGCACGACCACGGCAACGAAACCGCGGAGCCGATGGTTTGGCTCGACGGTCTCGACATCCCGATCGTGCGGCTGCTCGATGCCAGCTTTGCCGAGCCGGGAGAGGCCGATATGCAGGCGGTGACCCGGCCCGAGGGCGACAACACCGCGCGGTTTTCGAACAATCTGATGCCGGTCGACTGGCGGCCCGCAGTCAAGACATCGCCGGTGTTCAACTATCCCTATGACCGCTCGCGCCAATCGCTCGAAGTGCTGAGCCGCAACGACGATCCCGATCCATGCCACGGCCACAAGCTGCGCTATATCAGCCCGGCGAGCGGCGATTACGCGATGCCGACGATCGCCGCCTTTATCCAGCTTTTGCCGGCGGGCTTTGCCACGCGCCCCTATCGCTCGACCGACGGCACGGTGTTTGTCGTGGTCGAAGGCTCGGGCGAAAGCCGGGTCGGCGAGCAGTTGTTGCGCTGGGAGCCGCATGACATTTTCGTCGTGCCGAGCTGGACACCGGTCAGCCATCAGGCCGAGAGCGAGGCCGTGTTGTTCAGCTATTCCGACCGACCTGTGCAGGAGAAGCTCGGTCTCTATCGCGAGCGGCGCGGCAACGCCTGATGTGGCGGGTAGCACCGCCGGCAGCTTGCGATGGCGGTGGTCATCATCGCCGCCGGCTGCGATTTCGCAGCCCCGGCGCGCAGCAGATGATCGGCCGTCTCATTGCCGCGGCGGCGCTGGTGCTTCTGATCACGGCTCCCGGTCTGGCCCGGGCCGGTGCGCCGCTACAGGCAGTCGAGGCCCGGCATGGCATGGTCGTAACCTCGCAGCACATCGCCTCGGCGGTCGGCGCCGGGATTCTTGCCGCCGGCGGCAATGCAATCGACGCCGCGGTAGCGGTCGGCTATGCGCTTGCCGTGGTCGAGCCCTGCTGCGGCAATATCGGCGGCGGCGGGTTCATGACCCTGCACCTCGCCGACGGCCGCGAAAGCTTTATCGATTTTCGCGAGACCGCCCCGGCGGCGGCGCGTGCCGACATGTATCTCGATGCCGCCGGTCAACCGATCGCCGCGCTGAGCCGCCATGGCTGGCGCGCGATCGGCGTGCCCGGAACCGTGCTCGGGCTCGATCGGGCGCTCGCCGAATATGGCAGCCTGCCGCGCGCCGCGGTCATGGCGCCGGCGATCGCCTTGGCCCGCTACGGCTTTGTACTGAGCCCCGGCGACGCCGCATTGCTCGCCGCCAAATCGGCACTCTTTGCCGAGGATCGCGCAGCCGCCGGAATTTTCCTGCGCCCCGGCGGCGACGCGTGGGCACCCGGCGATCGGCTCGTGCAAAAGGATCTTGCGGCGACGCTCGCAGCGATCGCCAAGGCCGGACCCGACGCGTTCTATCGCGGTCCGGTCGCGGCCGCGATCGCCGCAGCGAGCCGGCAGCATGGCGGTCTCCTCGCCAAAGCGGATTTCGCCGCCTACCGGGTGACCGAGGGTCCGCCGCTGCGCTGTTCCTATCGCGGCTACGCGATCGTGTCGGCGCCGCCGCCGAGTTCGGGCGGGACGACGATCTGCGAAATCCTGAACATTCTCGAAGGCTGGGACATGAAGGCGCTCGGCTTCCGCTCGGCGCGCTCGGTCGAACTGATGGTGGCGGCGATGCGGCGCGCCTATGCCGATCGCAACAGCGATCTCGGCGACCCGGCCTTTGTCGCAAACCCGCTCGACCGGCTCTTATCGAAAGGCTACGCCGCCGGGGTGAGGGCGGCGATCGATGCCGGCGTTGCGGCTCCGACCGCGCTGCCGCCGGCGCCGCGCGAGCAGGCGGAGACGACGAGCTACTCGGTCGTCGATGCCGCCGGCAACGCCGTCGCGGTGACCTATACGATCAACGGCTATTTCGGCGCCGGGGTCATGGCACCCGGCACCGGGTTCTTTCTGAATAACGAGATGGATGATTTTACCGCGAAGCCCGGCGTGCCGAACCTGTACGGGCTGGTGCAGGGTGCGGCCAATGCAATCGCACCCGGCAAGCGGCCGCTATCGTCGATGGCACCGAGCTTGGTCGAGAAGGATGGAAAGGTATTTCTCGTCCTCGGCAGCCCCGGCGGTTCGCGGATCATCACGACGGTGCTCGAAACCATCATGAATGTGATCGATTACGGCATGAGCCCGCAGGAAGCGGTCAATGCGCCCCGCCTGCATTACCAAGGGCTGCCGAACCGCGTGTTTTACGAACGCTCCGGCCTGTCGCCGGCGACCATCACCGCCCTCGACCGCCTCGGCTTCGACCTCGTCGCGCAGCATCCCTGGGGAGCGACCGAACTGATCGAGATCGCGAACGGGCGGTTGTTGGGTGCCAATGACGATCGCCGGCCGGACGGCGCCGCGGTCGGCTATTGACGGCCGGCATGCGCTTTTCACCGCTGATCGACCGCATTGCCGGCAGGGGCGCCGGAGCCTGGAGCATCGCACGCGAGGCGGCGCGGCGGCGCGAGCTTGGCCACGACGTGATTTCGCTGACCGTCGGCGACCCCGATCAGGCCGCACCCGCACCCGTTATCGAAGCGACGATCGATGCGCTGCGTCGCGGCCGCACCGGCTACGCGCCGATCATCGGGTATCCGCGCCTGCGTGAGGCGATCGCTTCCCGCGTCAACCGGCGCACCGGCATGCCCTGCAGCGCGGACAACGTGACCCTGACGCCCGGCGCCCAGGGCGGCCTCTATTGCGCGTTGCAATGCCTCGCCGGGCCCGGCGACGAGGTCATCGTGCCGGAACCGGTCTATGCGACCTACGAGGCGGTGATCGGGGCGAGCGGGGCGCATATGGTGACCGTCCCGCTATGTGCCGATCGCAATTTCCATCCCGATCTCGACGCGATTGGCGCGGCGGTGACCCCGCATACCCGGGTGATCTGGATCAATTCGCCGCACAACCCGACCGGAGCGGTCTTTACCGGCGACGAAATCGCGGCGATCGCCGCGCTGTGCCGGCGGCACGATTTGTGGCTCGTCTCGGACGAGGTGTATGAGGATCTCGCCTTTGCCCGGCCGCATGTCAGCGCATGGTCGCTGCCGGACATGGCGGAACGGACCATCATCGTCTCGAGCCTGTCGAAATCGCACGCGATGCCGGGCTTCCGCTTTGGCTGGATCATCGGGCCGCCGGCCTTGTCGGGGCATCTGTTCAATCTCTTGCTGTGCATGTGCTATGGCAGCCCCGGCTTCATCCAGGAGGGTGCCGCGGCAGCGCTCACCGCCGAGCTTCCCGAGGTTGCCGCGCTGCGCGAGGATTATCGCCGGCGGGCAGCGCTGTTGTCGGGCCGCTTGGCGGCGGCCGTGGGCTGCCGTGCCATTGCGCCGGAAGGCGGCATGTTCGTGCTGCTCGATGTGCGCGGCACCGGCCTCGGTTCGGCCGAATTCGCGCGGGCGCTGCTGGCGCGCGAGAATGTCGCGATCCTGCCCTGCGACGGCTTTGGCGCGAGTGCCGCGGGCCATCTGCGCATCGCATTGTCCGCTCCCGATGCGCGCCTTGAAGACGCCAGCCGGCGGATCATCCGCTTGGCCCGCGAACTCGCCGCGATCGGGTGACGCTGGCGCGGCATCTACCGGCGGCTCACGATCACCCCTGGCCCAGCGTACCCAGCAGCAGCAGGTTGAGCGCGAGGACGATCGCGGCCGCGGCGATCGCCAGTGCCGCGACGGTGCTGGAATTGGCGAGATCTCCCATCACCCGGCGGCTGCCGGTGAACATGACCAGCGTTATGATCGGCACCGGCAACACAAAGCTCAGCACCACCTGGCTGATGACAAGAACCTTGGTGGCGTCGGTGACAATGGCGGCGATGACCAGCGTCGGCAGCATCGTTGCCAGCCGCCGCACCCATAGCGGGATGTGCCAGTCGAGAAAGTCCTGCATGATGACCTGGCCCGCCATCGTGCCGACGACCGAGCTCGACAGGCCGGAGGCGAGCAGCGACACGATAAAAATCGCCGCCGCGGCACCGCCGAACAGCGGTCGCAGCATGTGATAGGCGCTGTCGATCCCGGCCGGATGCGCGTGACCGGCGGCGCCGAACGTGGCCGCCGCCAGATACATCATCGCCATGTTCACGAGGCCGACGACGCCCAGCGTCAGCCCGATATCGATATTGGAGGCGCGGACCAGCTGCCGCAGCTTCGTTGGATTGCCGGCGGGCACGCGGTTGCGGGCGACGCTCGAATGCAGAAAGAGTGCATGCGGCATAACCGTGGCGCCGACGATCCCGGCGGCCAGCATCACCCCATCGGCATCGCCAAACGACGGCACCAGGCTGTGCTTCAAGACAGCGTGCCAGTCGGGCGGAATGAGACCGGTCTCGATCAGAAAGCACAGGCCGACGATCAGGATCAGCCCGGCGATGACCGCCTCGGCGGTGCGGAAGCTTCTGCGGTGCATCGTCAGGATGACCCAGCTCGCGGCACCGGCCAGCACCGTCCCGGCGAACAGCGACGTGCCGCAGAGCAGCGCGCAGCCGATCGCCGCGCCAAGCAGTTCGGCAAGGTCGGTAGCCATTGCGCCGAGTTCGCTCAGCGCCCACAGGGTCAGCGTCACCGGCGCCGGCAGCCGCTCGCGGCACATCCGCGCCAAGCTGCAGCCGGAGACGATGCCGAGCTTGGCGGCGAGCGCCTGGAACAGCATCGCCGTCGCATTGGCGAGCAGCACGACCCACAGCAGCTGGTAGCCATGGGTCGCGCCGGCGCTGATGTTGGTGGCGAAATTGCCGGGATCGAGATAGGCGACCGCGGCAATAAAGGTCGGCCCGGCGAACGCGCGCAGCGCCGCGGACCGGCCGCTGCCGAAGCCCCGGACCAGGTTCCGGGTGCGGGCCAGCAGCAGATCCGCGGAAGACGGGTCGAGAAAGACCATGCGCGCCTTGCCGCAACCGGCCCCGGAGATGCGGGCGAGCTATTCGGCGGCGCGCGCCGGCCGGTGCTCGTCGCTCGGGTTTTTGACGTCCTGCGGTGCCCGGCCGCGCGGCTCCGGATCCTCGACGTATTTGAAGGCCGGTTCGCGGTTCCACGGGCCGCGGTTGTCGTGGGCGCCATTCTTCGACAGATTGAAATAGAGATCGACGGTTTCGTCGGGCCGGACATGGCCGAAATTGGGCTCGCTCAGCTTGCCGAGCGATTCGAGCGCCTTCATGAACATCTCGGTGTGCGAGATCTCGCGGGTCAGCAGAAACGTCAGGGCTTTCTTGCTGCCCTCGTCCGCCGACAGCTTGATCAGAGCCTCGTAGGTCTGCCGGGCACCGGCTTCGGCCGCGATGTCCGCGCGCAAGTCACGCACGACGTTGCCGCCTTCGTTGACATAAGCGCTGGTCCAGGCCTGTCCGCGACTGTCGACAAGATGCGGCCCCATGCCGCGGACCGCGAACAGCGTGCTGTTATAGGCGGCATCCTTGGCATCACCGGCACCTTTTTCGGTGTGCTGCTCGATCATCCGCCCGACCATTTCGAGATGGCTGAACTCTTCGAGTGCGATGTCCTGCAGCATGTCGCGGATCGCCCGGTCCTCGACATGGAATGATTGGGTCCAGTAGGTCAGCGCGGCCGACAGCTCGCCGGTGGCGCCGCCGAATTGCTCGAGCAGCATCTCGGCAAAGCGCGGATCGGCACCGTCAACCTTGATGTCATACATCAACTGCTTGCGATGGAAGAACATCGGAACATCCCCGTGGCTGCTAAAGCACCTGCCCGAAAGAAGCGTGCCCGGGCGAGGCTTGAGTGGGCCAACGGGAGCGGTACAAACGAGGTTCCGATTTGCCGAAGAAGGGTATCGCCGCCGGCGCAGCGCGCGCTCGACGGGAGGGCGAACTCTCGCGGCCGTGTCCGACGCCGTGACGTAAACCGATGCGGTCGGCTATTCCACGATGGTCGAGGCGGCGATGCGCAGCGGATGCGCCGGGTAGACTCCCAGGATCTTCAGCTCGCGCGAGAAAAACGCCAACTCTTCAAGCGCCAATGCCAGCGGGCGGTCCTCGGGATGGGCTTCGACATCGGCATAGAATTGGGTCGCGGCGAAGGCGCCGCCGACCATGTAGCTTTCGAGCTTGGTCATGTTGACCCCGTTGGTGGCGAAGCCGCCGAGCGCCTTGTAGAGCGCCGCCGGGACGTTGCGCACGCGGAACAGAAAAGTCGTGACCGCCGGGGTGCCGCGGGCCGGCCGGGCGGCTTCGCGCGACATGATCAAAAAGCGGGTGGTGTTGTGCTCGGCATCCTCGATGTTCGCTTTGAGCGAGACGAGACCATAGATCCGGCCGGCAAGCTCCGAAGCAATCGCCGCGATGGAGTGGTCGCCGCGCGCCGCGATCTCGGCCGCAGCCCCGGCGGTGTCAGCCGCGACCACCGGATCGAGGCCGAGGCTGCGGATCAGCCGGCGGCATTGCGACAGCGCCTGGACATGGCTCCTGACGGTGCGGATCGTTGCAAGGCTGGCACCGGGCAGCGCCAACAGGTGGTGGTTCACCCGCTCGAAATGCTCGGCGATGATGTGGAGGCCCGAATCGGGCATCAGATGATGGATGTCGGCAACGCGGCCGGCGACCGAATTTTCGATCGGGATCATCGCCAGGCGTGCCCGGCCTTCGCGCACCGCCGCAAAGGCGTCCTCGAACTGGGCGCAGGGCAGCGTCGTCATGTCCGGAAAAACCCGTCGGCAGGCGAGGTCGGAATAGGCACCGAAGGTGCCCTGGAACGCGATCATCCGCGCCGGATCGGCGGCGGCGGGCGGTAAGTCGGCCATCGTTCTATCGCTGCTCTACCAGATGGCGGGCGCGTTCGAGATCATCGGCGGTATCGACCTGCACGCCGAGTTGCGACTTCTCGATCAGGCTGACCGCGATGCGCATGCCGGCTTCGAGCGCGCGCAGCTGTTCGAGGTGTTCGCGCTGCTCGAGAACCCCGCGCGGCAATGTGGCGAAGCGGTCGAGCGCGGCGCGGCGATAAGCGTAAATCCCGACATGCTCGTAATGCGGCCCTTCCCCCCACGGCACCACCGCCTTGCTGAAATAGAGCGCGCGGGCCGGCTGCCCGGGATCGGCAAAACCGGCGACGACCTTGTTGACACTCTCGTCGGCGAGTGCTGCCGGGTCGTCGATCGGTGCCGCCAGCGTCGCGATATCGATTTCGGGATCGGCGAGACCCGCGACGGCGAGCCGGATCGCAGCCGGATCGAGAAAGGGCATGTCGCCCTGAACATTGATCACCGCATCATGTGCGCGGCCCGGATCCAATAGCGTGACCGCCGCGTGGACACGGTCGGAGCCGGCCGGCAGTCGCGGATCGGTCAGCACTGCGCGGCCACCTGCGGCTGCGATCGCCGCGGCGATTTCCGGATCGCCACAGGCGACGACGACCGGCCCCGCATCGGCCGCGACCGCGCGGCGCCAGACATGGACGATCATCGGCGCGTCGCCGATCACGGCAAGCGGCTTGCCTGGCAGCCGCGTTGCGGCGAGGCGGGCCGGGATCAGGATGATCGGGTGCGATGGCGCGGTTCTGGGGTCGGGCATCCGGGTGGGCACATCTCGGTCGGGTCGGCGGGCGGCGATCCTGCTGCCGGCCAGCAGCGACAAGATGCCCGGTCCGTGTCGTTGCCGGAAGCGTGATAATTCATTTGAGTTGCCGGAAGGAATTGGTTCTGCTTCGAAGCTCGGCGACGGAAGGGGGATCGATGGAGTCGTTCGAGTGGAACAAGATCATTGGGTCGATCCTGACCGCGCTGATCATCGCCATGGTCGCAGGCATCCTGGCGAGCATGCTGGTACGGCCGTCGGAGCTGGCAAAGCCGGTATACATCGTCGCCGGGGTCGAGAAGCCGGCCGCCGCACCGGCCGAGCAGGCAGCGGCGCCGGCCAAGCTGCCGGCGATCGGGCCGCTGCTGGCCAAGGCCGACCCGAAAAAGGGCCAGCAGCTGACCGCCGTCTGCCAGGCGTGCCATACCTTCACCAAAGGCGGGCCGAACCGGATCGGACCGAATTTGTGGGATGTTGTCGGCGCGCCGATCGCCGAAGACCGCAACGGCTTTGCGTTTTCGGCCGCGCTGTCCAAACATCACGGTCAGAAGTGGGATCCTGAATTGTTGAATGAGTGGCTCGACAGCCCACAGCATTTCGCGCAGGGCACCAAGATGACCTTTGTCGGGTTTCCGCAGGCGATGAACCGCGCCGATGTCATCGCCTATCTGCAGACCTTGAAATAGGCCGTGGCGGCGGCGGATTTCGACGCGTTTCTGGCGCTCGCGGCCGAGCTGGCGGACGCCGCCGGAGCGGCGATCCGGCCTTATTTTCGCCAGCCTCTGGCGGTAGACGACAAACCCGACCTGACCCCGGTGACGGTCGCCGATCGCGCCGCGGAACAGGTGATGCGGCGGCTGATCGAGCGCCGCTTTCCACAGCACGGAATCGTCGGCGAGGAGTTCGGCCGGGTGCGCGACGACGCCGAACTGGTCTGGATGCTGGACCCGATCGACGGCACCAAATCGTTCATCAGCGGCGTACCGCTGTTCGGCACGCTGATCGCATTGCTACACGCAGGGGAACCGGTCCTCGGGATCATCGACCAGCCGGTCTCGGGCGAGCGCTGGATCGGGGCAAAGGGCCGGCCGACCACGTTCAACGGTGCGCCGATCCGCTGCCGGGAGTGCGCAGGGCTCGAACGAGCCACCCTGTTCGCCACCACCCCCGACATGTTTGATGGCGCCGACGCGGCGGCGTTCGGGCGCGTCGCGGGAGCCGTGAAGCTGGTCCGGTTCGGTGCCGATTGCTACGCCTATGGCCTGCTCGCTTCGGGTTTTGTCGATCTTGTCATCGAGGCCAGTCTGAAACCCTATGATTACTGCGCGATGATCCCGATTGTCACCGGTGCCGGCGGGATCGCCACCGACTGGCGCGGCGGCAGGCTCGGCCTTGGCGGGGACGGGCGCGTGCTCGTCGCCGGCGACCACCGTAGCTATGGCGCGGCGCGGGTTCTACTCGGCGCCTGAACCGCCCCCCTGAACCGCCTGGCCTCCTTGGACCGCCTGGCCTCCTTGAACCGCCTGAAGGAAAAAGAAAGCATGCGCGCACTGTCGGCAATCGCGGCCGGGATGATCCTGCTGCTCGCGGCGGGCCGAGCCACAGCGGCGCCGAGCCAGGGCATGTCGCTCTACGGCGAACTCAAATATGGCCCCGGCTTCACCCATTTCGATTACACCAACCCGCAAGCCCCGAAGGGCGGCACGATGCGGCTGGCGGCGATCGGCACCTTCGACACGCTCAACCCGTTCGTCATCAACGGGGTGCCGGCCGCCGGGATCGACATGATCTTCGATACGCTCGCGGTTTCGTCCGAGGACGAGCCGGCGAGCGAATACGGGCTCGTCGCCAAGAGCATCGATCTCGCTCCCGACAAGCTGTCGGTCCTCTACACGCTGCGCAAGGCGGCACGGTTTCACGACGGCTCGCCGATGACGCCGGCGGATGTGATCTGGACCTTCGACACCTTGCGCACCAAGGGATTGCCGATCTACCGCAACTATTACGCCGACGTGACCAAGGTGGTGCAGGAGGGTGATCACGGCGTCCGGTTCTATTTCAAATCAGCCAAGAACCGGGAGCTGCCGCAGATTCTCGGCGAGATGCCGGTGCTCTCGAAGAAATACTGGTCGGGCCGCGACTTCGAAAAACCGACGCTGACCCCGCCGCTCGGCAGCGGTCCCTACACAATCGCGACGGTCGATCCCGGCCACTCGATCACCTATCGCCGGGTCGCCGATTACTGGGCCGCCGACCTCCCGGTCAACAAGGGCCGCTATAATGTCGACACGATCCGCTACGACTACTATCGCGATGCGACGATCGCGCTCGAGGCGTTCAAGGCCGGCCAATATGATGTACGCGAGGAGAATTCGTCGAAGGATTGGGCGACCGGTTACGACTGTCCGGCATTGCGCGCCGGGCTGATCAAGAAGGTAGAGATCCCGAACGGATTGCCGAGCGGCATGCAGGGGTTCGGCTATAATCTGCGCCGGCCGATCTTTCAGGACCCGCGGGTGCGCGAGGCGCTCGCTTATGCGTTCGATTTCGAATGGTCGAACAAGAACCTGTTTTACGGGGCCTATCAGCGCACCCGCAGCTATTTCGATAATTCCGAACTGGCGGCGACCGGGGTACCGAAAGGCCAGGAGCTGCAAATCCTCGATCAATTCAAGGGCCAGATCCCGGCTGCGGTGTTTACGACTGAATACGATCCGCCAAAATATGACGGCTCCGGCAATATCCGCAGCGGGCTCGAAAAGGCGGTGAAGCTGCTGATGGCGGCCGGCTGGACCTTCAAGGACGAGCAGCTCGTCAACGCGAAGACCGGACAGCCCTTTACCTTCGAGATCCTGCTCGACAATCCGCAATTCGAACGCATCGTGCTGCCCTTCGTGCAGAATCTGAAGCGGATCGGCATCACCGCGCGGGTGCGCACCGTCGACACCGCGCAATATGAGCGGCGCATGGACACTTTCGACTACGACATGACCGTCGTTCTGTTCGGCCAATCGCTGTCCCCCGGCAACGAGCAGCGCGATTATTGGGGCTCGAAGGCCGCCGACGAGCAAGGCAGCCGCAACGTGCTCGGCATCAAGAGCAAAGTCGTCGATGCGCTGATCGAAGAATTGATCGACGCGCCAAACCGGGCAAGCCTGGTCGCTCATACCAGAGCGCTCGATCGGGTGCTGCAATACGGCTATTACGTGATCCCGAACTTTCACCTGGCGGCGTTCCGGGTCGCCTATTGGGACAAGTTCCGCCGCCCGGCGATCTCGCCCAAATATGCGCTGGGGCTCGACACCTGGTGGGTCGATCCCTCGGCCGAGAAATCGGTCGAAGCCAAGAAGAGCAGCGTGGTCGATAAGCATTGAGCCGTCACCCGGTACGTTCAGACCGGTCATTGCCGCAGCGGCGAGCATGATCCCTTATGTGATCCGGCGGCTGGCGCTGATGATCCCGACCCTGTTCGCGATCATGGTGGTCAATTTCGTCATCGTGCAGGCCGCACCTGGCGGCCCGGTCGAGCAGATGATCGCGCGATTGAAAGGAGAGAGTGTCAGCGCCACCGAGCGGGTCAGCGGCGGCAGCGGCGAGTTGATGCATCGGTCGAGCGCGATCAACACCCGCTATCGCGGGGCGCGCGGCCTCGACCCGGCGCTGATCAAGGAGCTCGAAAAGCAATACGGCTTCGACAAGCCGCCCTTGACCCGTTTCCTGCTGATGATGCGCAACTATCTGACCTTTAATCTCGGCACCAGTTTTTTCAGCGGCCGCAAGGTGATCGATCTGATCAAGGAGAAATTGCCGGTCTCGATCTCGATCGGGCTGTGGACGACGTTGATCACCTATCTCGTCTCGATCCCGCTCGGGATCAGAAAGGCGGTGCGCGACGGCAGCCGTTTCGATGTGTGGACGAGTGCCGTGATCATCGTCGGCTACGCGGTGCCGAGCTTCCTGTTCGCCGTATTGCTGATCGTGTTGTTTGCGGGCGGCAGCTATCTGTCGATCTTTCCACTGCGCGGGCTCGTCAGCGACAATTGGCTGGCACTGTCCTGGCCGATGCGCATCGCCGACTATTTCTGGCACATAGCATTACCGATCACCGCGCTGGTGATCTCCGGCTTTGCCACGCTGACGATGCTGACCAAGAACTGCTTTCTCGATGAGATCAACAAGCAATACGTGCTGACCGCGCGCGCCAAGGGGCTGAGCGAGCGCCGTGTGCTCTACGGCCACGTGTTCCGCAATGCGATGCTGCTGGTGGTCGCCGGGTTTCCGGCGGCGTTTGTCGGCATTCTCTTTACCGGGTCGCTGCTGATCGAGGTGATCTTTTCGCTCGACGGTCTCGGCCTCCTCGGCTTCGACGCCGCGATCAACCGCGACTACCCGATCATGTTCGGCACGCTCTACATCTATACGCTGATCGGCTTGGTGCTGAAGCTGGTCAGCGACCTGACCTATATGCTGATCGACCCGCGCATCGATTTCGCGACCCGATAGCCGGCACTCAGCCGAAGATCGGCCAGGAGCGGCGGTGATAAGCGCCGTCCCAGAACAGCCACTCATATTGCGTGGCCCGGCTGAAGGCGGCGAGCATGCGTGTGCGCAGGCTCGGGCTCGCGGCGTCGGCCGCCTGGTCGGCGATGGCAATGACCCGGTTGACCGCCTCGCCGAATTGCGGATCGGCATAGGTGTCGATCCACGCGCGATAGGGATTGCCGGGGGCGCTCGCAGCGGCGATCGCGCAGCCGACATCCCAATAGATCCAGAAGCATGGCAGCAAGGCCGCAACCAGCACCTCCGATGGCTGCTGATGCGCGGTGGCGAGCAGAAAGCTCGTATAGGCAAGGCAATCCGGCGCCGGCTCGGCCGCGGCGAGCCCGGCTGGATCGATCCCGAATTCGGCAAGGTAGCGCTCGTGCAGCGCGGTCTCGACCGCGACCGCACCCAGCGCCGACTGGGCGAACACCTGCAACGTCGCGGTGTCGGGCGCCTTGGCCGCGGCGATCGCCAGCGCGCGCGAAAACTCGCTCAGATAGAGCGCGTCCTGCGTGATGTAATGCTGAAAACGGTCGCGCGCCAACGTCCCGGCGGCCAGTTCGACATTGAACGGCAGCGCGTGGATCGCGCTGCGCAGCGCCGTGACGCGCTGCCACGCCTCCTCGGAAAAGCGGATCATGGCCAGGCCGTTTCGAGCGGGAGAGAAACCTTGCCGACGGTGCCTCCACCGCGCTCGGTCGAAGGCATCAGCCGCATTTCGAGTAGTCGCAGCGCAGGCACTCCTCACAGCCCTCGCGATGGATCAGCGCCGCCTCGCCGCATTTCGGGCATTGCGCCGGCCGCGGCAGTGCCTGTGTCACGCCACCGGCCGGGCGCTCGGCCGCGGACAGGCTCACCACCTTTGCCTTCGCCGCCGGGTCCGTAGCCGCGCCCGGCAAAAAGCCGATCTCGATCATGTGGCGCTCGATCACATCGCCGATCGCCGCCAACAGCGAAGGCACGTATCTGCCGTCCATCCACGCGCCGCCACGCGGATCGAATACCGCCTTCATCTCCTCGACGACAAACGACACGTCGCCGCCGCGGCGGAACACGGCGCTGATCATCCGCGTCAGCGCCACGGTCCAGGCGTAGTGCTCCATGTTCTTCGAATTGATGAACACCTCGAACGGCCGCCGCCTGCCATCCTGGACAATATCGTTCAACGTGATGTAGAGCGCGTGTTCGCTATCGGGCCAGTTGAGCTTGTAGGTCTGGCCGGGCAAGGCCTCGGGGCGCGACAGCGGCTGGGTCATATAGATGACGCCACCGGCCTCGAAGATATCGGCGGGCCGTGGCGAAACCGCCGGTGCCGGCGGCGGCAACGGCAGTTCCGGCTGCTGCGGGGCATGGCGACCGGCATCGGCCTGCGCCGCCATTCGCGGCTGCGCCGCCAATACGGCGCCGGTGACCTCGTTCGGACGGTAGGTCGTGCAGCCCTTGCAGCCGAGCGCATAGGCCCGCTGATAGACATCCTTGAACCGCTCGAACGGCATGTCGGCCGGCACGTTGATCGTCTTCGAGATCGAGCTGTCGACATGCCGCTGCACCGCTGCCTGCATGACCAGATGGTCGTCCGGCCCCAGCACCTGGGCGTCGACAAAATAATCCGGCAAGGGTGCGCTCTCGCCCTTCAGCCGCCGGAACAGGCGCCAGGCGTAATCGGCCACCTCCTCCTCGCGGCGCGTGCCGTTGGGCATCAAGAGGTTGCGGGTATGGCGAAAGCTGAACACCGGTTCGATCCCGGAAGAGACATTGTCGGCGAACAGCGAGATCGTGCCGGTCGGGGCCACCGAGGTCAGCAGGGCATTGCGCACGCCATTCCGGGCAATCGCGGCGCGCACCTCCGGATCGAGGCCGGCAACCGTCTCGCCCGCCAGATAGCGCTCGCGGTCGAACAGCGGGAACGGCCCCTTTTCCGCGGCCAGTGCCGCCGAGGCGAGATAGGCCTGGTGCTCGATCGCCCCGAGCCATGCTTCGGTCGCCGCCACCGCCGCCGGCGAGCCATAACGCAGCCCGCACAGGATCAGCGCGTCGGCGAGGCCGGTGACCCCGAGCCCGATGCGTCGCTTCTGCCGTGCCTCTTCCTGCTGCTGCGGCAGCGGGAATTGCGAGACATCGACGACATTGTCCATCAGCCGCACGCAATCCGGCACCAGCCGATCGAGCCGGTCGAGGTCGAGCCGGGCCCGCGGCGTGAACGGTTCCTCGACCAGGCTCGCCAGATTGATCGAGCCCAACAGGCACGCGCCATAAGGCGGCAAAGGCTGCTCACCACAAGGGTTCGTTGCGGTGATCGTCTCGCAATACCAAAGATTGTTTCGCCGGTTGATACGGTCGATAAAGATCACGCCGGGTTCGGCATAGGAATAGGTCGCCCGCATGATCTTGTCCCACAGTTCGCGCGCCGGCAGCACCTTGGCGACCGTGCCGCCGGGACCGCTCGGAAAGGTCAGCGCCCAAGGCGCATCCTCCTCGACCGCCCGCATAAAGGCGTCGGTGACGAGTACCGAAAGGTTGAACATCCTGAGCCGGCCCGGCTCGCGCTTGGCCTCGATAAACGCCTCGATATCCGGGTGGTCGCAGCGCAGCGTCGCCATCATCGCCCCGCGGCGATAGCCGGCGCTCATGATTGTGCGGCACATCGCGTCCCACACATCCATGAACGAGAGCGGTCCCGAGGCATCGGCGCCGACGCCTTTGACCGGCGCGCCACGCGGCCGCAGCGTCGAGAAATCGTAGCCGATGCCGCCGCCCTGTTGCATCGTCAGCGCGGCCTCGCGCAGATGGGCGAAGATGCCGCCCATGTCGTCCGGGATCGTCCCCATGACGAAACAGTTGAACAACGTCACCTGACGGTTGCTGCCGGCGCCGGCGATCACGCGCCCGGCCGGCAGGAATTTGAAATCGGCCATCGCCTGGTAGAACCGATCGGTCCACCGCACGGCGTCCGGCTCGGCAGTGGCGAGCGCCTTCGCCACCCGCCGCCAGGTATCCTCGATCGTCCGGTCGAGCGGCTCGCCCGGCAGGTCGCCATTGGCGGGGGCG
>DATJTI010000056.1:0-3225 GCA_035503615.1 Allostellaceae bacterium | reverse complement strand
ACCCCGCCGGTGTTCCGCCCGGTCGCGACCGACGTCAAGGGCGAGAAACGGTTTCTCTCGACGATCGCGCGGCGTCTTGACAGTCTCGGCGCCATTACCCGCGGCCAGCGCCAGACCGGCGGACAGGGTCTGTTCCGCACGCAAGACAATCTCGAAAGCCCCTACGCCAAAGCCGCACTCCGCCATCTCTACCATCAGCTCTATGTCGGCGGGATCGCCGGCTGCTCGCTCGGCGAATTCCAGGATGCGACCGGGCTCGACCTTTGCGACCAGGACGGCTCACTCAAGGAGGAATTGCCGCCGGTCACGCAGTTCCTGAACCGCATTCTCGCCTTGCGCATCGCGCTGCAGAACACCCTCTTCGCGGCTTTCGACGAATTGCTCGAAGCGCGCATCGAGGCAGCGATCGCCGCCGGCACTTACGATGTCGGCGTCGAGACCCTGAGCGCCGAGAGCTTCCGGATCGCCGAGCGGCGCACGGTCTATACCCACCCTGCGACCGGTGCCGAGACCCGCTGCTATCGGGTCCTGCGCCGCGACCGCAACCGTGCGCTGCCGCTCGCCGAGGCATTCGCTCTCGCGCGCGGGGCGGACGCCCGGCTGCTGGTCAACGCGCAATCGCACCGCGCCGCGGTGCAGGTGCCCGCGGCAAGCCTGATGCATGACGACGGCACGGTCGTGGCCCGCACCCGCCTCGTCCGCCCAATGGGCCGCGAGACGATCAGCCTCGACGACCTCTCGCGCTCGCACTGGCGCAAGGCCACCCGCGAAGAGTTTTCTGCGGCCTGGAAAGCCGAATGCGCCCGAGTGCCGGAATTCTCCGAGAGCAGCTTCGATGTCGTCACCGGCCTGCTGCTGCCGATCTGGGACCGCCTGCCGGCCGAAAACATGCGAGTCTACCGCTTTGAGACCGATGATGGCGAGCGCGTCATCGGCCGCCTGATGACCCCCGAAGCCCTCGACTGCGTCTATCAGGGTCTCGGGGTAGGCGACATCCCTCCCCTTCCCCCGGCGGAAGCCTGGGACGCGGTTATCACGCGCGGCGCAGTGCTCGATCTCGCCGGCGATCTGCAGGTTCGTCGCTCGCTGGTGATGAGCGCCTACCGCGTCGAGCTGACCGGCTTCTCCGATCATGCCGTCCCGCAACTGAAGGCGCTCGGCCTCACTTCCGAGATCATCTCCTGGCGGCTGCGGCTCTTTGTACCCGTCGCCGCCGACCGTGGTCCGGCGATCCTTGCCGCGCTCCTCGAACGCCATCCGCTGCTTCGCGCCAATACCCGCGCCGCGGCCTGACCCGGACATGTTCCGTGTCGAGCGTCAGCGAGCTGGCGCGCCGTCTCGCGCGCGATGCCGAGGCCGTGTGCCGCCATTACCTCTCCAACGGACGCCGTTCGGGCCGTTACTGGGTCGTCGGCGACGTCATGAACACCCCGGGTCGCAGCCTTTATGTGCGGCTCACCGGCCCCGATTACGGTCCGGGGGCCGCCGGCAAGTGGGCCGACGCCGCGACCGAGGAGCACGGCGATCTGCTCGATCTGATCCGCCTCAGTCGCGACCTTGCCGACTTGCGTGAAGCCATCGCCGAGGCGCGCCATTTCCTTACCCTGCCCGATCATAAGCGGAGCGCACAAAGACCGCCGGCGCCGGGCAATTCACCCGAGGCGGCCCGCCGCCTGTTCCGCGCTGGGCGGCCGATCGCCGGCTCGAAAGCCGAAGCCTATCTGCGGGCACGCGGCATCACCGGTCGCATCGATTGGATCGCGCTGCGCTTTCATCCGCGGGTCTGGTACCGCGAGACCGAGAACAGCTCATTCGAGGCGTGGCCGGCGTTGCTTGCCGCAGTCACCGATCTCGGCGGCCGGATCACCGGCATCCAGCGCACCTGGCTCGACCGAACCCGCCCCGACAAGGCGCCGCTCGCCGATCCGCGCCGCGCCCTCGGTCACCTGCTCGGCAACGGCGTGCGTTTCGGTGCGGCCGAGGCCGACCTTGCGGAAGCCAGGGTGCTTGTCGCGGGTGAAGGCATCGAAACCGTGCTCGCGCTAAAATCGGTGCTGCCCGCATTGCCGATGATTGCAGCACTTTCGGCCAACCACCTCGCCGCCCTCGACCTCTCCTCTATCCCGCGCCTGCACCGTCTCTATGTCGCCCGCGACAACGATGCGGCCGGTATCAACGCGGCACAACGGCTGCACGAACGCGGCGAAGCACTCGGGATCGAGGTTTGCGGCCTCGTGCCGGTCCACGGCGACTTCAATGCGGACCTCTGCATTCTCGGCCCCGCGGCGATGCTGGCTCATCTCGCCGCCCAGCTCGTCCCCGCCGACGCGGTAGCCGTTGAGCGCCAATCCGGCGAGGACCTGCACCGGCGGGCCTGAATTGCCGCTTGGCCTGATGCCGGGATCAGGAGCGGGTGCTGTCGTCGTGCGTCATCGCAGGCGTCTTGGCCTGCGGAAAGGGGCCGCGCCCCGGCCTTCCCGAGCGGCGATCTGCCGGTGCCGGAACGGGCTCGCAATGGCGGGCACCGACCATTTTCCGCCGCCGGCCTCCTCCCCACGCGCAGGTGCTGCGGGGGACCCCTCAGGTCGGCTCGGCTTTGCAGCGCGAAGCAAAATGCTCGGCCCCCGCCATCCTCCGCGGTGCTGCGGCCCTTGCACCCCATCGCGCCTGCGCGATGGGGACCCCGACTGCGGGTGCAATCCCGTGCCGGCCCCGGCCTTGGGATCGCCGTGAAGGCCGCGATGGCGCGGCCGACCCTCCGGCAGAAAGGCACCCGCGATGACGCACGACGACAGCACCCTTCCCTTCCTCCTCAACACAGATGATCCGGACGAGCGGCACGCCGCCTCACCGACCGCGCATCTCCTCGACGAGCTGGCGCTTTACGGCCATCGCCCGGGCGAAGACGAACCGGACCCACGACCGTTGCCCGAGCCCGACACTGCCTCCCATCAGCTTGAAGCCGCGGTCGACGCGCTCGAGATGATGCTGACCGGCACCCGCCTCGAAGACGATCTTGCCGATCTTCTGTGGTCGTTCGTCAATCTCTTCCACCGCAAGACCGGCCGCATCGAGGTCGAGCTCGACCGCAACGAGCAGGCGCAGCGCCGCTCTCAGGCCGAGCAGGACGGCTCCGAGGTCAAGTCGGTCGAGCTCGAGCGCCTGATCGACGAAGGCAAGAGCCTGATCGAACGGCGCAACGCCTTCGAATTCTTTCGCGACCAC
>DATJTI010000055.1:0-29892 GCA_035503615.1 Allostellaceae bacterium | reverse complement strand
TCGAGCACCCGGTAGAGCCGCGCCGCCTCCTGCGAGTAGCGCTTGATCGCGTAGGGCACCGGCTGTGGCGCGAACCGGCGGAAATGCTGCGCCTGGCCGAGCATCGGCCCGAGCCCGCCGACCTGGAACATCAGCCATTGCAGCGCGTGCGACCGCTCGCGCGGCGCGGAAGGCAGCAACTGGCCGGTCTTCTCGGCGAGGTAGATCAGGATCGCCCCCGATTCGAACACCGTGAACGGCCCGCCGCCGGGTCCGTCCTCGTCGACGATCGCCGGGATCTTGCCGTTCGGGTTGATCCTTTCATAGTCCGCGGTGAACTGCTCGTCATTGGCGATATCGACCGGGTGCACGCGATAGTCGAGCCCGGTCTCCTCGAGCATGATCGCGGCCTTGTGCCCGTTCGGCGTCGCCCAGGTGTAGAGATCGATCACGGTTGCGACGGCGCCAGCTACCAGCCCAGCGCGTAGGCGGCGCGGCGCGGGTCGGCACCGGCTTCGAGCACGCCGCGGCGGCGGTCGGCGAGGATCGCGCACACGCTGCCGGCGGTCCAGATCCAGTCGGGCCAGCGCTGGATCTCGTGGCCGCGCCGGGCGAGTTCGGCGATGACCGGCTCGGCGATGCGGCCTTCGACAGCGAGCCGGCCCGGATAATAGTCGAACGGCGCGAAGGACGAGGGATAGCTGTAGCTGGCGAAACGCGGGCTCTCGATCGCCGCCTGCACATCCTGATCAAAGGTGAACAAATTCAGCAGCACCTGCAGCATCGCCTGGGTCTGGACGTCGCCACCCGGGGTGCCGAATGGCAGGAACCGGTCGCCGCCCTTGATCGCCAGCGCCGGGTTTGGTGTCAGCCGCGGCCGTTTGCCGGGGGCGACACCGGCCGGGTGGCGCGGGTCGGGGCGCGATTGCGAGCCGCGGTTTGACGGGACGAGCCCGGTCCCCGGCACCACCGGCGAGCCATAAGAGCCGTCGCTCGGCGTCGCCGAAAAAAGATTGCCGTGACGGTCGGCGACACAGACATAGGACGTGTCGGGCTCGGGCGTGGGCTCGCCGCGGCCGCGCGCGAACTCGCCAAAGCCGCGGCCATGATCACCGCCGAGCTTCCCCGCCGGCGGCATCTCGGGCCAGGCCCGGTCCGGGCGGATCAGTTTGCGCCGCTCGGCGGCATACTCCTCGGAGATCAGTGTCGCGAGCGGCACCTCGACCATCGCCGGGTCGCCGTAAAAGGCTTCGCGGTCGGCAAAGGCGAGCTTCAATGCCTCGGCCAGGCGATGGATATAGTCGGCGCTGTTGTGGCCGAGCCCGGAGAGATCGGTCCCCTCGAGCAATGCCAAGGTCTGCAGCAGCACCGGCCCCTGGCACCACGCGCCGCAGGTGAAGACTTCGAGATCGCCAAAGCGTCGCCGCTCCGGCCGGGTCACCGGCGAATGGTATCCGGCCAGATCCTCGGCCGATAACAGCCCGCCTTCCTGCTTCATAAAAGCAACAATCTTCTGCGCGATGTCGCCGCGGTAGAACGCGTCGCGCGCGGCGTCGAGCCCGGCCTCGCGGCCGCGAGGGGCGGCGGCGCGCTCCTCATCGGCCATGTATTGCAGCGAGGCGGCGAGATCGGTCTGGCGGAACATCTCACCCGGCGCCGGCACCCGCCCCTCGGGCAGAAAGATCGCCGCCGAGGACGGCCAGGCGCGGTGCTGCTCCGCATGCCGTTCGAGGGCGGCCGTCATCAGCGGATACATCGGGAAGCCTTCGCGGGCGAGCCGGATCGCCGCCGCCGCGACCGCGCCAAAGGACATCGTGCCCCAGCGTTTGAGCGCGGTGATCCAGGCGTCGGGAGCGGCCGGCACGACGGTGCGCAAGACACCCCGCGGGATCCTGCCGCCGTGCTCGCGCATGAACAATTCGGGGTCGAGCGCCTTTGGCCAGGGCCCGAGCCCTTCGATTGTCACGACCTCGCGGTGCTCGGCGTCGTAGATCATGATCGGTGCCACACCGGCGACATCGACGAGGTCGCTCTGCAAGACGCCGAGCGCCAGCCCGGCGGCGCAGCCGGCATCGATCGCGTTGCCGCCGGCTTCGAGAATGGCAAAGCCGGCGGTAGCGGCGAGGTAGTGGCCGGCCGAGATGGCGTGGCGCGTCACGGCGATGGTCGGGCGAAGCGCGGCCGTTGCGGTCATGGCAAGCCTCCTGCGCGAGATTTGGCCGCACCCACACTAGCGCCCGATGGCCCGCGCGGAGAAGGGCGTCGTCGCCAAAGCCTTCGCTGGCGGTTATGACGTTGCCGCTATCGCCGACGGCGCTGCAGGCGCAGCACGGCAACAGCCCTCGATTCCGTGTCGGGGGACCGCGAGCGTGCAATCCAGCGGTAAACTTCCGGCCGGCGGTAAACCTCCGGCCGATTTCGGGTGCACAAGCGTTATCCGTTCATGTCGGCGAAGCCCACAATCATCGCAACCGATATCCCGGCGCGGCTCGACCGGTTGCGCTGGAGCCGGTTTCACACGCTCGTGGTTGTCGCCCTTGGCGTCACCTGGATCCTCGACGGGCTCGAAGTGACCTTGGCCGGCTCGATCGCCGGCGCCCTGCAGCAGAGCCCGGTCTTGCATTTCTCGGCAGCCGAGGTCGGTGCGGTCGGCAGCTCCTATCTCTGCGGTGCCGTTTCGGGCGCGCTGTTGTTCGGCTATCTGACCGATCGCTTGGGCCGCCGCAAGCTGTTCTTCGTAACACTCGGCGTCTATCTGGTCGCGACCGCGGCGACGGCCGCCGCCTGGGATTTCGCGAGCTTCGCATTTTTCCGGTTTATGACCGGTGCCGGCATCGGCGGCGAATATGCCGCGGTCAACTCGGCGATCCAGGAACTGGTCCCGGCGCGGTTCCGCGGCCGCACCGATCTTGCGATCAATGGCAGCTTCTGGCTCGGTGCCGCACTCGGCGCCGTTGGCGCGGTAACGTTCTTGCGACCAGGCTGGCTGCCGGTGGATACCGGCTGGCGCGCCGCATTCGGTATCGGTGCGGTGCTCGGCCTCGGCATCCTGCTCTTACGCCGGCACATCCCGGAAAGCCCGCGCTGGCTGATGCTGCATGATCGTCTGCCCGAGGCCGAGACTGTGATCAGCACGATCGAGCGGCGTGCCGGTGAGGGGCCGGCGCCGCCGATCCCGGCCGGCAAGCGGATGCGGTTCACGGTCTCCTCGCGCACCGCGGTCGCGCGGATGATGCTGGCGATCCTGCGCGACTACCCACGGCGGGCATTATTGGGCCTTGTCCTGATGGCGGCGCAGGCGTTCTTCTACAACGCGATCTTTTTTTCCTATGCGCTGGTACTGACCCGCTTCTATGCCGTTCATTCTGACGCGGTCGGCTGGTACATCCTGCCCTTTGCGCTCGGCAATTTTGTCGGACCTCTGGTCCTCGGGCCGCTCTTCGACACGCTCGGCCGCAAGCCGATGATCGGCGCCACCTATGCGCTCTCGGGCATCCTGCTGGCGGCGGTCGGCTGGCTGTTCCGCGCCGGCATGCTCGACGCAGCGCAATTGACGGCATGCTGGACCGGCATCTTCTTTTTCGCCTCGGCGGCGGCGAGTGCAGCCTATCTGACGGTCAGCGAAAGCTTTCCGCTCGAGGCGCGCGCGCTCGCGATCGCACTCTTCTACGCGCTTGGCACCGCGACCGGCGGAGTCGTCGCACCATGGCTGTTCGGCGCACTGGTCGGGACCGGCGAACGCGGTGCCGTTTTCGCCGGCTATCTCGTCGGCGCGGGCTTGATGATCGCCGCGGCGCTGACCGAATTCGCGATCGGCATCAAGGCCGAGCGGCAATCGCTGGAAAGCGTCGCCCGGCCGATCTCCGCTCTTGCCGATTGAGCCCGGATCAGCTGCGGCTCCATAATTCCTGCGAGGCGAGCCGCGCGCCCTCGCCGAGGGCGGCGAGCTTCGCCCAGACGACGCTCGGATGCACCTCGCACGAGGTCGAGAAGCTGGCAAAGCCGCAATCGGCGCCGGCGATCACATTCTCGCGGCCGACAACCGCGGCGAACCGGCCGATACGCTGAGCCACCGCCTCGGGATGCTCGACGAGGTTCGAGGCATGGGTGACGACGCCGGGGATCAGTATCTTGCCCGCCGGCAGCCGGGCCGTCTCCCACACCCGCCATTCGTGCTCGTGGCGCGGGTTGCCGGCCTCGAACGAATAGGCACCAGCATGCACACCGAGCATGATATCGACGATGTTCTTCAGTTCGATATCGTGGACCCGCGGGCCCATATTGATGCTGTAGCAGGTATGGTAGCGCACCTGGTCCTCGGGAATGCCGCGCAGGGCGTGGTTCAGCAATTCGACGCTGGCCGCGGCCCATTTACGGCACTGGGCGAGGTCGATCTCGGGGTGCATCGCCCAATGGCTCGCCAGTTGCGGGTCGTCGATCTGCAATACCAGGCCGGCAGCGACGATCGCCCGGTATTCCTCGTGCAGCGCATCGGCCAAGGCGACGCGGAATTCCTCGTCGGTCGGGTAGTATTCGTTGCGGTTCCAGTTGGCGAGGTTGGTCGGCGACACCGCCGGCATGAATGCCTCTTCGCACCGGACCCGGGCGAGTGCCGCTTTCAGATTGTCGATGTCGCGCTGCAACGCGGTCTGCCCGCGATAGGAAACGGGACCGGTGCACACCCACTGCGTCGGCGGTGCGCGGCCGGCTGTGCCCGGCATCTGCGCGGCCCAGGCATAATATTCGGGGAAGGCCAGATATTCGCGCGACTGGCTCCAATTGCCGGCGCGAGCGGTACTCTTGCGCGGCTCGATGCCGGCGAGCCGCTCATTGACATAGGGAATAAAGCCGAACCGTCCCATCTCGCCATCGGCGACGATGTCGATGCCGCTCTCCGCCTGCGTCTTGACGACCTCCGTGACGGCGGTGGCGACACGTCGGGCAAAGGCATCGGCGTCGAATGGCTCGCCTCGTTCCTTCGTCTGCAGCATCGCCAGCAGATCGGGCGGTCGCGGCAGGCTGCCGACATGGGTGGTCAGGATCCGCTCGGTGCTCCGCTGCATGCCACCCCTCCCGTCCGACCCCCCCGATTTCGGGCCGGAAAGCCTACGCCCGGACCTGTTCCGCGGGAAGACCGGTGTTGCAGGCGGATCAAGCGCCGAGTCGGGAGACCTGCAGGGTCAGCCGCCGTTTGAACCCTCGAAACCGACCAGCACGTAATCGGTGATCCAGACGGTTTGGGTCCCAACCGTGTACGGCCAGCGATAAGCGATGCGAACTGCCTTGGCGATGCGATGCGGCTGCTGTTTGAACTCCCAATGCGGGTGTTGCTTGTCTTCCTCGATCCAAACGCCGGTCATGTCGGGCGGGGCGGTAGGTGCCGGGGCTGGGGTCGGGCTGGCGGTCGAGGCCGGGCCGGCTGGGCTTGTGGTCTGGCCCGGGCTTGTGGCCTGGGCCGGGCCCGTGGTCTGAGCCGGGCCCATGGTCTGAGCCGGGCTTGTATTCTGATAGGTGACCGCAGGCGTTGGTGTAGAAGACCAGTCGGCTGCAACGAACACATGGGGGTCCATCGCGTCCTGCTGGCCGTTGGTATAAGGATTCAGCATGCAGATCAACGCACCCAGATCTCTATCAATCGACATGAGCTTGCACTCCGTTCGAAAAACGGTTGGAAAACTCGCGATGGCGCGCCGCCTAGCGTTGCGGCGCGGATCACAAAACTTGTGCGGATCACAAAACTTGTACTGAGGGGTCGGGCGGTCAGCATCAGCCTATGACCGTCCCACCGCGGTGAGTGTGAACCATCTCACAATTGAGATAAAGTTTTTGGTGAGATAAAGTTTTTGATGCGATGAGGTTCTTGAGACCCGCTCATGACGGCAACCCCAAGGCGCAGGTGCATCCCGACGAGGAGGCCCGGGTTCATCGCCCACCCGCGAGCAGACCGATCGCGGTTCCGCGATCTATCGCGTCAAGTGCGGTTTTGACCCGCTCGGGTTCGTCGCGGGTGCCAAGCACACTGAAAATACCATAGGCGCCTTCGAGAAGGCGTCGAGCCGTCGCTGCGTCCCCTGCTTTCTGGTAGAGCGCGGCACGCGTCACCATCGCCCTGGCGAGGTCGTTGCGCGCTCCGATCTGCTCGAAGATGCGCGTCGCGGTCCCGGCATGATCCGCGGCACTTGCGGGTGCCTCGACCGCCAAGCATTCGGCCATCAACCAGCACGCGCGACCTTCATATTGCAAATAGCCAGTGGCGCGGCTGGTCGCGAGCACGCGATCGATCAGCCGCCGGGCACTGCGGCGATCGCCTTGCCGCAGCCAGCCCTCGGCAAGCCAGACCGCGCAGATCACAAAGGTCCAGCGCATGCGCGCATTATCGAACCAGGCGAGGGCGTCGCTCAACTCGGCTACGCCGTCATCGAGCCGGCCTGTCTTGATGTTGCCGAACCCGCGGATCGCCCTGGCGAATGCCGCATCGCGTGGGATCGGCGAAAGCGCGAAAGCCGCTTCGCAGCATTCAAGCCCTCGCGCGACCTCGCCGCGCTGGATATATGCCAGGCCGATCCGAGACCAGCCGGCTGCCTTCAAACGCAAATCGTCGAGTGCCAGCCCGTGCTCGAGCCCACGCCGGCAATAGTCGAGGCTGCGCTCCCACTCGCCGAGATAGTTCGCGTTCGAGCTCAAATGCCACAAGGTCCGCCCGGCCCACCAGCGATTACCGCGTGACTCGAAGCTCGCCAGCGCCCGTTCGCCCGCAGCGAGCCCGTCGCGCGGCCTGCCGGCGATCATGTAAACCTGCGACAGGCAGGATTGCGCAAACGCGTCAAGCTCATCGAGACCGGAAGCAGAAGCGATCCTCGCCGCCTCACGGCAGTGCTGGATCGCCGCCTCTGGCCGACCTCCCGAGGTGCTGTGCAGGAAGCCGGTCCAATAATGCCAGGCGGCCCGACGTGCCGGGTCATCGATCCGGTCGATGATGTCGCGAATGCCATCGAGGGCCTGGATGTGCTCGGTATATTGGCCGAGCGCGTATTTAACTTCGGCCTGCTTCAAGACGGCGTCGATGCGGCGCAGCCGGTTGGGCGCGGTGTCGGGCAGTGCTTCGAGGCGGCCGAGGGCATCGCTGAAATAACCGAGAGCCTCGCTGTTGGCCCAGCGGCGCTGCGCCTTTTCGGCGGCGGCGATCGCGTAATCGACCGCCTTTTCGGCGTTGTCGCTGCGCCCGAAATGCAGCGCCAGCAGCTCCGTGACCTCGTCGCCACGGCCGGCATAGAGGGTTTCGAGCGCATGGCCGATCGCGGCATGAAACACCTGCCGCTGCCGCGCCAACAGGCTCGCATAGGCCGTCTCCTGGGTCAGCGCATGGCGGAAGACATAGCTCGTCTCTTCGTCATCGGGCCATTCTTCGACAAATTCGAGGCGGCACAGCTCGCGCAGCAACGGTTCGAGCCCGCTGCGTTGCGGCCACACCGCGCGCAGCAGCCGGAGCGAAAATTCGCGGCCGATGACGGCGGCGGTCTGCAGCAGCCGCTTCGCCTCTTCGGGCAGGCGATCGATGCGCGCCATGACCACATCATGGATCGTCGCCGGCACCGTCGGCTGCGAACGGCGGGTCTGCATCTCGCCGGCGTGCAGCGCCAGCTGCTCGAGAAACAGCGGATTGCCGTCCGCCCGGGCGACGATCTCCTCGGTCACCGGGTCGGCCAGCGTGTCGTTGCGCAGCACCGAGCGTACCACGTCGCGGCTGTCGCCGGGGCTCAGCGGTGAGAGGGCGACCTCGCTCGCGTAAGGCTTGCCGATCCAGGGCGGGCGGTATTCCGGGCGATGCGTGGCGAGGATCAGGATGCCGCAGCCGGGAACGCTTTCCGCGAGATAGCCGACAAACTCATGCGATAGCGTATCGATCCAGTGCAGGTCCTCGAGGACCAGCACCAGCGGGCGGCGCTCGCTGCCGCGGACCGCGAGCTGGCGGAAAATCTCGAACGTCCTTTTCTTGACGGCCTCCGGCTGCGACAGCAGCGACGGATCCTCGATCGCCTTGATGCCGAGGGCATGCAGCAGAAACGGGCGCTCGGCACCCGGGTCCATGCCGACCTCATGCAATCCCGCACCGATCTTTTCGCCGATCTCTTCGGGCGTGTCGCTCTCGACGACGCCGCAATTGCTGCGCAGCACATCGAGGGCCAGCTGATAGGGGATCGCCATGCCATAGGACGCGCACCTGCCCTCGACCCAGGTGACGCGGCCGGCCGGAAACCCGCGCCGTACTTCGTCGATGATCCGCGATTTGCCGATGCCGGGCTCGCCAACGATGCCGACGGCGCCGCCGCACCCGCGGGCGGCATCTTCGAGACGCCGTCGCAACATGGCGACCTCGCCGGTACGGTCGACAAAGCCGGTCGCCTGCTCGGGCATCACCCCGTCACGGGTGCTGCGAGATCGCGAAAGACCAAGCAGGCGGTACGCCCGGATCGGCTCAGCTCGGCCCTTGATCGCAAGCGGCCCGGCCGGCTCGACCCGCACGTAGTGTTGTGCCGCCGAGCAGACCGCTTCGCTCAAGAGAATGGTGCCGGGACCTGCGGCGTCCTGCAGGTGCGCGGCAAAATTGGCGGTGTCGCCGATTGCCGTCGCCATCGCGAAATTGCCGCCGATCGGACCGAAGACCACGGGACCGGTATGGATGCCGATATGGGTCGGCAGGTCGAGGCCGGCGCCGCGCCCCCCGTTTCCGTCCCCGCTGGCCCCCCCCAGGGCCCGGCGAATGCCGAGCGCCGCCAGCAGCGCCCGCCGCACATGGTCTTCGAGAGTCCGCGGCGCGCCGAACAGTGCCATGAAGCCGTCGCCGGTGAATTGCGGGACGGTGCCTCCGTAGCGCTCGATCTCGCCGATCGCGATTTCGAGAAAGCGGCTGACAAGCTCGCGCATCGCCTCGGCACCGAGGCGCTCGGTCAATGCGGTCGAGCCGGCGATATCGCAGAACAGCACGGTGACCTGCTTGATCTCGCCGGCACCGAGCGCCCGGCCGGCCGGTTGCGACAGCATCGGCGGTGGCGGCGGGATTTCCGCCAGACCGGGCGATCGAGGACTGTCGAGTGGTGCGGCGCAACGGCCGCAGAACCGGCTTTGCGGCGGGTTGTTGGCGCCGCAGCCGGCGCACACCATTTCGAGTGGTGCGGCGCACTGACCGCAAAACTTCATATCGGCGGGATTCTCGGAATTGCACCGAGGGCATCTCATGCCCGGCCTCCGCGATCGCGCCGGGATGCTGCGTCGGCGAGAAGTATTAAGGATATCTGACACGCGTCGCGATTGACAAGTTTCGCCGCGGGCGGCGTGCGACAGGCGCCGGATTGGGCCGCCAGGCTGAAAGAAGGACCGGCGATCGGCGGGGTGTGAGGCGCCTCACTGCGGCGGTGGCGGTGCCGTGATATCGAACCAATCCCGTCTCAAATACCGTCAGGAGATCGACATGAGCGTGCATCATTCGACCCTGTTGCGCTGGACCGAGCAGGCCGAGGCCGAGCAGATCTGTGCAATCGCCATGGTCGAGCACGAGCCGCAGGATGTAGCCGCTTGCCTGGTGGCGCCTGCGGCGCAGCCTCTTCCGGCGCGCCCTCGGCAACGTCTCGGCTGGCGGCGGCTCGGCCGGCTGTTCGGCGAGGGCATGCAGATCATCCGCGACGGCGGTCGCTGAACCGGTTATGGTCGTCATCCGGTTGGATTGACGCGCCGTGCGCGACGCCGATGGTTCTGCCGGAAACCGCTCGCCGAACGGGCAATTCTGGCTGGCCAGGATGGCGGGCTCGCCGCAGCGCGCGGGAGACCGCCATGACCAGTCGAGGCTATCAGGCCAATCCGGGCAATCAGGCCGGTTCGGACTACCAGGAAAGACGCCGGATTTTTTCGCAGCACCATCTGCTGGGGAAATTGAGCGACAGCGAGATCGACGCGCTGGTCACCTATTCGCGTGTCGAGCACTACGCCGCCGGGCGGGAGATTTTTGCCAAGGACTCGCCGGGGCAGAGCCTGATGGCGGTGCTGCACGGCTCGGTGCGGATCAGCTCGATCTCGATCGAGGGCAAGGAAATCGTCTTTAATATCATCAATTCCGGTGAGATCTTCGGCGAGATCGCGATGCTCGATGGTGGCGAGCGCAGCGGTGACGCGACCGCGATCACCGAATGCGACATCTTGGTGCTGAACCGGCGCGACTTCATGCCGTTTCTCGAAAACCATGCCGACATCTGTTTGATGCTGATCCGCATCCTGTGCCAGCGGCTGCGCCAGACCAGCGAGCAGGTCGAGGACCTGCTGTTCCGCCACCTCGAAGCGCGCGTCGCCAAGGCTCTGCTGCATCTCTCCGGGCAAGCGACCGGGCCCGGCATCCGCAGCTCGGCCCTCGAACTGCACCTGTCGCAGAGCGAGCTCGGCCATATCGTCGGCAGCTCGCGCGAGAGCGTCAACAAGCAGCTGCAGGTGTGGCAGCGGGCCGGGCTGATCGATCTCGCCAAGGGTTCCATCGTGATCCGCGACCCGATCGCGATCGAGCGGCTGATCTGAGCATCCGCCGGCCGGCGGATGATCGCGCGGACGACCGGCGGTTTGCCGGCCGGTGCCGGCGCACCATATCGGGAAGTCGTCACCACCACCCGACAGCGCCGCCCCGATGCCTGCCGCAGCACCATCGCCCCAAAGCTGGATCAGGACGACACCCTCCGGGCTTTATTGCGTCCCAGGCGATTTTCACATCGACCCGCACCGCCCGGTGGCTCGCGCCGTCATCACCCATGGGCATGGCGATCATGCGCGCGCCAGCAACGCAACGGTGCTGGCCACCGCCGAGACGCTCGCGATCATGCGGCAGCGCTACGCCGCAGCCGCCGGCGACGTATTGCAGCCGCTTGCCTATGGCGAGAGCCTGGCGATCGGCGGGGTCGCGGTGCGGCTCGTTCCGGCGGGCCATGTGCTCGGCAGCGCCCAGATCGTGCTCGACTACAAGGGCAGCCGGGTCGTCGTCTCCGGCGATTACAAGCGCCGGCCCGACCCGACCTGCGCGCCGTTCGAGCCGCAGAATTGCGACCTGTTCATCACCGAGGCGACGTTCGCCTTGCCGGTGTTCCGCCATCCGCCCGACACCGCGGAGATCGACAAGCTCTTGCGCTCGCTGGCACGGTTTCCGGAGCGTTGCCACCTGGTCGGCGTCTATGCGCTCGGCAAATGCCAGCGGCTCTTGGCGCTGCTGCGGCGCGCCGGCTATGAGGAGCCGGTCTATCTGCACGGCGCGCTGCTCGCTCTGACCCGGCTCTACGAGGAGTTCGGGGTGGCTCTGGGGCCGGTGCTGCCGGCGACGGGGGTCGCGCAGAATGCATTGAAGGGGTGCATCGTGCTGGCGCCGCCCGCCGCACTCGCCGATATCTGGTCGCGGCGACTGCCCGATCCGGTGGTGGCGCTGGCCTCCGGCTGGATGCGCGTGCGCCAGCGCGCCAAGGCGAGTGGCGTCGAGCTGCCGCTGGTCATCTCCGACCATGCCGATTGGGACGAACTGACTGCAACGCTCGACGAGGTCGCGGCCGATGAGGTCTGGGTCACGCACGGCTGCGAGGAAGCGTTGGTCCATTATGCAACGAAGAAAGGCCACCGTGCCCGTGCGCTGGCGTTGACCGGTTTCGAGGAAGACGAATGAACCGGTTCGCGGCCCTCCTCGACGCGCTGCTGTTCACCCCGTCGCGCAACGGCAAACTGCGGCTGATGCAGGAATATTTCGCCGGCGCGCCCGATCCGGAACGCGGCTGGGCCTTGGCGGCGTTGACTGGCGCGCTCGCCTTTGCCGACGCGAAACCCATGCAGATCCGGGCGCTGGCCGCCGCCCGGGTCGATCCCGAACTCCTCGGCTGGTCCTATGATTTTGTCGGTGACCTCGCCGAGACCGTGTCGCTGATCTGGCCCGAGCCGACGCGGTCGTCGGGCCAGGTGCCGGGCCTCGGCGAGATCGTCGAGCGCCTGATGCGGGCGAGCCGTGCCGAGGTCGGCGGACTGCTCGCCCCGTGGCTCGACGCGCTCGATGCGACCGGGCGCTGGGCATTGCTCAAGCTCGTCACCGGCAGCCTGCGGATCGGGGTGTCGGCACGGCTCGCCAAGGCAGCGCTGGCGGCCTGGGGCGGGGTGCCGATCGATCGGATCGAAGAGGTCTGGCACGGCCTAGACCCGCCGTACCGGCCGCTCTTCGCCTGGCTTGAGGGTCTGGCACCAGCCCCGGAAGCTGGCGATCTGCCGAATTTCTGCCCGCTGATGCTGGCCCAGCCGCTCGAAGACACCGATTTAGCCGCGCTCGATCCGCGCGATTATCTCGCCGAATGGAAATGGGACGGCATCCGCGTGCAGCTGGTCGCTCGCGGTGGACAAAAGCGGCTCTATTCGCGCTCGGGCGACGAGATCGGTGCGGCCTTTCCGGATATCGGCGCGGCGCTGCCCGACGCGGTGACGCTCGACGGCGAGCTCCTGGTCGTGCGCGATGGTGCCGTGGGGTCGTTCAACGATCTGCAGCAGCGGCTCAACCGCAAGACCCCGACCGCGAGGATGCTGCACGAGTTTCCGGCAGCGGTGCGGCTCTACGACATCCTGCGCGAGGGGCCAGACGACCTGCGCGGCCTCGCTTTCGCCGAGCGAAGGCGGCGGCTCGAAGCCTGGTACGCGCGCGCAACCCGGCCGGGTCTCGACCTGTCGCCGCTGGTGCCGTTTACGAACTGGGCCGAATTGCGCGAATTGCGCGACGGGGCGCGCGAGCGCGGCATCGAAGGACTGATGCTGAAGCGTGCCGATTCGCTCTATGTCGCCGGCCGGCCGAAAGGCCCGTGGTTCAAATGGAAACGCGGTGCGTTGACCCTCGACACGGTGCTGATGTACGCGCAGCGCGGCCACGGCAAGCGCTCGTCCTTTTATTCCGATTACACGTTCGGCGCCTGGGCCGGTGATGCGCTGGTGCCGGTCGGCAAGGCCTATTCGGGCTTTACCGATGACGAGTTGCGCCGGCTCGACCGCTGGGTACGCAACAACACGGTCGAGCGCCACGGCCCAGTGCGAGAGGTGACACCGGCGATCGTGCTGGAAATCGCGTTCGACAGCGTGCACCGCTCGACCCGCCACAAATCGGGTGTGGCGATGCGCTTCCCGCGCATCCATCGCATCCGCTGGGACAAGCCCGTCCGCGAAGCCGACACGCTGGAAACACTGGAGAAAATGCTGAGTTAGCGTGCGATGTCACGGACATAGATCGCTGGCGTGATGATCGGTATTTCCCGGAACGGGTTCAGAGCGAGGAGGTCCGAGTCACCCGAGACGATCAGCTCCGCTGTTCCATTGACCGCCAGCTCGAGAAATTTGTCGTCTCTGGGATCACGACACGCAGTAATATGCTCCGTGATGGTTATCAATTCAGCTGTGGCGAACATTTTCGTGAGACCCTCTTGAAAAGCGGGAGACGTCACCGCAGCGATATGCGGCCGTTGCAGAACGTCGAAAAGCTCTCGCTCGGTCGCGGCGGATCTGAGCAGTCCACCATTCTGCTCGATCCAGCGAACTACAAAGAACGGCGCTGAGTTCGCCTTGAGGACTGCGCTTACAAAGACATTGGTATCGACGACAATTCTCACCCCGGGAGCGACCGTATTTCGGTCCGCGCTTGATCAATCATACGATCGATGTCCTCGTCGCTGAGACCGTCGGCGATGACCAGGCGCCGTGACTCTTGCCTGGCTTTTACCAGCCAGTCGTCCGGCTCGATCACGACCATAACCATGCGCTCCTCGGGAACACCGAGCCGCTTGAGGACCTCCGTAACCTGTCCTGCTGTGGTCTCGATCAATTCGATTTCCGCTTCCGCCATGGCCTCGCCTTCACACTGATGATCACGTATCATGGTAGTGACCGGGCCAATGTCCAGTTCCCGAAGTCAGCGGTAAACCTCTTCGAGCGATCAGGGCCCCGTGACCGTCAATAGCGTGTCGGGCATCTATCGCGCCTGTCATAGTAAATGGGGCGCGGAAGCAACCGGCGAGACAATCGTTATGACGGATATGATTGCTACACAATCCAGCGGCACTCAAGGATATAGCGAAGGGATCGTGACCCTGGGCATGAGTTATAACTGCGCAGATTGCGAAATTCTTTCCGAATATGCCTGCTCTGCTGCCCTTGACGACGGGCAAACCAGAGCCTGTATACCGAGCATAATGATCGATACTGATACTAATTTATTATCCGATATGCCGATTTTCGTAGAATTAACAGCTCAGGCTTTGGAGACGGCAAATGGCACAAATTTCGCGTCTGCCTTTGCGGACCCTTCGTTCGAGATCGATCCGAGCTTTCCGCTCGCGAGCGAGTTCTCGATCGCACTGAGCCCAGGTATCGGCAATCCGGTTCCGCCGCCTCCTTCCGTGCCGGAACCGGGTTCGCTGGCTTTGCTTGGTGTCGCGCTATCAGGTTTTGTCGCCTGTCGGCGGCCGCTGCCAAGGCGTGGGCGCCCGGATCAAGTCCGGGCAAGACGAGCCTGAGATGAGATCAGGAAGGGTTGGGAGTACCAGGCGCGGGGCGCTCATATTTTAAACATGCCGCCATCCCTCACAGCTTCTGGCCGCGCAGCAGGCGGGGGAGGGTGCCGGTGATGCCCATCGCGTCGCGCATCAGGAAGCGCTTTAAGGGCGGCAGCCGGTTGACCGCGGCAAGACCCAAGTCGCGGGCCAGGCGCAGCGGGGGAAACGAATTCGAAAACAGGCGGTTGAGCCCATCGGTCACGGCGGCGAGCATGACCGTGTCGAGCCGGCGCCACTCCTGGTAGCGGCGCAACAGCCTATCCTCGCCGATGTCGAGACCGAGGCGGCGGGCGTCGATGATCAACTCGGCCAAGGCGGCGACGTCGCGGATGCCGAGATTGAGCCCCTGGCCGGCGATCGGGTGGATCAGATGCGCCGCCTCGCCGACCAGCACCAGTCGGCGGCCGGCATAGCGCTCGGCCAGCATCAACCCGACCGGGTAGCACCAGCGCGGGCCGACCGGCTCGAGATGCCCAAGAAAATCGCCGAAGCGTGCCGCCAATTCCGCTGCGAACTCGCCGTCGGATAGCGCCATCAGCCGCGGCACTAGCGTGTCGCGTTCGGTCCACACGATCGACGAGCGCCCGCGGCGTCCGGGCGCCTGTGTAACATCATCGGTCATCGGCAGGATCGCAAACGGCCCGGCTGGCAGGAAGTGCTCGACCGCGATGCCGAGATGCGGGTGCTCGTGCCGCACCGTGGTGACGATCGCGGTCTGCGGATAGCGCCATTCGACGGTGCGGATTTGGGCGGCCCGGCGCAGCGGCGATGAGACACCGTCGGCTGCGGCGACGAGGCGCGATTTCACCCGCTGCCCGTCAGAAAGCGTTGCTTGCGCGGCGGCGGCCAAAACCGAGACTGCTTCGACCGCGAGCGGGGCGAGGAGGGTGAGGGACCGCAGCGACCGCGCGCGCTCGATCAGTGCGCGGCGCAGCACCCGGTTCTCGACGATCCAGCCGAGCGGGGCACCACCTTGTGCCAAGTCCGGACCCAATTCGCGATGGTCGTAATGCAGGAAGAACGGCGCATTGTCGTCGGCGACGCGGATTTCGCGGATCGGCTCGGCTTCCGCTGCGACGAGCGGCCACAGCCCGAGCGCTTCCAGAGCCTGCTGCGACCCATAGGCGATTGCCGAGCTGCGCCCGTCAAAGCCGCTGTCGAGCATCGCTGCCGGATCCTGGCGATCGACGAGTGCGACGCTGAGCCCGCCGCCGGCACAGGCGATGCCGAGCAAGAGCCCGTTGAGCCCGCCGCCGGCGATCAACAGCTCGACATCGTCGCGCATCGGCCCAGCATCGGGTGCCGTCGCCGATCTGTCCAGACCTCTGCGAGTGCAGCGCCATTGTTAGCAAACGTCTTTGGATATATGGTTAACTGCTCTGGTCGCCAGGGCGGATTTCCATCGGAGATCAGCGTCATGGTCGAGGTACAGAAGATTGCCTGCACCAATAATGCCGGCTTTGTCATGTGGTTCCAGGCCGTGACCACGGGCGGAACCTCCAACGGCACCGACACCTATCCGATCGATCAGACCCGCGTGATCGATCTCGGCTCCACTCCGTTTCGCGAAGGCGTCGAGTTTTGGCCGGAGGTGCATGCCATCCTTGGCAAGACGCAATCGGCCGATCAGCACATCGTATTCAAGATGAACGGCCAGACCGCCACCTACGAGGTGCGTGGCACGACGCTCAATTACAGTATCAACCTGATCGGCGGCTGACCCGCCTCGACGAGGGGTCGCCGCGGCGGCACGGCTGGGCGGGGAGCCCTCCGCCTCATCGTGCCCGCCAACGGCACCGGCGGGCCGGTCGCAACACGCGGCCGGCCGGTCTTCCTGTCTTACCGGCCATCGGCGACCCACTTGGCCGGTGCCGGCCCAGGGCGGCCGCCAGTTTTATATTAGCTTCAGCACGTTCAACCAAAGGTGTCGCTGTGGAAGCTCAAAAGATTGCTTGCATCAACAATGCCGCTTTTGTCATGTCGTTTGTCGCCCAGACGAACGGTGCGCACAGCTTTTCGACCGACAACTATCCGATCAACCAGACCCGGGTGATCGATCTGGCGAACACGGCGTTCCGTGAGGGGCTTGAATTCTGGCCGGTGGTCGACGCCGTCCTCGGCCGGACCGAGGCGGCCGGCGAGCACATCGTCTTCAAGCTGAACGGGCAGACCGCGACCTATACGGTGGCCGGGACGACGCAGAACTATGATATCAAGCTGGTTGGCTCGCCCTCCGGTCCGACGACCTTGCCGGATTTTCCGGCCGGCATCCCGCTCGATCGCTACCCGTTTAATAATTGGGCAGGCGATCTCATCGTGCCTAATCTGTGGACTTGCGCACCGCGCACCGCCGAGGATGTGGTTGCGGTGTGCAACTGGGCCAAGGATCACGGCTTTCGGGTCCGGCCGCGCGGTTTTATGCATACCTGGTCGCCCTTGACCGTCAGCGCCGGGGTCGATCCCGACCACCTGCTGCTGGTCGATACGACGAAGAGCCTGTTTCAGATGGCGATGCTCCCGGCCGGCGGCGGCCGCCCGCCATGCGTGCGGGTCGGCACCGGGGCGTCGATGGGCGCCCTGCTGCAGTTTCTGGAGAACCAGCCGGGCGGCACGGGTGCTGCACCGGGCTACAGCTTCCCGCATACGCCGGCGCCGGGAAATTTGACGGTTGGCGGGGTGCTGGCGATCAACGCGCACGGCACCGCGGTGCCGACCCCGCCGCTCGACAATATGCCGTCGGGCTACGGCTCGATGAGCAATCGCATTCTCGAATTCACTGCGGTCGTCACCGATCCGCATTCGGCGACCCCCGACCGTTACACGCTGCGCACATTTCAGCGCGGCGAGGGTGACGACAAGGCGTTTCTCGCCCATGTCGGCCGCGCCTTTCTGACCGAAGTCGTGCTGGAGGTCGTAAACAACTACAATCTGCGCTGCCGCAGCTACACCGACCTGCCGGCGGCGACGATCTTTCCACCGGGCAATCCGTCGGCGCCGCCGCCCGCCAACAGCTTTGGCGATTTTCTGAACCGCTGCGGCCGGGTCGAGGTCATCTGGTTCCCCTTTACCGACAATCCCTGGCTCCACATCTGGGAGGTCGCACCGCAAAAGCCGGCCGAATCACGCGAAGTCCGCGGCCCGTTCAACTACCCGTTCGCCGACGATCTCGATCCCTTGCTGCAGAGCTTTCTGAAGGCGGCGTTCAGCGGCGGCGGAATCCTGGGCAGTTTGACGCCCGAACTCGGCAGCATGGCCTATCAGGCCACCGCCAAGGGTCTCGACGGCAAGAACCTGCTCGGCAGCGACGTCTACCCACCATCCCGCGACATCTGGGGCCCGTCGAAAAACACGCTGCTCTACGTCCAGGACACGACGTTGAAAGTCACCGCCAACGGCTATGCGGTGCAGATGCGAAAGCACGATGTGCAACAGGCGGTGCACGACTTTGCGAACCAGGTCACCGGGATGCTGGCGCAGTACCGGTCACGCTCGCAATACCCGATCAACTCGGCGATCGAGATCCGGGTGACCGGGCTCGACAATCCGGCCGACATTGCCGCCTCACCCGGCAAGACGCCGCAGAGCCCGGTCATCTCGTCGCTGACCCGCGATCCGGTCGCGGTGCAGAACCAGTGGGATGTCGCGCTGTGGCTCGACGTGCTGACGATTCCCGGGACGCCGAATGCCAACCAGTTCTACCAGGAATTGGAGGAATGGCTGTCGCGGCGGTTTACCGGCACCACCGCCCGCGTCCTGCCCGAATGGTCGAAAGGTTGGGCCTATACGAATACCGGTGCCTGGACCAATCGAGACTATATCGGCGGAGTTCAGAAGTTGTTGACGGAAAAGAGGGCTGTCGACGACAACTGGCAATGGGAGGTCACGACACTGCAGAAATACGATAGCCACAGCCTGTTTTTCGATCCGTTCCTCGAAAGACTGTTCGGCAACGACTGACGGTCCGGCCGGACGATAGCGGCGACCCGACGGCGCTTTTCCGCAGCCCGGCGATGGCGTAAATTGGCGCCGACCGCGCAGTCGGGGCTTTGGGGGCCTCGGCCGCTTGAGGATGGCCGCACCTTGGGGGACGCATGGCGAGATCGATCGGATTTTCGACCGGTGCTGACGCGCGCCGCTGGCGGGGCTGGGCCGAGCTGCTGGCAGCGCTGAAGCGCCGTGTCTTCGAAACCCTGGGTTTTGGCCTGCTGCTGGCGGCGCTGCTGGTCGGGGCGGCGCTGGTCTCCTACCACCCGACAGACCCGTCGCTCGACACCGCGGTCGATACCGCTGCGCACAATTTTCTCGGCCGCGACGGCGCGGTTCTCGCCGATTTGCTGCGCCAGAGCCTCGGTGGCGCAGCCTTTGTGATCCCACTGGTGCTGTTCGGCTGGTCGCTACGGCTGGTGCTCGACCGGCCGCTGCAACGGCTCTGGCTCAAGCTCGGCTTGTTGCCGGCCGCCTTGATCTTGGCGGCGCTCGCGTTATCGGTGCTCGATCACGGCTCGGCAGCCGCGATCGATCATGGCGGTGCCGTCGGCTGGGGGCTGCATCACCTGCTCGTCCTCGGTGGAATCGGCCCACTGGCGCTGCCGATCGCGATGCTGGCGGCGGCGGGGGTCGGTCTCCTGCTGCTGGTGATCCTCGGACTTTCGTGGGATGAATGGCGCGATCTCGGTGCTGGTGCCGGCGGCGGCGCCGGGCGGATGGCGCTGCTGTCCGGGCGCGGCACGATGTTTATCGCTGGGTTTGGCACGAGGCTCCTCGGACGCTGGTGGCAGGCACGATTTGCCGGTCGCGAGGATGCCGGCCCGACCGCACCGCTCGCCGGCGCGCCAGCCGGATCGGCTAGGGTGGCACCGCTGCCGCGACGTGAGCCGCGGCTCGATCGTGCCGGGGCATCCGAGCCCCGCGAGCGTGATCGCACCGGCCTGGTGCGGCTCGTCGCGCCGCTGGCCCGCCCGTCCGCGAGCGGAAGACGCGCCGAGGAGGAGCGCCAGCCGCGCCTCGATCTGGTCCCCGACGAAGCGCCGGTGCTGCCGTCGCTTGAGTTCTTGAACAAGCCGCCGGCGGTCAAGACCGCGACCGTCGACGAGGAGGCACTCGAAAAAAACGCCCGCCTGCTCGAAACCGTGCTCGAGGATTACGGCGTGCGCGGGCAGATTGTGCAGGTTCGGCCGGGCCCGGTGGTGACGCTCTACGAGCTCGAACCCGCTCCCGGCATCAAGGCGTCGCGGATCATCGGCCTCGCCGACGACATCGCCCGCTCGATGAGTGCGATCTCGGTTCGCGTCGCGGTGGTGCCCGGACGCAGCGTGATCGGCATCGAATTGCCGAACCGCAAGGCCGAGACCGTCTATCTGCGCGAACTGCTCGATTCGCCATCCTATGAAAAGCACTCGGGGCGGCTCACGCTGGCTCTCGGCAAGGATATCTCGGGCGATCCGGTCATGACCGACCTTGCCAAGATGCCGCATCTGTTGATCGCCGGTACCACCGGATCGGGCAAATCGGTCGGCATCAACACGATGATCCTGTCGATCCTCTACCGGATGCCGCCCGATCGCTGCAAATTCATCATGGTCGATCCGAAGATGCTGGAATTGTCGGTCTATGACGGCATTCCGCACCTGCTCGCACCGGTCGTCACCGATCCGAAAAAGGCGGTCCTGGCGCTCAAATGGGCGGTGCGCGAGATGGAAAATCGCTACCGCAAGATGTCGAAGCTCGGCGTGCGCAACATCGACGGCTTCAATGCCCGGCTGGCTGAGGCGGCTGCCCGGGGCGAGAGCCTGATCCGCAAGGTGCAGACCGGCTTCGACCCCGAAACCGGGCAGCCGGTCTTCGAGCCGCAGCCCTTCGATACCAGCGAATTGCCGCTGATCGTCATCGTGGTCGACGAGATGGCCGATCTGATGCTGGTCGCCGGCAAGGACATCGAGGCGGCGATCCAGCGCCTGGCGCAGATGGCGCGCGCTGCCGGCATCCACATCATCATGGCCACCCAGCGCCCGTCGGTCGATGTGATCACCGGCACGATCAAGGCCAACTTCCCGACCCGGATCAGCTTTCAGGTCACCTCCAAGATCGACAGCCGCACGATCCTCGGCGAGGGCGGCGCCGAGCAGCTCCTGGGTCGCGGCGACATGCTCTACATGGCCGGCGGCGGGCGGGTGACGCGGGTGCATGGCCCGTTCGTCTCCGACGAGGAGGTCGAGCGGGTGGTCTCGTTTCTGAAGGCGCGCGGCGAGCCCGACTATCTCGACGAAATCACCGAGGATGACGACGCGCCGTTCGACATGCTCGGCGGCGGCGAGGAGGACAGCGGCTCTGGCGATACCCTCTATCGCCAGGCGGTCGCCGTGGTTTGTCGCGAGCGCAAGGCGTCGACCAGCTTTGTCCAGCGCCAGCTGCAGATCGGCTACAACCGCGCGGCCCGGATCATCGAGCGGATGGAGGCCGAAGGTGTGGTCAGCGCCGCCAACCATGTCGGCAAGCGCGAGGTTCTGGCGCGCGGTAGCGATTGAGCGGGCGGCGATCGGACCGGCGGCGATCGAACGGGCGGCGATTGAGCGCAATTGAATAGCGACGGCGCCGGCCTATCTGCTCGGCACCGCCAGGGAGGCGGAGGCAGCCGGGAAAGGTGGCATGGCCCCGATCGCGCAACGCTGGCGGCAGGCGAGCCTGGGCCGGACACGATGCGACGCCTCGGGCGACGCCCCGGGCGACGCCTGGGGCCGGCGGCTCGTTGTTGCGCTCTGCCTCGGTCTCGCCTTGCTGCTGGCGCCCGCCGGGTCGCGGGCCGACACCCTGCCGCGGCCGGCTCCGCTGAGCGCCCAGGACGAGGCCGACCTGCAGCGCGTCGCGATGTATCTGAACAGCATCGGCACGATGACCGCCCGTTTCCAGCAGCATACCGCCAATGGCGGCAGCGCCGCCGGCTGGCTGTGGATGGAACGGCCCGGACGGATGCGGTTCCAATACGATCCGCCGACCCCGATTCTGCTGCTCGCCGACCGGTTCTACGTCTATTACATCGACACCCAGCTGGCCGAAGTGTCCAAGGTCGGATTGAAATTCACCCCGGCCTGGTTCCTGCTGCGCGTGCCGATCAGTTTCGCCGATCTGGTGGTCACCGATTTCGTGCGCGGCAACAATACGCTGCGGATCACCGTGGTCGATCCGAAAGCACCGGACAATGGCAGCCTGACGATGCTGTTCACCGATCGGCCGCTGACGCTGCGGCAATGGACCATCGTCGATCAGCAGGGCCATGTGACGACCGTATCGCTGTCGCAGGAGCAATTCGGTATGGCGCTCGACCCCAACCTGTTTGTATACCGGAACCCTTACATGCCGACCCACCGCTTCAACGACAACGACAACTGAGCCGCAGCCGATGCCAGCCCGTACCATGCCGCCAGCCGGTCCCGTGCCGCCAACTCATATCGTACCGCTCGTCGGTGTCCCCGCTTGCATGCGCAAGATCAAGGAGCGGGTCGTGCATACCGTCGCCGACAAATATCCGAGCGCCTTGATCGACGCCGCCGGCTGCCTGCCGCTGCTGATCCCGGCGGTCGGCTCGCGGATCGATGTGGCGGCAGTGTTCGACGCGCTTGACGGGCTGCTGCTGAGCGGCAGCCCCTCCAATGTGCATCCGAGCGAATACGGCTGCGAGCCGCTCGATGACAAGATTCTGCACGACCCGGAACGTGATGCGACGACCCTGCCGCTGATCCGCGAAGCCGTGCGCCGTGATCTGCCGGTACTGGCGATTTGCCGAGGCATCCAGGAATTGAATGTGGCGTTGGGCGGCACGTTGCACCAGCGCGTGCACGAACTGCCGGGACGGCTCAACCATCGCTGGCGCGAGGAAAACCCCGACGGCGCCTACGGGCCGGCGCATCCGGTGACGCTGCGGGCGGGCGGATTGCTCGCAAAGCTGGCCGGCACCGACACGGTCATGGTCAACTCGCTGCATTCGCAGGGGATCGATCGTCTGGCCGCGACGCTCTGCATCGAGGCGGTGGCGCCAGACGGCCAGATCGAGGCGGTCAGCCTGCCCGGGGCGCGATTTGTCGTCGGGGTGCAGTGGCATCCGGAGTTCAAGGCGCTGCAGAACCCGCTGTCCGCGGCGCTGTTCAGCGCCTTTGCCGCAGCGTGCCGCACAACCAGCGCACGGCTCCCGACCGCGGTGCGCGCGGCGTGAGCGAACCGGCGCCCGTTCCGCTCCGCAGCATGCGATTTTTTTGCTTCGGGCATGCACGAATCGGGGTTGGTTTTCGCGCCGCCGAACCCCACCTCACTAATCCAGAAGCGGAGAGAGCGCGAAGCTCTCTCGAAAAGCGGTCCCGTTTCCCCTGCGGGCCCGATTTCCCCCAAACGCTTCTGACATGCAGGCGCCCGGTCTTCCCCCCCCGACCGGGCGCCACTGCGTCCGGCGGATGCCACCCGGATGATCGGCCCCACGGACCGCCTCGCGTGAAACTCGCTACCTGGAACATCAACTCGGTCCGGCTGCGGCTCGACAATGTTCGCCGGCTGATCGCCGAGTGGGCGCCCGATGTGCTGTGCCTGCAGGAGACCAAGACTCCCGATCTGCTGTTCCCGCACGAGGCGTTCGAGGCGCTCGGCTACGTCCATCGCCTCACTCACGGGATGAAAGGATATAACGGGGTGGCGATCCTGTCGCGCCTCCCGCTCGAGACACCGCAGACCCGCGACTGGTGCGCCCGCGCCGATTGCCGTCATGCGATCGCGATGCTGCCGGGCGGGATCGAGCTGCACAACATCTACGTGCCGGCCGGCGGCGATCTGCCGGACCCCGAGGCCAACCCGAAATTCGCCCATAAGCTGCAGTTTCTCGACGAGCTGACCGCCTGGTTCTCCGCCGAGCGCAACGGCGGCCGGCCGATGATCGCGGTCGGCGATCTGAACATCGCCCCGCTCGAAGCCGATGTCTGGTCGCACAAGCAGTTGCTGAACGTCGTCAGCCACACCCCGGTCGAGGTCGAGCGGCTGGAGCGGCTGCGCCAGGCCGGCGGGTTTGTCGATGCGGTCCGGTATTTCACCCCGGAGCCGCAGCGCCTCTACACCTGGTGGAGCTATCGCGCGCGCGATTGGGCCGCCTCCGATCGCGGTCGCCGGCTCGACCATATCTGGGTCACCGGCCCGGTCGCCGCGACCTTGCACACCGCGGCGATCCACCGCGACAGCCGCGGCTGGGACAAAGCCTCCGACCACGTCCCGGTCATGCTGACCCTCGCCGATTGATCCGACGCGTCGGATAATCGGTCTTCTGGAAAATCAGCAAGCGCCTCACGGCTCGGATAACCATCTCTTGACCCGCTCTATCATTCCGCTTCTCGGAACCTGCTCCGACAAACTCCAGCGCGCTGTCTGCGAAGTGACTTGGGTTTGAACGCCTCCCTGTAAATTTCCTACGTTCTCCTTCAGTCGGAACGCATCAGGGCCATCACACAGTATCAGAAGAGACCTCCCGGCAGACGACGATATAGTAATATCGGCTTTTTCAATTGCAGCGTCCGCTGGTTTTTGTGGAGGCATCTTCTTTATAAAAGATAGGAGGTCTCCATACACATACTGCGCTACCTGAGTAGGTTCGATGTTAGCATCATCTGTATCGAAAATTCCCATGTTTGGCGACTCCTCGTCATAAATCAGTCAGTAGCGTCTCAAGTCGCGTCTCTCTTTCCGCCTTGACGGCTGCTTCGTGCGCCTCGACATTTGCTTTGTGCGCCTCAGCCAGAGCCTCCAAGCCGTGTAACCGGGACGTAACTTCCCGAATCTGCGGGAAGCACTCCCAAAACAGTTTTGCTATGTCATTTTCGGTAAACTCCACATACAATGTATAGTTTCCACCAAATCCCGACAATTCTTTTGGGCCTATACGCATGCTTATGCGGCCGTCGCCTTTATCTTTTTTGAGGTAAAGGATATTGGGTTTAACTTGCTTGCCATCGTCTTGGGTGACTGCCCCGATTATTTCTTCCTCCAAAATTGTTCGCAATCCGGCATCACGGTGATAGCCTCGCGCCGACACTCTCACTGCATCTCTCCACAATAACGCCTGACACTCATGGCATAGATGGTATTATCCATAAGTGTGTCAATCCCGTGCATCTGCGGCTGCGCACGACAAACACCAAGCGCAGGAAATCCGACCGGTTCAATTCCGGGCTGTTCATCCGTCTCCCCCTCGCCTAAATCTGGTAGGTTGGGCGCATCGCCGTAATCGACCGCCAGGCGCATAAGCCCCATTATGACAAATGTTTTCAGGTAATCGCAAAGTTATCATGTCAGTCTCTAAAGATAGATTGATCGTCGTTCCGGTTGCGCCTGTATTTCTAGGCACGGTCGCTGCCGGGAATGCTGTGGTGTTCGGCTCTTATCCAATGCTCACATGAGCCGGGGACAGGGCGCGGTAGAGGTGATAGCGGCCCGGCGCGATCGCGCCAGGGAGCGGCAGGGCGGTGAGGGCGGCGGCGGCGATCTCGGGTTCGCTGACGAATACCGCCCCGGGGCGCAGCAACGGGATGATCAGCGGGACCAACTCGGCGGCGAGGGCGAGGCTTGCCGCGGTGTCGCCGCTCGCCGCGTCGAGATGGGCGAGCACCACGCGGCCTTCGAGCGCTTGTCGCGCGGCGGGCAGCGTCTCGCGCATGTCGCCGAGCAGCAAGAGCCGGGCCGGTGGCACGCAATCGGGATGGGCGGCAAGCTGCCGCTCGCACACATAGATGTCGCGTTGCGGGCAAAGCTGGCGCAGATGGTCGTAGGTCCGGCCATTGCCGAGCCCGAGCTCGAGCACCGGCCCGTCGAGGTCGCGGACCAGGATGGCAGCCGCGTCAAGGCAGGCGCGCTGCGCCTCAAGCCGGCGGATGAAGCTGTCAAGTCGGCTCATCGGCGGCCGGCCGAGGATTCAGCGGCCGACGGATTGGCTGCCGGCGGATCAGCGGCCGCACCCGGAATGCTCGCGCAGCTGCTTGACCTCGACGAGCGCGGCGCGCAGCTGGTTGTTGGTCGCTTCGAGCCGATGCGCCAGCTCCTGCATGATCGAGACCGCCATGGTGGGAAACTCACGCACCATGCGCATAAACGGCTCCTTGGCGATGCGCAGCGTGATCAGCCGATTTTTGGCCTGCACCGTAGCGGTGCGCGGCACGTTGCACAGGATCGCGATCTCGCCGAAGATTTCATTGGCCCCGAATGTCGCGACCGTGATCGGGCCGCCCGGCGCATCGACCAGCACCTCGGCCTCGCCGTCGACGATCAGGTAGGCGGCATCGGCCGGCTCGCCCTGGCGCACCACCGCTTTGCCCGGATCGAACCCGACCCGCTCGCTCATCAGCGCCAAGAGCTTGAGCTTGGGGGGCTCGATCTCGGCGAAGAACGGCACCCGGCGGAGCAGCTCGAACTCCTGTTTCAGGCTCATTCCTCCCTCCTTTCTTTCTCGGCGCGGGTCATTCCCGGCGTGCGGGCCATTCCGGCGCAGGCCGGTCCGCGATGCAGCGAGCGTGAATTCGAGCCTCCCTGGTAGCCCAGCCGCACCGGCGACGTGCTTGTCATCCGCGCCGGCGATGGCGCGGCATCACGGCGATCGTCGTGCCACCGCCATCCTCTCGCCGGCGCCATCCTCCCGCCAACCGCCGTCCTCCCGACGGTGACTGCAAATTATTAGCAAATCTGCGCGAAGATGGGGACCGATTGATGACAAAATCGCCAGCGTTTTTGGATCGGATCCTGCCGATGCGCCCGATCATTGCTGTTGACGAGGCTGCCGCCGACCGCGCGGCCGAGCGTCACCCGCGCACCTGACCCGGCTGCTGGTCCGATTTTGGCAGGCAAGCGGTGACACCAATGCAGCCTGAACCCTCGGCTCGAACACCGGCGGGCTGCGGCCGGTGCAGCTTTGGCGACGGGTGGCGCGATGTCGGCGGGCCAAGCCGCGGCGCGCTTCATAAAAAGATCATTTCGCCATCAGCAGTACTGTGCAATAGTCGCGCCGCAGGCAGGCGCAGGGGGGCATAAGTGGCCGGTCGGCGTCATCACAAGCGGGTGCTGATCTACAGTCACGACAGCTTCGGCCTGGGGCATTTGCGCCGCTGCCGGGCGATCGCCCATGCGATGGTCGATGATGATCCCGGCGTATCTGTCCTGATCCTCTCCGGCTCGCCAATTATCGGCAGCTTCGACTTTCGCGCCCGGGTCGATTTTGTGCGGGTGCCCGGTGTCATCAAGCTGCGCAACGGCGAGTATGTCTCGCTCAATCTGCATATCGACATCGAGGAGACCTTGGCGATGCGCTCCTCGATCATCCGCCATACCGCCGACATCTTCGACCCCGACCTCCTGATCATCGACAAGGAACCGTTGGGGCTGCGCGGCGAGGTGCGCGACACATTGCAGCTGGTGCAGCGGCGCCGGGCGGCGGTGATCCTCGGCCTGCGCGATGTGATGGACGATCCCGAAGCGCTCGAAAGCGAGTGGGAGCGCAAGAACGCGGTGCCGGCGCTGTCGGAATATTACGACGAGATCTGGGTCTACGGCCTGCCGCAGATCTGCGACCCGCTGGCCGGGCTGCCGGTGCCGCCGAGCGTGCGCCGGCGCATGATCTATACCGGCTATCTGCGTCGCAATGCGGCCGATCTGGCGGTGACCCCGGACCTTCAAGACCTCGTCGATGGTTCGTTCCTGCTGGTCACCCCGGGTGGCGGCGGCGATGGCGATGCGCTCGTCGATCTGGTGCTGTCGGCCTACGAGCACGATGATGCCCTGCCGTTTGCGGCGCTGATCGTGTTCGGCCCATTCATGGTGCCGGAGCAGCGGGCGGCATTTGCGGCGCGCGCCGCGCAGCTGAAGAACGTGCGCGCGGTGACGTTCAACGCCCGGCTCGAAGCGCTGATGGCGCGCGCCGCCGGCGTCGTCGCGATGGGCGGCTACAACACGTTCTGCGAGATCCTGTCGTTTGACAAACCGGCGCTGATCGTGCCGCGCACCGCACCGCGGCTCGAACAGTTCATCCGGACCGAGCGGGCCGCCGAGCTCGGCCTCGTGGCGATGCTGTCGGAACAGCAGGGGCGCGATCCGCGGGCGATGGCCGCAGCGCTGCGCCGGCTGCCGAGCCAGCCGGCACCGTCCAGTGTGGTGATCCCCGGCCTGCTCGACGGTGTGCCCAATGTCAACCGCCTGGCGAGGAAGTGGCTCGATCGCGGCCGGGCGGGACGGGTCGCGGTGCGGGCCCGGATCGGCGCCTGAGCATGACCCCCGGAGCGGCGCCTGGGCATGACTAAGGCGGCAGCACAGGGCGGCCGCGTCGCCTTTGTGCTGAAAGGTTATCCGCGGCTGTCGGAAACCTTCATCGCCCAGGAGATCCTGGCCCTCGAACAGCGCGGCCTCGGCATCCTGATCGTCTCGCTGCGGCAGCCGACCGATCGCACCGTGCATCCGGTGCATCGGGCAATCCGGGCGGCTCGGCTCTACCTCCCGGAATATCTCTATCAGGAGCCGGCGCGAGTGTGGCGTGGCTGGCGGCGTGCCCGCCGGCTGTCTGGCTATCGCCGCGCGCGCCGCGTCTGGCTTGCCGATCTGCTGCGCGATCCAACCCCGAACCGGGTGCGCCGGTTTGGTCAGGCTTTGGTGCTGGCCGCGGAATTGCCGGACGATATCGCTCGCCTGCATGCCCATTTCCTGCATACGCCGGCCTCGGTCGCGCGTTACGCCGCGCTGGTCTCCGGTCATCCGTGGTCGGTTTCGGCGCATGCCAAGGATATCTGGACGACCCCGGCCTGGGAAAAGCGCGAAAAGCTCGCCGACGCGCACTGGGCGGTAACCTGCACGCAGCACGGCCGCGATCATCTGGCGGCACTCAGCCCGCGCCCGGACCGGCTCACGCTGTGCTATCACGGTCTCGATCTCGAGCGCTTCGCACCAGCGCCGGTGCGGCAGCCGGGCGGCGACGGCAGCGATCCGGCGCGCCCGGTAGCGCTGCTCTCGGTCGGCCGGGCGGTCGCCAAGAAGGGCTATGACGATCTGCTCGCGGCGCTGGCAGCGCTGCCGCCGGACCTCGCCTGGCACCTCGTCCATATCGGCGGCGGCGAACTTGCTGCCAGCCTGCGCGCCGGTGCCGACGCCCTCGGCCTGTCGCCGCGGATCACCTGGCGCGGGGCGTTGCCGCAGCCCGAGGTGCTGGCCGCCTACCGCGATGCCGATCTGTTCGTGCTCGCGGCCAAGGTCACCGCAGACGGTGACCGCGATGGCCTGCCAAATGTGCTGATCGAGGCGCAGAGCCAGCGCCTCGCCTGCATCGCGACCGCGATATCGGGCATCCCCGAACTGATCGAGGACGGGGTGACCGGGATGCTGGTGCCGCCCGCCGATCCGCCGGCGCTGGCGCGCGCGCTGGCCCTGCTGATCGCCGATCCGGTACGGCGCGCCGCACTCGGTGCCGCCGGCGAACAGCGGGTGCGCACCGCCTTTGCGATGGAGGCGGGGGTCGATTTTCTCGCGAGCCGGTTTGGCCTCGACGTCACGCCGCCGCACCCTGCCCGGCTCGGTGTCTCGGAGCTTGCCGCGGTGTCCTAGCCGGTCGCACCATGCGCATCGCATTCTACGCGCCGCTCAAACCGCCCGATCACCCGGTGCCCTCGGGCGACCGGCGAATGGCCCGGCTGTTCGTCGCGGCGCTGCGCCTGGCCGGACACACGCCGGTGCTGGCCTCGCGCTTCCGCGCCTTCGAAGGCAGTGGCGATCAGCAGCGCCAGACGCGGCTCGCCGCCACCGGGCAAGCCCTGGCCGAGCGCTTGCTGCAGCGCTGGCGGACGGCACCCGGATCCGCCCCCGAGCTGTGGTTCACCTATCACCTGCATCACAAGGCGCCGGATTGGCTGGGGCCGCACGTCGCTGCGGCACTCGGCATCGGTTATGTCGTTGCCGAAGCTTCGTTTGCCCCGAAGCAGGCGGGGGGGCCATGGGATCGGGGTCACCGCGCCGTCGCCGCGGCGATCGGGCGCGCCGCTGCCGTGATCGGTCTCAACCCGGCCGACCGGGATTGCGTGCTGCCACTGCTTGCCGATCCGTTACGCTGGGTTGCGATCAAGCCGTTTCTCGATGCGCGCGGCTATCTCCCGCGGGCGCCGACAGGGACCGGGTCGGTGCGGCTGATCACGGTGGCGATGATGCGGCATGGCGACAAGCTCGCTTCGTACCGGCTCCTCGGCGCCGCCTTGCAGCAATTGACCGACCTCGACTGGTCGCTGCGGGTGATTGGCGACGGTGCCGCGCGGGCCGAGGTCGTCCGCGCGCTGGC
>DATJTI010000054.1:0-24283 GCA_035503615.1 Allostellaceae bacterium | reverse complement strand
CCCTTCGATAGCGACGCCATGGCGATGAGCGACTTCGAGCACGGACAAGCCGGCGGGCGCGTCCACCTCGCGGCGGGTGCCGTTACCCTCGATAAACACCATTTTCGGCATCAGGCGAGATTGGCGCCGGTTCCGCCGCCTGGTTCCGGACGCGGCGCCAGGTCCTCGGCGACAATCGCCGCCGCCAGCGCCGGCCCGGCGTCGGATGGCAGCTCGGCCGCCGGCACCAGCCGCAGCACGCTGAGCCCGGCTTGCTCGGCGCCTATCGCGAGACGTGCCGCTGCCGGGGCGTCGATGTCAGCGGCAACGGCGATGATGACATGGGTCGCCGGCCGGGCGAGGGCCCGCTCGGCGCGCAGCCGCGCCGCGACGAACAGCTCCTCCCAGTGATCGGCACCGGCAGCGGGGTCCGGCACCGTCAGCTGCTGCTCGAACCCCTCGCGATCGTTCAGCACCACGGCGTTGCCGCCGACCGCAACCGCGACGATTGCCACGGGACCGGAGAGATCGATCCCGATGGCGATCCCCGGCACGCCCGGATCTGCCGGGCCGCCTTCCGGCTCCTCGATCTGAAACAGCTTCACGCGAAAACCGATTGGTCAGCTACACATGAAAGGATTCGCCGCAGCCGCAGCGGCCTTTTTCGTTCGGGTTGCGGAAGGTGAACCCGCTCTGCAGCTGCTCCTCGATATAATCCATCTCGGTTCCGAGGATGAACATGACCGCCTTCGGATCGATCAGCACAGTCACCCCCTTGTCCTCGACAACCTCGTCGAACTTGCCCTTCTCGTCGGCATATTCGAGCGTGTAGCTGAGCCCCGAGCAGCCGCGGGCGCGTACCCCGATGCGCACCCCGGCCGATGGTTTGCCGCGCTGCGCCAGCAACCGCTGGATCCGTTGCGCCGCCGCGTCGGTCACCGTCATGGCTTGCGGTCTCGCCCTCATCTCGTTCTCCACCCAGCTGGCAGCGTTCAAGCGGATAATCTGGCGCCATCCTGACGCATTTCGCGGTCGCCGGCGAGGCGGGCCGCGGCGGCAGCGAGCGCGTCGATCGCAAAATCAACCTCGGCGGCGGTGTTGAACCGGCCGAGGCCGATGCGGATGGCCGAATTGGCGACCGCGTCGGACAGCCCGAGCGCGCGCAGCACATAAGACGGCTCGACCGTGGCCGATGTGCAAGCCGAACCGGTCGAGATCGCGATTGTCGGGCAGGCCTCGATCAGCGCCGGGGCGGTGATCCCCGGAAAACTGAGATTGAGATTGCCGGCGAGCCGCTGTTCGGCGTTGCCGTTGAGGCCGAGCCCGGCCACCCGGTGCCGCAGACCGTCATAGAGCCGGTCGCGCAGCCGGCGCAGCCGTGCCGCTTCCTCGTCCATCTCGACGCCGGCGATCGCCGCCGCGCGACCCAGGCCGACGCAGAGCGGGGTCGGCAATGTGCCGGAACGGAGGCCGCGCTCCTGCCCGCCGCCATCGAACAGCGGCAACAGGCGCACCCGCGGCCGGCGCCGTACATAGAGGGCACCGACACCCTTCGGCCCATACACCTTGTGGCCGGACAGCGACATCAGGTCGAGGTGCATCGCCTCGACATCGAGCGCGATCTTGCCGGCCGCCTGCGCCGCATCGCTGTGCAGCAGCACGCCCTTCTTGCGGCACAGCGCGCCGATCTCGGCGAGCGGCTGGATCACCCCGATCTCGTTGTGCGCGGTCATGACCGAAGCCAACAGCGTGTCGTCATCGAGGGCCGCGGCAAAGCGGTCGAGATCGACAAGGCCATCGGGCTCGACCGGCAGGTAGCTGACCTGAAAGCCTTCGCGTTCGAGCTGCGCGCAGCTTTCGAGTACGCATTTGTGCTCGGTCGCGAGGGTCACGATCCGATTGCGCGCGGGGTTGCGCCCGTGCACCTTGGCGAAACGCGCCGCCCCCTTGATCGCCAGATTGTTCGCTTCGGTGGCGCCCGATGTGAAAACGATCTCGCGCGGATCGGCCCCGATCAGCGCCGCGACCTCGCTGCGCGCCTGCTCAACCGCTTCCGCGGCAACACGACCATACTCGTGGCTGGTGCTGTGCGGGTTGCCGAACTCTTCGGTGAAATAGGGCAGCATCGCTTCCAGCACTCGCGGATCGAGCCGGGTCGACGACTGGTTGTCGAGATAGATCGGCAATTTGTTGGCACCCTTGTTCCGGTTCGACATCATGCCGCCGCCCGCACCGCGTTCGGAACCGCTCGCCGCCGGCGCCACAAGGCGGTCCACGCGCCGAGGAAATGATCGATCTCCGCCTCGTTCGTGCTCCAGCCGAGGCTGATCCGGATCGTCGAGCGTGCGATTTCGGGCGGCATGCCCATCGCTGCCAGCACATGGCTCGGTCCGACCTTGCCCGACGAGCAGGCGGCACCCGCGCTGACCATGACACCGTCGAGATCGAGTGCGATGACCTGGGTTTCTGCGGCGATACCGGGCAGCGCCACGGCCGTGGTATTGGGCAGACGGGGTGCTGCGGCGCCGAGCACGACAGCCTCGGGCATCATCGCTGTAATCTCGCCCTCCAGCGCGTCGCGCAGCGAACGAACCCGGTCGTAGACCCCGAGCTGTGCGATTGCGGCCTCGGCTGCCGCGGCAAAGCCGGCGATACCGGGCAGGTTCTCGGTCCCGGCGCGGCGTCCGCGCTCCTGGCCGCCGCCGCGCAGCATCGCATTCAATTCGACATTGCCGCCCACGATCAGCGCACCGATGCCGGGCGGCCCGCCGAGCTTATGCGCCGACAGGCTGACGAGGTCGGCACCGATCGCGGCGATGTCGAGCGGGATCTTGCCCGCCGCCTGGACGGCATCGCAATGAAACCACGCGCCATGGGCATGGGCCAGCGTGGCGACCTGTGCCGCCGGCTGGAGCACCCCGGTTTCATTGTTGGCGAGCATGACCGAGACCAGTGCTGGGGCCGACCCCTGATCGAGCAGGGCTTCGAGCGCATCGAGCCGGACGATGCCGTCGTGGTCAACCGGGATCGGCTCGGCAGTGGGAACCGCGTGCCGCACCGAATCATGCTCGACCGCCGAAACCAGTACCCGCGGGCGCCCGGCTCCGCACAGTGCGAGATGGTTCGCCTCGGTACCGCCGCTGACAAACACCACACCGGCATTCGGGGCAGCGACCAGTCCGGCGACCGCGGCACGAGCGTCTTCGATGGTGCGCCGGGCCGCCCGGCCGCGGCGATGCACCGATGACGGGTTGCCGCCGCGCGCAACAGCGAGCGCCATTGCCGCCGCGGCTTCGGGGCGCATCGGCGCGCCGGCGTTCCAATCGAGATAGGTCTCGCGCGCGATCATCGGGAAAGAATCATGCATCGGGCAAGAATCATGCATCGGGCAAGAATCACGACGCCCCATTCACCGCGACAGCACCGCCAAAGGCTTCGCGATGGATTCGCCCGCTCGTTCCCAGCACGCGGTGCTCGCAGACATCGCCGAGCGAGACCGAGCTCAGATAGAGATGGATCTGGTTGCCGAGCTCCTCCCATAGATCGTGGGTCAAGCAGCGGCTGCGATTGCCGCGGCACCCGATCGGCGCGCCCGGCGCACAGCGGGTCGCACGGATCGGCTCGTCGACCGCCAGGATGATGTCGGCGATGCGGATGTCGCCGCGATCATGGGCGAGCAGATACCCGCCGCCCGGGCCGCGCACGCTCTTGACGAGCCCGCCCTTGCGCAGCATCGCGAACAGCTGTTCGAGATAGGACAGCGAGATTTCCTGCCGCTCGGCGATCTCCGCCAGCGACACCGGCTCGCCACCGCTGTACTGGGCGAGATCGACCAGCGCCATCACGGCGTAGCGCCCTTTGGTGCTGAGCCTCATCGCGGTGTCCTCACGAGGTCCGCGCGTCCGCTGTCTCGCCGCCGCCGCTGCTGACAGCCCCATTGCCGCCATTGACGACGAGGTGCAGCGGTGGGTTGTCGCCGGCACCGGGCGACTGGCCCGGGGATGCTCCGGCGGCGGTGCGTTCGAGTGCGGCGACATGGGCTCGCAGGCTCGTCACCTCGTCGAGCAGCCCGTTCAGCGCGCGGGCAATCGGATCGGGAATGTCCCCGCAGATCGCGTAGGGCTGGAACGGCGCCCGCAGCTCGCCGGCGCCGCTGCGCCGCGCCACCTGGCGTGCCGGATTGCCGACCATCGTCGCTCCGTCGGGGACCTCGCGCAGGACCACCGCCGCGGCGCCGATGCGCGCCCCGTCGCCGACCCGGAACGGTCCCAGCACCTGCGCGCCGGAGCCGACGATGACCCCGTTGCCCAGGGTCGGATGCCGTTTCGCGCCCCGGGTCAAAGAGGTGCCGCCAAGCGTCACCCCCTGGTAGAGGGTGCAGTCGTCGCCGATCTCGGCGGTTTCGCCGATCACGACGCCCATTCCGTGGTCGATGAAGAGGCGATTGCCGATACGCGCCCCGGGATGGATTTCGATCCCGGTCAGCATTCGTCCGAGATGCGAGACAAAGCGGCCGGCGAGCAGCCAGCCGCGCCGCCACAGCCAATGTGCCAGGCAGTGGAACACCACCGCATGAAATCCTGGATAGCACAACGCGACCTCGACACGCGATCGAGCGGCCGGGTCGCGGGCCAGCGTCGCATCAATCTCGTCACGCAGGTTTTTCGACAGCATCATTGCCACTATATTAACGTCGGTGCGGTCTCGCCGCCGCATCGGATCCCGTCGCGTCGCACCCTCAACCAGCATATAATTGTCCGACAAAAATGGTCAAGAATTGCGGACGCCAGGCGCATATGAGGGAGTGCTGGTTACCGACCGGCCGGCTCGGATGTCGGCGTCGATGCCGGGGGGTGGAGATCGTTTGGAACAGCCATGCCTGACGTAATCATCAACGGGCCGGAAGGCCGGATCGAGGCCCGCTACCACCACAGCCGCGCGCCGGCCTCGGCGATGGCGCTGGTGCTGCATCCGCATCCGCAGCACGGCGGCACGATGAACAACAAGCTCGTCTACACCCTCTACCAATCGTTCGTGCGCCACGGCTTCTCGACGCTGCGCTTCAACTTTCGCGGGGTCGGGCGCAGCCAGGGCAGCTTCGACCGCGGCGAGGGCGAATTGTCGGATGCCGCCTCGGCGCTCGACTGGCTGCAGACCTACAACCCGAATGCCGGGACCTGCTGGGTCGCAGGTTTCTCATTCGGGGCGTGGATCGGCATGCAGCTGTTGATGCGCCGCCCCGAGATCGAAAGCTTCATCGCGATCGCCCCGCCCGCCAATATCTATGATTTCACGTTTCTCGCACCCTGCCCATCGTCAGGCCTGATCCTGCAGGGTGACCAGGACAGCGTGGTCCCGGTCGATTCGGTGCAGAAGCTGGTGGCGAAGCTGTCACACCAGCGCGACATCAAGATCGATTTTCGCAAGATCGCCGGCGCCGACCATTATTTCGCCGACAGCCTCGACGTCATTACCGGGCACGTCGACAGCTATATCCGGGATCACCTGCGGCCGGGCGATCGGACCCCCGCGGTCTCGCAAGGGCGTGGCACCCGCTAGATCGCCGCAGCAGGCGGGGTTCCGTCGGCGAACGGATCGCGCATCAGAACCGTGTCGTCCCGCTCGGGGCTGGTCGACAACAGCGCGACCGGCGCGCCGATCAGCTGTTCGAGCCGGCGCACATAGCTGACCGCGGCGGCCGGCAGATCGGTCCAGGCGCGCGCCCCGCGGGTGATCTCGTGCCAGCCGGCGACGGTTTCATAGACCGGCTCGATCTCGGCCTGGGCGGTCATCCCGGCCGGGACATAATCGTAGGTTTTGCCGTCGCGGCGATAGGCGGTGCAGAATTTGATCTCATCGAGGCCGTCGAGCACGTCGAGCTTGGTCAGCGCGATGCCATCGATGCCGCCGGTCTTGACCGCCTGGCGGACTGCGACAGCGTCGAACCAGCCGCAGCGCCGCTTGCGCCCGGTGACGACGCCGAACTCGCGGCCACGCTCGCCGAGAGTGTCGCCGACGGCATCGGTGAGTTCGGTCGGGAACGGGCCGGTGCCGACGCGCGTCGTATACGCCTTGGTGATGCCGAGCACATACCCGACGGAAGCGGGAGCCATGCCCGACCCGGCCGCAGCCTGTGCGGCGACCGTGTTCGACGAGGTCACGAACGGGTAGGTGCCGTGATCAACATCGAGCATCGCTCCTTGCGCGCCTTCGAACAGGATCCGCCGTCCCGCCCTGCGCGCCTCGTCGAGCAGGCGCCAGACCGGCCCGGCATGCGGCAGGATGCGCGGTGCGACCGCCCGCAGCGCCGCGAGCAACTCGCCGCGATCGGCTTCGGGTTCGCCGAGGCCGCGCAGCAATGCGTTGTGGTGCAGCAGCAGGTCATCGATGCGCAACTCGAGCGCCTGCGTGTCGGCGAGATCGCAGACCCGGATGGCGCGCCGGCCGACCTTGTCCTCATAGGCGGGGCCGATCCCGCGGCCGGTCGTGCCGAGCTTGTTGGCGCCGCGGCGCTGCTCGCGGGCGCGATCGAGCGCACCATGCGAGGGCAGGATCAGCGCCGCGTTGTCGGCGAGCTTGAGGGTCTCGGGCGTGACCATGACACCTTTTTTGGCGATTGCGTCGATCTCTTCGAGCAGCGCCCATGGATCGACGACGACGCCATTGCCGATGATCGACAATTTGCCCGGCCGCACCACCCCCGAAGGCAACAGGCTCAGCTTGTATTCGACATTGCCGACGACGAGCGTGTGGCCGGCATTGTGCCCGCCCTGAAAGCGCACCACCACATCGGCGCGCTCCGATAGCCAGTCGACGATCTTTCCCTTGCCTTCATCGCCCCATTGCGCGCCGACGACCACGACATTGCCCAACGGCACCTCCTTTAGAACCGTACCTCCTTTAGGCGAGCGCGACCGGCGCACCGTTTTCAAGGACATGAGTGCAGCCGAGCCGACGCGCTTCGGTCCGCCAATCGGCGGCCGGCGCAAGCGCCGCGACCGTGATCCAGCCCTGCTCGCGCAACCGCTCGGCGTGCTCCCTCGCGGCGGTGAGGGGCAGCAGCACCCGGCGTGGCGGGGGCAGGTCAGGCAGCGTCCGCAAGATCGTATCGGTGTAAAGCGTAAAGCCGGTCGCCGGCTCGGCCGAGCCGGGATCGCCGGCCAGGTAGCGCCCGCCGCGCCCGAGCTCGCCGGTTGACCCGCCTGCCGCCGCACCGCCGCCGAAAAACGTGAAGCTGATCCCGCTGTGGTATTCGAAGCCGCGGTTCTCGACCGGGTCGACCGTGGCTTTCAACGCCGGGGCCGCGGTCGCGAGCCCGTCGAGCACGGCGCCGAGCCGCGCGCGTTCGGCACGGGCGCGTGCCGGCAGCTCCAGCCGGTCGAGGGCCGCGAGCGCCTCGGCGGCGGGACCGGCCGCGGCCAGCAGCCGCCCCAGCAGCGAACCGGCGGTGCCGGCGATCTGTGCCACTGCGGCAGCGTCCTTGTGATCGAGTGCAGCGCGCAGCGCCGCCGCGCGCTCGCCGTCGATGCCAAAGGCCTCGGTCACCGCCGGCACCAAAGTCGGCAGCGTGATGTCGACCGACAGATGCGGCACTGCGAGCTTGGCCAGCGCGGCACCGGCAACCGCGATCGCTTCGACATCGGCGGCCGAGCCGGCAGCACCGATCAGCTCGGCGCCGACCTGGCCAATCTGGCGCTCCGGCCGGATCTCCGAGCCCTTGACCCGCAGCACCTGACCCGAATAGCTGAGCCGCAACGGCCGTGCCGCGGCACCGAGCCGGGTCACCGCGATCCGCGCGATCTGCGGCGTCATATCGGCGCGCACCCCGATCATGCGGTGCGAGCCCGGGTCCATCGTGCGGAAGGTGGCGGTCGCCATCGCCGCCCCGGCGCCCGACAGCAGCGTCTCCTCGAATTCGACAAGCGGCGGCTTGACCCGTTGATAGCCGTGAGCAGCCAAGACCGCCATCAGGCGTGCGACAGCCTCGGCCTCGGCCTCGGCCTCGGGAGGCAGCAAATCATGCATGCCGGCCGGCAGCAGCGCCGGGTGCGGAGTGTCGTTCATCAGGCCTGCGAGGATGCACCACGCGCGCTGCGAAGGCACGGCGAAAAACGGAAGCTGAGGATCGCGGCGCGGCGACCGGCCCAGAACCGCATCGCTCTCAGAACCGCATCGCCCTCAGAACCGCATCGCCCTCAGAACCGCATTGCCCTCAGAACCGCATCGCTTTGACCTGGATCACATCCGGCAGGCGGCGCACGGTGTCGAGCAGCGCCGGGGTCAGCACCTGATCGACCTCGACGAGGGCGATTGCGTCGCCGCCAGCCGCCGTGCGACCGAGATGGAAGGTCGCGATATTGACTGCCGCGGCGCCGAGCGCCTGGCCGAGCGCGCCGATAAAACCCGGCTTGTCGAGATTGCGCACGAACAGCATGGTGCCGCCGAGCTCGCCTTCGAGCGGGATGCCCTCGACCGAGACAAGACGCGGCTTGTCGCCGCCGAACAGGGTGCCGGCGACCTCGCGCGGCCGGCGTTCGGCCGCGGCGCCGTTCGGGGTCACCACAACCCGGATCAAGGTCTGGTAGTCGCCCGGCTCGGCCCGCAGGGTTTCGCTGACGCGAATGTCGCGGTCGCGGCAGACCATCGCGGCATTGACCATGTTGACCGTATCGAGCTGCGGCGCCAGCAACGCGGCGAGCATGATCGCGGTCAAGGGCTTGATGTCGAGCTCGGCGACCGCGCCCTCGTACTCCACCGCGACCGCGGTGAGGCCGCTCTCGGTCAATTGCCCGGCAAAGCTGCCGAGCTGCTCGGCAAGCCGGATATAAGGCTTGATCCGCTTGGCCTCCTCGGCCGACAGCGACGGCACGTTGACGGCATTGCTGACCGCACCGGTCAGCAGGAAATCGGCCATCTGCTCGGCGATCTCGACCGCCACATTTTCCTGCGCCTCGGTGGTGGCGGCGCCGAGATGCGGTGTCGCGACGACATTGTCGCGGCCGAACAGCGGGTTCACCCGCGCCGGCTCCTCGACAAAGACATCGATCGCGGCTCCGGCGATCTGGCCGCTGTCGAGTGCCGCCGCCAGATCCTCCTCGACGACGAGGCCGCCGCGGGCGCAATTGACGAGGCGGGCGCCACGCTTCATCCGGGCGAGCGCCGCGGCATCGATCATGTTCCGGGTCGCGTCGGTCAGCGGTGTGTGCAGCGTGACGAAATCGGCGGCGGCGAGCAGTTCGTCGAGCGGGACCTTTTCGACGCCGAGATCGATCGCCCGCTCGGCCGATAGGAACGGGTCATAAGCCATGACCTTCATGCGCAGCCCCAAGGCACGTGCCGCGACCATCGCGCCGACATTGCCGCAGCCGACGATGCCGAGCGTCTTGCCGGTCAGCTCGACCCCCATGAAGCGCGACTTCTCCCATTTGCCGGCCTGGGTCGAACGATCGGCCGCCGGGATCTGCCGGCACAGCGCGAACAGCATGGCGATCGCATGCTCTGCCGCGGTGGTCGAGTTGCCGTAGGGTGTGTTCATGACGACGATGCCGCGCTGGGTCGCGGCGGCGACATCGATGTTGTCGACACCGATCCCGGCGCGTCCGACAATCTTGAGCCGGGGTGCCGCGGCGATCAGTTCGGCGGTGACCTTGGTTGCCGAGCGCACCGCCAGCCCGTCATAATCGGCGATCCGCTCCTTTAGCTCGGCCGCACCGATCCCGGGCAGCATATCGACCTCGATCCCGTGCGTCGCCAGGATCTCGGCTGCGCGCGGGCTCAGATCGTCGGAAATCAACACTTTGGCCATGCGAACCACTCCGGTCGTGCGAAGCGAAATTTGACGGCTTTGCTCCTACGGCAAGAGCAAGATCAAGCGCCTGCAGGGGCACGCTCGGATCAGCCGAGTGCCCCGAGCTTGGCCGCGACGCGCAACAGCAGCCACACGGACGGTGCACCGGCGATGACCAGCAGCGCGTAAATGCCGCCAATCATCCATTTGAGCACCGCGAGATTGCGATCGACCGGGGCAAAGCGCAGCTCGTAGAGCGCGATCTCCTCAGCCGCCTCGCGCGCCGTAGCTTCCGACGCCCCCGCCTCAACCAGCGCGTCGTAAGTTTTGGGCAGCATCAACGCCATTGCCTTGCGGTTCCGTTCAACAAGCTGCCGGCAGATGAGCTGCCGAAACGGTGGTATGCCAGCTAAGCGGCTTTGGCGGCTTGACGCTGCTCCTCCCAGGCCCAGTCGAGCCAGGGCAAGAGCGCCTTGACATCGCCGGTCTCGACCGTGGCACCGGTCCAGATACGGATGCCCGGCGGCGAGGCGCGGTGGCTGGCGATGTCGTAGGCAGCGTGCTCCTGTTCGAGCCGCGCGGTCATCGCCCGGACGGTGCGGAAGCGCTCGTCGGGCGACAGCGCGGTGAACCACGGATCAATGATCTTGAGCTGTGGCGAGGTGCAGGAAATCGTCACCGGGTCCTCGGCCAGAAACGCGATCCACGGGCAATGCTGCTCCCAGGCGGAAATGGCGGCGAGGTTCCGCTCGGAGCGCGTGATCAGCCCGTCGAGGCCGCCGACCGACTGCGCCCATTCGAGCGAATCGAGCGCGTCCTCGACGCACAGCATTGACGGCGTGTTGATGGTTTCGCCCGCGAACACGCCCTTGATCAGCTTGCCATTCGCAGTGAGCCGGGACAGCTTGGGCAATGGCCAGGGCGGAGTGTAGCGCTCGAGCCGCTCGACCGCGCGCGGCGACAACGCCAGCATGCCGTGCGCCGCCTCGCCGCCGAGCGCCTTCTGCCACGACCAGGTGACGACATCGAGCTTGTCCCACGGCAGCCGCATCGCGAATACCGCGGAGGTGGCATCGCAGATCGCCAGCCCCTGGCGGTCGGCAGCGATCCACTCGCCATGCGGGATGCGCACCCCGGCGGTCGTGCCGTTCCACGGAAAGACCACGTCGCGCGCCCAATCGACCTGGCTGAGATCGGGCAGCCGGCCATAGGGCGCATGGAGTACGCGCAGGTCGGCGAGCTTCAGCTGCTTCGCGTCCTCGACCCAACCCTCGCCGAAATTCTCCCAGGCCAGCATGTCGACGCCGCGCGCGCCGAGCAGTGACCACATCGCGATCTCGACCGCTCCTGTATCCGAGCCGGCGACGATACCGACCTGCCAATCGGCGGGGACCTCGAGGATCGCGCGCGAACGATCGACGACCTCGACGATCCGCGCCTTGCCGATGCCCGAACGGTGCGAACGGCCGACCAGCGCGCTTGCCAGCGCCGCCGGCGACCAGCCGGGCCGCTTGGCGCAGGGACCCGACGAGAAACAGGGGTTGCGCGGTCGCCGGGTCGGCTTCATCGCACCTTCCTTAAAGGTTTGGGGCGGCCCGAAGGCACGGGCCTAGCCCCGGAACTTATGGTCGGGGCCGGGCGCGGTCAATGCGGCTACGCAGCATTTACCTTGAATCGCCGGCACCTCGAATCGCCGGCCGCCGGCCTCAGCTGTCCTGCTTCAGGCGGCTTGGCAGCAACTCGCCGCGCTTTTCGAGAACCGGGTAGGCGGCGGCGGAAATGTGCGCGTTGATCCGCTTCAGGTCGCGCAGCATGTCGAGATGCAGAGCGCTCGTTTCGACGCTCTCGACGCGGCCGGCGCGGATACGCGCGAAATGGGTCTCGGTCGCGCGCGTTTCGAGATCGCGAAACACCTCCTTCTCACCGAGCAGCTCGCGTGCCGCGCGCACGTCGTCGGTCATGAACACCGCCGCGGCGGTGCGCACATTGATCGCCAGGCGCTGCAGCATCGTGCGCAGCTCGGCGGTTCCTTCCGCCGAGAACGCCAGATTGCGCTTGGCACGCTTGGCGAGGTTGGCCACCACCCCGCGCTCGACGATGTCGCCGGCATGTTCGAGGTTGGTGATGAACGCCAGGATCTCGGAGAGCCGGCGCTCGTCCTCGGCATCGAGCGAATCATGGTCGAGCGAGGTCAGATAGGCCTTGATCGCGGTATTGAGGTGGTCGAGCACATCGTCGATATGCTTGGTTTCGGTGATCCGCTTGCGGTCGCCGCGATCTAGCGCGTCGAGTGCCGCGTGCAGCATGGTTTCGAGCACGTCGGCCATGCGCAGCGCCTCGCGCGAAGCCGCGGCGAGCGCCACGGCCGGGATCTCGAGAGCCCGGGGGTCGAGATAAACCGGCCGCGACGGATCGACCGGCACCGGGCTCGTCGGAAACATCCGCTTCAGCAGCCGGGCGAGGGGGTTCAGCACCGGGAAGAACAGCGCCGCCATGACGAGGTTGAACAGCGTGTGGAAATCGGCGACCGCGCGCGACGCGTTCGGCTCGAGCGCGACCAGATGGGGGCCGAGCGTGCCGATCAGCACCAGACCGAGAATGCAGCCAACCGCGCGATTGAGCAGATTGCCGAACGGGAGACGCTTGGCCGCCGGGTCGCCGGTCGAGCCGGCCTCGAACAGCGGGTTCAGCGCGGTGCCGAGATTGGCACCGAGCACGAGGGCGAAGGCGGCGAGCGGCGACACCACTCCCTGCGCGGCAAACGACATGACCAGCAGCACGACGGCGACGCTCGAATGCGCTGCCCAGGTGAATGCGGCGGCGACGAGAACGTCGATCACCGGCACCTTGCCGATGGCACCGAGCATCAGGCGCAGGCTCGGCACGTGCTCGTAGGGAGCGAACACGGTCAAGAGCTGCGCCAATGCGATCAGCATCAGCCCGAGCCCGATGCCGACGCGTCCCAGATCGCGGGTGCGGGTCACGCCGCTGCGGCGAAACATCACGACCCCGACGAGCACGAACAGCGGTGCCACCCGCGTGATGTCGAACGACAGCACCTGCACGATCAACGTCGTGCCGATATTGGCGCCGAGCATCGCGGCAAGACCCGGCACCAGATCAACAAGGCCGCCGGCGGCGAAGCCGGTGATCATCAGCCCGGTCGCGGTGCTGCTCTGCAACACCGCGGTGATCCCAAGGCCGGCGAGAAACGCATTGGCCCGCCGGCCCAGCGCGGCGCCGAGAATGCGGCGCAAATGCGGCCCGAAAGCGCGCTGGATCCCGCTCTGGACCATATGCACGCCCCAGAGCAGCAGTGCGATCGAGCCGGCGAGATCGATCAGGGTCAGGGTCGCGTCCATCCTCGCCTCCGCATGACGGGTGCGGGCCGGCACATCCTTGCAGGATTACTCCCGCTCGCCGTCAAGATTCAACGTCCGGATGCGCCGGTCGCCGGTTTTTGGGTGGTGCTGGCGGGTGGTGCTGGACGGACCCGGATATGGGCGGCAAATTCGACGTCCGGCGGTCATGGCGAAGCCGATTGCGAGTGATGCCGACGATCCCGACGCGACCATCCGCGGCCGCAACCGAACCGGTGAACCTCCTGGTGCTTGGGGGAACCAGCGAAGGGTTCGCGCTCGCCCGGGTGCTCGGCGACGAAAAGGGGCTGCGAATCATCAGCTCGCTGGCGGGTGTCACCGCCACCCCGCGATTGCCGCGGGGCGAGGTGCGGGTCGGCGGGTTTGGCGGGAGCGACGGCCTCACGGAGTATCTGCGCCACAACCGCATCGGCGGCGTCGTCGATGCGACGCATCCCTTTGCCGCGACGATCGGCGGCAACGCCGAACGGGCCTGTCGGCAGGCGGGGGTGCCGCTGCTGCGGCTGGAACGCCCGGCCTGGAGCCCGGGCCCCGGCGATTGCTGGATCGAGGTGGCCGATTGGGCCGAGGCCGCCGATGTCGTCGCCCGGACCGCCCGGCGGGTGCTGCTGGCGATCGGCCGCCGCGAACTCGTGCCGTTTGCTGCGCTCGCTCAAATCTGGTTCCTGGTGCGCGCGGTCGAGGCGCCGAACCCGATGCCAGGCTTTGCCCAGGCCGAACTGATGCTGGCGCGCGGCCCGTTCAGTCTCGAAGACGAACGCCGTCTGTTGACCGAGCATCGCGTCGATACGATCGTCTGCCGCAACAGCGGCGGGTCGGCTGCCGCGGCAAAGCTTGTCGCGGCGCGCGAGCTCGGTCTGCGGGTGGTGCTCCGGCGCCGCCCGCCACGACCCGCCGGCCTGCCCTGCGTCTATTCTGTCAGCGAGGCGGTGGCTTGGGTGCACGCCCTGTCAGGTCGCTGACCGGCGTCGCCGGACCGATACACCGGCGCGGGGTGTAGACCCAGCTGCCGCCATCGGCACGCGGAAAGGCCCGGGTCGTCGACGAGCCAATGATGACCACGGTGCGCATATCGGCGTCCGCCGGCGACAATTCCGCCAGCGGCACAACCCGGAGGCTTTCGCCGCAGCGGCCGAGATCATGGCCCAGCACCACCGGCGTCACCGGCGCGCGATAGCGGCGCACGATCTCGATGGCGCGGCCGAACTGCCATGGCCGGGCGCGGGAGGCCGGGTTGTAGAGCGCCAGCACCAGGTCGGCGGCGGCGGCGGATGCCACCCGCCGCTCGATGACCGCCCACGGCTTCAGATTGTCCGACAGGGAGAGGACGCAGAAATCGTGCCCGAGCGGCGCCCCGGCAAGCGCTGCCGCGGCGTGCGCGGCCGAGATGCCCGGGATCACGACCAGTTCGACGCCGTGCCAGGCGGGATCGTCCGACTGGTCGAGCGCATCGAGAACGGCGCTGGCCATCGCAAAGATTCCGGGGTCGCCGGATGACACGATGGCGACCGAACCGCCACCCGCAGCAAGCGTCAGGGCGAGGCGGGCCCGGTCCATCTCCGCCCGGTTGTCCGAGGGGTGAAGCCGTTGCCGCGCGACGAACGGACCGGCCAGCCGCAGGTAGAAGGCATAGCCGACAATATCGTCCGCGGCAGCCAGCGCCTCGCGCGCGTCCGGGGTCATCGCGCCGCCGCCACCCGGGCCGAGCCCGACGATCGCCAGCCGTCCACGCCCGCGCGGCAACGCACTGCCGGCCGTCGGCGCCGCGGCTGGATCGGCGCAAACTCCCCGCGACGCGGTGACCGCCGGCGCAACGCAGAGCGCCGCTGCGATCGTCCTCGCCAGATCATCGGCGCGCAATCCACCGAGCAGCGGCGCGACAGCGCTGCCATCCCCGGCGACGGCCAGGACCGGGGGCTCGGTCCGCCCCTCGGCCGGAAACGGTTCGGCTAGCAGCGGTTCGGCTAGCAGTGGTGCGAGCGCGCGAATGACGATGCCGGCGGCGCAGAACGCGACGACCGGGACGCCGGCCGTGAAGAGCTGCCGCAGCGTGGTGGCGAGATCGGTGAATGCCACGTCCGCCCCGGTGGCACGGCCGGAAAGCCCGTAGATGCGCGCGTCCGGAAGTGCGCTGCGAACCCGCCGGGCGGTCGCAAGGCTGCCTTCGTCGAGGACGAGGATGGCAAGGCGCCCGGCTATCCCCGCCATCGGCGTCCCGGAACAAGGATCATCGAGAAATACGGCACGCTCTGCGGATCGATGTCGTCGAGTAGCAGCGAGCGCTGATGGTGCATTGTCGCCCGCTCGACATAGCGCGCCCGACCGGCAAGGCCGAGCTGCGCCAGCACCCGGCGCACCTTGGCGAAATTGCTGCCGAGCTTCAGGATCGCGGCGGCGTCGGCCTCATCGAGGCGACGTGCCAGCTCGGCTTCGGGCAGCACTCCCGACAGCACCACGAGGCTCTGGTTGCGGTAGGCGAGCGGCGCCCCGAGCACTGCCGCAGCGGCAACGAGCGAGCATACTCCCGGGATGATCTCGGTCGGGTAACGGCCGGCAAGCCGGTCGTAGAGATACATGAACGAGCCGTAGAACAGCGGGTCGCCCTCGCAGATGACCGCGACTTCGCGCCCCTGGTCGAGATAGCCGGCAAGGCTATTCGCCGCCCGGTCATAAAAATCGGCGATGACCCTCTCATAGCAGAGCGGCGGCGGCAGGTGCTCGGTCGTTACCGGAAACACCAACGGCACCAGCAGCTGGTCGGCGCTCAGGTAGTCCTCGACGATGGCGAAGGCGTTGCCCTTTCTTCCCTTGGCCGCAAGATAGGCGACGACCGGTGCGGCGCGCAGCCGGCGCAACGCTTTCAGCGTAATCAATTCGGGGTCGCCGGGGCCAACCCCGATGCCGAGCAGTTTTCCCGGCCGCTCCATCTATCGGCACTCCGCAGCGAGCGCGTTGATCGCCGCCGCGGTCACGGCACTGCCGCCGCGCCGCCCGCGCAGTGCGACGAACGGCACGCCGCGGCTGTCCCCGGCCAGCATTGCCTTGGCTCCCGCGGCGCCGACAAAGCCCACCGGAAAGCCAATGATCAGCGCCGGCTTCGGCCCATCTTCATCAAGCATCTCCAGGAGATGAAACAGGGCCGTCGGCGCATTGCCGATCGCCGCCACCGCGCCGGCGAGATGCGGCCGCCACAGCTCGACCGCCGCAGCCGACCGGGTGTTGCCGATCCGCCCGGCGATGTCGGGCACCCGCGCATCATCGAGCGTGCAGATGACCGGGTTGTGCGCCGGCAACCGGGCGCGGGTGATGCCGGCGGCGACCATGCGCGAATCGCACAGGATCGCGCCACCCGCCGACAGCGCATGCCGGCCGGCCTCGGCGGCATTCGGCGAAAACAGCAGATCGGCGATCGCATCGGTCGCACCGCAGGCATGGGCGACGCGGACCGCCAGTCCCTCGAGGGCGGCGGGGATGCGGCGCAGATCGGCCGCGGCCTCGGCGCGGATCGTCGCAAAGGAGCGGCGGTAGATTTCGTCGCCGTCGCGCAGATAGTCGATCATCCGCTCGGTCCACGGCCGGTCGCCAGGGCCGATGGCTGGCTTAGCCATGCCGCGGCCTGCGCCACGGTCAGATCGCCGGCAATGCGGCGGCCGAACCTGCCGTTTGCGCGGAGCCTGCCGTTTGCGTCGCCGATCCTGCCGTTTGCGTCGCCGATCCTGCCGTTTGCATCAGAGGAGTTCGCGAACAGCTCGTAGCGTCCGGGTGCGGCGGCGAGAAGTGTCGCATCGGCCACGCCGGCATGAGCGCAGGACCGGGCGCAGCCGGTCAGGTGGATCGTCGGCGGCCGCTTGCCAGCCGGTCCGATCGCCCGCGCCAAGGCCAGCGCGTCCGCCTTGGTGTCCGACAGCGCCCGGGCGCATCCAGTCGATCCGGCACAGGCGACGATCGCGGCCAACGGATGTAGCGGGTCGCAAACCAGCCCGGCCTGCTCCAAGGCGGCAACTGCGTCGTGCGCGACGGTGCGCGGCACCGAGGCGAGAATGATGCTCTGCCACGGGGTCAGCCGGATGCCGCCATCGCCCAAGCCTTCGGCGATGTCGGCGATACGGTCCAGCATGGTGGGTGACAGCCGGCTGAGCGGCGGCACCGCACCGATGAACACCAGCCCGTGCTGGAGCTGCGCGCCGAGCCCAATATGGCCGAACGGCACCGGCGTCAGCCGGCGCCAATGGTTTGCGGCGCGCTCGATCCTGCCCGGTAGGCGCCCGGCAAGGCGCTCGAAGATCGCGGCGCGAGAATCCCGCACCAGCAGATCGCGGTAGCGGGTGACGGATCGATCGTTTGCCGCGGCAGCGTCGAAGAATGCGAGCAGGGCGCCGACGGCGCCCGCGGCATCGCCGGGATCGATCAGCACGAAGGGCGTCGTGTCGGCGGCGTCCGTCGGTGGCGAGCCGGCGATGCCGAGGGCCGTCCGGGTGCCGGCCGCGACACTCGCCAGCCAGATATCGTGCGGGCGGGCGATTGCAGCGATGCCCTCGCCGCCATCGACCAGCACGCCGAATTTGGCGGACCGGATCGGGTGGCGATCGGTGCGTTCGAGCAAAGCCAGCAGCTCGCGAGCAAGCGGGCGGGCGTCGATCTGCTGCTGGCGGTCGATGCCGGCCGTCGGGCTGACCATGACATTGCGCAGATCGTCGGTTTCCGGCCTCGCCGGTCCGAGACCGGCGGCGACCAGGCAGTCGATCAAGGCGGCCGCATTGTCGTCGCCGACCCCGCGAAGCTGCAGGTTGGCTCGGTTGGTCGCTTCGACGATCCCGTTGCCGAAACGCGCTGCGGCAACAGCGATGGCGCGCAGCTGCGCGGCCGAGACCTGCCCGAGCGGCAATCTGACCCGGCACAGGCCGCCATCGCGCGCGGCGACGATCCGGCACAGCCCGGGGCAACCGCCGTTCGCCATCCGGCGATGATCGACGGCGTCGGCGATTTCGGCGGTCGGTCCGGCCATGTGCGGCTCCCGCGACATCCCTGGTCAGAGCGAAAGCAGGGATCGGCTGACCGCCCGGCACACCCCGGAGCGCCCCGTCCGGCGTGTTCGCAGATGACCTTCGCCGGCGGCAGGTCTCCTGGCTCGCGGGTTGTTGCCGGCCCGTCTCCTTCCCAGCGGCCCTGTTCAGCGGAAGGGCTGCCAGTGGCTATGGACGGGCGGCTCGCCGCCTACAGTTGCGGGAGCAGCCACGGCTTCGGCATGACGCCTGACCATGTTCCCTCTGGGCCCTTGCGGGCACCGCCGAGTGCCGCACAGTAACACGACCAAGCTGGCTGCGGTAAAGATCACACAGGGATCTCTGCGGGATCTCTGAGCGCAGCCGCTTGAACCGACCGGCGGCGACCGGTCCCGATGGGCGAGGGTGCCGATGCAGCGATGGTTGACCGTGGTGGGGATCGGCGAAGATGGGCTCAGCGGGCTCGGCGAGCCGGCGCGCGCGGCACTGATGCAGGCGCGCACATTGTTTGGCGGACGGCGCCACCTGGCGCTGGTGCCGGAGCGTGGCGAGGAGCGAATCGCCTGGCCGAGCCCATTTGCCGCCGCCGTCGCGCTGCTGCTGGAGCGGCGCGGAACACCGGTCTGCGTGCTGGCGAGCGGCGACCCGATGTGGTTCGGGATCGGCGCCAGCCTGGGCCGGCTGGTCGCACCCGAGGAGATGCGAATCTATCCCGCACCCTCGGCCTTCGCGCTGGCCTCGGCCCGGCTCGCATGGCCGTTGCAGGATGCGCGGTGTCTGAGCGTGCACGGCCGGCCGCTCGCCGCGCTGCATCCGCATATCCAGCCCGGCGCCCGGCTGCTGATCCTCGGCGAGAACGGGCGCAGCCCCGCGGCCATCGCCGGGTTGCTGTGCGAACGCGGTTTTGGCGCGAGCCGGCTCAGCGTCTTCGAACACATGAACGGCCCTGGCGAGCGCCGGCTCGATGGCCGTGCCGCCGATTGGCCCCATCAGGAAATCGCCGATCTCTGCCTCGTCGCGGTGCATTGCATCGCGGATCCGGGGGCGGTGCGGCTGTCCACGCTCGCCGGGCTGCCCGATTCGGCCTTCGTGCATGACGGCCAGCTGACCAAGCGCGCGGTGCGGGCGGCCACGCTGGCCTGTCTCGCACCGTCGCCCGGTGAATTGCTGTGGGATGTCGGCGCTGGCGCCGGCTCGATCGGGATCGAATGGATGCGCTGTGATCCCTCGTGCCGGGCGATCGCGATCGAAGCCGACGCGATGCGCTGCGGGCTGATCGAACAGAACCGGCGGCGTCTCGGCGCCCCGGGCCTGCGCATCGTCCACGGCCGGGCGCCGCGGGCGCTCGACGGGCTGGAGCCGCCGGATGCGATCTTTATCGGCGGCGGGCTGACCGATGACGGGCTGATCGAACGCTGCTGGCAGGCGCTGCCGGCACTGGGCCGCCTCGTCGCCAATGCCGTGACGTTGCAGAGCGAAGCGGTACTGGCGCTGTGGCGGCAGCGGACCGGCGGTGAGCTGACCCGCATTTCGGTTGCCCATGCCGGTCCGCTCGGCCGCTACGACGCCTGGCGGATGGCGATGCCGGTAACCGTGTTCAGCGCCGCGAAGCCGGTCTCATCGGGTGGGCCGGGCTAGGGGCTGCGGCCAGCGAGCCGGCCGCTGCGGTCGAACACCATGACCTCGACCGCGACCGGCGCATCGCCGAGCACATCCTGTGCCACCATCCTCGCCTGCGCGGCGATGCGGCCGGCGAGCGGGAGCTGCCGCGATTCGGCGAGTGCCAGAATTTCCATCGCGGTATTGGCGCGGCCCGCTTGTTCGACGAGCCCGGGCTCGGCACCGAGTGCCGCCAAATCCGCGGCCAGCCGCGCGGTCGCCACCTGGCTGCGCCGCGAATGGAGATCGAGCGCACCCGCGGCGAGCTTCGACAGTTTGGCAAAGCCGCCGGCGATACCGACCCGCTCGACCGGGTGACGCCGCAGGTATTTGAGCATGCCGCCGACAAAATCGCCCATGTCGATCATCGCCTCGGCGCCGAGGCCGAGCAGTGTCCGCGCGGCCATCTCCGAGGTGTTGCCGGTACAGCCGACGATGTGGCGCAAGCCCGTCGCGCGGGCGACATCGATGCCGCGCCGGATCGAATGGATCCAGGCTGAGCACGAATAGGGGACGACGATCCCGGTGGTGCCGAGGATCGAGATGCCGCCGATAATGCCGAGCCGCGGGTTCCAGGTCCGTTCCGCGAGCTTCTCGCCGCCGGGTACGGCGATCTCGATCTCGACATCGGCCGGGACCTGATAGCGGGTGGCGAGGGCCGCGATCGCCGCCTGCATCATCCGCCGCGGGGCGGGGTTGATCGCCGGCTCGCCGACCGCTAGCGGCAGCCCGGGCTTGGTCACGGTGCCGACCCCGGCGCCGGCCCTGAAGACGATACCGCTGCCGCGCGGAGCGCGGGTCAGCCGCGCGGCGATGATCGCGCCGTGAGTGACATCGGGATCATCGCCGGCGTCCTTGACGATCGCGGCCATCGCCCAGCCTTCGCCAAGCCGTGCCTCGTGCAGCGCAAAAGACGGAGTTTCGCCGCGCGGCAGCGTGATCGTCACCGGGTCGGGGAAATGGCCGGTGGCGAGGGCGGCAAACGCCGCCGAGGCTGCTGCGGTAGCACAGGCCCCGGTCGTCCATCCTCGCTTCAGCTGTCCTTGCGCACCCGCCATCGCCGCCGATTCCAATGGCCGCGGCACCTTCGGGGTGCGATCGGCGCATCACATCCACATATACGCGCCGCGTCGAGGCGAAAAAGAGCGGTCCGCTGCGAGAAGCCCGTTGCGGCCTTGCCTCGGCCGGAGCGACGCGCCATCGTCGCCGGCATGACGGCACGCAAGCTGACCCCGGAGGAGCTGTTCGCGCGCCTCGATCAGCTCGGCATCGCGCATCGCACCTATGCTCACGCTCCGGTCTTCACCGTCGCCGAAGCGGCCGCGGTCCACGGCAACATGCCGGGCGGACACTGCAAGAGCCTGTTCCTCAAGGACAAGAAGGGCGGGTTCTGGCTCACCGTGATGCTCGAGGAGCGGCGCATCGCGATGGGCAAGCTGGCGGCGCTGCTGGGTGCTCCGCGATTTTCGTTTGGCAGCAGCACCGAGCTCGACACGCTGCTCGGCGTGCGCCCGGGGAGTGTGACGCCGTTCGCCCTCGCCAATGATCTCGAGCATCGGGTGACAGCAGTGCTCGATCGCGCGATGCTCGATTGCGACCCGCTCAATTATCATCCGCTGGTCAATGACCGCACGACCGCGATAGCACCTGTCGACCTGCTGCGCTTTATCGCCGCTTGCGGGCACGTGCCCCGCATTGTCGATTTGGGCATCGTCGATTTGGGCATCGTCGATCTCTCGGGGCTCGAGCGCTAGCCGGGCGACCATCGGGGGCGGTGAACTTGCCCCTGTTGCCCGTCTCGGTGCTTGTCTTCCCCACGACGTGCAGCCATGTTGATGATTTAACCGGAAGAGGATAGCGATGCCGAGCGAACCTTTGATCGGCGGCGCGGCTGCCAACCCCGTCAAGGACGTGACCACCGCGACGTTCATGACCGAAGTCGTCGACGGCTCGTTCGAGACCCCGGTCATCGTCGATTTCTGGGCGCCGTGGTGCGGTCCGTGCCGGCAGCTCGGCCCGCTCCTGGAAAAGGCCGTCCGCGCCGCCAATGGCGCGGTGCGCATGGTCAAGCTGAACATCGACGAGAACCCCGAGATTGCGCAGCAGATGCGTATCCAGTCGATCCCGGCGGTCTACGCTTTCCGCGATGGCCGGCCGGTCGACGGATTTGTCGGCGCGCTGCCGGAGAGCCAGGTCAAGCAGTTCGTGCAGCGCGTCGGCGGCGGCAAAACGGGTGGTCCGTCGCCGGTCGAAGAGGCGCTGGCGATGGCGAAGGAAGCGCTGCAGAATGGCGACCATGCCAGCGCCGGTGCGGTCTATTCGCAGGTGCTGCAGCGCGAGCCGGGCAATGTCGAGGCCCAGGCCGGTCTCGCCCGCGCGATGCTGGCCAAGGGCGACCGCGCGAAGGCGCGCCTGGTACTGGACCGGGTGGCCAAGGAGGATGCCGACCACGCCGAAATCGCGGCCGCACGCGCCGCACTCGACCTTGCCGAGCAGGGTGCGAAAGCGATGGCCTCTTCCGGCAAGCTGCGCGCGCGGCTTGCCAAAGACCCTGGCGATCACGAGGCACGTTTCGAACTGGCGACCGCACTGTTCGGCAGCGGCGACCGGGCGGCGGCGATCGACGAACTGCTGGCGTTGTTCAAGCGCGACCGCGAATGGAACGATCAGGCGGCACGCAAGCAGCTCGTCAAATTCTTCGAGGCGATGGGTGGCACCGACCCGTTGACCTTGAGCGGTCGCCGACGGTTGTCCTCGCTGATGTTCTCGTGAAAGCTGGTGCTCTCTTAACAAACCCGGGAGGGCGCGACCGATGACGGAGCGAACCAATGAGTGAGCGGCGCGGTGTGACCGCGCTGTGCGAAACCTTGCCGATCTTCCCGCTGACCGGGGTGCTGCTGTTGCCGCGCGGCCAGCTGCCGCTCAATATTTTCGAGCCGCGGTATCTCGCGATGACCCGCGACGCGCTGGCGGGTGATCGCCTGATCGGCATGGTCCAGCCGAGCGATCCCCATCAGCCGCTGTCGGGTGATCCGCCGGTCTACCAGACGGGATGCGCCGGCCGGATCACGTCGTTTTCCGAAACCGATGACGGGCGGTTTTTAATTACGCTCACCGGGTTGTGCCGGTTTCGCATTCGCGAGGAGCTGCCGCCGATCAGCGGCGGTTATCGCCGGGTTGTCCCGCAATGGGACGAGTTTGCCGGCGATCTGCGGACCGCGCGCGCCGCCGATTTTGATCGCGAGCGTCTCGTGCGCGGCTTGCGCGCCTATTTCGACCGGCACCGGATCAAGGCCGAATGGGACGCGATCGGGGCCGTGCCGGGCGAGCAGCTGATCACATCGATCGCGATGGTCTGCCCGTTCGGGCCGAGCGAGAAACAGGCTTTGCTCGAGGCGCACGATCTCCCCGCGCGGGCCGAGCTGTTGACCGCGATCGTCGAGATGGCGGTGCTCAATCGACCAGGCGGCGACGAAACGCGGCACTGAGACGGGTGCGGCGGCGGTTCGGCGCAGGCGGAGGAAGGCATGGAAGGTTCGGCGGAAATCGACCCCAAGCTGCTCGAAATCCTGGTCTGTCCGCTGACCAAGGGGCCGCTGCGCTACAACCGCGAGGCGCAGGAGCTGATCAGCGAGGAGGCGGGGCTCGCCTATCCGATCCGCGACGGCATTCCGATCATGCTGATCGACGAAGCACGGCCGCTCGGCGATGGCGAGGGCGCGACCAGGCGGCTGCCGCCATCGTGAGCGAGGCCATCGTGAGCGATATCGCCGTGACGAGTGCGGGTGCGGCCGGGCGGTGGCCCCTCGAGCTGAGGTTGAAGCAAGCCGAAAAGCTGCTCGAAATCAGCTTCGACGATGGCAGCCGGTTTCGCCTGCCGGCCGAGTATCTGCGGGTCGAAAGTCCGTCGGCGGAGGTACGCGGCCATGGTCCCGGAGAGAGGACGCTGGTCGCCGGCCGGGCTGAAGTCGGGATCATCGAGGTCGAACCGGTCGGCAACTACGCGGTGCGGATCATTTTCGACGACCTGCACGACACCGGCATCTATTCCTGGAGCTACCTCTACCAGCTCGGCGTCGAGCACGAGCAGCGCTGGCGCGCCTACACCGCAGCATTGGCCGCCAACGGACTGAGCCGCGATCGGCAGCGCTCGTGATCCGGATCATCTCCCGGTAATGGCCGCCAAATCCGGTGACGCGGGGCGGCGGTATTCCGGAACCAGCCGTTCGAGCAATTGCAGCATACGCTCCTCGCGGCGGGAACGCGCCGCCTCTTCCAGCTCGTCGATCGCGCGGGCCAGCATCGCGTAGTCGGCGGTGCGCGGTGCGGCGAGGCGGATCGCCGGGTTGCGGGTCGCGAGCAGCGGCTCGGCCGGGTGAAACAGCTCCTCATGCAACTTTTCGCCGGGCCGCAGCCCGATATATTCGATCGCGATGTCGCGGTCGGGCCGCAAGCCGGCGAGGCGGATCATCTGC
>DATJTI010000053.1:0-15588 GCA_035503615.1 Allostellaceae bacterium | reverse complement strand
CTTGGTCTCGAAGGTCCAGCCCGTGAAGGCTCGCGAGCATTCCCGGACATCGACCTCGGTGTAGTTGCCGGCGCCGAGGCTGAACAGCTCGAGCAGTTCCCGGCCCCAGTTCTCGTTGACCGCGGTGCCATGATTCTGCTGATTGTCGAGCCAGAAGATCATGGTCGGGTTCTTGGCAACCTTCAGCAGCAGATCGCGGTAGTTGCCCATGCCATTCTCACGGAACAACTGGATCTGTTCCAGCAGCTGGTCGTAATTGTCGACCTTGGAATTGCCGGTCGCAAAGACATGGTGCCAGAACAGCGCCATCTTCTCTTCGAGCGGACGCTGGGTGTTGACCAGATAGTACATCCAGTTGACGTTGCCCATCGGCGGCTGGCCGCCCGGCAGCAGCGACGCCGGCTGGTAGCGCAGCAGCGTGTAGGCATCGACAGGCGGTTGTGTCTCCGGCGACAGCAACTCCTCGACCGTCGCCTCGTATCCCTTGGCCGCCCGCGCTTCGAGTTCGTCGCGAGTCGCTCCGAACCCAGCGCGTCGCATCAGATGCGCCATCAACGCGATGTCTTCTTGATATGCCATCTCGGGCCCTCCTCCTTGGTGGTATTGCTGGTGAGTCGCTCGTCGGATCGCCATTGCTCGCGGCGTCATGTTTCGAACTTTCGGCCAAGCCGCCAGTTCGCTCCGCCTGCGTCAAACAAGGCCGGCACAGGCGCATCCACACCTTGGAACGATTTTATCCTGGGCACCGGACCTGTCAAGCGGCGCGAACCCAGATTGCGCTCGCAGCGCCGGCGGTCGGCGAGGATCGGTCGGCGAGGATCACGGGATCGCTGGCAGGTTTGCTCGGTCGCGGCAACACCGGCGAGCAGCCGGCAGCGCACGGTGATCGGGCAGGCCACGGCAGCCGGCTCAATTGCCGGTCAACAACCGGTCGACCAGGCAGCGCACGGTCGGCACATAGCCGTTGGCGTAAAACGGATCGGAGGCGAAGCGATAGGCGTTGTGGCCGGCAAACATCAGCTGCTGCTCGACATCGTTCGAGTGGCGGATCGCCTGCAGCGTCTTCTGGATGCAGAAGCTGCGCGGGTCGGCCTTCTTGCCGGTCGAGCCGCCCTCGTTCTGCGCCCAGTTGGAAAACTGGCAGGCACTCAGGCAGCCCATGCAATTGATCTGATCGGTGCGCAATTCGCCGGCCTTTTGCGGGGTGACGAAGATCAGCGTCGAATCGGGGGTGCGCAACGCCTCGGTAAACCCTGCCGCCACCCAGTGCTCGGCCGATCTCTTGTCGCAGGCCGTCAGGTAGACGACGCGGCTGCGCACCCCGATATGAAACGGCGCGACATGTTCGCCGACCGGCTCGACCGAATAGGCGACCTGGCGCTCGGAGCGCTGCTCCAGCTCCTGCAGAAACCCGTTATGCACGGCCGACGAGTAGAACCCGGTCGGGCTGAAGCGGTTGAGCGAGACGTCGCCGTCACCGAGGGTCAGCAATTTGCGTTTCCACACCTCCGAGATCGGGCTTTCCTGCGTGACCAGCGGCCGCGTGCCAAACTGGAACGCCACCGGGCCGAGTTCGGGATTGTCGATCCAATCGCTCCATTCGCGCAGGTACCACAACCCGCCGGCCATGAAGATCGGCGTCGCGGCAAGGCCGAACTCGACCATCTGGCCGCGCAGCTGGTGCACCCGCGGGTAGGGCGGTTCGGGATGCAGCGGATCCTCGCTGTTCGACAGTCCGTTATGCCCGCCGGCGAGCCACGGATCCTCGTAGACGACCCCGCCGAGCCAGTCGCGGAATTTGTAGTAGGCCCGCTTCCACAAGGCCCGGAAGGCGCGCCCCGAAGACACGATCGGATAGTAGTGCACACCATAGCGGGCACAGATCTCGGCGATCTTGTAGGGCATGCCGGCGCCGCAGGTGACGCCGTGGATCAGCCCGCGGGCACCTTCGAGAACGCCGTAGAGCACCCGCTCGGCCGCGGCCATCTCCCACAGCACGTTCATGTGGATGCGGCCCTGGCCATTGCCGCGCTCATGCGCGACGCGGGCCTGCTGGATGCCGCCGGCGATCGCATAGGCGACGAGCTCCTCGTGCCGCTCGCGCCGGGTGTGCCCGTAATACCGCTGGGCGACCAGCTCGCCATTCTCGTCGTAGCTGTCGGCATTGACCCCGGAAAAGGTGCCGACGGCCCCGGCCGCCGCCCAGGCGCCGGAGCTTTCGCCGTTCGACACCGAGATGCCTTTGCCGCCCTCGACGAGCGGCAGCACCTCGCGTCCCGAGATGACCAAGGGATTGAGTGGTCTCACGCGCCGGCCCCCTGCGCGGGCCGGGCCGCCGAGGCGGAGCCGATGGCCGGGCGTGGGCTTTCGACCGGCATCCCGGCGAGGACCAAATCGGGGACATCCGAAAACACCGAGGTGACCCCCCAGGCGAACAGCTCTCGGGCCCGCGCGGCATCATTGACCGTGTAGGTCAGTACAGCATACCCCGATTTGGCAAGTTCGGCCACGATCGCGGGACGCAGGCGGCGATGATCGGGGTTGATCGTCGTGCAACCGAGACGATCGAGCCGGGCAGGCCAATCGCGCGGCACCGATCGGACCAGCAGGCCACGGGCGAGCCGCGGCGCCTGCTCGCGGGCCGCGATCAGCGCCTCATCGAGAAAGCTCGACAATAGCGGCGGCGGTAGCGACGCCGGCCAGTGCCGCGCCAGCAGCTCGGCCGTCGCCGCCCCGGTTTCGGCGGCAGCGCCACGGCTCGCCTTGACCTCGATATTGGCGCCGAGCCCGAGCTCGGCCAAGACCTCGATCGCCTGGGCCAAGGTCGGCACCGCTTCACCGGCAAAGTGCGGGGCGAACCACGCACCGGCATCAAGGCTGCCGATCACCGCAAGCGGCTGCAGGTGCACCTTGCCGCTGCCGCTCGTCGTCCGGTCGAGCCGGTCGTCATGCAGCAGGATCAGCTCTCGATCGGCGGTCAGCCGCACATCGAATTCGACCCAGCGGCAGCCGAGCGCTTGGGCCCGGCGCAGTGCGGCGAGCGTGTTTTCGGGGGCATATGCGGCGGCACCGCGATGTCCGATGACCGAGGCGATCGGCGTGGCGATGCGGCAGCCGGCGCCGTCGCGACCGGTGGCACCGGGCTGCTCGACGCCGGGCCTTCGCGACGCTGGCGGCTTGTGAACGCGGAACACCAGACCCCGTTCCACCGGCACCGGAGGGCGGCAGGCCGATGCCTCAGAGTTCGGCCCGAGCCGGTTCCGCGCGTCGGGGACCGAGATCCTCGCCGGTCTCCTGATCGACCTGGCGCATGCTGAGCTTGACCTTGCCGCGATCGTCGAACCCCAGCACCTTGACCTTGACAGAATCACCGAGCTTGACGACATCGGCGACCTTTCCGACCCGGTGCGGCGCCAGCTCGCTGATATGCACGAGCCCGTCGCGGGCGCCGAGAAAATTGACAAAGGCGCCGAAATCGACGGTCTTGACCACCTTGCCGGTATAGATCGCCCCGAGCTCCGGCTCGGCGACGATGCCGCGGATCCAGTCGATCGCCTTCTGAGCGGCGTTGCCGTCGACCGCAGCGACCTTGACCGTGCCGTCATCGTCGATATCGATCTTGGCCCCGGTGGTTTCGGTAATCTCGCGGATCACCTTGCCGCCCGACCCGATCACTTCGCGGATCTTGTCTTTGGGAATGCTCAGCGTGGTGATGCGCGGGGCATTGTCGCTGACCGTGTCGCGGGCACCACGCAGCGCCTTGGCCATCTCGCCGAGGATGTGGATGCGTCCCTCGCGCGCCTGGTCGAGCGCGATCCGCATGATCTCCTCGGTGATCGAGGTGATCTTGATGTCCATCTGCAGCGCGGTCACACCCTCTTCGGTGCCGGCGACCTTGAAGTCCATGTCGCCGAGATGATCCTCGTCGCCGAGGATGTCGGACAAGACGGCGAAGCCTTCGGGCTCCTTGATCAGCCCCATGGCAATGCCCGCAACCGGGCGGATCAGCGGCACCCCGGCATCCATCAGCGCCAGCGAGGCGCCGCAGACCGAGGCCATCGACGACGATCCGTTCGACTCGGTGATCTCGGAAACGACACGGATCGTGTACGGGAACGTCTCCTTTGGCGGCAGCAGCGGATGGAGCGCGCGCCAAGCGAGCTTGCCATGGCCGATTTCGCGCCGGCCGGGCGAACCCATGCGTCCCGCCTCGCCGGTCGAATAAGGCGGAAAGTTGTAGTGCAGCATGAAGTTCTCGCGGTATTCGCCTTCGAGGGCGTCGATCACCTGCTCGTCCTGGCCAGTGCCGAGCGTCGCCACCGCCAAGGACTGGGTCTCGCCGCGGGTGAACAGTGCCGAGCCATGCGCCCGCGGCAGGATGCCGACCTCGACCGTGATCGGCCGCACCATCCGGGTGTCGCGGCCATCGATACGGCGCTCGCCGCGCAGCACCGCACCGCGCACGATCTCCTTTTCGAGATCCTTGAACAGCTTTAGCGCGGTCCCGCGCTGCTGTTCGTCGGTGAACAGCTCGGCCGCCTCGGCGCGGGCGGTGTCGAGTCGATTGCTGCGGTCCTGCTTGCCCTGCTCGCGATAGGCCGCCGCGATCGCCGGACCGACCACGCTGCGCAGGCGCTCCCCGATCGCGGCGAGCTCGGGTGCGGCTGGCGGCAGCAGCCACGGATCGCGAGCACAGGTCTCGGCAAGATCGATGATCGCCTCGATCACCGGCTGAAAGCCGCGATGACCAAAGGACACCGCTCCCAGCATGACCTCCTCGGACAGCTCCTGCGCCTCCGATTCAACCATCAGCACGCCCTCGCCGGTGCCGGCGACGACGAGATCGAGACGCGAGCGCGGCAATTCGGCCATGGTCGGGTTCAGCACGTACTCGCCGTCGATATAGCCGACCCGCGCGCCGCCGATCGGCCCGAGAAACGGGATGCCGGAAATGGTCAACGCCGCCGAGGCGCCGATCATCGCCACGATGTCGGGGTCGTTTTCGAGATCATGGCTCAGCACCGTGCAGACGATCTGCGTTTCGTTCCTGAAGCCGGACGCGAACAGCGGCCGCAGCGGCCGGTCGATCAGCCGCGAGACCAGGGTCTCCTTTTCCGAAGGGCGGCCTTCGCGCTTGAAGAAGCCGCCCGGAATCTTGCCTGCGGCAAAGGTTTTTTCCTGATAGTTGACGGTCAACGGAAAGAAGTCCTGGCCCGGTTTGGCGCTCTTCATCGCCACCGCAGTACACAGCACAGTGGTCTCGCCATAGGTCGCCAGCACCGCGCCATCGGCCTGCCGGGCGATCCTGCCGGTTTCGAGGACCAGCCGCCGCCCGCCCCAGTTCAGCTCCTTGCGATAAACCTGAAACATTCCCGATCATCCTTTGCAAAAACGCGCGGCGCGACGGCGGCAGCCGATACGGCTGCAACGCGAGCCGCCGGCCCGGTCCGCCGATCCGGGTCCGCATGACCATCGTCCGAATGCCCGGCGCCCCGAATACCCGGCGCCCGAATACCCGACGCCCGAACACGCGGCGCCGGGCACGCGGCGGGAGCGCGGCATCAGCGGCGCAGCCCGAGACGGCCGATCAGCGTTTCGTAACGGGCCACATTCGACCGCTTGAGGTAATCCAGCAGTCTTCGGCGCTGGCCGACCATGACCAACAGGCCGCGCCGCGAGTGAAAATCCTTCTTGTGGCTGCCGAGATGGTCGGTCAGGTTGCGGATGCGCTCGCTGAGGATCGCCACCTGCACCTCGGGCGACCCGGTGTCGGCAGGCTTGGTCGCGTATTCGGAAATGAGCGTCTGTTTGCGCTCCGCAGTGATCGACATCGGGTCGAGCCTCTTCAGCAATTGATGACACGCAGCGGTCGAAGAGCGCCATCCTCGATCCGGGTCATGGCGATCAGCGCATGCTCATGCCACGCGCCGACGACAGCGCCGGTCGCGAGGCGGTCGAGCTGAGCCCGTCCGTCAGGATCGGCCGGCCGCACCCGCTGGCCGCAACGCAACCGTCCCGCCTCCTCCGCCCCCAGATGCAACGCCGGGACCCGATCGAGCGCCGCCGCGAGCGGAAGCAGACCTCCGCAGCCCGCCACACTATGCAGCCCTTCGCCCAGTGATTCCAGAGAAATCGCCTGTGCCTCGGTAAACGGGCCGACCGAGAGGCGGCGCAACATCGTGACATGCCCGAACGTGCCCAGGGCGGCGGCGAGATCGCGCGCCAGGGCGCGGATATAGGTGCCCTTGCCGACCACCGCTTCGAACTCGGCGTGGTCGCGATCGAGCGCCGCGGTCAGCCGCATTTCGTCGATTTCGACCCATCTCGGGCGCAGCACCGGCGCCGCATCGCAACGGGCCAACGCGTAGGACCGGCGGCCGCCGATCCGGATCGCCGAATAGACCGGCGGCACCTGGGCGATCCGACCGATGAACCGTGGCAGCACCGCCAGGATCGCATCGGGATCGGGGCGGTGCCGGCTCTCGGCCGTGATCGCCCCCTCGCCATCGTCGCCGGTGCGGGCAATCCCCCAGCGAACGACAAACCGGTAGCGCTTGCGCGCATCGACCAGATAGGCGACGGTCTTGGTTGCCTCGCCGAGCGCCACCGGCAGGACCCCGGTCGCGAGCGGATCGAGCGTGCCGGCATGTCCGGCCTTGGCACCGGTGCGACGGCGTACCAGCGCCACGACACGGCTCGAGGTGGGGCCCAGCGGTTTGTCGATGACGAGCCAGCCATGCAGTCCGGGGCCAGCCCGCCCAAGGCCAATCGGTCCAAGGCCAACCGGCCCAAGGTCAACCGGCCCAAGGCCAATCGGTCCAGGGCCAACCGGCCCAAGGTCAACCGACATCGTCGTCGTTCACACCGGCCGCGGCGGGCCGATCGAGATCGCGCGCGACTTCCGGCCGGGAGAGCAGTGCAGCAATCCGATCGGCCTGATCGAAGGTCTCGTCGAGCGCGAAGATCAGGTCCGGGGCATGGCGCAATTGCAGGTCGTGGGCGACCCGCGCGCGCAAAAACGGCGCGCCGCGCTTGAGCCCGGCGACGACCGCAGCGGTATCGGCCCCGGCGAGCGGCATCACATAGGCGGTCGCACTGCGCAGATCCGGGCTCAACCGGACCTCGCTGACGGTGATGCTGGCGTGCTGCAGCGCCGGGTCGCGGCACTCCCCGTTGCGCAGGATCCGGGCCAGAGCGTGTCGCACCTCTTCACCGACCCGGCGCTGGCGCTGGCCGGGGCTGCGATACCGCTCGCCGTCCCGCGCGCGCTGTCGACGGCCGGTGCTGCCGGTCATGGTCTGTCGCCTTGCTACCGTCACTCCCAATCGCGCCGCACTACAAGGTGCGAGCCACCTCCTCGATCTCGAAGCACTCGATCACGTCACCCACCTGCAGGTCCTGGTAGCTCTCGAAGGCCATACCGCATTCGTAGCCTTCCCTGACCTCGCGCACCTCATCCTTGATTCGCTTCAAGGTCTTCAGCGTGCCTTCGTGAATGACGACATCGTCGCGCAGCAGGCGGACCTTGGCGCCGCGCCGGACCACACCTTCGGTGACCATGCACCCGGCGACTTTGCCGACCCGGGTGATGTCGAATACCTGGCGGATCGAAGCATTGCCGAGGAAGCGCTCGCGTAGCGTCGGGGACAGCAATCCGGACAAGGCGCCACGCATGTCTTCGATCAGATGGTAGATGATCGAATAATAGCGGATCTCGACCCCGTCGCGGCGAGCCAGGCTGCGCGCCTGCGGGTTGGCGCGGACATTGAAGCCGACGATCAGCGCGTCCGACGCCTTGGCCAGGATCACGTCGCTCTCGTTGATGCCGCCGACCGCCGAGTGCAAGACCCGGATCGAGACTTCGCTCGTCGAGATCTTGTCAAGCGAGGCGGTGATCGCTTCGAGTGAGCCCTGCACATCCGACTTGACGACCACCGGCAATTCCTTGGCGGTGCCGGCGGCGATGCGCGAGAACATCTGCTCGAGCGTGCCGCGGCCGCCGAGCGCGGCACTCGCGTCGCGCCGCCGCCGCTGCCGGAAATCGGCGATGTCACGGGCCCGGCCTTCGTTTTCGGCGACGACGAAATCGTCGCCGGCGAGCGGCGCGCCGTTCAATCCCAGCACCTCGATCGGGGTCGACGGACCGGCCTCGGTCTGGTTCTGTCCGTGGTCGTCGACGAGCGCGCGCACCCGGCCCCATTCGCTGCCCGCGACAAAGATATCGCCGACCCGCAAGGTGCCGCGCTGGATCAGCACGGTGGCAACCGCACCGCGACCGCGTTCGAGCTTGGCTTCGAGCACGACACCTTCGGCGGTGCGATTGGGGTTCGCCTTCAGATCGAGCAGTTCGGCCTGCAGCAGGATCGCTTCTTCGAGCCGGTCGAGATTGGTCTTTTTCAGAGCCGAAACCTCGACATCGAGCACCTCGCCGCCAAGCTCCTCGACGACGATCTCGTGCTGCAGCAGTTCCTGGCGCACGCGATCCGGCCGCGCGTCCTCCTTGTCCATCTTGTTGATCGCGACGATGATCGGCACCTGCGCCGCCTTGGCATGGCGGATCGCCTCGACGGTCTGCTCCATGATGCCGTCATCGGCGGCGACGACCAGCACCACCATGTCGGTGACATTGGCGCCGCGGGCGCGCATCGCGGTAAACGCCTGGTGCCCGGGCGTGTCGATAAAGGTGATCTGCCGGCCGCTCTTCAGGTTGACGCGATAGGCGCCGATATGCTGCGTGATGCCGCCCGCCTCCCCGGCGGCGACATCGGTCTCGCGCAGCGCATCGAGCAGCGAGGTCTTGCCGTGATCGACATGACCCATCACGGTGACCACCGGGGCGCGCGGCTGCCGCACCGCTTCGGGATCATCCTCGCCGCGCAGACCCAGCTCGACATCGGCCTCAGAGACCCGGCGCAGACGGTGACCAAACTCGGTCACCAGCAGCTCGGCGGTATCGGCGTCGATGACCTGATTGATCGTCGCCATCACCCCCATGCGCATCAGCGCCTTGATCACATCGACCCCGCGCTCGGCCATGCGGTTCGACAATTCCTGGACCGTGATCGTCTCGGGGACGACGACTTCGCGCACCACCTTGGCCGGCTCGGCATCACCCTGGTGCAGCCGCTGGCGCTCGCGCTCGCGGGCACGGCGGACCGAGGCGAGGCTGCGCATCCGCTCGCCCTCGTCGCCCGACAGCGCCCGAGTGACGGTGATCTTGCCGGTCCTGCGCCGCATCTCGTGGCGCGGCGGCGGCGCCGGCCGGCGAATTTCCGGACGGGCACCACGGCGGGCGACGGCAGCCGGTTCCTCTTCCTCCTCGGCCGGCACCGCCACCTTGCCGGCGGCAGCCAGTGCCGCGACCTTCGCCGCTGCCGCCTTGCCGGCCCGCTCGGCTACCTCGCGCCGCGACTCCTCTTCCTTGCGGCGCTGCGCCTCCTCTTCCGAGCGCTTGCGCGCGTCCTCGGCGGCACGACGGCGCGCTTCCTCCTCCTCGGCTTTGAGACGCGCCTCTTCCTCGGCACGTCGTCGCGCATCCTCGGCGGCCCGCTCCTCCTCCTGGCGCCGGCGATCGGCCTCGGCCAGCGCGGCACGGCGGCGCGCCTCCTCGTCGGCCTTGTGCGCATCCTGTACCGCGCGCACCCGGCCGGCGCGCTCCTCTGCGGTCAGCGCGCGGGGGATCACGACCGGCCGGCGCGCGGGTTCCGCGTTCGCCGGGCGAACCGTCGGCGTCGTCTCGCGCGCGACCGTCGGCGGCGCCTCGGCACGTCCGGGCTCGACACTGCCCGGACCGATCATGCGCTTCTTGCGCACCTCGACGGTGACGGTCTTGGAGCGGCCATGCGAAAAACTCTGGCGAACCTGCCCGGTTTCCACGCCCTTGCGCAGCTCCAGCCTGGCGGCCGGGCGAGCCAGGGTCAGAGGCCGTTTCTGCTCTTGTTCAGTCGCGTCGGTCATCTCGCTCCAATACGGTCATTTGCGGTGCCGGCTGGCATGTTGCAGTGCCGGTTCGCCGCGCTCGGGTAGCGGCGCTCGTTCCACCACGGCCCCCGCGCGAAACCCTGCGATCTTCTCGGCATCGATGACGAGCCGCGCGGCCAGTCTACCCGATCCGAGCGATGCGTTGACCGTCTGATCACGGCCGAACGCCGCGCCCAGCTCGGCCGCGGTCAGTACGCAGACCAACGCGGCATCGTGCGCCAACGCGCGCAGCTTGCGTCGCCCGCTTTCCGCCCCGTCGAGACCAGCGACCACCACTGCGGTCCTGCCGCCACGCGCCGCTTCCGCCACCCGCTCGAACCCCGCGACCGCAAGGCCGGCCCGGCGGGCCAGCCCGATCGCATCGATGCAGCGCTGCACAAGCAGCGCCTCGATCCGGTCGGCGAGCCCGGGCGGGACCACCACGGGGCGGCGCGCCGCCCGAACAAACCAGCGCCGGACACCCGCCTGATCCACTATATCCCGACGCGCGGTCAACCACAAACCCCGTCCGGGCAGCCGGGCGGCGAGATCGGCGACGAGCGCGCCATCCGGGCCGACGACAAAGCGCAACAAGGCCGCCCGATCACGGATCTCGCCGGTGGCGATGCAGCGCCGTTGCGCGGCGCCCCCTTGCGCAATGCCGAGGCCGGGCTCGGCCCGCATTTCCGCCGCACGGCTTCGAGCGGTGGCCGTCGTGCCTACTCCCGTGCCGCCGCATCCGCGGCGGTGCCGGTCTCCGCCGCGGCACCGCTGTCGGCCGCATCGTCAAACCAGTGCGCGCGCGCCTGCATGATCAGCGCGTTGGCGGTCTCGGGGTCGAGCGGGGCACCGCTCTTGTCGGAGGCGGCGAGCAATTCCAGCAATTCGTCGCCGGCAAGGTCGGCGAAATCATCGAGCGTCTTGATTCCCTTTTCGCCGAGCGCCACCAGCATGCCCGGGGTGAGCCCGTCGAGTGCTGCCAGATCGTCGCCAACGCCGAGCGCGACCCGGCGCTCTTCGTACTCGCGGTCACGCCGGTCGAGCGCACCGCGCGCGCGGTCCTGCAACTCGGCGGCGATCTCGGCATCGAATCCCTCGATGCCGGCGAGGTCCTCCGGCGCCACATAGGCGACCTCTTCGAGGGTTGCGAAGCCCTCGGTCACCAACAGGTGGGCGATCACCTCGTCGATATCGAGGGCATCGATGAACAGGCGGCTGCGGGTCCGGAATTCCTCGGTGCGCCGCTCCGATTCCTCGGCTTCGGTCAGGATGTCGATATCCCAGCCGGTCAGCTGCGAGGCGAGCCGGACATTCTGCCCGCGGCGGCCGATCGCCAGGCTCAGCTGGTCGTCCGGGACGACGACCTCGACCCGGCGCTGTTCCTCGTCCATGACCACCTTGGCCACCTCGGCCGGCGCGAGCGCATTGACGACAAAGGTGGCCGGATCGGACGCCCACGGCACGATGTCGACCTTCTCGCCCTGCAATTCGCCGACCACGGCCTGCACCCGGCTGCCGCGCATCCCGACACAGGCGCCGACCGGATCGATGCCGCTGTCGCGCGAGATCACCGCGATCTTGGCGCGGCTGCCGGGGTCGCGGGCCACCGCCTTGATCTCGATGATGCCGTCATAAATCTCCGGCACCTCCTGGGCGAACAGCTTGGCCATGAATTGCGGGTGGGTTCGCGACAGGAAGATCTGTGGGCCGCGCGGCTCCTGGCGGACATCGTAGATGTAGGCACGCACCCGTTCGCCCTGGCGAAAGCTCTCGCGCGGCAACAGCTCGTCACGCCGCGCCATCGCCTCCGCCCGGCCGAGATCGACGACGACATTGCCGAACTCGACCCGCTTGACCAGCCCGTTGACGATCTCGCCCATGCGGTCCTTGAATTCGAGAAACTGGCGCTGCCGCTCGGCATCGCGGACCTTCTGGACGATGACCTGCTTGGCGGTCTGCGCCGCGATGCGGCCAAAATCGATCGGCGGCAGCGGGTCGGTGATGAAATCGCCGATTTCGGCTTCCGGGTTGAGCCGCTGCGCCTCGCCGAGCGTGATCTGGGTCGCCTCGTTGTCGATCGGCTCGGCGACCTCGCGGAAGCGTAATAGGCGGATCTCGCCGTTTCTGCGGTCGATCTCGGCGCGGATGTCGTATTCCTGACCGTATTTCGAGCGGCCGGCCTTCTGGATCGCCTGCTCCATCGCCTCGAGCACCTCGTCGCGATCGATCCCCTTGTCGCGGGCGACGGTGTCGGCGACCTGGAGCAGCTCAGGGCGGGCGTAGGTAACGGTGCTATCCATGGTGTTCCTGGGGGCCTCACAAAGACCGATCGGCAGCGCTCGGCGCGCTGCGGATCAAGACGGCGCCGGTGCGCGGGCGGCATCCTCGCCGGCGCCGCGCCGCGATGCCGCGATGAGTTCGTCGGTGATGACGAGCCGGGCGCGGACCACCGCGGCAAAGGGCAGCCGCATCTCACCCGTCTCGCCGGCGAGCCGGATGTCGCCATCGGCAAGGCCGAGCAGGCGGCCGCGAAACCGCTTGCGCCCGTCGATCGGCCGGGCCAGCTCGATTCTCGCCTCAAAGCCGCGAAACCGCTCATAATCCTCGCGCCGGACGAGCGGGCGGTCGAGACCGGGCGAGCTGATTTCGAGTGTGTAGGCGTCGGCAATCGGATCGGCGACATCGAGCAGCGCCGACACCGAATGGCTGATCAGCGCACAATCATCGACCGTCATCGGCATGTCGTCGACCCGCTCGGCCATGACCTGCAGCGTCGCCCGGCGCCCGCTGGTTATGACAACCCGCACGAGCCGGTAACCCATCGCCCCGAGCGACGGCTCGATCAACAGCGCGATGGCATTGGTATCGACCAAAAATCCGACCTCGGCTCCTGAATTCGATGTCGCGATACGAAATTCGCTGTCGCGATATGAAAAGGTGGGCGCCGTGGCCCACCTGCGAAACGATCCGTATCACGGACCCGTGCGATCCGGTTCGCTTGGTGAATATAATCGAATTCGGACGACCCGCAAGGCTGTTGCCGCGCGCCGCAACGCATGAATTGCCGGGTCGAATTGCCGCGAGCGCCGGCGAGGCGGCCGTTCTGCCAGCCGGGCGACACGAGGCGATTTCACGCCGCGCGAGCATCCTCGCGGATCATCGCCGCACCCTTTTCGCCGATCATGATCGACGGCGCGTTGGTATTGCCGGTGGTCACGCTCGGCATCACCGAAGCGTCGATCACGCGCAGCCCGGCGATGCCGCGCACCCTTAGCCGCGAGTCGACCGCCGCCATCGGGTCCTCGCCCATGCGGCAGGTGCCGACCGGGTGGTGCAGATTGGTGCCGTCGCGGTGGATGAAGTCGTCGAGCGCCTGCGGCGACTGCTTGTCGGCGCCGGGCATCGTCTCGGCCGCACTGTATCGACCGAGCGCCGGGGCGGCGAAAATCCGCCGCGCATGCGCAATCCCGGCCAGCAGCACATCGACGTCGCTGCTTACGGAAAGATAGTTCGGTCGGATCGCCGGCCGCTCCAGCGGGTCGGACGAGCGCGCCATGATCGTGCCGCGGCTGTCGGGACGGGCGAGGCAGACCGCGATCGTCATTCCCGCTTCGCGCTCGAGCCGGCCATAGCCGCTGGGATGGTAGCTGCCGGGGGTGAACAGCAATTGCAGGTTGGGGCTGGCGAGCCCCTCGCGGCTCTTGCAAAACACCATCGCGGTGGTGACGCCAAAGGTCAGGGCGCCGCGCCCGGTCGCGGCATAGCGGGCGATCTCGCGCATCAGCCGCGGGCCGCGCGCGAGCTGGTTGACCGAGACCGCGTCCTTGACCCGGTGCGAAATGCGCGCCGCGAAATGGTCGCTGAGATTGGCGCCGACGCCCGGCAGATCGATCACGACCGGCACGCCGATCGCTTGCAGATGGCTCGCCGGCCCGATCCCGGAGACCTGCAAGAGATGCGGGGAGTTGACCGTGCCGCCCGAAACGATCACCTCGCGCGCCGCCGCGACCTCGTCATCCTTGCCGTTGCGGCGATAGGCGACGCCGGTGCAGCGCTTGCCGTCGAACAGCAGCCGGGTGGCGATCGCCTTGGTGACGACCCGCAGATTGCGCCGCCGTCGCGCCTCGGCAAGGAAGGTTTGCGCGGTCGAGCCGCGAAACCGGCCGCCGCGGGTCATCTGCGAATAGCCGACCCCTTCCTGGGTGGCGCCGTTATAGTCCTTGGTCAGCAGGAAACCGGCCTGCTGCGCCGCTTCGACAAAATGGTGGGTCAAGGGCAGGATCGTGCGGTATTCCTCGACCGGCAGCGGCCCGCCTTTGCTGCGATATTCGGGGTCGCCGAGAGCATAATTCTCCGATTTCTTGAAGAACGGCAATACATCGGCATAGCTCCAACCGCGGCAGCCCATTTGTGCCCAGCCATCATAGTCGGCCGGGTTGCCGCGGACATAGAGCATGCCGTTGATCGAGCTGGTGCCGCCCAGCACCCGGCCGCGCGGCCAATGCACCGCGCGATTGCCGATCCCGGGCTCGGGTTCGGTGTAATAGTTCCAGTTAACCAGCGGGTTGGCGCGCAAATGGAGCGCGCCGGCCGGGACATGGATCATCGGGTGCCAGTCGCGCGGGCCGGCTTCGAGCAGCACCACCTGCGCCCCGTCCTCACTCAACCGGTCGGCAACGACGCACCCCGCCGACCCCGCGCCGACGACAACATAATCGGCGTGCAGCTTGCTCATCGCGACGCCCTCGCCGGGACGTGACCCGATCCCTGGCTCGGCTCACACGGTTTCGTCGGCATGCGTCCCTCCGGCATTTTGTTGCACCAAATCGGGCGGCTGGACCGCGAAGCGCAATTCTCACAATGAGCTAACCACGCTGCGTTCCGAAGACAATCGCAAATGGCGAATGGCCGGGTTCACCTTGGAGCGAGAGCCCGCATCCGCCTGCGGGCGAAGGCTGTCGAGGGGCGATCGGCGCCGCGCGCGGGCCCGTTGTCTTCGGCGGCGCAGCAGGGCAAGCTTGGCGCACATCGCGAGGGAGGAGAAGCCATGCCGATCGAACCGATGCTGACCGAGGAGACGCCGGCGAGTGCGCTCGTCGCCAGGGTGCTCGAAGAAGCCGGGATCGAGATGGTCTTCGGCATTTCCGGCGGTCATACCGGCCGCATCGTCTCCGGCTTGAGCAAATACCAGAACTCGATCCGCACCGTGCTGGTGCGCGAGGAATCGTTGGGCGGGGTCATGGCCGAGGTGTATGGCCGGCTGACGCGGCGGCCGGGCGTGCTATTGGGCCAGGGGCCGTGGGTGCTCGGCAACGGCATGATCGGCACGATCGAGGCGCATCTGTCGAGTTCGCCGATGCTTCTGTTGACCGATTTCAGCGACGCCCCGCGTTTTACGCTGCACGCGCCCTACCAGCAGGCAACCGGCGATTGGGGCAGCTGGGACGCGCGCCGCGCCTTTGGCGGTGTCACCAAGCAGGTCATGCAGGCGCACGATCCGATCGCCGCGGTGCAGGCCACCCAGCTCGGCATCAAGCACGCGCTGTCGGGCCAGCCGGGGCCGGTCGCGATCCTCTATGCCCATGATTCGCTGGCCGGAAATGTCGCGCCCGACTCGCAGCCGATGCT
>DATJTI010000052.1:0-4211 GCA_035503615.1 Allostellaceae bacterium | reverse complement strand
CGCACCACCGGGGCGGGCACAGCGGATCCCCGGTAGGCCGTTCAGCGCCTCGACGATGAACTCGCGGCGCTCGGCAAAAGCCCTGACCATGCGCTCGACCGGCTCGCGCGGTCCGGTCAGGGCGGCGAGCCCGGCAAACTGAGCGGCGGCATTGACGCAGGAATGGCAGTTGATCGCCAGCCGCTCGGCGGCGGCAAACAGTGCCTGCGGCCACACGCCATAGCCCATGCGCCAGCCGGTCATCGCATAGGTCTTGCTCCAGCCGTCGAGCAGGATCACCCGATCGCGGATCGACGGATAGCGCAACAGGCTGACATGCTCGGCCCCGTCATAGAGGATTTCGCCGTAGATTTCGTCGCTCAGCACCGCGACCTGCGGATGGTGCTCGAGCCCGGCGACGAGGCGGTCGAGTTCGGCCCGCGGCACCACACCGCCGGTCGGGTTGGCCGGGCTGTTGATGATGATCAGCCGGGTGCGCGGTGTGATCTTGTCCAGCACCTCGGCGGCGCTGAACGAGAAGCCGGCGCCCTCGTAGAGCGGGATCGGCACCGCTGTCGCGCCCGAGAAGCGGATGACACTCTCATAGATCGGAAAGCCGGGATTGGGATAGAGGATCTCGACCCCCGGTTCGCCAAGCATCAGGATCGCAAAAAACATCGTGACCTTGCCGCCCGGGACCACCAGCACCCGGTCGGGCGAGACCTCGACCCGGTGGCGGCGATAGAGATCGGCGGCGACCGCCGCGCGCAGCTGCGGGATGCCGTTGGCCGCGGTATAGCCGTGATGGCCATCGGCGAGCGCCTTGCGGCCCGCTTCGACGATGTGCTCGGGGGTCGGAAAATCGGGCTGGCCGATCCCGAGATTGACGATCGAGCGGCCTTGCGCCGCGAGCGCGTTGGCGCGGGCCAGCACCTCGAACGCGGTCTCGGTGCCGAGGACGCTCATCCGCCCGGCCATCTGCAACATCGGCCCCATCTCCTTCAGATCCGAGTGCCGCAGACTAGCGCCGCCGCCGCCAAATAGCGATCGTGAAGCGGTGCGCGGCAGCCGCCGATCCGACGGGCGCGGCCGGCCGATATTCCCACTTCGGGAGCGGGATGCGGCCGGTCAGACCCGCTGCGCGAGCCCCGCGGGTGCCGCCATGGCGGCGAGCTCGGTCGCCTTTTTGAGCCGCGCCTTGATCACCGGGCGCAGCACGAAAAAGCCCAAGAGTGCGGCGATCACATTCATCAGGCAGCCGACCGTATAGACCGCGTGCCAGCTGCCGGTCAGATGGGTCAGGACGTTGCCGAGCGGCACCAGCAGCGAGGCAACGCCTTTGGCGGTGTACATGATGCCGTAATTGACGGTGACGTATCTGCGCCCGAAGGCATCGCCGACGGTGGCCGCGAACAGGCTGAAGATGTCGCCCCAGAACAGGAACACGAGGGCGTCGGTGATAATGAACGAGATCGCGGTCGTGCCGAGAAAGCCGAATGCGGCGATACACACCGCTTCGATCCCGAAAGCGATGCCCATCATGTTGGCGCGGCCGATATGATCGGAGATCCAGCCATTGAGCGGCCGGCCGACGCCGTTCGTGATGCTGTGGAAGGTCAGCGCGGCGACGATCGCCGGGGTGGTGATGCCGAAGAGCGTCACTAGCTCGTTGGCAATGCCGCGCTCATGGGCGATCGGCGCCAGCTGTGCCGCCGACATCAGGCCGCCGGCAGCGACCAGGAAGAACATCAGATACATGATCCAGAAGATCGGCGATCGCACGGCACGCTGCGGCGGCACATCCTCGGTGCCCTGCAGGGTCTTGATCTTCTCCATCGACGGCATTTCGTCGCGACGCGGTGCCCTGATGAAGTTCGACACGATGACGATGATCACGCCGTAGATGATCGCAAAGACGAGAAAAGTGTGCTGGTAGCCGCTTGACAGGATCATCGCGCGGATCGGCGCGATCGTGATCGCCGCCCCGGCGCCGAACCCGGCTGCGGTTAATCCGCCGCACAGGCCGCGCTTGTCCGGGAACCATTTGAGCGCGTTGCCGACGCAGGTGCCATAGACGGCACCGCCGGCAAATCCGGCGACGGCACCACCGACATACAGCATCCCCAGCGAAGCGGCATGGGCATCGATGAACCAGGCGAGGAAGGTGGCCAATCCGCCGGCGAGCACCATCCAGCGCGGCCCGATCCGATCGACGATGTAGCCTTCGAACGGTACGAGCCAGGTTTCGCACAGGATGAAGATTGTGAACGCGACCTGGATCTCCGCCCTGCTCCAGCCGAAATGGTGCTGGATCGGCAGCACGAACAGCGTCCAGCCATATTGCAGGTTGGCGACCGAGGCCATGCAGATGATGCCGAGGATCAGCTGGATCCAGCGGAACGCCGGCGAAGCGCGGCTGGTGGAAGTTGCGGTTTGCGTCATGCTCGTTTCCTCCCTGCGGCTTTTGCGACGGTAGCGGATTGCCGTGGCAACGGATTCACGGCGCAAGCTCCGTCAGCTGCAAGTAAGCATAGCGATTTTGGCACGGCTGCAAACCACAGGGGCGAGCAAAAGCGCTGCCGCCACCGGCTTCAGCGCGGTTCTCTGCGCAGCAGAGCCGCCATCAACCGCTATCGGGTCCGGCCCAGGACCGCCGCCCCGAGGCAATGGCAGCGCGCGACGGATGCGCGCGCCGCCCGCAGCGGTTAATGTGGCTCGCGCCCAGCATCGAAGTCCGATGAGCTTTGCCGAGGTCCGATGAACCATCGCCGCCGCACCGCACCGATCGCCCCGCGCCGGACGGAACCCCCCGCATTTGCGGGCAGGGGCCGGCCATGACCCCGCCGCCGGTGACAGCGAGCGACGAGCAGCAGCTCGGGCTGCCGCCCGGCGCCTTCGCCCGGATCGACGAGGAGGACGACGAAGTCTTCTACGAACCGGCGCGGCTCGTTCATCATATCGACGACGGCGCCATTGCCGCGCTGACCGGCTGCTATCGCCGCATCTTGCCGGCGGGTGGCGTGGTGCTCGATCTGATGTCGAGCTGGGTCAGTCATCTGCCGCCGGAGATCGCCTATGCGCAGGTGATCGGCCACGGCATGAATGCCGAGGAGCTTGCCGCCAACCCCCGTCTCGACCGCTGGTTCGTGCAGAACCTGAATCACGATCCGGTCCTGCCGCTCGCCGATCGCAGTATCGACGCGGCGACGATCTGCGTCTCGATCCAGTATCTGCAGCGCCCGGTCACGGTGCTGCGCGAGCTGGCACGGGTGCTGCGTGCGGAGGCGCCGCTGGTCATCGGCTTTTCGAACCGCTGCTTCTGGACCAAGGCGGTGGCGGTCTGGCGGGCGCTCGACGATGCCGGTCATGCGCGGCTGGTCGAGCAATATCTGCGCAGCGCCGGTTTTGCCGGGATCGAGACCCAGCGCCTCGCCGAATGGGTCGAGGACGAGAGCGACCCGATGATCGCCGTGATCGGCCGGGTCCCTGCCGACGCCGGCTGATCCGGCCGGTGCAGCGTCGCCCGGCGCCCTCGATGGGTCATGTTCAAGTCAGCGCCGCCGGCTCGCCTCCCGCCAACCCGCCATGCTAGAACCATCGCGTGACGGGAAGCTGACGGGGAGGATTGCGATGGCCAGAATCACCACCGCTGCGATATCGCTGCTGGCGGTCACGCTATTGGTGATCGGAGCCGCGCCGGCGTCGGCGTCGATCTTTGTCGGACCGGGGTTTGGCACCGCCTGCGCCGAGGGAAGCTGCCCGATCTATAATGGCTCGTTGAACGCAATCGGCAGCAATTCGCTGGATCTCTACCAGTCCTCGACCGGCCCCGTCGCCCTCAACGCCCTGATGCTGATCCTCGCGGTGCCGAACAACCCGACCAACGCACTCGCCACCAACCCGGTCACCAGCGCGCAGCTTCATGTGCCGGGCACCAACCCGTCTTCGACCCCGGTCACCGTCGGCGGCCTCAGCGGGGAGACGCTGATGACCCATGGCGATCTCTACGGCAATCTCAATCTTCTCGATGGCGAGCTTATCGGCTTTACGCAATTGCAGGGCGCCGATTACGCGCTGTTCCCAGCCGTTTACGACCCGACGACCAACCCGATCGCCAACTTCTCGCTCTACACAATCAATCTGACGACCGCAGTCTCATTTGCCGACCTCGATCTGATCAATATCGATTTCACCGCCTTGCCGGTTGGCACCTTTGCCTTCGGCTATGGCAC
>DATJTI010000051.1:0-2881 GCA_035503615.1 Allostellaceae bacterium | reverse complement strand
GCAGGCGGCGTGCTTATCGGCGCAAAGCTGATCGCAGCTTCGATAGGTCGCGGCCGGGTGCGGCGGAAAGCGTGGCCCGGCGGGGCCGTTAGTGGGGGCGTCGAGCGGCTGGATCGAAAAGCACGTCAGCCCGCCCGCGCGAGTAACGTCGTGCGCGCCGGACGGCGCGGTCGCGGCGAAGGCGGGCGCGGCGGCCAGCAGAAAAGAAAAGATGAGAGGGGCGAGTACAAGAGAGCGCATCGCAAATGCCGATGCGAACTCGTATTAAACTGATTTGGCCCGGCGGACAAGAGCACAATACTCGTTATGTAAAAGTCGTTACCTGTCGAAATTCTTGGAAATCACGGCCCGCAACGGCTCTAGCCGTCGCGGGCGAGAATGGTTTGCCGGCGCGCTCTGGCGCTCGCCGGCGCCGCTTCCCGCCACACCGGGCACAGCAAAACCGGCCCCGCCCCGGATCAAGTCCGGAGTGCCGGAGCCGGTCGCCGGGGTGCCGCCGATCAGGCCGTGCGCAGGATCGCCGGAAGCCAGCCGGTGCCCGCCAGCCGCTTCTCGGCTTCCTTGCAAAGCTCGTCCTTCTTGAGCCGGGCGAGGTTTTCCGCCGCCTCCTTCGTGCTGCCCTCGGCCACGGCGTCGAGCGCCTGCCGCTTCGACACCCGCGCGAAATACCCCGCCGCCGTCGCCTGCCACCAATCGGCCATGTCGAGCTTCAGCGCAGCGGCAAGCTGGTCGGCATGGTCGCACGGCACCGGATCGTGCTTCTTCTGCACGGCGTCGAGCGTGTGACCGGCGGCGACGGCGAGGATCGCCAGCAAGGTCTTCCGATCCTGTTCGATGAGCCAGCCCCACAGCTTCTCCGGGTTCTTCGGCAAACCCTTGCGGGCCGCCTTCGTCGCCGCGTCAAGCTGCTTCAACGCCTTGGTCGCCTCGATGCCCTCGGCGCTGCGGTCGAGATGAACGACGTGCGCGTCGATCCGCAACGCGCTCCCGGTCGGCGCGTCGTAAAACACGCCAAGCGCCAGCGCATGCACCACGGCGGCGAGTGCCACCTTCGGATTGTCGGCGAGCATCGCCTGTAGCGCGGCGGTGCGGTGCGCCGTCAAATCCTCGATCAGCGCGGCAGAGAAACCCTGCCCCGGACCCGATCCGGGGACGGGCGCGGTCTTGTCCTTCGTGCCGTTACCGGCGGCGTTCGTCGCCCGGTCGGCCTTCCTGGCTGCCGCCTTATCGTCCGGGCGGATCAGCCCGCACCTTACGTCGAGCCTGCCGTCATGGCCGATGCCGATCACGGCACCGGCGTTCGCCTTGGCACTGTCCGGCCAGCTTTCCTCGCCCTCGGACAAGTCGGCGATCCGCTCCTGAATTTCCCACAAGCGGTTGTCGGCCTCCTCGTCCTCCGGCTCCTCGCCGTGGGCTTCCATGATCGCGTCGCCCTCGGCGGTCAACGCCGCGATCTCGCGCTGCTGCTCCGGCGTCGGCGGCGTCCGTTCCGGCGTCGCCTTGCCGAAACCCTTCAAGGCCTCCCACGACAATTCGGGCACGATCTCAAGCCATTTCCAACCTTCGGCGCGCAACGCCTCGGCGGCCCGGTCGAGCTTCTCCGTCGCCAGCCGGTTGACCAAAGCGGCGTCGGTCAGCCAGCCGGAATTGTCGTCGTCGAACAGGTCGCGCAGCACCGCGCCGCCCGCCGCCTCGTATTCCTTGATGCCGGCGAATTGCGCGAGGCTGCTGTCGGCGGCGACGTGCTTCTCGGTCAAGGCGTCCCTGATCTGCTGGGGCCGGGTGCGCGCCCATTCCGGCAGCGCCTTCCATGTCTTCTCCTGCTGGCGGTGATCGTCGGCGATTGTGAACGCCATCAAGCAGTCGAGCGTCATCTCGCCCTTCCGGTAGAGCGCGATCAAGCGAGGGCTGACCACGGCCAGCCTCAAGCGCTGCTCGACGATCCGCGCCGTGGTGCCGAACCGGGCGGCGATCGCCTCTGGGCCGTGGCCCTGATCGGCCAGCTTCTTGAACGCCTCGAACTGGTCGGCGGGGTGCATCGCAAGCCGCATTTCGTTCTCGGCGAGACTGATCTCGGCGGCGTCCTCGGCATCGAGCGCGTGGCACGGCACCGGGTAGTCGGCGGCGATCTTCTGCTGCTTCGCGAGCAGTTTCAGCGCGGCGAGGCGGCGGCCTCCGGCCACGACCTCGTATTGCCCGCTCTCGCCGGGGCGCACTTGCAGGTTCTGCAACAAGCCGTGCGCGGCGATGCTGGCGGCGAGGCCGTCGATGCCGTCCTTTGCGCCGGTCTTGCGCACATTGGCGGGGGAAAGCACGAGTTGATTAAGGGGGATCGTCTGCAACGTCGTCATGGGTCGGCTCCTTGGCTGAGGCCGGTCTTGGGGGTCAGTGAAGTCGGATAAAAGCGACGGCTCCGCGTAGCGGCCCGCCGCCGTGCATACGCCTTCGGGCTTTGTTGCCACGCTGCGCCAAGGCGATCTCGTCCAGTAGCCAGTACACGCCGCCCGCGTCGGCGACGTATTTCGCGCCGTCGGTGTAGAGGATGCTGCGGTTGATGCTGTGCCGGTGCCAGTGCTCGCTGCCGGTGAACTGCCGCAGTTCCGCGTCACCAAGTTGGAAACCTCCAATAACCGGGCGATTGGGTGATTTTGAGGGCAGCAGAGAGCGAGCCGCTTTCCGGGTCGAGGATCAGGTGATGCCGGTGATCCCATGTTGGGTCCGAGGCGGCCTTAACGGCCGAGGATGTGGCTCAGGCGGGCGCGCCCTGATCAATGAGCCAGACCATTCGCTGCATGTTGAAGACCAGGTTGGCGAGGCCGATCTTGGTCCGCGCGCGGGCGATGCCGATGGTGCGAATGAACAGGCCCATCGGCCCCTTCTG
>DATJTI010000050.1:0-4275 GCA_035503615.1 Allostellaceae bacterium | reverse complement strand
CACACCGGCTATTACAACGCGGTCGAGCGCTTTCCGGTGTTCCGCCTCTCGGCGATCACGATGCGGCAGAGCCCGATCTATCTCTCGACCTTCACTGGCCGGCCGCCCGACGAGCCGTCGATCCTCGGCGAAGCCTTGAATGAAGTCTTCATCCCGCTATTGCAGCAGCAATTCCCCGAGATCATCGATTTCTGGCTGCCGCCCGAGGGCTGCTCCTACCGCATCGCCGTCGTTTCGATCCGCAAAGCCTATCCCGGCCATGCCAAGCGGGTGATGATGGGCGTGTGGTCGTTCCTGCGCCAGCTCATGTACACGAAATTTGTCATTGTTGTGGATGACGACATCGATGCGCGTGACTGGAAGGACGTGATGTGGGCGATTTCGACCCGCGTGGACCCGGCGCGCGATGTCACCCTGATCGATCACACGCCGATCGACTATCTCGATTTCGCCTCGCCCGAATCGGGGCTGGGCGGCAAGATCGGCCTCGACGCCACCGGCAAGCTGCCACCCGAGACGCGGCGCGAGTGGGGCCGGCCGATCCGCATGACCGAAGCAGTCATCGCTGAGGTCACCCAAAAATGGACGAGCTACGGCCTGCCCGGCTCCGGCCGGCCGATCTGGAAATGATTGGCAACGCGGTGGTGAGACGGTGAGAATTGTTTGACGTCTCCGCTTGGCGGGGAATGAGCTGTTCATGTGGCTGCGCTGTCTCATCGTTGATTTGATTCGGTTGGAGGTGTGATGAGCGATAATTCAGCGAACGCGCTCGATCTCTTACAAGACCTGATCGGGCGGGCGCGGGGCGCCGGGGCGGATGCCGCCGATGCGGTGCTGTTCGAGGGCACCTCGCTGTCGCATGGGCGCCGCCTCGGCAAGACCGAGAAGCTCGAACGCTCGGAGGGCCACGATCTCGGGCTGCGGGTGTTCATCGGCCGGCAACAGGCGGTGGTGTCGTCAAGCGACCGTTCGGCGAAGGCTCTCGACGAGCTGGTCGAGCGGGTCGTGGCGATGGCCCGGACCGTGCCCGAGGATCCCTATTGCGGCATCGCCGACCCCGGCGAGATCGCCCGCGAATGGCCCACTCTCGACATGTTCGACCCGGAAGAGCCGAGCGCCGAGGTGCTGATCGAGCGCGCCCGCGCCGCCGAGGAGGCGGCCCTGGCGGTCGAAGGCGTCACCAATTCCGAAGGGGCCGAGGCCGGGTGGGGCCGCTCGACCGTGGCGCTCGTCGCCTCGAACGGCTTTGCCGGCAGCTACCACAGCTCGAGCTCGGGGGTCAGTGCCAGCGTGATCAGCGGCTCCGGCACCCGGATGGAGCGCGATTATGATTATGCGAGCGCGGTCTACGCCGCCGATCTGCGCGACCCCGCTTCGGTCGGCAAAAGCGCCGGCGAGCGTGCGGTCCGGCGGCTCGGCGCCAGAAAGATGCCGACCGCCCGGGTTCCGGTGGTGTTCGACCCGCGGGTGGCGCGCGGCATGATCTCGGCGCTCTTGGGCGCAATCTCGGGTCCCTCGATCGCCCGCGGCACCAGCTTTCTGAAGGACCGGCTCGGGGGGCGCGTTTTTGCCGAGGCGATCACGATCATCGACGATCCGCACCGCCGGCGCGGCTTGCGCGCCAAGCCGTTCGACGGCGAAGGGCTGCCCAACCGGCGCCGTGCGATCATCGACAAGGGGGTGCTGACGACCTGGCTCCTCGACCTGCGCTCGGCCCGCCAGCTCAAACTGAAATCGACCGGGCACGCCGCACGCGGCACCTCCTCGCCGCCCGGCCCGGCTGCGACCAATGTGTCGATCGAGCCCGGCGCGCTGAGCCCGCAGCAGCTGATCGCCGACATCAAAAGCGGATTCTACGTGACCGAGATGATGGGCATGGGCGTCAACGGCGTCACCGGTGATTACAGCCGGGGTGCTGCCGGCTTCTGGATCGACAATGGGGAGATCGCGTTTCCGGTCAGCGAGATGACGGTCGCCGGCAACCTCAAGGACATGTTTCTTCGCCTCGTCGCTGCCGACGATCTCGAATTCAAGGCCGGCATCGATTCCCCGACCCTGCGCATCGACGATTTGACCGTCGCCGGCGCCTGACCTCTCGCACCCGCGGCGCGGATGCAACGCGCCGCCTTCCCCGGGCGAGACTCGATCAGCCGAGGCATCGGATGGCTGAGACCAAGCCGCAACCGGAGCCGCAGTATGGCGAGTGGACCTCGCCGACCCGCCGCTTCTCGCCCTTTCTTACGTTGTGCACCGTCGGTTTTCTCGGCCGGCTGAGCTATGAGATGATGCGCACGCCGGTAACGCCGCTTTATGCGAAGCATCTGGGGGCGCCGGTCGAGCTGATCGGGCTGTTGGTGGCCGCGGTCACGATCACCGGCATCTTTGTCAAGCTGCCCGCGGGCGCGCTCTCCGATCTGTTCGGGTTCCGTCGGCTGATGATGGCCGGGGCGCTGGTCAAGGCCAGCGGCCCGTTCCTCTACCTCGCGGCGATATCCTGGCCGGGGCTGTTGCTGGTGCGTTTTTATCACGGGCTGGCGACGGCGGTTTATGCACCGCCCGCATCGGCGCTGGTCGCCAAGGTGTACCCCAATGAGCGCGGACACCGGCTCGGCCTCTACAACGGGTCGGAGAATGCCGGGGTGGTGCTGGGACCGGTTCTCGGCGGCGCCGTGCTGGCTCTGACCGCCGCCGATTTCGACCTCGCTTTCATCATCGCCGGGGTGATCGGGATACTGGCGCTGCTGGCGATGTTGCGCGTGCCCGGCGAGCGGCCGGCGGCTGCATCGGCTGCTTTCGAGCCGGACACATATCGCCGGTTCGGGCAGGTGGTAGGCCGTCTCGGCATCGGGATCCGCGAGATCATTGCCGACCGGCAAATCCGCATCGTCAGCCTTATCGAGGCGATGTTGTGGATGGGGATCGGCTCGGTACAGGCCTACCTGCCGCTCTACGCCCTCACCATCCACCTGTCGACCTGGGAGATCGGCGTCCTTGTCGGCGCGCAGGGTGTGGCGTCGGTCTGGAGCCGCCCGATCATGGGTCGCCGGTCAGACCGCCTCGGCTCGCGCAAGCCGCTCGTCGCGACGGGCTCGCTGCTGTGCATCGCGACCCTGATCGCAATTCCCCATACCGCCAGCTTTGTCGTGCTGCTCGCGCTCAGCGTCGTTTTCGGTCTTGGCACCGGGATCGTCACGCCATCGACCACGGCGATGATCGGAGATCTCGTCAAACAGGGGAATTACGGATCGGCGATGGGGGTGTTCGGGAGCCTGTGGGATATGGGCCATGCCGGCGGTCCGGTGGTCTTCGGCTTGCTTCTGGTCGCCCTCGGCTACCGCACCTCCTGGCTGATCATGGCACTGGTCATGGCTGCGGCATTGCTCGTCTTCGTGTTCGGGGCGCGGCAGCCGATCAACAGGGCTGCCGGACAAGAGTGAAATCGGGTAGGATCGGCCTGGTTTTGAACGGCCGCGCCGGGCGCAATGCCGCACGCGCAAGCAAAGGGAGCAGGGAAATGGGTGAGATCCTCGGTCTTGGCTGCACGCATTATCCCGGCTTGACGGTGCCGGACGAGCAGTTGCCGGCACTGTTCCACCGGCTGTTGACGGCACCCAACGTGCCCGAGCATTACAAGAACCCGGCGAACTGGCCGGCCGAACTGGTCGCCGAACTCGGTAATGACGAGGGGTTGTCGGCAGCACGGCGCTACAGCGCCCGGCTGGGCGAGGATTTCCGCGCGATCCGCAGGGCGCTCGACGCGTTCAACCCCGATGTCGTGCTGGTCTGGGGCGATGACCAGTACGAGAACTTCCGCGAGGACATCATCCCGGCCTTCTGCGTCCTCGGCTACGACGAGGATTTCGCTACCCGGCCCTGGCATAACGGCAATGGCGGCCGGCCCAACCGCTGGGGCGAACCGGGCGATTGGGCGCTCGAACTGCACGGGCATCGCGACATGGCGAAATATCTCGCCACCGGGCTGATCGAGCGCGGCATCGACATGGCCTATGCCTACCAGCCATTGCACCACAAGCTGGCGCATGCCTTTACCAACACCTTTCTCTATCTCGACTGGGACCGCAAAGGCTTCCCGTACCCGGTGGTGCCGTTCGCGATCAACTGCTACGGCAGCAACCTCTTGCACGCCAAGGGCGGCACCGCGGCGCTGTTCATGCCGCCGCGCGATCCGGGCGAGGCGGTCGATCCGCCCTCGCCGCATCCGTGGCGCTGCATGGAGGTGGGCCGAGCGGTGGCCGACACCTTGGCACAGTCGCC
>DATJTI010000049.1:0-53617 GCA_035503615.1 Allostellaceae bacterium | reverse complement strand
ACACCGTTGCGCGCCGCCGCAGGCGCCGACCAGAAGAACGAGAGAGGAGCGCATCGATGAAGCCGACCCGGCGCCGCTACTGGGTGTTTTTCCTGCTGTTTCTGTTCAACGTCATCGCCTATGTCGACCGGGTCAACATGTCGGTCGCCGGCAAGCCGATCGCCCATGAATTCGGACTGTCGCCGATCGCGCTCGGCTATTTGTTCTCGTCGTTCCTGTGGGCCTATGTGCTGATGATGTTGCCGGGCGGGCGGCTGATCGACCGCTGGGGCACGCACATTATCGCATCGATCGCCACCATGGTGTGGTCGGCGGCGCAGATGACGACCGGTCTGGTCGGCAATTTCGCGACGATGCTGGTGGCACGGCTCGGGCTCGGCGTCGGCGAAGCGCCGTTTGCCCCGGTGACCTATGGCAGCGTGCGGTCGTGGTCGCCCTACACCGAGCGGGGCACTGCGATCGCGGCGATTTCCGCCGGACCGCCGCTCGGGCTGGCGCTCGGCGCGCCTGCCGTTGCCTGGCTGATCGAGACGTTGTCGTGGCGCTGGTCGTTCATCATCACCGGTGTGGTCGGTTTCGCCTGGGTCGCGGTCTGGACGAGCCTGGTGTCGAGCATGGAAAGGACGCGCTGGCTGCCGCAGGCGGAACGCGAACACATCCTCGCCTCGCGCGATGCCGGCATCGCGCCGCCGCGCCATGGCGGCATCGGCTATCTCGGCCTGGCGCGCAAACCGGCCATGTGGGGGCTGTTCATCTCCCAGGGTTGCCTAGTCTACACGTTCTACCTCTACATGGCATGGCTGCCCAACTACTTGCAGACAACACGGCACGTCTCGATCGTCGGTTCGGGCCTCTACACCGCGATCCCGTTTGTGTTTGCGGCGATCGTCTGCATTATTATCAACTGGTTTGGCGATCGTCTGCTGTCGGCCGAGGCGGTGCGAGCCGGCAAGCGCCGCTACCTGGTGGCACTGTGCCTGCTGCTGACCGCAGTGGGGCTCGCAATCCCGTTCGTGCAGCCGCTCGGCGGGGTCATCACGCTCGTCACCGTTGCGGTATCATTCGCCAATGTCGGGCCGGCCGCGAACGGTGCGCTGGTCGCCGACATCCTGCATTCGCCCGGCGATGCCGGCCGCGCCTTCGCCTTTTTGGTGCTCGGCGGCAACACGTTCGGCTTACTGGCGCCGATCGTGACCGGCTATGTCGTTGCCATGACCGGCAATTTCAACGCGGCCTTTGTCGTCGCCGGTGCGCTGGCGCTGGTCGGAGCGGTGGCGGCGCTGACGCTGGCGCGCGGCACGCTCGGCGAAGAATCATCGCCGCGGCTCGCAGCCCATCGTCTCGCCGAGTGATTGCCGTGCCCGGGCCGTGCGGTCAGGCGATGCGGTACCGCCGCGCGTGCGACAGACCGGCCAAGACCGGCGGCACCACGCGGCGGCCGGGCGTCGCCAACCCCCCACAGCCGATCCGCCCCGCGCCATCGTGATGCGGTGAGGGGGGATCGGCAGAAACCGCGTTCCGATGCTCTCGGCAATCTCGGCAACGCGGTCAGGCGGCGCGCCGGGTCGCAGCGCCGGTCCGGGCGGCGGCGCGGATCATCTCGGCACCCTTTTCGGCGATCATGATCACGGTCGCGTTGGTGTTGCCGGAAACCACGGTCGGCATCACCGACGCATCGATGACCCGCAGCCCCTCGACGCCATGGACGCGCAGCTCGGTGTCGACCACCGCGCGCTCGGGGCCGCCCATCATGCAGGTCGAGGTCGGGTGATAGGTGGTGCCGGCGGTCTTGGCGATGTGCTCCAACCACTGCGCGTCGCTCTGCGTCGCCGGACCCGGCAGCACTTCCCCGACCGCGAGCGCCGCCATCGCCGGGCTTTCAAACACCTTGCGCGCGATGCGCAGCCCGGCGACGAGCGTGTCCTTGTCGGCCTGGGTCGAGAGGTAATTCGGCTGGATCGCCGGCGGCGCCGCCGGATCGGCCGAGCGGATCCGCAACCACCCACGGCTCTCGGGCCGGCACGGGATGCAGCTCGCCTGGCAACCGGGGAAGTCATGCATCTCCTTGCCTGGCGTGACAAAGCTGCCGGCCAGAAACTGGTATTGCACATCGGGTGAATCGAGCCCGGGCCGGGTGCGCACAAAGAGCCCGATCGGTGCCGCACCCATCATCAGCGCACCGCGCCGCGCCAGCGCATATTCGAGCCCGGCGCGCAGCTGGCGCAGCCGGGAGCGGGAAATCTCGTTCAAGGTGTTGGCGCGCCGCATCCGGCAGACGATTCGCGCATTGAGGTGGTCCTGCAAGTTCTCGCCGACCCCGGGCAGGTCGTGGATCACCGTGATGCCGTGGCGGCGCAGCAATTCGCCCGGACCCACACCGGAGAGCTGCAAGAGTTGCGGCGAGTTGATCGAGCCCCCGGCAAGGATCACCTCGCCCCGCGCCCGCACCCGGTGGATGGTGCCGCCCTGCGCGTATTCGAGGCCGACCGCGCGGCGCCCTTCGAATAGCACCCGGTGCGCCAGGGCGTGGATCGCGAGCGTCAGGTTGGGCCGCTTCAAGGCCGGGCGCAGATAGGCCACCGCGGCACTGCAGCGGCGCTTGTTGCGCACCGTCACCTGCAACGGCCCGACACCGTCCTGCTCGGCGCCGTTGAAATCGTGGTTGCGCGGGTAGCCGGCCTGCTCCGCCGCCGCAATGAATGCATCGTGCAGCTGATGGCGGGCGCGCAGGTCGGAGACGCTGAGCGGGCCGCCGCTGCCGTGATGCTGGTCGGCGCCGCGTTCCTGATCCTCGGCGCGCCGGAAATAGGGCAGCACGTCTTCATAGGACCAGCCGGTATTGCCGAGCTGGCGCCACAGATCGAAATCCTGGCGCTGCCCGCGGATGTAAATGAGCCCGTTGATCGAGCTTGACCCGCCGAGCACCTTGCCGCGCGGCCACGGGATCCGGCGTCCGGCCAATTGCGGCTGCGGCTCGGTCTCGAACTGCCAGGTGATCTTGGGGTGGTAGATGTTGCGGTAGAACCCGGCCGGAATGTGGATCCACGGGTTCCTGTCCTTGCCGCCGGCTTCGAGCAGCAGCACCCGCGACTGCCGGTCGGCGCTGAGCCGGTTGGCGAGGACGCAGCCGGCCGAGCCGGCGCCGACGATGATGTAATCGAACTCCCGTTCCTGCGGCATAGTCGCGATCGTGCTCTCTGGTTCGATTTCCGTCCGCCCGCTCGTTCGCTATCTCTCAGCGCCACAGCCGGTCGCTGGCGATGCGCGCACCCTCGGCCAATGCCGCGAGCTTCGCCCACACCACCGAAGGGGCCACCGCATTGTCGATAAAGGCAAACGTGGCAAAACCGCAATCCGCCCCGGCAATCACCCGCTCCCGGCCGACGATTGCCGCATAATTGCCGATGCGCTGGGCGATCAGCCGCGGATGCTCGACAAAATTGGTGGTCGAATCGATGAAGCCGGGGATCAGCACCTTGTCGTCGGGGATCCTGGCATCCCGCAAATCCTCCCATTCATGGGCATGGCGCGGATTGGCCGCCTCGAATGACAACCCCGCCGGCCGCGCCCGCAATGCGACGCCGATCGTCTTCGCAAGCGGGATGTCGTGGGTGTGCGGCCCCTCGTAATTGCCCCAGCACAGATGCATGCGCATCGCCTCGGGCGGGATATTGGCGGTCGCGTGGTTCAAGGCGGCGATGTTGCGCTCGGCGATGCGTAGGAATTCGTCGTCGGACAAATGCTTGTACTGGTTGTGGCGGGCCGAGCCGAGATCGGGTGCATCGATCTGCAGGATGAAGCCGGCGCGGTGAATCGCCTCGTATTCTTCCTTCAATGCATTGGCCAGGGCTTCGACATAGGCGTCCTCGTCGCGGTAATAGCGGTCGGGGACGAATTTGGTCAGCACCCCCGGCGAGGCGGCGTTCATAAACGCTTCGACCGGCTGTTCCGCGGCGCAAGCTTCGCCGAGATTGGCGAGATCGACCGCGAGCGGCCGGCGGTCCTCATAGGCGACCGGGCCGGTGCAGCACGGTACCGCCGCGCGCGTGAACCACGCGGCACCGCGCCGCTGGTTTGATCGCGCGTGAAAATCGGGGTGGTCCAAGAGATCGAGATGCGCGGCACTCTGCGGCGGCTGGTCGCCGTCGCCGCCCCGAAAGGCGGTGATGCCGGAGAGGCGGTGGCGCACGTAGAAGGTGTAGGAAATCTTGCCGAGCTCGCCGTCGCACACGCTGTCGATCCCAGCCGCGATCTGCTTGCGCACGATCTCGTGCACGGCATCCGTCAGGCAGGCATCGAACGCCGACTGCTCGACTGGCCTGCCAACCTCACGCGCCTCGAGGAATTCGAGCAGGTCGGGCGGGCGCGGCAGGCTGCCGACATGGGTCGTCAGGATGCGGTCGGTGCTGAGCTTCATGGCCGGAACCCTCCGCGCGTGTTCGCGCTCGCGCATACTTAACCATAAGTAAACTAAAGATGTCAGGCCCGGCGGTCAACCGCGATTCCTGCCGGCGGGCGGCGTCCCGTTGCCGGGTGCGGTGCGGCAGTCAGCACGATGCTGCCGAGACCTTGCGCTATTTGCTCTCGTTCAGGACCCGGATCGGGAACGGCGGCAGCGATTTGCTCTTGGTCTTTAGAAAATCGGTAACCTGGGTGATCTGCTGAACGGTGGCGGACGAGATCACGCCGGTGGTGCACGTCGCCGGGGTGTATGCGCTGGTGACGATGACGTAGCGGCCGAGATTGCTGACTGCATCGCACCGGCAGGTCGCAGCGCGGGGATTGTTCTTGTCGATGATGCAAGTCTTGTCCAAGCACCATGCCCAGCTTCGGTCGTTCGAGCAAACCGCGTAGCTTTTGACCGGGTAATAGCGCGACCTGATCTCTTCGCCCGCGGCGGTCTGCTTGACCGGCTGGCACGCCTTCTGTCCGGCGGAATAGCCGTTATTGACCGTGCAGTGGCACGCCACCTCTTTGTTGTTCCCCGGGATTGGATCGCACGGCGCGATCGTGCACAATGCGAAGGTGCCCTTGCAGGCTGTGAAGGATTGCGCGTGCGCAACCCCGATCGCCGCCGCGGCGATTGCGAGAACGATGGCAATCGGCAGAAAAACGTCAAACTTTTTCTTCATCACAAGCCCCACGATATTCGCTTCGAAATAGTGCGGCGATGCATGATGGCGGTCAAGTCCGTGCGGCGCGGCGCCGGTTGCCGCCGACCGGCCATCGGCACGGCAGTGGACGCGGCCTCGCTCGGTGCGAGGCACCGCGGCCTCGATCGGTGCAAGGCACCGGGAATGAGAGTGCCGACCCGGTGCGCCGGCACTGACGAGGAGGGAAATTCGCCCGGGCTCGGCCACGGCTTGCCGGCCGGCGCGCAGCGGCGCATGCTGATCACATAGCGCATAGCCTTTTCCGGGGGGATCCGATGAAGACGAGCCAGGACCGCATTCTGACCACCCATGTCGGCAGCCTGCCGCGCCCGCCGCAATTGCGGCAGATGCTGGTCAGGAAGGACCAGGGCGAAGCCTATGACCAGGCCGAGCTCGACCGGCTGGTGCGTGACGCGGTCCTCGACATCGTGCGCCGCCAGCGGGCGGTCGGGGTCGATATCGTCAATGACGGCGAGATGTCGAAACCCGGCTATTCGACCTATATCGCCGACCGGCTTACCGGCTTTTCCGGGCACCAGCCGGCGAAACCGCGGCTCGACACCCGCGACCATCCGAACTTTCTCGCCGCCTACGAGCGGATGACCGGAGCCAATGTCGCCCGCCGTGCGATGTGCACCGGGCCGATCAGCTGGCGCGACCGCGAGCCGCTGCACCGGGACCTGGTCAATCTGCGCGCCGCGCTCGACCAGGTCCCGGCGACCGAGGGGTTCATGACCGCGGCCTCACCGGGGCTGGTGCCGGTGTTTCAGACTAATTCCTACTACCCGAGCCACGAGGCTTATGTCGAGGCGATCGCCGCGGTGATGCAGGAGGAATACGAAGCCATCGTGAATGCCGGGTTTGTGCTGCAGCTCGATTGCCCGGATCTGGCGATGGCCCACCACACCAGCTTTCAGGACCTCGGCGAAGCGAATTTCCTGAAACGCGCGGCCTTTCACGTGGAGGTGCTGAACCACGCCCTGCGCAACGTGCCGGCCGACCGGGCGCGCATCCATATCTGCTGGGGCAATTACGAGGGACCGCACGACCACGACATTCCGTTTGCCAAAGTCGCCCCGATCCTGGTCAAGTCGAAGCCGCAGGCGCTGGTCGTCGAGGCCGCCAATCCGCGCCACGCGCATGAATGGAACGTGTGGCAGGAAACCAGATTGCCCGACGACAAGATCCTGATCCCGGGCGTGCTCGATACCTCGACCAATTATGTCGAGCATCCCGAGCTGGTGGCCGAGCGGATCTGCCGCTTTGCCGATATCGTCGGCCGCGAGCGGGTGATCGCCGGCAGCGATTGCGGCTTTGGCACCTTCGCCGGCTACGGCAAGCTCGATCCCGACATCTCGTTCAAAAAACTCGCGGCGATGGCGCAGGGTGCCGAGATCGCCTCGAAACGGCTGTGGTCATAGCACCTCAAAGCCGATCTGCGTGCGTGCCAGTCGGAATCCCGAGATGACCGAAACCTTGCTTCCAACCACCGTCGTCGGCAGCTATCCGCAGCCCGACTGGCTGATCGACCGTGATCGGCTGACCCATCTGCCGCCAGTGCGGATCCGCGCGCAGGAATTGTGGCGGGTGGCGGAGCCATGGCTCGAACAGGCGCAGGATGATGCGACGCGGCTGGCGATCCGCGACATGGAGAATGCCGGCATCGATATCATCAGCGACGGCGAGATCCGCCGCGAGAGCTACTCGAACCGGTTCGCCACCGCACTGTCCGGCGTCGACCTCGATCATCCGGCCGAGGTGCGCGGCCGTTCCTCGGGCAGTGTCGTGGTGCCGCGCATCACCGGCCCGATCCGCCGGCGGCACCCGGTCGAAGAGCGCGATGTCGCGTTCCTGCGGCGCCACACCGACCACCCGATCAAGATCACGCTGCCCGGCCCGTTCACGATGTCGCGCCAAGCCAAGAACGAGTACTACAAGGACGAAGAAGAGTTCGTCATGGATTATGCGGCGGCGGTCAATGCCGAGCTGCATGACCTGAAGGCGGCCGGCGCCGATGTGATCCAGCTCGACGAGCCGTGGCTGCAGGCGCGGCCCGAAGAGGCGCGGCGGTTTGCCCTGCCGGCGATCGACCGGGCGTTGCAGGGCATCGCCGGCCCGACGGCACTGCATCTGTGCTTCGGCTATGCCTATGTCGCGCGCGACAAGCCGAACCGCTATTCGTTCCTGTCCGAGCTTGCGGAGACGGCGGCGACGCAGATCTCGATCGAGGCGGCGCAGCCCGGTCTCGACCTCGCCGATCTCGACCGTCTCGGCGACAAGACCGTGATCTTTGGCGTGATCAGCATGGGCGACCCGAAGCCGGAAACGCCGGAGACGGTCGCCGCCCGCATCCGCGCGGCGTTACAGCATGTTCCGGCCGAGCGGCTGATCCCGGCCCCCGATTGCGGCATGAAATACCTGCCGCGCGAGACCGCCTTCGCCAAGCTCAAGGCGCTGGCGGAGGGCGCACGCATCGTCCGCCGCGAATTGACCCGCAGCTGAGCACCCCGGCGGCGAGCGGCGCGCTACCAGCCGCCGTCGATGCCGATCGCCTGGCCGGTCACAAAGGCGGCCTGGTCGGAGGAAAGAAACGCGATCATCGCGGCGACTTCGTCGGGGGTGCCGAAGCGGCCGACCGGGATCGCCTTCGCACGCTCGGCAAAACCCCGTTCGAGGTCGTCGCCATATTCGCGCCGGTTGGTGCTGATCGCCCGCGAGGTGCGGATCGGCCCGGGACAGACGGCGTTGACGGTGATCCCGAACGGTGCCAGGTCGAGGGCGAGCGACTTCGTAAAGCCGATGATCGCAGCCTTCGAGGCGGCATAGGTGGCGCGGTGACGGCCGGGCCGAAAGGCGGCCTTTGACGACACGCAGACGATACGGCCCCACCCGGCCTTGCGCATCGCCGGCACCGCCGCACGCGACATCAGAAAAGCACCGCGGGCGTTGACCCCGAGGGTGCGGTCCCAGGCTTCGACCGGCACATCCTCGATCTCGTTGCGATCGGCACCCTGCGGCGCCCCGGCATTGTTGACCAGGATGTCGAGCCGGCCATAGCGGCCGAGCACCTCCTCGACCATATGCCCGGCATCGGCCTCGACGCTGACGTCGCCGAGGGTCGCGGACGCGGTCGCACCATTGCGCACCAGCTCCTCGACGAGGCTGTCGACGCCGCCCCACGACGCGTCGGTGTCGCCGGCAACATTGTGCTCGTTGGCGACCCCGGTCGCCACGACATCGGAGACGACCACCGTCACCCCGGCGGCGGCAAGCGCCCTCGCTGTCGAATTACCGATGCCGACCGGCTTGCCGCATCCCGTGATCAGCGCCACCCGACGAGAATTCGGCATCCGGTCCCTCCGTCCACTGTCGCCCGCCCGCCATTCGCAGGCCGCGGAGTATTCATCCTTTTGCCGCCCGTGTAACCTGAAAGCATCTTGGCGGGCTGGGGATTTGACTGTGGCCGCGCCATATCGCGAGGTGCCGGATGGCGAGGATAGCGGCGTGTGTCGGTCTGTGCCTGCTAATCCTCGGCGGCGCGGCGCGGGCCGACAACCCGCCGACCGCAGTGTTGCCGGCGCGGGTGGAGACGCATCATTCGATCGTGCTGAGCGGCCACCGCCTCGACTATGACGCGATCGCCGAGACCTTCGCCCTGACCGATCGGAAGGGCGCCGAGACCGCTTCGATCTTCACCGTCTCCTATCTGGCGGTGACTTCGGCCGAGACAACGCGGCCGGTCAGCTTTGTATTTAATGGCGGGCCGGGTGCGGCCTCGGTGTTCCTGCATCTGGGGGCGCTCGGCCCGGAAATCGTCGAGACCCCGGCCGACGGCGACGCACCGCCCCCGCCGGTGCGCCTCGTCGACAACCCCGCGACCTGGCTGCCGTTCACCGACCTCGTGTTCATCGATCCGGTCGGCACCGGGTACAGCCATGGCGAGGGCAAGGCCGACAACCCCGACAAGGCATTCTGGGACGTTCATGCCGACCTCGGCTCGCTCGACAGCGTGGTCCGGCTGTGGCTGACCCGGCACCAGCGCTGGGCCTCGCCGGTCTATCTGGTCGGCGAGAGCTATGGCGGGTTCCGCGCCGCGGCGATGGCCCGCGAGTTGCCGCGCCAGGTCGATGTCAGGGTCAGCGGCCTCGTCCTGATCTCGCCGGCGCTCGATCTTTCGGCGCTGCACCCGGATCGGCGCGATCTCCTGGCCGCGGCTTTCTATCTACCGACCTATGCCGCCGTCGCGACCGCTCTCGGCATCCCCGGCGCCGATCCCGACCTGGCCGCGGTCGAGCATTTTGCACTCGGCGATTATCTCGTCGGTCTTGCCGCGCTCCAAGGCCAGCCGCCGCCAGACGACCCGTTGATCGCCAAGATCGCGGCGATGACCGGGCTGCGCCGGGAGATCGTGCACCGCTGGCGCGGGCAGGTTCCGAACTATGTCTTCGCCCGCACGATCCTGCGCAGCCGCGGCGAGCGGGTCAGCCTTTACGACGGCACGATCGCGCGGCCGGCCCCGGCCGACGAACGCGGCGCCGGCGACCCGCTGCTGCCGCAGATCGCAGCTGCCTTCGGGTCAGCGTTCAACGCCTATGCGGCGGGCACGCTCGATTACCATACGACCCTTCCCTACCGGGTGCTGGCCGGCGACGTGTCGCGGCAGTGGAACTGGGAGGGTGAGCGCAGCAAGGGCGAACGCGGTCTGCCACTCGCCTCGCTCGAGGCCGCGCTGATCGCCGACCCGCAGATGAAGGTGCTGATCGCCAACGGCCGCTACGATCTCGTCGCACCCTATCTGTCGTCGCGCTGGCTGATCGGCCAGCTGCCGCTGCCACCGGCGACACGCGCGCATATCGAGCTGCGCGTCTACCCGGGCGGACACATGATGTATCTGCGTCCGGCCTCGCGCGCCGCCCTCGAAGAGGATGCGGCCCGGCTCTACGCCACATCCGCAGCGGGCGCGCCACCGCAATGAGGATCACCTTCGCGGCGCAACGAACCCGAACAGCGCCGCGAGTGTTTGTCGCTGCAAACGGGGGACGGCCCCGGTATGGTGCGTCGGACCGGGGTCTTGCCTTCGCTGCGGGTGCGTGCACAATCGGGCGGCCGTCCGGGGCGAACGCCGCAGGCGGCGCGGCAGTTGCGAGGACGACATGAAGGCGCTGGTCGCAGTCAAGCGGGTCATCGATTACAATGTGAAGATCCGGGTCAAGGCGGATCATACCGGGGTCGAGACCGCCAATGTGAAGATGTCGATGAACCCGTTCGACGAGATCGCGGTCGAAGAGGCCTTGCGATTGCGCGAGGCCGGGACCGTCGAGGAGGTCATCGCGGTTTCGCTCGGCACCGCGCAATGCCAGGAGACGATCCGCACCGCGCTGGCGATGGGGGCCGACCGCGGCGTGCTGGTCGAGACCGACGCCGAATTGCAGCCGCTCGCGGTCGCCAAGCTGTTAAAGGCGGTGATCCTCGACGAGAAGCCGGAGATCGTGATCATCGGCAAGCAGGCAATCGATGATGACTGCAACCAGACGGGGCAGATGCTGTCGGCGCTGCTCGGCTGGCCGCAGGCGACGTTCGCCTCGAAGCTCGTGATCGCGGACGGCAGGGCGGAAGTCACCCGCGAGGTCGATGGCGGGCTCGAAACCGTGTCGATCCGGCTGCCGGCGGTGGTCACCACCGATCTTCGCCTGAACGAGCCGCGTTATGCCTCGCTGCCGAATATCATGCGGGCGAAGAAAAAGCCGATCGTGACGACGACGCCGGAACAGCTCGGCGTCGATGTGTCACCGCGCCTCGTCGTGCTGAAGGTCGAGGAGCCGGCAAAGCGCCAGGGCGGGCACAAGGTCGGCTCGGTCGAGGAGCTGGTCGACAAGCTGAAGACCGAAGCGCGGGTGATCTGATGACCGTCCTCGTCGTCGCCGAACACGACAACCGGGTCTTGAAGCCCGCGACATTGAACGCGCTCGCCGCGGCGAAGGAGATCGCCGCCAAGGACACCCTCGAGGCTGATGTCGATATCCTGGTGGCGGGCCAGGACTGCCGCGCGGTCGCCGAGACCGCGGCGCAACTCCCGGGTGTCAAGCGGGTGCGGCTCGCCGACGATGCGGCCTACGAGCACGGGCTCGCCGAAAACCTTGCCCCGCTTCTCGTCGAGCTGGCCAAGGGCTACATCCATCTCTTGGCGCCGGCGACGACCGCCGGCAAGAATTTGATGCCGCGGGTCGCGGCACTGCTCGATGTGATGCAGATTTCCGACATCAGCGCGGTCATCTCGGCCGATACGTTCGTGCGTCCGATCTATGCCGGCAACGCGTTGCAGACCGTGCAGTCGAAAGACCCGATCAAGGTCATCACCGTCCGCGGCACCGCCTTTCCGCCCGGCGAGGCGACCGGCGGGGCGGCATCGATCGAGCCGGTGGCGGCGACTGGATCGGCCGGGCTCTCCGAATTCCTGCGGGCCGACCTGTCGCAATCGGAGCGGCCCGAGCTGACCAGTGCGCGCATCGTGATTTCCGGTGGGCGCGGCATGCAGTCGGGCGACAATTTCCACCTGCTGGAAAAGGTTGCCGACCAGCTCGGTGCCGCGGTCGGCGCGTCGCGTGCCGCGGTCGATGCCGGCTTTGTCCCGAACGACTACCAGGTCGGGCAGACCGGCAAGATCGTCGCCCCCGAGCTCTACATCGCAGTCGGCATCTCCGGAGCAATCCAGCATCTCGCCGGGATGAAGGATTCGAAAGTCATTGTCGCGATCAACAAGGACGAGGAGGCGCCGATCTTCCAGGTCGCCGATTACGGTCTCGTCGGTGATCTGTTCAAGGTGCTTCCCGAGCTCGCCGCCGAGCTCGAGCGCCGCCGGTGAGCGCCGCCGCTCCTGCCGATCGCGAAGCGGCGACCGCCGCTATGGCGCCGCTCGACCGGCTGCAGCGAATCGGGGTGATCGGCGCCGGCCAGATGGGAAGCGGCATCGCCCATGTCTGCGCGCTGGCCGGGCTCGATGTCGTGCTCACCGATATCGCCGACGACCCGCTGCAGCGCGGGCGTGCGGCGATCGAGCGCAACCTCGCCCGCCAGGTGGCACGCGGCCGGATCCACAAGGAGGACAAGGAGGCGGCGCTGGCGCGCATCGCCACCGGGCTTGATTACGCGTTGTTCGCCGATTGCGACATGGTGATCGAGGCGGCGACCGAAAAAGAGGAGGTCAAGCGCGAGATTTTCAAGAAGCTGACCCCGGCGTTGCGGCCCGACGCGCTGGTCGCCACCAACACCTCGTCGATCTCGATCACCCGGCTGGCCGCCTCGACCGACCGGCCGGGCAAGTTCATCGGCATGCATTTCATGAACCCGGTGCCGGTGATGAGCCTCGTCGAGTTGATCCGCGGCATCGCCACTGACGAAGAAACCTTTGCGCTAACCCGCGATTTGGCGGTGAAGCTCGGCAAGACCCCGGTCGCGGCCGAGGATTTCCCGGCCTTCATTGTCAACCGCATCCTGTTGCCGATGATCAACGAGGCGGTCTACGTGCTCTATGAGGGGGTCGGCTCGGTCGAGGCGATCGACACGGCGATGAAGCTCGGCGCGAACCACCCGATGGGCCCGCTGGAGCTGGCCGATTTCATCGGGCTCGACACCTGTCTGTCGGTCATGCAGGTGCTTTATGAAGGGCTCGCCGACAGCAAGTACCGGCCCTGCCCGCTGCTGGTCAAATATGTCGAGGCCGGCTGGCTCGGGCGCAAGACCGGCCGCGGCTTTTACGATTACCGCGGGCTGAAGCCGGTGCCGACCCGCTGACCGGCGAAGTCGCCGCCGCCACACCGCCGGACGCCGCCGCAAGACCGCGCCCCACACCAACGCCGCGGCCCCACCGCCCAACCTTGTCCTCGGCCGGTCGATCCGTTATCAAGCCGTCACGATCGCGTGCTATCCGATCCTGCGGTCAGCAGCCTGTGGAATGGTTTGCCGGTGACAGCTTGCTTGGATAATTGCCCGGCTCTGGTGCTCAACGCGGATTTTCGTCCGCTGAGCTACTTTCCATTGTCGTTGTGGTCGTGGCAGGACGCGATCAAAGCGGTATTTCTCGACCGCGTGAACATCATCGATCATTACGACGTCCGGGTGCGCAGCCCGTCGCTCGAAATCCAGCTGCCGAGCGTCGTCTCATTGAAAGAATATGTCCCGGCGGCGCGGCATCCGGCGTTCACCCGGTTCAACGTCTTTCTGCGCGACCGCTTCACCTGCCAGTATTGCGGTGAGCCCTACCCGTCGCACGATCTGACATTCGACCATCTGGTGCCGCGCTCGCGGGGCGGCCGCACCATTTGGACCAACGTCGTGACCGCATGTGGCAGCTGCAATCTGCTGAAAGGCGACCGCCTGCCGCGCGAGAGCGGCATGTATCCGCGCCATCGCCCGGTGCAGCCGACGACGCACATGCTGCAGCAGAACGGGCGCGCCTTTCCGCCAAACTACCTGCACGAGAGCTGGCGCGACTATCTCTACTGGGATACAGTGCTCGACCCGTCCTGAGCGGATGCCGCTCGGTATCCGATATCGAATTCGAGGCTTATCTGAGCGGCGCGCACGCGGCGTATCGGACCGTCAAAGCCGCGGCCCGGTCGCTCGCCCGATAGTCCGCTCGCCCGATAGTCGCTCACCCGACCATAGCCGATCTCGTAGGACCCGGTCCGGCTTCGCTGTCTCGGGGGCTGGACCGCAGCACCTTGCGATTGGCCTGCGGGGGCCGAGCCCTATCGCCGGTACGCCCCTCTTGTCAGGCGGCAGGAGTTCGGGCTTAATTTTGTGCGTGGCGCTTCGAGTCGCCGATCGACGGAAAAAGGCGGGGTTGCGATGCAGGCGGACCGGTCGGCCGAGCGGGCCCGGCTTCTTGGCATCATCCGTCGCAACTCGCTGTTGCAGAACCGGGATTTCGTCCTCGCCTCGGGCCGGTCGAGCAATTTCTTCTTCGACATGAAGCGCACGATCTTCGAGCCCGAGGGCGCCTCGCTGATTGCCGATCTGCTGTTTGAGCGGATCGCCGGCGCGGCGGTCGACTCGATCGGCGGATTGGAAACGGGCGCGATCCCGATCGTCGCGGCATTGTGCGCGAAAAGCTGGCCGGAGAAGCCGATCAAGGGGTTCTTCGTGCGCAAGGAGGCCAAGGGTCACGGCACCGACCAGCGCGTCGACGGGCTGCTCGAGCCAGGCTCGCGCGTGATCCTGTTCGAGGACGTGACGACAACCGGCGGCTCGGTCATGCAGGCGGCGACCGAGGTGCGCCGGCGCGAATGCACGATCGTCAAGGTGATCACAATTGTCGATCGGCTCGAAGGCGCCGCGGAAACCTTCGCCACGGCCGGCATCCCGTTCGAGGCCCTGTTCACCTGGCGAGACTTCAGTTGACGCGATCGGTCGTCGATCTGGCTGCGACCCATCTCAAGCGTCAGTTCCAATACCAGACGCAGCGCGACCGGTTCGGCCGCGTCGAGGCGCTGCGCGAGCTTGCGATCTATGCGCGCGGGTGCATCGCATCCTCGCTGTCGGCGGGCCAGATGACGGTCGCCTTCGTGCTCGAACGGGTGCTGCACAACTGCGCCAGCGAGCTCGACCGGCAGCCGGTGCGGATTTCCGAAATCGCCGAGCTCGGCGATCGCCTGCTGTCTCCGGTCACGCGCGCGGTCGACTTCCTGACCGGCGCCGAGGACGACCCGGTCGAAATCACCGCGGCCCTGATCCGGGCCCGGCCAGCGCAAGAGCGCTGAGCACCAGCCCGCCCGGTTCGTTCGGCAGCCGGCACCGCACCACACCGCATCGCCAGAGGCCGTATCGCCGGAGGCCGCATCGCCAGAGGCCGCATCGCCAGAGGCCGGTCAAACGATCTCCCGCTCGATTGACGCCGCACCGCACGTCCCCTATCTAGATCAGCGTCCCATGGCTCCGTTATCGATCATCACCGCTCCCGATCCGCGCCTCAAAATCAAGGCGCGCCTGGTCGCAGCCGTCGACGACAAGGTCCGCCAGCTGATGGACGACATGCTGGCGACGATGCGGCAAGCGATCGGCATCGGGCTCGCCGCTCCCCAGGTCGGAGTCGCCAAGCGTATCATCGTCCTCGATGTCGCCCGCGAAGGGGAACCGCCGCAGCCGATGATGCTGGCCAACCCCGAAATCCTGTGGCGCTCGCCCGAATTGACCACCGGTAGCGAAGGGTGCCTGTCGCTGCCCGAACATTATGCCGAGGTCACCCGCTCGGAACGGATCCGGCTGCGCTATCTCGACTACCAGAACGAGATTCGCGAGATAGAGGCTTCGGGCCTGCTCGCGACCTGCATTCAGCACGAGATCGACCATCTGGACGGCATCCTGTTCGTCGATCATATCTCGATGGTCAAGCGCGGGATGATCCTGCGCAAGCTGGCCAAGGCGAAGCGCAACCGGACCCCGGTTCCCGCCTAGGGTGGACGGTGTTGCCGGGAGCCCGGGGTGAACCTCGTCTTTCTCGGTACGCCGGTATTCGCCGCGACCATCCTCGCCGCGCTGATCGCTGCGGGGCATGATCTCCTCGCCGTCTATACCCAGCCGCCGCGCGCGGCGCGCCGCGGCCACCGGTTGCAAGCCTCGCCGGTGCAGCTCCTGGCCGAGCGCCATCGTCTCCCGGTGCGGTGTCCGGGACGGCTGCGCGACCCCGACACCGAGGCGGGTTTTGCCGCACTCGGCGCCGATGCCGCAGTGGTCGCGGCCTATGGGCTGATCCTGTCGCCGGCGATGCTGGCGGCGCCCCGGCTCGGCTGCCTCAACGTCCACGCCTCGCTGTTGCCACGCTGGCGCGGTGCCGCTCCGGTCGAACGGGCACTCCTCGCCGGCGACCATGAAACCGGGATCACGATCATGCAGATGGAGGCCGGGCTCGACACCGGACCGATCCTGTCGCAGCGGACGCTGCCGATCGGGCCGCAGACCGATACCGCGAGGCTGACCGAGGCGCTGGCCAGGCTGGGCAGTGAATTGATCGTTGCCACCCTCGTGGCATTGGCGGCGGGCCGGATCACGCCGCGGCCGCAGCCGGACACCGGTGCCACCTATGCGCCGAAGATCCGCGGCTGCGAACTCCGGCTCGACTGGCGCCACCCGTCGACCGCGCTCGAACGCCAGGTGCGTGCGCTCGACACGTGGTTCGAGTGTCGCGGCGAGCGGATCCGCGTCCACGGCGCGGTTCTCGAACATCGGAACAGCGCCGCCGCCCCGGGGATGGTGCTCGACGACCGGCTCACAATTGCATGCGGTTCGGGAGCCGCTTGTGGTTTGGGGGCGCTCCGGCTCACCCGGCTGCAGCGGCCCGGACGCATGCCGCTCGACGCGGCCGATCTGCTGCGCGGCTATCCGATCCCGCCCGGGACCTTGCTGCCGTGCCCCGCTACAAGCTGACCATCGAGTATGACGGCACCGGGCTGTGCGGCTGGCAGCGCCAGCCACAGGGCCTGTCGGTGCAGCAGGCGCTCGAAACCGCGGTCGAACGTTTCTGTGGGGAACGCGCCATCGTGCACGGTGCCGGGCGCACCGATGCCGGGGTGCACGCGCTGGGCCAGGTGGCCCATTTCGATCTCGCACGAAGCGTGGCGCCCGAAATCCTGCGTGGCGCGCTCAACCACCATCTGAGGCCGGCGGCAATCAGCGTGCTCGCTGCCGAGTTGGTAGAGGCAAGCTTCGACGCACGGCTTTCGGCGGTCGAGCGCCGCTATGTCTACCGGATTCTGAACCGGCGCGCGCCGGCGGCACTCGATCGCGGCCGGGTCTGGCGGATCGCACCGCCGCTCGACGTCGCAGCGATGCGCGAGGGGGCGCGCCACCTCGTCGGCCATCACGATTTCACGACCTTCCGCGACCGGCTGTGCCAGGCCAGGTCGCCGATGCGCACGCTCGACCGGCTCGATGTCACCCGCGACGGTGATGAGATTCGCATCGCCGCACAGGCGCGCTCGTTCCTGCATCGTCAGATGCGCAATATCGCCGGCACGCTGGAGCTGGTCGGGATCGGCCGGTGGCAGCCCGTCGATGTCGCCTTGGCACTCGCCGCCCGCGACCGCCGCGCCGGCGGCCCGACCGCCCCCGCCGAAGGTCTCTATCTGGTCGAAATCCGATATTCCCAGAACGACCCGGACTAGCCGATGACATATCGTCGGCACGACCGCAGACCCTCTCGCTGTTGCCAAACAGGAACGGTCTCGATTAACTGATTGCAGGGCGGATCGCGGACCGTGCAAGTACCGTTGATTCGCGGACTCGGCGAGAATTGCAGCGCCGAGCGAGGTCCCCTCGGGGATACTCTTTGGAATACAGCACGCACGAGGCGAGCGATGCGCGCCATGACACGCGGAACCCATTCGCCGACCGACCCGCCGCCGGTGTTCCGCCCCGATCGCGCCGAACCCCGGTTGTTTGCCGATCCCGGCCGTGCCGCGCCGCTGGCCGAACCCGTCGAGACCGATTCGGATGCACCTGCGCCATTCGCGCCGAGACGACCGCTGCCGGGATCGACCCCGATGCTGGGCGCACCCGATTCGCGGCTGGCTCCGGCAGCACCACAGGATCGCGGCACACTCTCGCACATCGCGCTCGTCGGGTTGATCGCCGCTGCCACCGTTGCCGCCCTGATCGGCGCAGGCTTCTGGCAGCTCGCCGTGCCGCAGCGCCATGAGATAGCTACGACGTTGCCGGCAGCGTCGGCGTCGGCTTCCCCAGCGTCGGCTTCCCCGGCGTCGGCTTCCTCAGGGTCGGCGCCGGCCGCACCCGCCGCCGGTCCGCCGCCCTCGAGCGCTGCCGCGGTCATTCCTGCACCGGCGGCGGCACCGCCATTGCGTGCCGCGACGTCACCGGCCGAGGCGGCGCACACCCCGCCGCCGGCTATCCCGTCGCCGGCCGCTCTTCCCGAACATGCCGCGACACCGGCGGTGATCGCCGCTGCTCCGCCACCGCCGGCGGCCAAGCCCGCCGCACCGCATCAAAGAGTGACCAGCATCATCCCCGCCGCGCGGCATGCGGAAGCCCGCGAGCCCACAGGCGGCACTGCCATATCCGGGCATCACTCCTCGTTCGAGCGCCCGGCCCAAGCGAGCACCACAGCCGCCAAGCCTGCGGTGACCCGCACGGTGGCGGAGCACCGGCCACAGCGCGCACGGCCGCCGGTCCGCGAGCGATCGGCCGCGGCTCACGCACGGATCCGCCAGGATATGGCGATGCGGCGCGTCGCGAGGGAGGAGCCGGCGCGGCCGGGATCACGCCATCCGCGCATGCGCGCCGATCGACCCGACCGGTCGCTGCCGCGAGATCACGTCGTCAACAGCCTGACGCCACCACCTGCGGACCAGATGCGGGCCTCGGGACAATCCCAGACGCGGGCTTTCGACGCGCTGTTGAACCGGCTGACGGCGCCGGGGACGCCGACCGCGACCCGGCAGACCGCGACCCGGCAGACCGCGACACCCTCGCCCCAGCCGGAGCTGACCCCGCCGGCGGCCGGACAACCCGATCCGTTTGCCCGATACCATGGCGACGATCCTGCCTCGGGCGCGGCGCCAAGCCCTCAATAGGCGAGGCCCTCAATAGGCCGGCCCCCCAATAGGCCGGGCCTCAATAGAGACTGCCGGCGGCGCGGCTGACGACCAGTCCGAGGACCAGGTCGATCACCACCACGAGCGTCGCCACCCCGCCATTCGTCTCCAGCGCCACCCGCGCGATGTACCATTCATAGATGAGGACCGCGATGCCGGCGGCCACCTCGACGATCTGGCTGATCGGATCGCCGAGAAAGCCGCTTTCCTGGTCGAGGCCGATCAGCACGAACAGGACGCTCTGCGGCAGCTGGCACCAGTTATAGGCGACCATGAAATCGAAAAAACGATGCTCGCGGCCGATCCAGCGGAGCACCGACAGCATGATCAGCGGAAATGCAACCCAGGCGATCACATAAGCGATCGTCTCGATCACCACGATCGGCACGACGCCGGCCGCTTCCCGCTGCGCTGCACCGACCCGCAACGCCAACAGCACCAGATAAAACGGGTAGCACAGGACGCCTGCGGCAAATGACCGCCAGAAGCCTTCTTCGGTCCGCTCGAAACAGGCGAGGCCACGGCGGTCGCCCTTCGCGAGGCGCAGACTGCCGATCACCGCCGATCGCAGCTCCGCTTGCCATCCTGCGCCGGTCATGCGAGGCCGCGTCGCCGGATCAGCAGCGGGCGAAGAACAGGTCGAGAAAGGTGCGGTAGATCTCGGTCAGGGCGGCGAGATCGGCGAGCGCAACCCGCTCATCGGCCTTGTGCATCGTCTGTCCGACAAGACCGAACTCCGCGACCGGGCAATAATTGTGGATGAACCGGGCATCCGAGGTGCCACCGGTGGTGCTGAGTTCCGGCAGCCGGCCGGTTACCCGCCGGATCGCTTCGCTGAGCACGCCGCTGACCGCACCCGTTGTGGCGAGAAACGCCTCGCCGCTGACCGTCACATCGAGCGCATAGCGGCCACCGACCGCATCGAGCCGCTCGCCGAGCCAGCGCCTCAGGGTCTCGCCGGTCCAGCGGTCGCTGAAGCGGATGTTGAAGACGGCACGCGCTTCGGCCGGGATCACATTCGCGGCCGGGTTGCCGATATCGATGGTCGAGACCTGCAGGGTCGAGGGCTGGAAATGCTCCGAGCCCTGATCGAGCTCCGCTGTGGTCAACTCGCGCAGCATCGCCACCAGGCGATGCGCCGCATTGTCGGCGAGCTGCGGATAGGCGGTGTGGCCCTGTACGCCATGCACGGTCAGCCGGCCGGTCAGGCTGCCGCGCCGGCCGATCTTGATCATGTCACCGAGGGTGGCGGCCGAGGTCGGTTCGCCGACCAGGCACGCGTCGAGCGCCTCGCCGCGCGCCGAGAGCCATTCGAGCACCTTTCTGGTCCCGTTGATCCCGGCCGCCTCCTCATCGCCGGTGATCAGGAGACTGATCGACCCGGCAAAGCCATTCCCGCGTCCGGCCAGCCAGCGCTGCGCCGCGGCGATGAAAGCGGCGATCGCACCCTTCATGTCGACCGCACCGCGGCCCCACAATGCGCCGTCGCGCATGGCTGCGGCAAACGGGTCGAGCGACCACGCCGCAAGCGCTCCCGGCGGGACGACATCGGTATGGCCGGCAAAGCAAAGATTGGGTCGCCCTGTGCCGTAGCGGGCATAGAGGTTGGCGATCGCATCGCCGCCGTCATCGCCGCCAAAGGTCAGGCGGTGGCAGATGAAGCCGAGGGCTTCGAGACGGTCGGCGACGAGCCCGATCGCCCCCTCGTCGCGCGGTGTCACGCTCGGGCGACGGATCAGCTCCGCCGCCAGCGCCGCCGGATCGACCGCGTGCATCCTCAGTCGCGCAGCAATTCGTTGATCGCGGTCTTGGCGCGGGTCTGCGCATCCACCGTCTTGACGATGACCGCACAATAGAGGCTGGGGCCGGGGCGGCCATCGGGCAGCGGCCGGCCGGGCAGCGAACCCGGCACCACCACCGAATAGGCCGGGACCCGCCCCAAATGGACCTGACCCGTGTTGCGGTCGACGATCTTGGTCGTGGCGCTGATAAAAGTGCCCATCGCCAGCACCGCGCCGCGCTCGACGATGACGCCCTCGACCACCTCGCTGCGCGCGCCGATAAAGCAGTCATCCTCGACGATGACCGGCTCGGCCTGCAGCGGTTCGAGCACGCCGCCGATCCCGACCCCGCCCGAAAGATGGCAATTGGCGCCGATCTGGGCGCAGGAGCCGACCGTCGCCCAGGTATCGACCATCGTGCCCTTGTCGACATAGGCGCCGACATTCACAAAACTCGGCATCAAGACGACATTGGGCGCGATATAGGCCGAACGCCGCACCACCGAGCCCGGCACCGCGCGAAATCCGGCGTCGCGAAAGCGGTTCGACGACCAGCCGGCAAATTTCGACGGCACCTTGTCCCACCAGCGCGAGGCACCCCGCTCGGGATCGGTAGGGCCGCCCGGGATTTCGACCATGTCATTGAGGCGGAACGACAGCAGCACCGCCTTTTTCAGCCATTGATGCACCCGCCAGCCATCCGCGCCCTTCTCGGCGACGCGCAATTGTCCGGAATCGAGCCCGTCGAGCGCCGCCTCGACGGCGTCACGGGCGGCACCGCGGGTCGCTGGCGAAATTCCGTCGCGCGCCTCCCACGCGGCATCGACGGCGGCGGCAAGGGCGGCATCGGTCATCACGGTCCCGGGGCTGATGCGCAGACTCTCAGCGCACCATGATCGAGCCGGCCCCGCGGTGTCAACCGAGGGCGGACGACCGCGGGCGCGTGCTGTTGCGCTCGGCGCGGGCGATCGGCTAGGCTCGCGCACCGGTTCCGGGGAGACGACCGTGGGGAAACTGATACGTTTTTTGTTCGCGGCGGCGCTGGTGAGCGGCGTCACCGCCTGCGTCGGCCCGCAATCGCAGGTCGGACAGCGCGAGGATCTGCTTGCCGCCGCCGGGTTTCAGATGCGCCCGGCCGATTCGCCGCATCGCATCGCGGCGATGCGGACCCTGCCGCCGAACCGGTTCGTCATGCACATCCGCAATGGCCAGCCGGTCTACCTCTACGCCGACCCGCTCGATTGCAACTGCCTCTATTTTGGCACCCAGCAGAACTGGGATACCTACCGGCAGGAGGTGTTCGCGCGCCAGATCGCCAACGAAAACGAGATGTCGGCGATCATGAACCAGCAATCCTGGGATTGGGGTCCTTGGGCCTGGCCATGATCGGGTGATGGGGACCGGAAGGCGCTCACGGCGCTTGCCGGAACCCCTTTGAGTGCATGCAGCCGTCGAAAACCTGGTCGGCGGAGTTCCCGGCCTCGCTGCGCAGCGACTGGTCCATGATCCCGCTGGTCCGGGCGCGCTGCCAATTGCCGCCGAGCGTGGCGCTGATATCCTGGTTGATCCGGCCCTGCCTAGCCGCCGCTGCATTCGCCTGATCGCGGCAATCAGCGGCGGCACTCGCGATCGCGGCCTGGTCGGCGCCGGGCTTGGCCCAGCCGGATTTCGGCGCCGTGCAGGCCACCGGCAGCAGCGGGAAAGCGAGCATCACGGCGGCGATCACCCTAGCGCCGCAACCGCGGCCGGCGGGCCTGGTGCTCATGTCCACCTCCGCATCGCTTCTGGCCGGGCCGTGCCCATGCTGCCGCCGCTCCGTCGCCGTTGATCCAGGGGACCAGCCCGCCCGGCGCCTCGACCGCCGCTCAGCGCTCGGTCAGCTTCAGTTCGATGCGACGGTTTTTGGCATAGGCCTGCGGCGTGTCACCCGGATCGATCGGGTCGGTGTCGGCATATCCGGCCCCGGCCAGCCGATCGGCCGGAATCCCCTGTTTGATCGCATAGCGCACGACCGACAGCGCGCGCGCCGTCGACAATTCCCAGTTCGACGGGAATTGCGGCGTGTCGATCGGACGCTTGTCGGTGTAGCCGCTGACCTGCAGGACCCAGTTGATGTCGGGCGGGATCTCGGTGGCGATCTCTTTCAGCGTGGCGAACACCGGTGCCAGCTCCTGCTTCGCCGCCGCAGTCAGATCGGCGCTGCCCGGCGCGAACAGAACCTCCGACTGGAATACAAAGCGGTCGCCGACGATCCGGATATCCGGCCGGTCGCCGATGATCGCCCGCAAGCGGCCGAAAAATTCGGAGCGGTAGCGGGCGAGTTCGGCGACCTTGCTGGCGAGCGCCACATTGAGCTTCTGACCGAGATCGGCAATCTGGGTCTGCTGGGTCTTGACCTTGGCCTGTGAAATATCGAGCGCCGCGGCGATCGCGGACAATTGCTGGCGCAGCGCCGCGATCTGCTGGTTCAGCTGATCGACCTGGGCCAGCGCGTTCGCGCTGATCTCCTTCTGCGCCGCGAGCTGACCCTTGGCCTGCGTGGTCTCGACTGCCGACGCCTTCGCCGCTTTGGCCAGACCGGTGATCTGCAGATTCAGCCGGGCGCGCTCGCTCTCGGCGCTCTTGAGCTGCGCGGTCAGGCGTTCGGCGCCCTGTCGCAAGGTGCTGTTGGTGCTTTTTTCGAGCGACAGCAAATCGGCCAGCTGATCCACCTGCTGTTGCAATTTGTGCAGCGCTTCGTTGCGCCCCGACAGCGCCGCGGAGAGATAGAACTGGCCGGCGGTGAACACCAACAGAATGAAGATGATCACCATCAGCAGCTGCGACAGCGCATCGACAAAGCCCGGCCAGATGTCGATGCTGGAGCGGCGCGAGCTTCTGCGGGCGAGGGGCATGGCGAGGCGGGTGCCGCGGGCTCAGCGCCGGCCGTCTTCGGCGAATGCGGCGATGGTGCGGGCGAGGATGCGGATTTCGCTGCGCAATTCCTGGACACTCTGCGCCCGGCCCTGGGCCAGATCCTCGGTCAGGCGCGCGGCATAGGCCTCGATGTTGCGCAGATGGCTGCGCAGCGCGTCATCCTGGCCAGCCGAATTGTCGGCGAGGCGGGCCAGTGCCGGCTTCAAATCGAGTTGGTTCTCGGCGAGCCGAAGCATCAGCATCTGTCCGGCCTTCATCTGGTCGCCGAGTATCCCGAGCCGGTCCGTCAGGTTGGTCAGCGTGGTGTTGGCGCCGATCCGGCTTTCCTCGCCGCGGGCGATGATCCGCTGCAAATTCTCCAGGCTGTCGGCGGTCTGCTCGAGCAGCGCCTGGATGTAGGCGGGAACCGATGCCTCGCCGCCGTCGCCGAGACCGCCGCCCGATAGCCGGGTGTAGGTCGACAGCCACTCCTCGAGATCGTTGTAGAAGCGGTTCTGCGCCTGTCCGGCCTGGAGATCGAGAAAGCCGAGGACGAGGCTGCCGGCGAGCCCGAACAGCGAGGCGCTGAAGGCCGTGCTCATGCCGGCCAACGGCGATTGCAGACCGGCCTTGAGGTTGGCGAAGGCGCGCGTCAGATCGCTGCCGCCGAGGTTCAGTCCGCCGATCACGCCACCGACCGAGCGCAGGGTTTCGAGCAGCCCGTAAAAGGTGCCGAGCAGCCCGAGAAACACCAGCACCCCAATCAGGTAGCGCGAGGTCTCGCGGGTTTCGTTGAGGCGCGAGCCGATGCCGTCGAGCAGGGTCTGCAGCGAACTCGCCGACAGGCTGACATGCCCGACTTGGCGGGCGCCCAGCATGCGCGCCATCGGCGCCAGGAGGCGCGGCACCGGTCGGCGGCCGCTGATCGGCTCCTCGCCGCCCGCCTCGCGGTGGCGAAAGCTTTCGATCCACTCGATTTCGGGGTTGAGCAGCAACACCTGGCGAAAAATATAGGCGATGCCGGCGAGCAGGATGCCGAGGATCACGCCGTTGACCGCGGGATTCCCCATGAAGGCCGTCACCAGCGAGCGCCCGAGCACCGCCGCCAGTGCCGCGACCAGGATCAGGAACACGGTCATGCGCACGAGAAAGCGGCGCGAGCGGTTCATCCCGCGGTCCCGCGCCGATCGCCCGGGATTCGTGCGCCGGCCAGGGGCGGCGCCAACGGCGCAACCGGGCCGTCCCGCAGCGCGCCAACCGGTCGAGCCCGATCCACGATTGCCAGCCCCCGCGAACCCCTATCGGTACGCAGCCTATCACAAATCTGCCGACCGCGCCGCCGCCGCGCCGGCCGACCGTATCGCGTCGCGGATCAACGCCGCGAGCGCCAGATGCAGGTGGTCGTTGGCGGCCAGCACATCGCCGTTCGTCATCATCGCGTGACCGCCGGACAAATCGCTGACATAGCCGCCCGCCTCGCGTACCAAGAGCAGCCCGGCGGCGATATCCCACGGCTTCAACCCGAATTCCCAGAACCCCTCATAGCGTCCGGCGGCGACATAGGCGAGATCGAGCGCTGCCGCACCCATCCGGCGCACCCCGCTCGTTGCCCCCATCACCGCCGACAGGCCCGCCAGATAGGGATCGTGAGCCGTGCCGCGATGCGTCGGAATGCCGGTCGCGACCACCGCCTCGCCGAGCCGCCGCCTCGCCGACACCCTGAGCCGGCGATCGTTGACATAGGCGCCGAGCCCCTTTTCCGCCGAATACATCTCGTCACGCGTCGGGTCGTAGACGAGACCGGCGACGATCTCGCCATCGCGTTCGAGCGCGATCGAGATCGCAAAATGCGGGATCCCATGGAGGAAATTGGTGGTGCCGTCGAGCGGGTCGACGATCCAGCGATGGCGCGGGTCCGACCCGGTTTCGGCACCCCCTTCCTCGAACAAGAGCGAATAGCCGGGGCGGGCGCGGGTCAGCTCGGCGCGCAAGGTGCGCTCCGCCTTCAGATCGGCGGTCGAGACGAAATCGCCCGGCCCCTTGATCGAGACCTGCAGTTGCTCGACCTCGCCGAAATCGCGCAACAGGCCGCGCGCCGCCTTCAGCGCGGCATTCGCCATCACATTCAGCGCTGGCGAGCGCATCGGCATGCCGATTTCCGCCTGCCCGCCGCTTAGTCCTTCGCCCGCTCCATATAGCTGCCATCGGCGGTGCTGACGACAATGCGGGTGCCGGCCTCGATATAAGGCGGGATCATGACCCGACGCCCGTTGTCGAGCTTGCCGGGCTTGTACGAGGAGGACGCGGTCTGGCCGCGCACCACCGGGTCGGCCTCGACCACCTCCATGACGACACTCGGCGGCAATTCGACCGACAGCGGTGTCCCTTCGTGCAGCATCACCGTGCAGATCATCCCGTCGCGCAGAAAATCGGCGGGCTCACCGATCATCTCGGTCGGGATCGCGATCTGCTCGAAGCTGTCATTGTCCATAAAGGTCGCCTGGCCGTTCTCGGTAAACAGGAATTGCATCTCCTTCTCGTCGAGGCGGACGCGCTCGACCGTCTCCTGGGTGCGGAAGCGGTCGTTGAGTTTGATGCCGCTGCGCAGGTCGCGCATCTCGACCTGGGCGAAGGCGCCGCCCTTGCCGGGCTGGACCAGCTCGCGCTTCAGCACGATCCAGAGCTTGCTCTGGTATTCGAGGACATTGCCCGGCTTGATGTCGATGGCGTTGATCTTCATGAGGGAGGTCCCGATAGGGCGCGCTCGAGCGCGGCTGCTGGTCGAGAACTTAGCACGGGGCGGGCCGACGGCAAGCGGGAGGGCGGGAAGCGATGCAGCAATGGTGGCAGAGAGAGCGCTTTGCCCGGCGCCGCGGGCGGCTTGAACAGCGCAGCCGGATCGTCGGCGCGGTACGCCAATTCTTCGCCGCGCGCGATTTCATCGAGGTCGAGACACCGGCGCTGCAGCTGAGCCCGGGGCTCGAACCGCATCTCCTGGCCTTCGCCACCGAACTCCACGATCCGCGCGACGGCAGCACCCGGCGCCGCTATCTGCACACCTCCCCCGAATTCGCGATGAAAAAGCTGCTGGTCGCCGGGATGCCGCGGATCTGGCAGCTCGCCCATGTGTTTCGCGATGGCGAGCGCGGTCCGACCCACCAGCCGGAATTCGTGATGCTCGAATGGTATCGCGCCGGCGCCGGGTGGCGCGAGCTGATCGACGATTGTGCCGGCCTGTTGCGCGCCTGCCAGCAGGCGGCGGGCGCTGCGGCGCTGGCCTGGCGCGGTCGCACCGCCGACGCCGCAGCGCCGTGGCACGAGACCAGCGTCGCCGAAGCCTTCGCCCGCCATGCCGGGATCGACATCCTGGCGACCGCTCCCGACCCGCTGCAGCCGGATGTCGCCCTGATCGAAGCGGCGGCGCGTCGGATCGGCATCGCGCCGCACCCGGGCGACGATTGGGAGGCGCTTTACTTCCGGATCTTTCTCGACCGGATCGAGCCACATCTCGGGATCGGCGCGCCGACGGTGCTGACCCTCTATCCGGCGTCGATGGCCGCGCTCGCGCGCCGCGATCCGGCCGACCCGCGGGTGGCCGAGCGTTTCGAGCTCTATGTCTGCGGCCTCGAGCTTGCCAACGGCTTTGGCGAATTGACCGACGCAACGGAGCAGCGCGTCCGCTTTGTCGCCGAGCAGAACAGAAAAAGGGCGCTCTACGGCGACACCTACCCGATCGATGAAGATTTCCTCGCCGCCCTCGAATACGGCATGCCGGCGGCGGCCGGCATCGCGCTCGGTCTTGACCGGCTGGTCATGCTGGCGACCGCGGCCAGCGACATCGAAGACGTGCTGTGGGTCCCGGTGTGCTGAAACCGCCGTCGGAAGCGATTGACGGCGGGCCGATCGCGGCTGACATTTCGCGCAGACCGAGTGGCGGACAACGCCGCCGGCCAAATCGAGACAAACCGGCCAACCGGTCTGCGAACAGGAGGCTCCGATGCACGAAGACACCCTTGCGGCGTCCCCGCCCTGGTATCGCACCCTCAGCCGCGAGCAATGGAAAGTGCTGGTCGCTTCAAACCTCGCCTGGCTGTTCGACGGGTTCGAGATCTATGCGCTGTTCCTGACCGTCGGCTTCGCGCTGCACCAGCTGCTGGTTCCGGCGGACGACCCGGCATTGCCCCGCTATGCCGGCTATGTGCTGGCGACGACGGTGTTCGGCTGGGCGACCGGCGGGGTCATCGGCGGGATCATCGCCGACTATATCGGCCGCAAGCGCACGATGATGCTGGCCATCCTCGCCTATTCCCTGACCACCGGGCTCTCCGCAATCGCCTGGAGCTGGCAGTCCTTTGCGGTGCTGCGGTTCTTGGTCGGGGTCGGGATCGGCTCGGAATGGGCGACCGGAGCTTCGATCGTTTCCGAATTGTGGCCCGACAACGCCCGCGGCAAGGGCGGCGGTCTGTTGCAGAGCGGTGCCGGCATCGGCAGCTTTATCGCCTCGGCCGTATGGCTGGCGATCGGCGGGCTCGGCCCGCATTCCTGGCGCTTTATGTATCTGGTCGGAGTGTTGCCGGCGCTGCTGGTATTGTGGGTTTGGCGCGGCATGCCGGAATCGACCCGCTGGGAGGAAGCTGACGCGCGCCGCCGGGCCGCCCGGGTGCAGCGACGCAGCGGTGCCGCGCTCGACCAGCTGGACACCGCGCTGGTCCGCTTCACGGTCGTCGACATGTTTCTCGATCGGAGTGTGCGCCCGCGGCTGATCGGCGCGTTCGTGCTGATGCTGTCGGTGACATTCGGCTTCTGGGGCGTCGCCACCTTTGTCCCGACCTATGTCGGCACGGTCGCCGCCAAGGCCGGGCTGTCGGCCCCGTATTACAGTGCCGTGGCCGGGCTGCTCGGGACCGCCGCCTCGATCTTCGGCTTTGTCGGTCTCGGCTTTCTCGCCGACGGGATCGGCCGCAAACCGACGACGATGCTGTGGTATGCGATGTGCCTGGTGCTGACGCCGGTCGTCTATATGTGGGCGAAGGGCATGGATGCGCTGCTGGTCGCAGTCACTGTGTTCGGATTTTTCACCGGCGGGATTTGGTCCTGGGCGCCGATCTGGCTGCCCGAGCTGTTCCCGACCCGGATGCGCGGCACCGCCGTCGCATTTTGCTTCAACGCGCCGCGCTGGGTCTCGTGCATCGGGCCGCTGATCGCCGGCACCTTGATCGTCGCTTTGGGCGGCTACGGTCCGGCGGCGACAATCGTCGGCCTGTTCTTCGTGGTCGGGGTCGTGGCCGCGCCGTTCCTGCCGGAAACCCGCGGCAAACCGCTGCCGCACTATGTGTAGCCGCGCCTCGGATCGCCACGCCTCGAGGTATCGCGCCGCACCGCGAGCTCCCGACGCGTCGCCTGACTTAGGTTTGCCCCGGGGTGTCACGGGAACGCTATGTCGGCGCGATCGGTTTCGCGTATAGAGATGGCTCCACTGTTCGAGGCCCTCGCGCGATGACCTCCCGTTCGCGACCGCGTCCGTTGGTGCTGTGCATTCTCGATGGCTGGGGCGAGCGCGCCGCCGACGCCGACAATGCAATCGAAAGCGCCAAGACCCCGGTGTGGCACCGGCTGATGGCGCGATGGCCGCATGCACGATTGCAGGCGAGCGAGCACTATGTCGGCCTGCCCGATGGGCAGATGGGCAATTCCGAGGTCGGTCACACCAATCTCGGGGCCGGCCGGGTGGTGATGCAGGATCTGCCGCGGATCGACGCGGCGATCGCGTCGGGCGAGCTGGCGCGGCTGCCCGCATTGCGCGAGTTCACCGATGCGCTGAAGAAGAGCAGCGGCACCGCGCACCTGCTCGGGCTGTTGTCGCCGGGCGGGGTGCATTCGCACCAGCACCAGATCGCCGCCCTTGCCCGCATCCTCGCCGAGGCCGGGGTGCCGGTCGCGGTGCATGCCGTGCTCGACGGACGCGACACGCCGCCCAAATCGGCGCTGTCCTGTGTCGCGGATTTCGAGCGCGAGGTCGCCGGGCTCGCCGGATTGCGGATCGCAACCATCATCGGCCGCTATTACGCGATGGATCGCGACCAGCGCTGGGACCGGGTCGAACGGGCCTATCGGCTTCTAGCCGCCGGCGAGGGCGAGACCGCGCCGACCGCAACTGCCGCGATCGAGGCCGGCTATGCAAGCGGCGAGAGCGACGAATTCATCCAGCCGGCGGCGATCGGCGGCTACCACGGGATGCAGGACGGCGACGGCCTGCTGCTCGCGAATTTCCGCGCCGACCGGATGCGTGAGATCGCCGGTGCGTTGCTCGACCCGGATTTTGCCGGGTTCGCCCGCGACCGGCGGATCGACTTCGCCGCCGCTGTCGGTCTCGTCGAATATTCGGCCGAGCTTAACCGCCGGCTCGCGACCCTGTTCCCGCCCGAGCAGCTCGACGACACCTTTGGCGAGGTCGTCTCGAAGGCCGGGCTCAGCCAGCTGCGTATCGCCGAGACCGAGAAATACGCGCATGTCACGTTCTTCTTCAATGGCGGGCGCGAGACCGTATTTCCCGGCGAAGAGCGGATTCTGGTGCCGTCACCGCGGATCGCGACCTATGACCAGCAGCCGGCGATGTCGGCGCCGGCGGTCACCGACAAGGTCGTCGAAGCGATCACCGCCGGCCGCTTTGATGTCATCGTGCTGAACTATGCCAATGCCGACATGGTCGGGCATACCGGCCGCCTCGATGCCGCGATCGCGGCGGTCGAGACACTCGATTACTGTCTCGACCGGCTGGCGGAGGCGGTCGAGGCCGCCGGCGGCACGCTCGTCGTCACCGCCGATCACGGCAATGCCGAGACGATGCGCGACCCCGCGACCGGCGAGCCGCATACCGCCCACACGCTGAACCCGGTGCCGCTGGTGGTGGTCAACCCGCCCGCGGCAATTGCGCGCGTGCGCGACGGAACCCTGGCCGATGTCGCGCCGACGCTTCTGGTATTGCTGGGCCTGCCGCAGCCGGCGGCGATGAGCGGCCATTCGCTGATCACACTGCCCCCGGCCCCATCCGTGGCGAACGAGGCGCGCCACGCCGCCGAGTAAGCGCCGCCGAGCAAGCGCCGCCGGGCAGTGCAGTGCGGCGATCTTGATCACAACCCACCGCGGCGGATATGATCGGCTGCTCTTCGGGTCGAAGGCCTTCGAGGGTGTCTGGATGAGACGGTTGGGGTTGATCGCCGCGGCGGCGGTGACGGTTTTGGGCTTTTCTCTGCAGCAGAATGTGGCCGTGGCAGCGGCGAATTCTTCAGAAACCTACAAAGAATTGAATTTATTCGGTGATGTGTTCGAGACGGTGCGCGCCGACTATGTCGGGAAGGTCAAGGACGAGCAGTTGATCGAGTCGGCGATCAACGGCATGCTGACCTCGCTCGATCCTCATTCCAACTATCTGAACAACAAGAATTTCGATGACATGAAGGTGCAGACCCGCGGCGAGTTCGGCGGGCTCGGCATCGAGGTGTCGATGGAAAACGGCCTGGTCAAGGTGATCTCGCCGATCGACGATACGCCGGCGGCCCGCGCCGGGCTGAAGCCGGGCGATCTGATCACGCAACTCAACGGCAAGCCGATCCAGGGCATGACCCTGCCGCAGGCGGTTGAGAAGATGCGCGGACCGGTCAACAGCGAGGTCACGCTGACGATCCAGCGCAAGGGGCGCGACCCGTTCACGGTCAATCTGACGCGGGCGACGATCCATATCGACTCGGTGCGTTCGCATCTGGTCGGCGATGACATTGGCTATATCCGGATCACGTCGTTCAACGAGCAGACCGATGTCGGGCTCAACAAGGCGATGAAGACCCTGAAGCAGCAGGCCGGCAACAAATTGCGCGGGATCATCCTCGACCTGCGCAACAACCCCGGTGGTCTGCTCGACCAGGCCGTCGCCGTTTCAGACGATTTTCTCGACCGCGGCGAGATCGTCTCGACCCGCGGGCGCAACCCGGATGACGCGCAGCGCTATGACGCCCGCCCCGGTGACATCGCGGCGGGTTTGCCGCTCGCGGTGCTGATCAATGGCGGGTCGGCCTCGGCTAGCGAGATCGTCGCCGGCGCGCTCAAGGACCATCACCGCGCGATCCTGCTCGGCACCCGGTCGTTTGGTAAAGGCTCGGTGCAGACGATCATTCCGCTGCCCGGGCACGGGGCGATGCGGCTGACGACGGCGCGCTACTACACGCCATCGGGCCGCTCGATCCAGGCCGAAGGGATCGAACCCGATATCGTCGTGGAGGCGGCCAAGATCGAGACCCCGCCGACCAAGCCCGGGACCAAGGTCGCTGCGACCCAGAGCAATGATGATGACGACGATGAGGATTCGGTCGACCAGTCGATCATGGGCACATCGGCGGATTACCAGATGATGCGTGCCGCCGACATGCTGCGCGGCATGTCCATGTTCAACGGCCGCATGATCAATTGAGAGCCGCCGCGGCAACGGGATCGGTGGACGATCAAATGGAAGGCCGATTGAGCGACCAGGCCAGCGGTGCCGAGGGTTACCGCCGGGCGGTCGGGATCATGCTGTTGAATGCCCAGGGGCAGGTTCTGGTGGCGCGGCGTGCCGATCTGACGGCGAGGCCGGCGTGGCAGATGCCGCAGGGCGGCATCGATCCCGGCGAGACCCCGCGGCAGGCGGCAATGCGCGAGCTTGCCGAGGAGATCGGCACCGGCAAGGCCGAAATCGTCGCCGAAAGCCGCGACTGGCTGACCTACGATCTGCCGGCGGCGATGGCTGCAACGCTGTGGGGCGGCCGTTATCGCGGTCAGTGCCAGAAATGGTTCATGATGCGCTTCACCGGCCACGACGCGGAGATCGACCTCGCCGGCGAGCACGCCGAGTTCGACGCCTGGCGCTGGGTGGCGCTGGACGAGCTGCCGGAGCTAATCGTGTCATTCAAGCGCCAGCTCTACCTCGACATCGTGACCGAGTTCCGCGAGCGCTGCCGCGAACTCGGCGTGGCATAGGCATAGCACCGCCAGCACCGGACCGGATCGGCGAAAGGCCGTGGCGTGGCTGCGGCGACGCCGAGACCGCCCGCCTCGACCACCAAGCTCAAACCGTTGGGGCGCGCAGCGGTTTGAGGTCGGGGCCCGGGCGCAACTCGGCTTCGGTCCTGGCCTGCAGCGCGGCAAAATCGATGTCGTCGGCGATCTCGCGGACGACGAGCCCTTGGCCGGTCACGTCGATCACCGCAAGGTCGGTATAGATGCGGCGCACCGCACCGGCGGCGGTCAGCGGATAGCCGCAGCGGCGGCGGATGCGCGGAGCGCCGGAGCGGGTCGTATGCTCGAGCAGCACGCGGATCTCCTTGGCGCCGACCGCCAGGTCCATGGCTCCGCCGACACCGGGCGGAAACCCCGGATCATCGGTCGTCCAGTTGGCGAGATCGCCATTCTCGGCGACCTCGAAGGCACCGAGCAACGCCAGGTCGAGATGGCCGCCGCGGATCATCAGAAACGAATCGGTGTGGTGGACATAGCTGCCGCCGGTGACGAGTGTGATCGGCTGCTTGCCGGCATTGATCAGGTCGGGATCGGCCTCGTTGGCGCCGGGCGCCGGGCCGACGCCGAGGATGCCGTTCTCACTGTGCAGCACGATCTCGCGATCCTCCGGGATGAAATCGGAAACGAGGGTCGGCAGCCCGATTCCAAGATTGACATAGGCGCCGTCGGCGAGGTCCTGCGCGGCCCGCCACGCGATCTGGCGACGTTTCAGCGGCATCGCTTGCTCCTCACTTGTTCACAATGAGGCGTTCAAAACGAGAAGATGATTCAGAATGCGACCTGGACGACGCGGTCGATGAAGATGCCGGGGGTGACGATCACCTCGGGGTCGAGTTCGCCCAGTTCGACGATGCGGCGCACCTGGACGATCGACAGATCGGCGGCCATCGCCATCGTTGGGTTGAAGTTGCGCTGCGATTTGCGAAAGGTGAGGTTGCCCCAGCGGTCGGCGCGATCGGCGGCGAGCAACGCGACATCGCCCTTCAACGGCTTTTCCAGCACATAGACGCGGCCGTCGATCTCGCGGTGCTCCTTGCCCTCGGCGAGACGGGTCCCGACCGAGACCGGCGAATAATAGCCGCCGAGACCGGCGGCGGCGCAGCGCATGCGTTCGCTGAGCGTCCCCTGCGGCAGCAATTCGAGCTCGATCTTGCCGGCGGCATAGAGTTCCTCGAAGACGACGCTGCCCGAGCTGCGCGGGAACGAGCACATGATCTTGGCGACCCGGCCGGCGGCCATCAATGCCGCAAGCCCAGCGCGGCCGGTGCCGGCATTGTTGGCGACGACCGTCAGCTCGCGCGCGCCCTGCTCGATCAGCGCTTCGCACAGCGCGTCGGGTAGCCCGGCGCCGCCAAATCCGGCGCACAGCACGACCGAACCATCCTTGATGCCGGCCACCGCCTCGGCCAGGCTCTGCACCCGCTTGTCGATCATCGTCGGCGCCCCCCGCTCAGAACCCGACGGCGTCGCCGCCTTTCAGCGCCAGCATCGCCCGCGCCTCGTCCGGGCTGGCGATTTCGAGCGACAAATTCTCGACGATCGCGCGCACCCGGCTCACCTGATCGGCGTTGCTGGTGGCGAGCTTGCCGCGGCCGATCCACAGCGAATCCTCAAGCCCGACGCGGACATTGCCGCCCATGATCGCCCCCATCGTCACCAATGGCAATTGGTGGCGGCCGGCCGCCAGGATCGACCAGGCATAGGCGTCGCCAAACAACTTGTCGGCGATGTGCTTCATATGAACGAGATTGTCGGGGTCGGCACCGATGCCGCCCAATATGCCAAAGATCGTCTGTACAAACAATGGCGGCTTTACCAGGCCACGGTCGAGAAAATGCGCGAGATTGTAGAGATGCCCGACATCGTAGCATTCGAACTCGAACCTTGTCCCGCAGCCTTCGCCGAGGTCTTTCAGGATCCGCTCGATATCGGCAAAGGTATTGCGGAAGATGAAGTCACGGGTCATTTCGAGATGCTGCGGCTCCCACGGGTATTTCCAATCCTTGTAGCGGGAGAGCATCGGGTAGAGCCCGAAATTCATCGAGCCCATGTTGAGCGAGCACATCTCCGGCTTGGCACGCAAGGGTGCGGCCAGGCGTTCCTCCAATGACATGCCGTGGCCGCCGCCGGTGGTGATGTTGACGACGGCGCTGGTCGCCTGCTTGATCCGCGGCAGGAACTGCATGAAGACATTTGGATCGGGGGTCGGCCGCCCATCCTGCGGGTCGCGCGCATGCAGATGCAGAATTGCCGCCCCGGCCTCAGCCGCGGCGATCGCATCGCGGGCGATCTCGTCCGGGGTCAGCGGCAGATAGGGGCTCATTGTCGGGGTGTGGATCGACCCGGTGACGGCGCAGGTGATCACAACCTTACCAGCCAGAGCCATGCGCTCCTCCGCTCGCGCCTCTTTGGCCGGTGCCCGCCGCGGCTGCGAGCGGGATCCGATCATCCCGCCGGCTGGCCCTGCGCCCGGATGAATTCCTTGACCTTGGGATAGGTCTCGGTCTGCCACCGGCGGCCATGAAAGACGCCATAATGACCGACTTTAGGCTGGAGGTGGTGGGTCTTTTTCGCCGCCGGAATGCCGCTGCACAGCGCCTGTGCGGCAACCGTCTGCCCGGGCCCGCAGACATCGTCACGCTCGCCTTCGACGGTCATCAGCGCGGTGCGCTCGATCGCCGCCGGCTCGACCAGACTGTCGCGCACGCGGAATGTGCCGCGCGCCAGATCCTGGCGGTGAAACACCCGTTCGATCGTCTGCAGGTAGAAATCCGCGGGCAGATCCATGACCGCGGTGTATTCGTCGTAGAACGCGCGGGTCGCTGCGGCGCTTTCGCCATTGCCGCGAGCGAGGTCGCGGAACATCCGCCAATGCGCCGACACATGGCGGTCGAAATTCATGCTGAGAAACCCGGCGAGCTGCAAAAACCCCGGATAGACGCGGCGGAAGCGGCCGGGGTAGCGCACCGGCACCGCCGTAATCACGCTGCGCTCGAACCAGTCGAGGCGGTGCGCCTCGGCATAGCGGTTGACCGCGGTCGGGTTCGCCCGGGTGTCGATCGGTCCGCCGACAAGGATCATCGAGGCCGGCTGACAGCAATCCTGCTGTGCGGCGAGCAGCGACACCGCCGCCAGCACCGGGACCGAAGGCTGACACACCGCCATGACATGCAGCGGCGGCCCGAGCAGGCGGATAAAGCGGATCACCAGCTCGACAAAATCATCGAGGTCGAACCGGCCGTAGAGCAGCGGTACGTCGCGCGCGTTCTGCCAATCGGTCAGATAGACATTGTGATCGGCGAGCAGGGTCGTGACGGTGCCGCGCAGCAGCGTCGCAAAATGCCCCGACAGCGGCGCCACGACCAGGATTGTCGGCTCCTCGCGAACCGGATCCTTGCGGAAATGCAGCAGGTTGCAGAACGGATGCGAGGCTACGACCTCCTCGCTGACCGCGATCTCGCGGCCATCGCTGACAATCGATTTGATGGCGAAATCCGGTCGCTCATGCGACAGCCCGGCATGCGAGACGAGTTCCATCGCCGCAGCGGCACCGCGCACCAGCGGGATTTCGTCCGCCAGCCACGGCTGACCGAGCCAACCGCGGACCGTTTCCGCCATCAGCCGGATCGGGCCAAGAAAATCGTCCTGTGCTTGGTAGGCCTCGTACAACATAAATCCTCGTCAACAGGGACGGCCGCCGATCTTGGAACCGTCCAAAGCGTCGAGGCAGCCTAGTGCCTCGATCGATTTGCAGGCGAAACCATCCCATCTCAAAACCCCTTTTAATTCAACCTAATATTGGCCTTGACAAACGCTTAGACAAGGGGCCATGCGGTCCTGTGAGTGGATCGCGACCGGCGAGGGCGTTGCGCCGCTCAGCGCGGCGGTGCAACGATTCCGCCGCGAACCTCGTGAATGACGGCCCCGCTGAGCCGCGGCAGTGGCGCCAGCCAGCGCGGATGGGCGAGGCTGGTTGCCGCGTCGCTCTCACCAGCCCGCCAGCGCCGGGTGATGGCCCCGGCCGAGAAGTCGCCCATCTTGGTTGCGAGCTCCGCGGCACTGCCCTCATGCACCAGATGCAGGATCGTCATCGTCGCATCGCTGGCTTCGGCGAGGCAACGGCGGATGTCGGCTTCGCCCTGCGTCGCCGGCGGCAACCGCTCGCCGAGCAGTGCAATCATCCGGCGCAGATCGTGGGTGCGCCGCATCGCCGCGATTTCGCGGGCCGCACGGCTGACCCCACCGCGGCCGCCCGGGGCCGGATCGTAGCCGTCGATCACAAAGCATAGCGTGTCGGCCGGCCGCGCCTGGTCGAGCGCCGACACCGAGACCGCAGCGCCGGCGAACAGCTGGCGCCCGATCGCCACCGGCGGCAGCCCGGAAAACGGCGTCCCGGCCAGCACATGATCGATCCCGAGCACATGCCGGTCGTTATCGAAGAATGCCTCCGCTCCGGTCGCGAGATTGACCGCGCCGAGTACGACCCGGACGCTGCCCGAATTGACCCGCTCGAAATCGACCGCCCGCAGGAGCAGTTCGCGCAATTCGCCGGCCGAAATCACCGCCTCGTCGCGCGCGAGCGCCAATCTGGCCGCAGCCGGAACCCACGCGAGGCAGCGCCCGGCGGCGCGCTGCGCCCAGCGGCCGAACCCGCCGACCGGCGGCAGCGCCGCGCGCCGGCTGATCTCGTGCCAGAATTGCCGCAGCCGCAGCGCCCGCTGATGCGGCAGATTGCCGGCGATGATCGCCGCATTGACCGCACCGATCGCAGTGCCGGCGATCCAGTTCGGCCGCACCCCGGCTTTTTCGAGCGCGGCATAGGCGCCGGCCTGGTATGCGCCCAGCGCCTCGCCGCCGGACAGCACCAGTGCGATCCGCTCGAAGCGGGCCAAGCTCTGATCCGGTCGCCCTCGCGCCAATCCCCGCTCCTCAGGCCAGCTGTCGACCGGATGCCGACGGCAGGCCGCGGGGCTCGGTCCACTCAGAGGGTCGGTCCGCTCCGGCGGCGGCGCCGGCCGCACTAGTCGAGCCTTTTTCCCTCGCCGCCGATCGGACCCGGCATCATCATAAGGGGTCTCTTCCGACGGTCCAGTAGTGAAACGCGGCGCTATTCAGTCTTTCTTGCGTGCCGCGATCGGCTTCAAGGATTTCAAGTAGATTGCGATCGCCTGCCGGTCGTCCGGATCGAGATGCGAGGTGGCCGAGACAATTTCGGTCATGGCCCCGCCGACAAAATCGAAATTCGGCGTTTGCCCGTCGGTCAAGAGCGTCGCGATATCGGCGATGCTCCAGCCGCCGATGCCGGTCTGCGGGTCGGGTGTGATATCGGGCACCGCATGGCGGCCATTTCCGGCGGCGACACCGGCCAGGAACCGTGCGCGATCGGGCGCGCCGAGCCAGTTGCGTGCCGTGTGGCAGTCGCCGCACCGGCCGATCGTGACGACCAGATAGGCGCCGCGATTCGATGCCGCGTCGCGCCGCGGGTCGGGCCGCCATGGTCCGGAAAACCGCGAGGCAATGACCGCAACCGCAGCGCGCAGCGCGGCGAACGGGGTCCGGCTGCCGGCCCGATCGGCCCGCTCGACCGGCGTTATCGTTGCGAGAAAGGCCCACAGATCGTCGAGGTCGCGGTGGCTGAGCCGGTTGTAGTAAGGGAATGGGAATACCGGCAGATAATGCGAATCGTCGGGCGCCACACCCCACCGCATCGCCCGGACGAAATCCACCTTCCGCCAACGGCCGATCCCGGTTTGCCGATCGGGCGTGATGTTTGGCGTGACGACAATGCCGAACCGGGTCACCAGCGCCCGACCGCCGGCATAAGGCGCGCCGCCATGCGCCTTGTCGGTATGGCACAGCGCGCAACCGGCGGCAGCGGCCAGATAGCCGCCGCGTGTCGCCGCCCCGCGGACATCAGCGGCGAGCGCGACTGATCCCGCCCACAGCTCCGCGAGCGCCAGGAGGATTGCCAGCGCCGCTGCCGTCAATCCCCGAGCTTTTGCCGGAAGCTCTCGTGGCAGCTGCCGCAGCCGTTCTTGCCGAGATCGACAAACGCAGCCTGGATCTGCGGCTTGCTGCCGGTCTTGACCGCGGCCAATAGCGTGTCAGCCTTCGCTGCAGCGTTTTTCTGCGCGCCGAGGAACTTGTTCCAGTCGGTCCACACCGCGGGCTTCGGCTGGAACTTGCCGTCGGGGCTCGCGGCACCGGTTCCGGGCGGAAACAGGCTCGGGATCTTCCGGGTGGTCTGCGTCAGGCTGGTGGCGCCGGCGAGAGCCGCCGCCTGATCCGTCTTGCCATCGAGATATCCCTTGATCTTGCCGAGATCGGCCGCCTGCGACTTCATCGTCGCCTGCCGCTCCTTGAGGACCGCATCCTTGTGCTGCGCCGGGTTTTGCGCCGGCGCCGCGACCGCAGCGAGGCCGACAAGCGCAGTCAACAGGACGCCCAGGACACGGCGTTCCACCGATCGATTCATTGGCCCCCCTCCGTCACCGAGCCGGGCGCGTCGTCGTCCGGGCGCGCCTAGATAATCGTCCACACCCGGCGACGCAACAGCACGGAGCCGACCGCACGATCACGTTATCGGGAGATCGATATGGGTTTTGAAGGCCGGTCGTTCGCGCATCCGCTCGTACCACGATTTGAGATTGGCCAGGACCGGGCGTTCCACCGGCATCATGTGCCAGCGGTGCACCAATGTCCCCATTACGATCTCGGCCAGGCTCAATTCGGTGCCGGCCAGAAAGCGCCGCCCGGCAAGCGCCTCATCGACCGTCGTCCAGGCAGCGAGCGCCTTGCGCCGCGCCGCCTCGATCGCCACCTGGTCGCGCTGCTCGGGACGGGACCGGATCAGCCCGTAGAGCAGCGCGCTCATTGGCGGTCCGACGGTCGACAATTGCCAGTCCATCCAGCGCTCGACCAAGGCGCGCGCGGCCGGTGCGGCCGGGTAGAGCCGCTCGCCGCGACGGGTGGCGGCAAGATAGCGGCAGATCGTGTTCGATTCCCACAATACCAGCGCGCCGTCCCGCACCGTCGGCACCAGCCCGTTCGGGTTCAGCGCCAGGTATTCCGGGTCCTGGTTGCCGCCAAACGATCCGCCGAGATCGACCCGCTCGAACGCGATATCGAGCTCACCGCAGCACCACAGCACCTTCTGGACATTGGACGAGGTCGCCCTGCCCCAGATCTTCAGCATCGCCGCCTCCGCCTGCGCGTGTCAGGGATCGTCCATGGAGCCTGAGAACGGCGCGGCGCGCAACCGCAGCCTCGAAGGCAACGCTGTGCATATAATCGGGGGTGTCGCCATCCGGGGGTGTCGCCCGGGTGCGACACCGGCGCGAGGAGGCGGCAGATGATACGGTTGGCGGCATGGTGGACCCTGGCCCCGATTTTGCCCACCAGGGTCTTGCTCGCCCCGGTCTTACTCGCCAGGGTCTTGCTCGTCGGGATCCTGCTCGCTGGGGTCTTGCTCGCCGGCACCGCCGAAGCGAGCCAGCCGGGGCTCACTGCCATTACCAAATGGAAGACCATGGATGCTTGCGCGAGGCAGGCGCAGGCCGCCCATCCCGATTTCACCGCTCAGTCGAATGCCCAGCGCAACGCCCAGCTCAATGCCTGCCTGAATGCCAACAACCTGCCGCCACGGCAGCCGCAGCAGCAATCACCACCACCTCAGCACTAGAGGTTCCGCCGCGCCGCCGGGGTCAGCCGGCATGCCCCTCGCCCCAGCCCTCGCTCATCCATGGCGGGGCGGGCGGATGCAGCCCTGCCTCGCGCTTCGGACCGGAGCGAGCATGTTCGAGTGCGGTGAGCTGACGGTCGATATCGATCTCGGTGCACGACACGATTTCGATCCGCGGGTCCTCGAACACATTGCCGCGGCGGCGGCGGCGCCAAGTCATCATGGTTTCGTCGCGTGTCCGCAGCAGCGCCGCGATCTGCGGGCGAAACAGCGCGACCATCGCCGCGATCCAGCGGCTGACGGCCGACCGCCCAGCCTCGGCAAAGACGAAACGGTCGAGCATGGCAACGACATCCTCGGCGCGGTACCAGGTCTCGCCGGTGACCCAGCGATTGGTCGTGAACAGCCGGATCGGTGTGCCGGTCAGGTCGAGCGTGATCGCGAGCAGGTGGCAGACCTCATCGCGTGCGCCGTGCTTGACCGGTGCGGCTTGCGGCGATGGCCGTGCCGTATCCGCGGCGATCGCGGTCTCCGGCAGCACCAGCGGCCGCGCGCCCGGCGGGATTCCGTCGGCCCGCAGGAACGCGTGAAAATGGCCGTGCTCGCCGGCGCCCCGGCCGGCGGCCGGGTGAACGTGGTAGAAATACTGGGCGTGGCTCTGCGGATCGTAGACTTCTCCGGCGGGGTAGTGCCGCCAATCGGTGAACCCCGGTTCGCCCGCGGCGATTTCGCCGAGCAGCCCGCCCGGGCGCGCCGCGAAGTGCCGGCGGCAGTCGAGCACGGCGGCCGCCGCCTGCTGCATCCGGTCGATCTCGGCCGGGCTCACCGGCCATTCCCCCACCTCGCCTGCCCTCACCTCGCCTGCCCCCGCCTCGCCTGCCCCCGCCCCGCCTGCTAGCGCCACGCGCGTCCCCCCATGCGAACGAAACATGGCCACAGTAGCTAGCTGCGCGCTCCAGATAAAGCGGCATTGGCGATGGTCCATGTGACGATGTCGCCGATCACCGCATTGGTCGCCGCATTGAAGGCGGCGACGACGTCGGGGATCGTGTTCGCGGCCGCCGGCACCAGGCGTTCGAACCTCTTCTGGGCGACGATCCGGCGCCCCGGCATCGCCACCAGCCGGACCACCATCGTCACCCGAACCCGCGGCAAGTTGCCGGCGGCGGGATATTCGGCTTCGAAATGACGCAACTCGGTATCGAGCAGCAGATTGGCAGGAAGTCCGATCGCCTCGTCACCGATCGCGGTTATTGCACCGCTGTTCTCGAACGACGTCAGCAGGGCTTGCTGGACCATCGCCGGAGCCCGATCGGTCCACTCCGAATCGGCGTAATAATCGAGCGATAGCGGGGTCCGGCTCAGCGCGATCCGGGTGGTGTCGATGCCGGCGGGCGCCTCCGGCCGCTCGATGCGCAGCACGCCCGGGACATGCGGCAGCGGCACCGCAAAATGCGGCGCCGCGCTCAGCCGGTAGAGATGCCCGGGCGGTGCCACGCCGAGCAGGCTAGCACAGCCGGACAGCGCCAACATCGCCGCAAAGGGCGGCCAGTGCCGGACGAACGACCGGAGCAGCGCGCTCATCGCGGCCGGTATCCGACCCGGCGGTCACCAAACAGCAGGCGCGTCGGATCGCGCTCGATCTCCGCCTCCAGCCGGTTCAGGTTGATCGCAAGCTGTTGCGCGCTGGCGACCAGGTCATTGACGCCGGGCAGCGTCTGCTGGGTGAAGTCACGGATTGCCGGCTGCGTGTCGGCGATCACCCGCTCGAGCCCGTCGATCGTGCCGATCAGCTTTTTCGCCACCCGATCGTAATCGGCGAGCGTTTGCGATGCCTGGTCTTTCAATCCGCCGCGACCCGAATAGCTCTCCGCAACCGTATGGAGCATGGATCTGAGTTCGAGTACCGAGGCGTTGGCATTGTCGAGAATGGCGCCGATATCCTGGCTGTGGGCGGCCAGCACCCCGGTCGCAGTGCGAATATTCTGCAGGCTGTCGCCGATTGCCTGACGGTTTTGCGGGTTGAGCAGCGCATTCAGATTGCCGGCGGCGATTTTGAGCGCGGCGGTCAGCTCGGGCAGCGAAGCCTTGACTTCCTCGAGCGCCGACTGGCCTGGCGGGATGATCGGGTAATGATGACCCGGCTTGGGCCTCAGCGCCGCGGCCGCTTCGGTGCCGCCGCGGATCTGCACCGTGGCGACACCGCTCAGGATGTTGGTGTCGAGGAAAGCGCGAGCATCGGTCTTGATCACAACGCGGCTCGTGTCGATCTCGACGGTCACCTGGATCTGCCCGATATTGTCGGGATCGACCTGGACGTCGGTCACCCGGCCAACCGGGATGCCGTTGTATTGCACCGAGGAGCCTTTGCCCAGGCCCTCCACCGAACCTTTGAAGAAGATGTAATAGCGATCGAAATGCTTTGAGAATTCGACCCGGCCGAGCCACAGCACCGCGCCAAACGCCAGAAATATGACGACGAGCACAAAGGCTCCGACCGCGACGTAATGGGCGCGCGTCTCCATCCGGTTTCTCTCCGCGGCAGAACGGCTCAGGCCGAAGCTGTGGCTGGGGTTTCGCGCACCGCCGGATCGGCACCCTCGGCGCGTAATGCCGCCCGGCCGCGCGGTCCGTGAAAATAGGCGCGGATCCAGGGATGGTCGTCCGCCAGCAGCTGCGCCAGCCGGCCGACGCGGATCCGCTTGTCGACCAGCACCGCCACCCGGTCGCAGATCGCGAACAGGCTGTCGAGGTCATGGGTCACCATGAACACGGTCAACCCGAGGCTCTGCCGCAAATCGCGGATCAATTTGTCGAATTCGCCGGCGGCGATCGGGTCGAGCCCGGCTGTCGGCTCGTCGAGAAACACGATCTCGGGATCGAGCGCCAGGGCGCGGGCGAGCCCCGCCCGCTTGCGCATGCCCCCGGACAGCTGGGAGGGATACTTGGTCGCCGCGTCCTCGCCCAAGCCGACCAGGCCGATCTTGCAGGCGGCGATCTCGTCTTTCAAGCGAGGCGGCATCGCATAGTGCTCGTCGAGCGGCACCTCGATATTCTGCGCCACGGTCAACGAACTGAACAGCGCCCCATCCTGGAACAGGACCCCCCAGCGCTTTTCCAGTCCCCGGCGCACGGTCTCCCCGCAGCGCATGATGTCGTCGCCAAACACTTCGACCCGGCCCTCGGCCGGCCGGTTGAGGCCGACGATCGTGCGCAGCAGGACCGATTTGCCGGAGCCCGATCCGCCGACGATGCCGAGCACCTCGCCGCGGAACACGTCGAGATCGAGACCGTCATGCACCGTTTCGGTTCCGAACCGATTGACGAGACCGCGAATGCGGATCACCGCTTCGCCCGGAACATCCGGCCCGCCGCTCATATGCCCAACATCGAAAAGAATACCGAAAAGATGGCATCGACAACGATCACCAGAAAGATCGCCTCGACCACCGACAGCGTCGTCAGGCGGCCGACGCTTTCGGCGCTGCGCGACACCTGAAATCCCTCGTAACAGCCGATCGTGGCGATGATCACGGCGAAGAACGGCGCCTTCAGCACCCCGATCCAGAATGACATAGGCTCCAGCGAGGTTTGCAATTCATGAACGAATTGCGGGATGGTGATGCCGAGGACGCCCCAGGCCATCAGGCAGCCACCGAGCAGCCCCATCAGATTGGCGTAGATCGTCAGCAGCGGCAAGCTCAGCAACAGCCCGAGGAGGCGCGGGATCACCAGCACCTCGAGCGGATCGAGGCCGAGGGTGCGCAGCGCGTCGATTTCCTCGTTGACTTGCATCGTGCCGATCTGCGCGGTAAAGGCGCTGCCCGAGCGGCCGGCGACGATGATCGCGGTCATCAGCACACCGAGTTCGCGCAGGATGCCAACCCCCAATAGATCGACGGTGTAGATCTGCGCACCAAAGCGGGCGAGCTGGTCGGCGCCCTGATAGGCGATGACGATGCCGACCAGAAACGACAGGAGGCCGACAATCACCAGCGCGTCGACCCCGGTCTGCTCCATCTGGGCCACGAGTGCCGTCAGCCGCAGCCGCCCCGGGTGGCGCAGCAGCCGCAGCACGGTCGCGAGAACCAGTCCGACAAAGCCCAAAATCCGGTAGGTGCGCGCCGCGATGCCAATCGTAACCGCGCCGATCCGGGCGACAAAGCCGGTCAGCGAATGGTGTACCGGTCGCGGGTGCGACACCGCCGGCCGCATGCCGCCGGCCTGGACCTGGGCGAGCAGGGGCGCCAGGCTCGACCGCAGATTGCGCAGCTCGACGCGATTACCGTTCACTTCGAGCTCGCGCTCGGTGCGCAGCAAGAGCCAGGCACCGGCGGTGTCGATGCGGTCGATCCCGGCGAGGTCGATCGTGACCCGCTTGCCGGCCGGCACCCGCAGCGCGCGCAGCCGGTGGTCGAGCTCCGCGGCCGAAGCGAGCAGCCATTCGCCGGAAGCGGCCAGCACCAGGGTGCCCGGCTCCTCCATCGCGACGAAGGTGGCAGCGCAAGGTTTCATATTGTCGATCGGCTCGGGGTCGCCTGGCGAGGTCTTTTCAGCTCGAACAAAAGCGGTTATGTCGCAGCTGCGCCGGTCATGGCCCAGACTGCGCCGGTCATGGCCCAGATTGCGCCGGTCATGGCCGAGCGGCCGTTCGTCGAGGATTGAGCGTCATGGACCTCAAAGAGCACATCAGGTCGATCCCCGATTTTCCAAAGCCCGGGATCCTGTTCTACGACATCTCGACGCTGCTCGCGCACCCGGCCGCGTGGCGCAGCACGATCGCCGGGCTGGCCGGAGCGCTGCGGCCGCACCGCCCCGACCTGTTGATCGGCATCGAATCGCGCGGCTTTCTCGTCGCCGCACCGATCGCTTACGAGCTCGGCCGCGGCTTTGCGATGATCCGCAAGAAGGGCAAGCTGCCGGGCCGCACCGTGCCGTTCACCTACGATCTCGAATACGGCAGCGACACGATCGAGATCCAGGAGGATGCGGTCGCACCCGGCCAGCGGATCGTCGTCGTCGACGATCTCCTGGCAACCGGCGGTACCATGCAAGCCGCGATCGACCTGGTGCGACGCCGCGGCGGCAACGTCGTCGGCGCCGGGTGCATTATCGAATTGAGCTTTTTGCAAGGCCGCAGCCGTATCGACGTCCCGTTCAGCGCGATGGTCGCATACGACGCCTGACCGGATCCGTCACGGCCACACCGTCACGGCCACTGGCACAGCCGCATTCGGGCCGTCCGGCATCTTCACGCACGGTCTCGCTGTCGGCCGAGACTCGCTGCCGCCAATTTATCGAGACTCAATTGTCGGGGCCCGGCGGCCACGGGCCGAGGCTGCGGCCGATCACTGCATAAAGCGGATCGCCGCCACTCTGCGGCGTGCAGTCGCGGCAGCGAATGTCGGCCCAGTTGCCGGCTTCGGCAAAATGGTGGGCGATCAGGCACAAATGCCCGGCATCGTCGAGCAGGCACCAGCAGCCGATCGGCCGGGTCGGCCGGCAGCGCTCGGAAAAGGTCACGATCAGCGGCGCGCCAGGCTTCAGCACCCGCCCGACCTCGCGGATCACCTCGGCCGGCCGGGTCAGGTGCTGGACCGAGACACATAATGCGGCGCCATCGAACTCACCAACGGCAAACGGCAGATGCGGGTTGCGGTTCAAATCCTGCACCCGCCATTCGTCGAGAAACGGGTTCTCGGCCAGCTCGCAAGCGCTGGTTCCGACCCCGACCACCCGCGCATAAGCGATCTCGGGCGGCAGATGGCTGACCCAGCCCGACATCAGATCGAGGATGGCACCATCGGCTGGAAGAATTTCACGATAGAGATCGGTGATCGCGGCGATCGCCGTGGCGTCGATCTGGTGCAGCTGCGGCAGCTCGATGTCGCCGGCAGGTTCGAAGGCCTCGTCAACACGCCTTCCAGCGGTCATCGGACGGAGCGGCGTCATTTCCCCCGACTCTTTGGTGTTTGATGTGAGATAGGGAGCGCCATCGGGGCCGTCCATAGGGGAAAACCGCGCGGAACGGGAAATCGCGAGCGCAACACCGATGCGCTGCATCGGGACAGCCCGGTCAGCCGGCCACCGCCTCGTCGACCGGCCGGCAGCGCCGCCCGAGCGCCTCGGCCACCGCCGGATGGGTGACCTGGCCGCGGCAGATATTGAGGCCGTGGCGCAGATGCGGATCATCGCCGAGCGCACCGCGCCAGCCGCGTTCGGCGATCGCCAGCACAAACGGCAGCGTGGCGTTGTTGAGGGCCACGGTCGACGTGCGCGCGACCGCCCCCGGCATGTTGGTGACGCAATAATGCACCACCCCTTCTTCGACATAGGTCGGGTCGGCATGGGTCGTCGGCCGGCTGGTGGCAAAGCAGCCGCCCTGATCGATCGAGATGTCGACGACCACCGTCCCCGGCCGCATCGCCCGGATCAGCTCGCGGCTGACGAGCCGGGGTGCCGCCGCGCCCGGGATCAGCACCGCGCCGATCACCAGGTCGGCGGCGGCAACTTCCTTCTCGATGTTTTCCATCGTCGAGTAGAGCGTGTGCAGCTGCGCGCCGAACTGCAGATCGAGCTCGTAGAGACGCGGCAATGAGCGGTCGATGATCGTGACATAGGCTTCCATCCCCATCGCCATGCGCGCCGCATTGGTGCCGGCCACGCCGCCGCCGAGGATCACGACCTTGGCCGCCGGCACGCCGGGCACGCCGCCAAGCAGGACGCCGATGCCGCCCTGCTCCTTTTCGAGGCAATGGGCGCCGACCTGCACCGACATCCGCCCGGCGACCTCGCTCATCGGCGCCAACAGCGGCAGGCCGCCACGCGCATCGGTGACGGTCTCATAGGCGATCGCGACGATCCCCGAATCGACCAGGCCATCGGTCAGTTCGCGGTCGGCGGCGAGGTGCAGATAGGTGAACAGGATCTGGTCGCGACGCAGCAGCGCCACCTCCTGCGGCTGCGGCTCCTTGACCTTGACGATCAACTCCGCGGTGGCAAACACCTCGGCCGCATCGGCAACGATCGTGGCGCCGGCCGCCTGATAGGCACGGTCGTCAAAGCCGATGGCGCTGCCGGCACCGGCCTCGACCAGCACCCGATGGCTGCGATGGGTCAGCTCGCGCACGCTGCCGGGGACGAGACCGACGCGATACTCATGGGTCTTCACCTCCTTGGGCACTCCGATCCGCATCGCCTGATCTCCGCCGGGCCGAGCTGATCGATATCTGATGGATGGCGACGGAAATTGTAAGCCCCATGCGACCGCGAGCGAACGCCACTGCGCGAGTGCCGCGGACGGCGCCGGACCGGCTCAGAGCGCCGCCAGTTGCGCTGCGACTTCGTCGGCGAGCGGCAGCGACGCGGTCAGGCCCGGCGATTCGATGCCGTAGAGGTTGACCAGGCCGGGAATGCCGTGGGTCTTCTGCCCCTGCACGACGAAATCGGCGGCGGGTGCGTCGGGTCCGCTGATCTTCGGGCGAATGCCGGCATAACCGGGCTGCAGGGCGCCGTCGCGCAGGTCCGGCCAATAGCTGCGCACCGCGGCGTAGAAGGCGGCGCTGCGGGCCGGATCGACCGCGTAATCGACCGTCGAAATCCATTCGATATCGGGGCCGAAGCGGGCCTGGCCGGCGAGGTCGAGGGTGATGTGCACGCCGAGCCCGCCCGGTGGCGGGACCGGGTAGACAAGGCGCCGGAACGGCGACGGCCCGGTCAACGTAAAATAGACGCCGCGGCAGAAATAGGCGGGCGGGATCGTTTGCCGCGGGATGCCGGCGATCGCCCGCGCCAGCGCCGGGGCGTAGAGCCCGGCGGCATTGACGAGGAGCCGACAGCGCAGCATGGCGGGCTCGGCACCGCCGATTTCGAGCTCGAACCCGTTGTCCTGCACCCGGCCCGCCGTCACCGGGGTGCGCAGCACGATCATCCCACCCGCGGTCTCGGCTTCGCCCTGATAGGCGAGCATCAGCGCATGGCTGTCGATGATCCCGGTCGATGGCGAGATCAGCGCGGCCACGCAATGCACCGCCGGCTCCAGCTTTCGCGCGGCCGCGGCGCCGAGCCACTCGACATCATCGACGCCATTGGCCCGGGCTGCCGCCGCGATCTTTTCGAGCGCCGGGACCTCGCCTTCATGCGCGGCGACGATCAGCTTGCCGAGCCGGGCATGCGCCACCCCGTGCTCGCTGCAATAGGCATAGAGGCGGCGGCGGCCGGCGACGCAGGTCACCGCCTTGAGGCTGTCCTTCGGGTAGTAGATGCCGCTGTGGATCACCTCGCTGTTGCGCGAGGAGGTTTCGAAACCGATCGTCGCGGCGCGTTCGAGCACCACCACCTCGCGGCCGGCGAGCGCCACCGCCCGCGCCACGGCGAGACCGATCACCCCGGCGCCGACCACCACACATTCGACCTCGTCCACCACGACCTCTTGCCTGCCGCGAGCCGTTGACCGGCGCCTTTGTTGGCCAAGCCGGCAGACCGGTCAAGACCGCGCCATCCGGCGGCGGACCCGCGTCCCGCAGCCCAATGGGTCGGGCCGAGACATTCTGCCGCGGAACCGTCCGGACCGGCCGGAAGGCGGTCCGGCAGGGTGCGAGGCGGCTGGACGCGCTGCGTGAAATCGCCGACACTCGCCGGCTGCGGCAACGGGCGAAGGACAGCGATGAGCCGGAACACTGCCACCGTGCTGACGCTCGCCGATTACCGGGCGCGACAGCGCATGGTGTATTTCACCCGCCCCGAGCTGAACCAGCTGCTCGGCCTCTATAGCCGGCACGTGATCCGCGGCGAATGGCGCGACTACGCGATCGACCACGGCCCCGGCATGGCGCGGTTCTCGGTGTTTCGCCATACCCACGAGGCCGCGGCCTTCGCCATCCTCAAAATCGTCCAAAACCCGGCGCGACCGGCCGAATTCACCGTCGAAAGCGGGCGGCAGCGGCTGCGCAATGCACGCAGCCTTCCTGAAGCTCTCGAATATTTTCGCAGCTTTCTGAGCCTCGTCACGGCCTAGCTGGCCAAACCGCCCGCAGGCACGCGGCACGGCAGGCATCGCTTTAACCGAACGCGCCCGATTGTCGCAGGTCGGCGATGTCCCCGGGCGACAGGCTCAACACCTCCGCCAGCACCGCTTCGGTGTCCGCTCCGAGCCCCGGCGCGGCCCCGCTGCGGCGTCCGAAGCTCGCCCGCCACGGTAGGCCGGGCAGCACCCCGCCACCATGTGCGTCCCAGAATTTGCGCTGGCGCAGATGGGTGCTGGCGACGAGATCGGCGGCGCTGGCAAGGGCGGCGGCCGGGACGCCGGCGCCTGTCAGCAGCGCCTCGGCGGCAGGCGCGGCGCGATCGCGGCACCAGGCGGCGAGCGCATCGTCGATCGCACGGGAGCGCATGGCGCGCGCCTCCGCCCCGAGCATCGCCAGCGGGGCCAGCGCCGGAACCGCCGCACAGAGCGCCTGCCATTGCCGATCGGTCGTGACGGCGAGGCTGACCCAGCCATCATCATCCGCGCAGCGATAGGCACCGTGCGGAACGAACGGCGCGCGATCGTTTCCCTGCGGCTGCGGCGGTGAGTCGAGCTGCGTCGCCAATAGCGGCTCGGCCATCGTCCATAGCAACGCCTCGATCATCGAGAAATCGACGCGCGCGACGCCGCCCTTCTGCCGCCGGTGCCACAGCGCCGCAGCGACGACAAACGCCAGCATCAGCCCGCACATCGGGTCGAGCCAGGCAAAGCCGACGCGCGGCGCCACCCCGGGACGGCGGTTGAGCCCGGCGAACCCGGCATAGCATTGCAGGAGCGTGCCATAGGCGACCGCCCGCGCCTCCGGTCCGGTCCGCCCGAGCCCGGAGGCCGAGACGTAGATCAGCTCCGGATTGGCGGTCCGCAGCGCCGCGGTGCCGAGGCCGAGCCGGTCCATGACCCCGGTCGCGAAATTCTCGATCAGCACGTCGGATTTTTCCGCCAGCCTCAGCGCGAGGCGGATCGCCTGCGGCGCTTTGAGGTCGAGCACGATACCGCGCTTGCCTTGGCCGAGAACGCTGTGCAGGTCGGAGGCCCGGGCCGGATCGCCGCGTCCTGGGGCCTCGATCTTGATCACCTCGGCCCCCATCGCCGCGAGATAGCGGGTCGCGGTCGGGCCGGCGATGACCCAGCTGAAGTCAAGAACGCGAACCCCCGAGAGCGGCAGTTCGCCGGGCGGCAGGTTTGGCTGCTCTGCCCCGGACCCGTCGCGGACGCTCAGTCCGAAAGGCGGCCTGGGCATCGCGACGGCGCGGCCATCGATCTCGACCCGCCGGTAGAAATGACGATGGGCGAGCTGCGGCGACGCCAATTGCTCGGCCGGCTCGCGCAGCGGGAAGCTCGGCACATGGGCGGCCTGCGCCCGATCGGCGATTGCCTGCTTGTCGTGCTGCCGGCTCCATTGCGACATCAGCGCGTGGAGCGCGTCCCAATTGGCCACCCGGTCGCGTTTCGCAACAAAGCGCGGATCGCCACCCCAGTCGGGCGAGCCCATGACCTCGAGCCAGGCTGCCCATTGCCGGTCCTCGCGCGGCGAGATCGCGACATAACCATCCCGCGCCGGCAGGATCGTGACGGTGGCGCCATTGCCATCGCCGACCCGCTGGCGCGGCCGGATCGTGCCGCCGAGCCCGACACTGGCGAGTTCGCCCGCGGCCATCGTCGCCAGCGCCTCCTCGATCGACACATCGATGACGGCACCCGGGGTCGGAGCCAGCACCGCGTGCATACCGGCGCAGGCGGCGGCAAGCCCGCCGATAAACGCCGACTGCTCGCCGACCGCGCGGATCGGCGCTTCGCCGAGATCATCCACCTGCCCGGTCAGGAGCCGGGCGATGCCGCTCGCATAGAACAGGGTCAGATCGCTCGCCGGGTGATCGGCCTTGGGCCCGGTCTGGCCAAAGGGCGAGATCAGCACCAGCACGGCGTCGCGGTTCACCCGGCGCAGGCTGTCGGCATCCCATTGCCGGGCCCGCAACGCGCCGGGACCGCCTTCACAGACGATCAGCCTGGCGCCGCAAACCGTCTCGCCTGCAGCCGCCGAATCCGGGGCCAGCACCGTTTTGCCATGATCGAGATACCGGCCGAGCCGCGAGCCCGGCTCCGGGCCGATGGCGACGACCGCGGCGCCGAGGTCGGCGAACAACCGCCCGCACACCGCCGCTGCCAGACCGGCACCGAACTGCACCACGCGAATCCCTGACAGGAGCGGCATAGCGAACCTTCCGATCGAGCGACAACGGGCCGAGCGACAACGGGCCGAGCGACAACGGGCCCGCAGAGACGATCGGCGGCCTCAATCTTCGCCGACCGCACGCTGCCGGGCGGCGGGCGCCGAACCCGCGCGAGCCCGGGATGCATCTGCCACTGCGTTGCGCTCACCCGCGTGATGCTCCTCTCGACCCGGTGCCGCGAGCATAGCCATGGCGGGCCCCGGCGTGGAGATCGTTTCGCCCCGACACGAACACCGTTTCGAACGCGCCGACCCGCGATTCAAACTTCCGCTCGCGGTCGGGTGCGGTGCGCGGGTAACATTGCAACCGTCCAGCTCGAGGAGCGGAATGACGGCAGCACGGCAACTGCATCTCGGCGCCTTTATGCGTCCGGTCGGCATTCACACCGCGTGGTGGCGCTATCCCGGCGCCTGGCCCGACGCCAATTTCAACCTCGACCACCTGGTCCGCTTTGCGCAGACCCTGGAGCGCGGCCGGTTCGACGCGTGGTTCATGGCCGATCATCTGTCGGTTTTGAACATGCCGATGGCGGCACTGAAGCGCAGCGCCACGGTAACCTCGTTCGACCCGCTGACTTTGCTGCCGGCGCTGGCGATGGTGACGCAGCATTTGGGGTTGATCGCCACCGCCTCCACCACCTTCGAGCCGCCTTACCTGATCGCCCGGCGGTTTGCCTCACTCGACCATTTGAGCGGTGGACGCGCCGGGTGGAATCTGGTCACCACCTCGAACCCCGACGCGGCGCTCAATTTCGGCTTGACCGAGCATATGGAGCATGGCGAGCGCTATCGCCGCGCCCGCGAATTCTTCGATGTCGTGACCGGGCTATGGGACAGCTGGGCGGACGACGCCTTTATCCGCGATGTCGAAGCTGGCCTCTATTTCGACCCCGAGCGGCTACACATCCTCGATCACCAGGGCGAATTCCTGTCGGTGCGCGGGCCGTTGAACATCGCCCGCCCGATCCAGGGTTGGCCGGTCATCGTCCAGGCCGGCGCCTCCGAGGCCGGGCGCCAGCTCGCGGCCGAGACCGCCGAGGTGATCTTCGCCAGCGGCGGCCGCCTCGCCGATGCACAGGTGTTCTATAGCGATGTCAAAACCCGCATGGAACGGCTCGGACGCGATCCCAAACAGATGAAGATCATGCCCGGCGCGCTGGTCGTGGTCGGCGACAGTGCCGGCGAAGCCCGCGACAAGCGCGCGCTGCTCGACAGCCTCGTCCATCCGGATAGCGGCCTCGCCTCGCTGTCGATCGCGCTCGGTCACGACGCCTCCGGTTTCGATCTCGACGGGCCGCTACCCGAGATCCCCGAATCGAATGCGAGCAAGAGCGGCCGGCAGCGGGTCATCGAGCGTTCCCGGCGCGACCATCTCAGCGTGCGCGAATTGGCGCGGATCGCCGGCAGCTATGGCGGGCTGGCGCTGGTCGGAACGCCCGAGATGATCGCCGACGAGATGCAGGAATGGCTCGAAAGCCGTGCCTGCGACGGGTTCAACATCATGTTTCCCTATGTTCCCGGCGGGCTCGACGATTTTGTCGACCGGGTCGTGCCGGAATTGCAGCGCCGCGGTCTCTTCCGCCGCGAATACGAGGGCCGGACCCTGCGCGAGAATCTCGGCCTCCCCCGTCCCGAAAACCGTTTTTTCGCACGCCGCGGCGACTAGACCATGATCCGTATCGGATCGAAGCGCTCCGACCCGATCCGCGAATCATGGTCCCGTCCCTGGAATCGAGAGCAGCGACTCACAGCGGCGGCGTGCCGTGCCGCCATTTCAGCGTCGGCGGGGCGATGCGCTGGAAACTGGGCCGGGAAATGATGCGCTCGGCATAGCGCGTGAACAGCTCCTTCCGGGGCCCGAGGCCGAACATCATCGTCCAGTGGAAGCCACGCCCCAAAGGATATCGGCCGCCGTCATGCGTTCGCTAAGCAGATAGGGCCCTGTGGAAACCTGAACAGGCCCGGCGCCGGGGTGCGGCGAGATTGCCGCCACGTTTTATGGCGATTTCGGCACGATCCTCGAATGGGTGGTCCAAAAACAGAACACTCCCGGCCGGGTTGGCGCGGGCCAAGCTGGCGCGGGAGTGTCGGTTGGGATGGTTGCGGGGGCAGGATTTGAACCTGCGACCTTCAGGTTATGAGCCTGACGAGCTACCGGGCTGCTCCACCCCGCGGGGGTGGGAGGGCTGTCGGGTGGGTG
>DATJTI010000048.1:0-10078 GCA_035503615.1 Allostellaceae bacterium | reverse complement strand
GCCGCGGTGGCCGCGGCGACATCGGCGCGGCGCTGGCCGAGCACCGCCTCGAACGGTGCCGGGTCGAGGGTGAAGACCGTCTGTCCCTCGTTCACCTTGTCGCCCTCCTTGAAGAGGCGCGGACCGAGATAGCCCGACACGCGGGCGCGCAGCTCGACCTTGTCGACGGCCTTGACCCGGCCGACAAAGGTGGCCGTGTTCGACACGTTCTCCAGCTGCGCCGGGGCGACCAGCACCGCCGGAGGTGCGGGCTGCGCGATCGCCGCCGGGATCGGTCCCAGGATCATCACCGCGGCGAGGACGACAAATATGGAGGTCGCGTGCAGACGCAACCGACCGCCCCAAAGTTTTGCCATGATTGGTCGCACGATTCGCCTCGAGACAAACGGCACCGGCAGGGACGGCGGCCCAGCTCACCGGCAGCGCATGGAACCAACAATGTACGAAATCAGAGGAACGGGTGGATCGTATCACAGCCGCTTGCGACAAGCGACCGACGCGCGAAATTCCCGGCCCGAGCCTCGCACGTTGACATCGGTCGGGTCCGGGCTTATTTCCGCTGGCTCCGAGGAGCCCAGGTGGCGGAATTGGTAGACGCGCTAGATTCAGGTTCTAGTGGGCGATTGCTCGTGGAAGTTCGAGTCTTCTCCTGGGCACCACTCGGCGCTGTTGGACAGCTCGGTTCGGGATGAGCTATCGGTTGCACCAGGGCGATCTGCCGGACGGCGTCGAATTCGCCGAATCGGTCGCGATCGATACCGAGACGATGGGGCTCAACCCGCACCGCGACCGGCTTTGCCTGGTGCAGCTGTCGGCCGGCGACGAGACGGTGCATCTGGTGCAGATCGCACCTGGTGCCGACGACTCGCCGCGGCTGCGCCGCCTGCTCGCCGACCCCCGCATCACCAAGCTGTTCCATTTTGCCCGGTTCGATCTGGCGATGCTCTACCGCCATCTCGGGGTGATGGCGCGGCCGATCTATTGTACGAAGATCGCCTCGCGGCTGGCGCGCACCTATACCGATCGGCACGGGCTGCGCGATCTGTGCAAGGATCTGCTCAATATCGATCTTTCCAAGCAGCAGCAGAGCTCCGACTGGGGTGCGCCCGAGCTCAGCGATGAGCAACTGCGCTACGCTGCCGCCGATGTGCTCCATCTTCATGCGCTGCGCCGCCGGCTCGACGCGATGCTGCTGCGCGAAGGGCGGCAGCCGCTGGCGCGCGCCTGCTTTGAATTTTTGCCCGATCGCGTCTTGCTCGATCTCGGGGGCTGGGCAGAGCAAGACATCTTTGCGCACTGAACGTGCCAATTTGCGCACTGGGCGTGCCAATTTGCGCACTGGGCGTGCCAACGGCAGAGGGGGATTTGCGACGCTGTCGATCTTTCGAGCCGGCCCGGTCATCGGCCCGCGATGAACAACATCCTCGCCGCCGAGCCGGGCCAGGCGCCGCCATCCGTGGCGGTCGGGCCCGGTCCGCCGCCAGACATTTCGGTCGCCCGCCGCGTCATCCGCGCGGAGATCAGCGGCCTCGAACGTCTGGCTGAGACGCTCGACGGCGGTTTTGCCGCGGCGGTCGCGCGCTGCGCCGCGGTGCGCGGCCGGCTGATCGTCACCGGCATCGGCAAGAGCGGTCATATTGCCCGCAAGATCGCCGCCACCCTGGCCTCGACCGGCACCCCGGCGCAATTCGTCCACGCCGGTGAGGCGAGTCACGGCGATCTCGGCATGATCGGCACCGACGATGCGATCCTCGCGCTGTCGAATTCGGGCGAAACCGCCGAGTTGGCCGACATCATCGCCTATTCGCGCCGCTTCGGCATCCCGCTGATCGCGATCACCGCCGGCAAGGGATCGGCGCTCGGCGCTGCCGCCGACACGGTCATGCTGTTGCCGGCGAGCCCCGAAGCCTGTCCGATGGGGCTGGCGCCGACGACATCGACGACGGCGATGATGGCGCTCGGCGACGCGCTGGCGATTGCGCTGCTCGAGCGTCGCGGCTTCTCGACCGCCGATTTCCATATCTTCCATCCGGGCGGCCGGCTCGGCCGCAAGCTGCTGCGGGTCGCGGACATCATGCATGCCGGCTCCGAGGTCCCCCTCGTCCCGCCGGCGCTGCGCATGTCGGAGGCGATCCTGGTGATGACCGCCAAGAGCTTTGGCTGTCTTGGCGTCCGCGCCGAGGATGGACGGCTGATCGGGGTCGTGACCGATGGCGATCTGCGCCGGCACATGAGCGATGCGCTGCTCGGCCGGACCGTCGCCGAGGTCATGCACCGCTCGCCCCGGACGATCGGCGGTACGGCCCTCGCCGCAGAGGCGCTGGGGGTGATGAACCGGAGTGCCATCACCTCGCTGTTTGTCGTCGATGACAACGGCCGGCCGATCGGCTTCCTGCACATGCACGATTGCCTGCGTGCCGGCATTGCCTGAACGAGCCGGAGCGCGCCGGGCGATGCCGACATTGGAGAGCCCGCTCGACCGGGCGCCGCCGGTGGATCTGACCGGTATCGCACCAGCACGGCATGGCTGGCGGCAGCGGTCGCGCGTCGACCGCTACAGTCGGCGCGTCGCGGTCCTGAAGCGGGTACTGCCGAGCTTCGGGATCGCCCTGCTGCTGCTGGTCGCGGCCTGGCCGCGGCTCGCCCCGCTGCTCGACAGTGTGCGCATCGCCATGCCCGGCATCGATCTGCGCGAGGCGCGCGAACTGAAGATGCTCGATCCCCGCTATGCCGGGCGCGATCGATATGACCGGCCCTATGTCGTCACCGCAGCGGTCGGCCGCCAGATCCCGAACCACCACGATCTGATGTCGCTGGAAGAGCCCCGCGCCGTGCTGATCGCGCATGGCGGCGACCGGATCGTGCTGACCGCCCGGACCGGGATCTATCAGTCGCAGGCGCAGCTGCTCGACCTGTTCGGCGACGTCACGCTGACCCATCAGAACGGCACCCGGTTCGTGACCCGCTTGGCGCATGCCGATTTTTCCGACAACACCGCCCGCGGCGACGATCCGATCACCGGCCACGGCCCTTCCGGGGATATCTCGGGGCAGGGCTTCCGGGTTCTCGACAAAGGTGACACGATCATCTTCACCGGTCGCTCGCATGCCGTGCTGAACGGGGACCGACCGGCCAAGCCGGCACCGCCGCCGGCCGCCCTGCCACCGCAGATCATCCGCACCGCGGCGGCGCTGGCTGCGGCCGAAGCAGCACTGCCGGCACCGAACCGCGGCGCGGCGCCTGCGCGGCCCAAGACCGGCGGGCATCTCGGGACCGGCGGGCATCTTGAGAGTGGCGGGCATCTCGCCGCGGTGCCGGGAAAGCCCGTCCCCGGTGCTGCCATGACCACCGCCAGGACCAGGCGGCCAAATGGCTGAACCCGACGCCACCGTGGCCGCGCGACGCCGATCCGGCACGCCGCGGCGGATCGTGGCGCAACTGGCCATGGGGCTCGTATTGGCGGCCGCTGTCCCGGTGCTGGCCGCCGCGCAGGGGCTGAACCTCGGCGACAACGCCAACAACAATCGGCCGATCGACATCACCGCCGATAACGGCATCGAGTGGCAGCAGCAGGCGCAAGTCTATATCGCGCGCGGCCATGCCGTTGCGCGGCGGGGCACGACCGAGGTCGATGCCGACACGCTCGTCGCCCATTACCGGCCGAGCAAAAGCAAGAATGCCCAGGGCGGCAACGAGGTCTACCGTCTCGATGCCGATGGCCATGTCGTGATCAAGGGGCCAAACCAGACCGTCGTCGGTGATCAGGCCGTGTACGATCTCGATCGGCAGCTGGCAATCGTGACCGGGAAGGCGCTGAAGCTGACGACGCCGACCGACGTCGTGACCGCGCGCGACAGTTTCGAATGGTATGACGACAAACAGATCGCCGTCGCGCGCGGCGATGCGGTCGCGGTCCACGGTGACAAGCACATCCGTGCCGACGTGCTGACCGCGCATCTGACCAAGACACCGCCGGCGGCGGGATCGGCCAAGCCGGGCAGCGCGGCGAAGACCGCGGCACCGGCCAAACCGGGTGCCTCGCCCCAGGCCCACGCCGCCGGCAAGCCGACCGGGTCGGCAGCGACCCCCGATCTCGGCGACGGCAGTTCGCGGATCAGCCGCATCGATGCGCAGGGCAACGTCGTCGTGTGGAATGCCACCGATGTCGGGCGCGGCGATTACGGGGTCTATAATGCCGATACCGGGATCGTGACCTTGATCGGCCACGTCACGCTGACCCGCGGACAGGACGTCGTCAGGGGCCAATATGCGGTCGTCGATCTCAACCGCAACATCAGCCGGATCTTGACGGCAGCCGCCAGGCCCGGCGCTCCGCGCTCGCAGGTCGAGGGGTTGTTCGTGCGCGAAGACACGACCGTGGGCGGCCCCCTCCGGCCGCATCCGGTGACCTCCTCGGCTCGGGATCCGGTGCGGCGATGAGAGGCGGGGTGGCGCCGCCGCCCTCGGCCGAAATCGCCGCCGAGCGACGGCCGCGGCTGGTCGCCGACAACCGGGCGCTGCGCGGACGTGGCCTGCGCGGCGAGGGGCTCGGCAAGAGCTTCAAGCGGCGGCCGGTGCTGCGCGCGGTCAATGTGGCGGTGCAGCAGGGTGAGGTTGTCGGCTTGCTCGGGGCGAATGGCGCCGGCAAGACCACCTGCTTTTACATCCTGACCGGACTGATCACCGCCGATACCGGAGTGGTCAGCCTCGACGGCCGCGACATCACCGACCTGCCGATGTATCGGCGCGCCCGTTGCGGAATCGGCTATCTGCCGCAGGAAGCCTCGATTTTTCGCGGTCTGACGGTCGAGCAGAACATTCGCGCCATACTCGAGATCGTCGAGCGCGAGCCGGCGGCCCGCGAAGCGCGGCTCGACGCGCTCTTGGCCGAGTTTTCGATCACCCATTTGCGGCGCACCCCTTCCATGGCGCTGTCGGGCGGGGAGCGCCGCCGCTGCGAGATCGCACGCGCGCTGGCGACCCAGCCCCATTTCATCCTGCTTGACGAGCCGCTCGCCGGGATCGATCCGATCGCGGTCGGCGACATCCGCGATCTGATCGGCCATCTCAAGGATCGCGGGATCGGCGTCTTGATCACCGATCATAACGTGCGTGAGACCCTCGAAATCGTCGATCGGGCCTATATTCTACACGCTGGTCAGGTGTTGATGGAAGGCACACCCGGACAGATCGTCGCCGATGCCGATGTCAGACGGGTTTTCCTCGGCGATCGATTCAGCCTATAAGCGGCTCCGACTGGAGCGTGAATGTGAACCGGATGGGTTTCTCGCAGCGGCTGGACTTGCGCCAGTCGCAGACGCTGGTGATGACCCCGCAGCTGCAGCAGGCGATCAAGATGCTGCAGCTGTCCAACCTCGAACTGGCCAATTTTGTCGACGCCGAAATCCAGCAGAATCCGCTGCTTGAGCGGCACGAGCGCGACCCTGAACCTGACTATGAAGCGACCGCGCCAGCCGATGGCGGAGCCGGCCCGGGCGGCGACGATTTTCCCGCCGCGGCACCGGAGACCGGGCTCGGCGAACTGATGCCCGACGCCGCCGAGCACTGGCATGCCGCCGCCGGAGCCGATGGCGACGGCTCGCTCGATCTCGGCGGCGAGCAGCAAACCTGGCGCGGGCGCAATGGCGATTTCGATGACGACCGGCCGGCCTTCGAACAGACCGCCTCCCGGCCACGCACCCTGCGTGAGCACGTGCTGGAACAGATCGGAACCGATCTCAGCGATCAGCGCGACCAGCTGGTGGCGCTGCACCTGCTCGACCTGATCGACGAGCAGGGCTACCTCAGATCCGGGCTCGACAGTGTGGCGATGCTGCTCGGCTGCCCGCTGGCGCGGGTCGAACACGTTCTCGACCGGCTCCAGCAATTCGATCCGCCGGGCATTTTTGCACGCGATCTGCGCGAATGCTTGGCGCTGCAATTGCGCGACCGCGACCGGCTCGACCCGGCGATGCAGACCCTGCTCGACCATCTCCCGCTGCTGGCCGCGCGTAACCTTGCTGCGCTGACCCGGCTGTGCGGGCTCGACGCCCAGGACATCGCCGACATGATCGCCGAGATCAAATCGCTCGATCCCCGGCCCGGGCTCGCCTTTGATCCGCCGCTGGCGCAAACCGTCGTGCCCGATATCGTGATGCAGGCGCATCCCGAAGGCAGCTGGACGATCGAGCTGAACCCGGAAACCCTGCCGCGCGTCCTCGTCAACAACCGGTATTTCACCCGGGTCAGCCGCGCAACGCGCAGCAAGGCCGAGCGCGACTACCTGGCCGAGCGCCTGCAGGCCGCCAACTGGCTGGTCAAATCGCTGCACCAGCGGGCCACCACGATCCTCAAGGTCGCGGCCGAGATCGTGCGCCAGCAGGATGCGTTCTTCCGCCAGGGAGTGCAGTCGTTGCGGCCGCTGATCCTGCGCGACATCGCCGAGGCGATCGGCATGCACGAGAGCACGGTCAGCCGGGTCACCAGCAACAAGTACATGGCCACCCCCCGCGGGCTCTACGAGCTCAAGTATTTCTTCACCTCGGCGATCCCGGCGGCACGCGGCGGCGACGCCCATTCGGCCGAGGCGGTGCGGCATCGCATCCGCGGTCTGATCGATGCCGAGGCCGCCAACGCGACCCTGTCCGACGAACGCATCGTCGAATTGCTGCAGCAGGACGGCGTCGATATCGCCAGGCGCACCGTCGCCAAATACCGGGAGGCGATGCGGATCCCCTCCTCGGTGCAGCGACGCCGCGAAAAGCAGCTCGCCCTCTAGTGGTGCGATGCCGGTGCCCATCCGTTAGCTGAATCGCACCACCAACCTGTCAGCCTGGTGCGCCGATTCACGAAATGCTCGGGAACCATGCGTTTCGATCGGACCACTAGCGCACGGTCGGCGCGACGGCGACCGGCCGCGCCCATAACATGCTCGATGGGGTCACCCCGGAGCGCTGCCGCTTGATCGTGCTTCGGAGTCTTCCCAATTGTCGCCTGGGACGGGCTGGCGGCAACTCAGCCGGCGAGAAGAGGCGGTCGGGCCCATGCAGCTGACATTTACCGGAAAGCAGCTCGATCTCGGCGACGCGCTGCGCCGCCATGCCGGGTCGAGTGTCGAGGCGATCCTGGAAAAATATTTCAAGAGTGCGATCGAAGCCCATGTCGTCGTCTCGAAGGAGGCGCATCTGGTTCGTGCCGAGGTTTCATTGCATATCGGCCGCGGGATCGTGGTCAATGCCAGTGCCGCCGGCGGCGACGCATTCGCTGCGTTCGACGTCGCGGCCGAACGGGTGGCCAAGCAGCTGCGCCGCCACAAGCGGCGCCTGCGCGATCACCATGCTCAGGCCCGCGACGCCGCCGCTGTCGCTCAAGCCACGGGTGATGACGGTTCGCCCGTCGCAAACGAGCCGGCCGAGGCCGAGAATGCGGCAGCGGAACCGGGAGAGGACGCCGCGGGCGCAGCGACGGTGATCGCCGAGAGCTGCTCTCAATTGCCACATTTGACCGTCGGCGAGGCGGCGATGCGCATCGATTTCGGCGACATGCCGGTGCTATTGTTCCGCAACCGCTCCGATGGTGAGCTCAACTTGGTGTACCGCCGTGCCGACGGCAATATCGGCTGGATCGAGCCGGGGCTCGAGCCCGGCCAGCGCAGCGGATGAACGACCACGGATCATGATGCCTGCGCTGCTGTCGCCCGACCCGCCGCATGCCGCCGATCGCCCTGCAGCTGATCGTCCTGCCGCCGATCGTCCTGCCGCCGATCGCCCCGCGCGGCCGGCGGTCGGCTGCCCGATCCCCCGCTGAAGAGCGGTGGAGCGCCAAGCGATCATGGAGATCGCCGATCTCTTGACGCCACGCGGCGTCGTCGCGCAGCTGCGCGCGGCCAACAAGCGGCAGGCCCTGCAGGAGCTGGCAAAGCGCGCCGCGATGCTGACCGGGATCCACGAGCGGATGATCTACGACGTCCTGGTCGAGCGCGAGCGCCTGGGCACCACCGGGATCGGCATGGGGATCGCCGTTCCCCACGGCAAGATCCCCGGTCTCGACAAGCTCTATGGGGTGTTTGCGCGGCTGGAACGCCCGATTGCGTTCGAAGCGATCGACGACCAGCCGGTCGACCTGATCTTTCTGCTGCTCGCCCCCGAAGGCGCCGGAGCCGATCACTTGAAGGCGCTGGCGCGCGTATCGCGACTGCTGCGGGACCGCACCGTCTGCGACAAGCTGCGCGGAACCGACAGCGCCGAGGCGCTTTACGCGCTGCTCGCCGATGTCACCGCGACCGACGCCGCCTGACGGTTTGCACCCCGCGGCGAGAAGCAGGCCTGCGAGCACCGCAGGCGCAGCCCCGGCGGCCTCAATGCACGCTCAGGGGTTTTCAATGCACGCTCAGGGGTTCGAGATCGTGCTGACGCACCGTGGCGAACGCGACCTCCCGGTCGGACAGCACCGCGATCTGCGTACCATCGGCCGCGTGCACGGCATAGCCGGGCTTGCCATCGCTGACGACCGGTTTGATATAGGCGAGATCCTGCATGCCAAAGAGCGCCAACTCGCGGGCCGACATGTGCCGGATCCGTTCGATCTGGTCCATCTGATCCATCCTTCAACCGCGCAGGCCGGAATCCGCTGCATGCGCGCTCTTGATCTCGACCGTGCGCACCTTGGTCTCGACTTCGGGTCGCACCAGGTCAATGTGCAGCAGCCCATTGTCGAGCCAGGCGCCGCTGACCTCGATCCCCTCGGCCAGCACGAAAGAACGCTGGAACTGGCGCGCAGCGATGCCGCGGTGCAGGTAGACCCGCTCGCTGTCATCGGCCTGCTTGCCGCGCACGACGAGCTGGTTGTCCTCGACCGTAATCGCGAGATCGCCCATCACAAACCCGGCAACCGCTAGCGTGATGCGCAGCGCGTTCTCACCAGTCTGCTCGATATTGTAGGGCGGGTATCCGTCGGTCGAGATCTTGCTGACCCGGTCGAGCGCCCGCTCGAAATGGTCAAACCCCAAGAGCAGCGGCGAATTGAACAGCGACAGCCTCGACATCGGTCTTCTCCTCGTTGAGCGAGAAAGCACGGGACGGCCCGCACGCGGCGCCAAACCGTGGATCACACTTCCGCGTGTGTTATCTGGGTGGCGGCGCTCGGCGATCAAGCTGCCCTCCGGGCGCGAACCGGGCGGCGGGATTTTCGAGTCCGGCGCTGGCGCACCACTCGCCGCCCACCATATCCACTTGCGTCGCGCCACCCGCAATGCAGCGAGGCGGGCCATGTCGAAAACCGAGCCGGGCCGGGGCATGCTGCTGGCACTCTTGTGCTGCGCAGCACTGGTGTGTTGTGCAGCACTGGTGCTGGCGCCGGCTCTTGCCGAGGCGCGGGCTGGCGCGTCGTTTGGCAGCCGGCCGTCGAGCATCGGCAGCCGCGGCTTGCGCAGCTGGGAGCACAACGGCGCGCAGCCGCTAAACCGCCCGAGCCCGTCGTCGCAGCTGCGGGGTTCGGCGCCCATGGCTGGCGGCGGCAACAGCGGCGGCATGATGCGGGCCCACCCGTTCGCGGCTGGGCTGGCCGGCGGCTTGATCGGCTCCTGGCTGTTCGGCCATCTCGGCTCCGGAACCGGCAGCGGATCGGTTATTCCCCCGGTGCTCTGGCTCGTGCTGATCGGCGCGCTGGCGTGGTTTGCCTTTCGCCGGTTGCGCCGCGCGGGATTGCCCGGCCGACCTAGCGCGGCGGTCGGCTCGATCCTGCGCCCGCAAGCTTTAGGTGCAGCGACGCGCGGCGGCCGCGGCCGCGACGTCAATCTCGCCGATGCCGATCTGCAGGCGTTCCAGCAATTGCATGCGATGATCCAGGCGGCATGGAGTGCGGGCGATCTCGCCCGTTTGCGGCCGCTGATGACACCGCAGATGCTCGGCTACTTCTCCGACCAGCTGGCGCGCGATGCGGCGCGGGGCGTGCGCAACATCGTCGCCGATGTGCGCCTTCTGAGCGGCGAGCTCAGCGAGAGCTGGGAGGAAGACGCGCGCCAATACGCCACCGCCTATCTGCGCTGGCGGGCGGTCGATTATCTCGTGCGCCGCGGCAT
>DATJTI010000047.1:0-2031 GCA_035503615.1 Allostellaceae bacterium | reverse complement strand
TCGGAGCGGTAGGCGGTATCGGCCCACACGCCGCCCGCCAGGTTGTCGCCGTCGAGCAGCCGGCCGAGCTCTCTGCCGTCCGGCGCGGCGGCGTGGGTCACCGTGAAGCGCCGCACAAACCCGAGCGTGCGATCGATACCGCATCAACAGGCCGAACACATGACCGCACCCGACCTCGCCGAAACGTCAACTTCCTCCTTGCGCGGGTGGGGCCGTCCACACATGGTTTTTGTACCCGAACATCGGCACCGCGATCTCCGGCTGGCGCTGGTGGTCGCCGGGAGCTTGATTGGCCGGAGTCTCGCGCTTGCGCCCGCGCTTCAATGTCCAGCGCCCGTCGCGATCGATCTGCGCACGCCGCGCCGGCTTCCATTCGGCAGGGATGCCGCCACCCTTGATGGTGTCCTTCTCGGACTTGGTCAATCGCGGCCGGCGGGCCTCGATCACCGTCGCATCGACGATCTGACCGCCCATCGCCCGCCAGCCCTTCGCCCGCAGTATCTCGTCAAATCGCGCGAAGAGACGCTCGACCGTGCCGACCCGCGCCAGCTGCTCACGATAGAGCCAGATCGTCTTGGCATCGGGCGCCGGGTCGTGCAGCGCCAAGCCGACAAACCGCATAAACGACAGCCGATCCCTGAGCTGATATTCGGTCTGATCGTCCGACAGCGTGTACAGCGTCTGCAGCACCAGCACCTTGAACATCAGCACCGGGTCATAGGGCGGCCGTCCGCCCTTGGTCCGGTCCGAGCGCGACAAGGCGGCTTCCAGCTCGCCGCGAAACACCTCGAAATCGACGACTTTGGCCAGGCGCTCCAGCGGGTCGCCCGCCGCCGACAACGCCTTCAACCGCTCGTCGCCGTCAAAAAATTCCGGTTGCCCCGCCATCGCCGATCCCCCGCATCCCCAATCGCAGGAACGAGCGATTCGCCTTCAAAAACAACCGGTTTTTAGAGGCGTCCAATCGGCGAGTTACAAACATTTCCCTATATTGGTCGAGTAACGGCGGCGCATCTGGCGAAGAACTTGGGCTGGGACGTGGCGAAATCGGATCGCCACCTCGCCCGGTTCTCCGCGCACCTGGGTTTCGCGAGCGTCCACGGCCTCTGCAACACGATTGCTGCTTCGACCGGCGAGGCTGTAAACGTTATCGATCTGATCCTATGGAGGTATCTCTCTGATCAGAAATGGCCAGTACACAAGAAGGCCGCTCAGGTTTAAGGCCACAGCGCCGAGCGGTCTCGCAAATAGGAGCGGTGAGGCGGCGGCTCTGCTCCAAAGGAAGGTCGGCAATGGGGCAATCGGAGACATCCGGGGACCGTCTATGTTATTGGTTCCGCCCGCGTGTCTCCGACGCTGCGGGATTCGCGCACTGGTACCATCGTGGCCGCCACTTTCCGCAGCGCCTCGACCGTGCGATCGAGGCTCGGCTCGACTGCCGGCCCGCCGACGAGCCGCTCGGCTACCCAGTGATCGCGTGCGCCGAGCGCCTCGACCCGCGGGTTGGGGTGGAGGCTCCGCCCGATGCCCGGACCCTCAAAACCGAGGGAACTCAAGGCGTACCACAACGGCCGGTCGACGAGCTTCAGCCAAACAAACTGCGCCGGCGCCAGCACCCCGGCTTGCAACCGCGCCTCATTCAGCAGCGCCATCAGCGCGGTATTCGCATAGGCGTGCCGGTTCGCGATCGCCAGCGCCGGCGCGACGAGCAAATCGTCGCGCAGTACCTTGTCCGCCTCGGCGAGCGCCGCGGCCGGCAACGCGAGCGGCCTCTCCGGGCCTTCAGGTTGGTCCCGGTCCGGGCCGCTCAAAGTGGTCGACAGAACGCGGAGCAGCCGCTGCACCCCGGTCCGGTGTTGGGCGAGATGCAGCGCGAACACCGCGAACGTCGCGCGGACCTGCGGGCTCGCTTGGGCGATGCCGAGCCAGCGCGGTCCGAGCTGATGCCGCAGCATGCGCCGTGCCGCCGTCTCGTCGAAGCCACCGCCGCTTCCGGTCGCGAAGCGTGCGATCCACTCGTCGGGGGTCAGC
>DATJTI010000046.1:0-7514 GCA_035503615.1 Allostellaceae bacterium | reverse complement strand
GGTGATGCAGGCGGCGATCGGCTCTGCGTCGCCGAGCGAAAACAGCAGCAAATCCTCGCCGCCGCCTTTCAGGCATTCGAGGGTGACGATCGAATCCTTGCCGCCGCCGACCGGCACGCAGCTGCGCCGCGGCAATGCCAGGGCTATCGGTGCCGCCGAGGCCACCGGCTCGCTCAGAAACCGACAGCGGCCGCGCAGCGAAATCCGGTTTTTCCAGGCGAACTCGGCGAGACCTTGCTCGTAGAAATCCTGCAAAAATCGAGCGGTGTCGTGATCGAGCGCAAACGCCGCGCAGCGCAATGTCTCGGGCACGAACGCCTTATAATAGCTGACCCCGGACAACAGGAAGATCAGCCGGAAGATGCGATCGAGCACCTCGCTTTCGGCCGGCGACAGCGCGCGCTGCGGGGTGTCGAACGTCAGCTGCTCCTCAAAGCCCGGACCCTCGGCGAAGCGGTAGCGCAAAGACAGAACGGACGCGGTCGGGTCGTACCGGTAGCTCTCGAAGACGAACTCGCTATAGCGCATGCGAGCCCTCGGCGAGCGCCCGGATCTGCCGCAATTTCCGGTGATGGGTCCCGAGATCGAGATTGTCGATGGTGGGCGCCTGCACGCGCGACACGCCATCGACCGCGGGACCATCGACGAGTGTCGCTTCAAGCACCCGGCGGTCGAGCGCCTCGTCGAGCGCGCCGAACATTCCGGCTCGCCAATCCCGGCGTAGCACCGCGAGCGCGCCGAGGAGCGCATAGGCGCCCCAATGCGAGACGCCGGCAACGATCAGATGGCGCGCCGGAGTAACGCAAGCGATCGCCTCTCCCATCGCGACGTGTCGCGCGATCAGGTCGCGCGGCAATGCGCCCATGCCGATCTCGTTGCCGCCGTCGCCGATTGCGATCGTGTCCCACGGCCCAGCCGCGAACAGCTCGTCGAGAGCAGCGGTATGGGCGGCGATATCCTGCCCCCGCATGTTGCGCGGCATGCCATCGGCGCTGCGCCCGCAGCGCTCGATCGCGATCGCGTGGGTGATCCCGGCGGCGCGCCACGCATCGATCAGCGGGGCGAGCGATGCGCCGACCGCAGCGGCATCGACCGGAACCGCGGCGGCTCCGGCGGCAGCCAACGCGACCGCGCAGGCATTGCGGCACGGATCGTCGGTGGCCAAGCGGCAGGCGATACCGCTGGCGACGAGCCCGCGCGCCAATAGGGCGGCGCCGACCGGCCCATCGGTTTCGGCGGCAGGCGGCGCGCCCGAGGGCACATAAAACCCGGTGATCAGCCCGACCCGGCACGCCGGCGCCGTGCCCAGTGCCGTGGCGGCGCTCCACAACCCGCCGCTTGCGGCAGCGCACAGCGCCCCGATATTGCGGCCGATTTCGGTCTGGACGACGGCCTCGATCTGCCCGATCAGCGCCTGCGCTTCGGTCGTTCCGGTCATCACCGGCAATGCTACAGACTCAATTTGGAATTGAGCAGATCGGTGATCAGCATCGCGCCTGGCGCATGGGTGATGCAGAAATCCGGCTTCGCCTCGGCAATGACCGCCTGCGGGGTGACACCGCAGGCCCAGAAGACCGGCAATTCGCCGGCTCGCACCGGGACACTGTCACCGTAATCGGGCTTGGCCAGGTCGGCGATGCCGATCGCTTCGGGGAGACCGATATGCACCGGGGCGCCATGCACCCGCGGAAACCGTGCGGTAATCTGGATCGCCCGGATCGCGTCGCCGGGTGGCAACGGCCGCATCGAGACGACGAGCGGCCCGGCAAACTGCCCGGCCGGGATGCAGGCGATGTTGGTCCGGTACATCGACACATTCGAGCCGCAGGTCACGTGGCGCAATTCGATCCCGTCCTCGATCAGCGCCTGCTCGAACGAGAACGAGCAGCCGAGCGCAAAGCTGACCAGATCGTCGCGCCAGAACTCGGTGACATCACCGGGCTCGGCGACGAGTTCGCCATGCCGCCAGACCCGGTATTTCGGCAGGTCGGTGCGCAGATCGAGATCGGCGCCGAGCGCCGGCAAGCCCGGATCGCCCGGCTCCGACACCGCCAGCACCGGACAAGGCTTCGGGTTTGCCTGAGCAAAGCGCAGAAAATCGTGCGCCAGCGCCTTGGGCAGGATTACGAGATTGGCCTGGACATTGCCGGCAGCGAGACCGGCCGTCGGCCCGGTCAAGCCGCCAGCGCGGATCCGCCGCCGCTCGCGCGTCCCGTCCCCCACACTCCGCTCGCTGGCTTCGCTCATCGCCACAACCCGTGTTCGACGCCCGATGCTAGCGCCGATCGCGGGTGCGCGTCAAAAACCGTGCGGTCTCGGGAACCCGGCTGGCGGATCGCGAACCGGCGGCGGAGGCGGCGCGATCGGCGGCACCGGGATCGGGATCGGCGGCTCCTCGATCGGCAGCGGACGATCCGGGTCGAGTGGCGGCGGAGGCGGCGTGCCGGGCGGCGGGTGCGGCGTCGGGCCTTGCAGTGCCGCCGCTGCGATCGATCGCAACATCGTTCCCATGTGCCTTCTCACCCATGTGCTCTCAGCCCGCCAACAGCGTGGCGCAGCCGAGAAACGCCGGCAGCTCATGGGTCACGACATGCGTCGGGATCGCCGCCAGATAGGGTTGGAACCGCCCCTTGGCCTCGAACCGGGCGCGAAATGGCGAATCGGCGAAAAACCGCCCCAGCCGCGGGACGATCCCGCCAGCAATATAGACCCCGCCGCGGGCGCCCAGGGTCAGCGCCAGATCGCCGGCGATCGTGCCGAGCATCGCGCAGAACATCGCCGTCGTCTCGACGCACAGCGCGTCTTCGCCGCGCAGGCCGAGATCGGTGATCTGCGCCGCGGTATAGCCGCGCGACAGCACGCCATCGAGCTCGGCCAAGGTATTGTAGAGATTGACCAGCCCCGGACCCGATAGCACACGCTCGGCGGAAACGTGATCGAAATGCCGGCGCATGCGGTCGAGCACCGCGCTTTCGCGGTCGGTCGCCGGCGCCATCGTCGCATGACCGCCCTCGCCGGTCAGCGCCAGCCAGCCGGGCCCGCATGCGACAAGCCCCGAAACGCCCAGCCCGGAGCCGGGCCCGAGTACCGCCAGTGGTGCTCCCGGCGCCGCGATACCGCCGCCGATATCCATCCGATCGCCCGGTCCCAGATGCGGCAGGGCCAGCGCCTGGGCGGTAAAATCGTTGATCACCTCGAGCCGGTCGAACCCGAACCGCGACTTTAATGCCGCGATCGAGAAACTCCACGGATGGTTGGTCATCGCCACGCGGTCGCCGGTGATGGCGGAGGCGATCGCCAGCGCCGCCCAGCGCGGCATCGGCCATTCGCCGCGGGCGGCAAGATAACGCGTCAGAGCCTCGTCGATGGTCGGATAATCGGCCACCGCGTAGCTGTGCCAATGCAGCACCCGAGCCGCGGGCGAAACCAGTCCGAAGCGTGCATTGGTCGCGCCGATATCGCCGACCAGCCAGGCTTCGCCGGCAGCTGCCGGCAATGTTCCGCCAACTCCGGTGCCCGCCGGACCGGCCGACCCGGTCACGGCCGCCCATCGCTCGCTGCGAGTGCTTCGACAAAGCTCTCGCGCCAGCGGGTGATGTCGTTGCGTTCGATCGTCGCCATCATTGCCGTCCACCGCTCCCGGCGTTCGCCGAGCGACATCATCAAGCCCTGCCGGATCGCGTCGGCCATGCCTTCAATGTCATGCGGGTTGACCAGGATCGCCTCGCTGAGCTCCTGCGCCGCGCCCGCAAAGCACGACAGCACCAGCACGCCCGGATCTGCCACCGACTGCGAGGCGACGTATTCCTTGGCGACCAAGTTCATCCCGTCGCGCAGCGGTGTCACCAGGCCGATCCGGCTGGCGCGGAAGAACCCGGTCAGGACCCGGTGGTTGAACCCCTTATTGATGTAACGCAGCGGCGTCCAGTCGAATTCGCCGTAGCGGCTGTTGATGTTGCCGGCCGAGGCGGCAAGCGTGCGGCGGATCTCCTGGTATTCCGGCACTTCCTCGCGCGATGGCGGGGCAATCTGGATGAACACGATCCGGCCGCGCGTATCGGCGTGACGCTCGAGCAGGTCGGCATAGGCCTGAAACCGCGCCGGCAGACCCTTCGAATAATCGAGGCGATCGACGCCGATCATCAGGGTGCGCTCACCGAGGCTCTGCCCGAGCCGGCGCATCTGCCGGGTGCCATCGGCGGCGGCGGCCTGCCGCGCGATCGAGGCGGCGTCGATCCCGATCGGGAACACGCGGGCCCGCACGATGCGGCCGAACGCACGCAGCACCCCCGGTTCCAGCTCCTCGGCACCGGCCCAGCGGGTCAGATAATCGCAAAACCCGTGCAAATCCGATTTGGTTTGAAAGCCGACGAGATCATAGGCACACAGCGCCTCGACCAGATCGCGATGGCCGGGCAGCACCCGCATCAGCTCGGCCGGCGGGAACGGCGTGTGCAGAAAAAAGCCGATCGGCTGGCTGCTGTCGAGCCGGCGCAGTTCGCCGCCGAGCGGGATCAGGTGATAGTCGTGAACCCAGATCAGATCATCGGGCTGCAGCATCGGCGCCAGGGCGCGGGCGAATTTGCGGTTGACCCGCAAGTAGCCGGCGAAATCTCTCCTGGAAAAATCGACCAGGGAGCCGCGAAAATGAAACAGCGGCCACAATACGCGATTCGCGAATCCGAGATAGTATTCGGAAAAATCGCGCTGGGACAAGCCGAGCGTCGCGAACGTCAGGCGATCGTGGACCGAGATGTCGGGCTCGCCGGCAGTGTCGTCATCGATCGCGCCGTTCCAGCCAAACCAGATCCCGCCGCTCTCTTCGAGCGCCGCGCGGATTGCGACCGCCAACCCGCCCGAATCGGGCTTGCCGCTGTCGACCGCCACCCGGTTGGAGACAACGACGAGCCGGCGATTGACCGCGCAGTTGCGCGACGAAACCGGCGCGCTTCCCCGCTGCCGCATACCCGCTCGCGGTGTGCCGTCTGCTATTCCTTCGCCTTCGATCATGCCTGCCCCCGCCTGTTACCCGCTTGCTCAACACCGGCGCGGCGACGATGTTCCCGACCAGGCGCGGTCCCCGGTCCGCCCGACCTCCTCAGCCCGCCCGACCTCCTCAGCCCGCCCGCCCGTCACCGCGTAGCCACGCCAGGACCGCGGCGACCGAGCCCAGAGCGTGGCTCGCCCGGGTTGCCATCGGCGCGCCGACGCGAATGGCGATCCCGTGCCGGCGGGCGACCTCGGCGAACCCGTCCTCGTCCGTGACATCGTCACCGACAAAAACCGGGACCCGCCCGGCAAAGGGCGGCTCGGCAAGAAAAGCGGCAATCGTGGCACCCTTGTCAGCGCCGCAAGGTTGAAACTCGACAACCATCTTGCCGGCGATCAGCCGCAGCGCCGACCCCGATCGGCGTTGCAATGCCCCGGCCCAATGCAGGATCTCCTCAGCCCGCTGCGGGGCCGCACGGTAGTGGAGCGCCACCGCCAGACCTTTGTCTTCGAGGATCAGGCCGCCATCCTGCGCGGCGAGCGTTCGCAGCGCCGGACGGATGCGATCGAGCGCCGCGGCGGCGCCGGTGTCAAGCCGACGTTCGATGCCGCCGTCGGCGCGTCGGCGCTCGCTGCCGTGCAGTCCGGCCGCGGCACCGCGCCAGGGTCGCATCAGCCGGTCGATCTCGGCGAGCGGCCGGCCGCTGATCAGCGCCAGTGCGCCGTCACGCTGGCGGGCCAGAGCGCCGAGCAGCCCCGGCAGTGCGGACGGGATCCGGACGCGATCGGGGCGGTCGGCGATTTCGAGCAGGGTGCCGTCAATGTCGAGGAACAAAGCCGCGTTCCGATCGAGCGGCGGAGGCGTCGGCAAGCGGTCCGACAGGCGTCGATCCGTCAAAAATCTGTCCCTTGTGCATTGCACACGCAAGCTCTGCCCAGCATCCTCTAACTCCCTGATCCGGCCTGGAATCTTGAACGATGCCAGCGTGTTCGAAAAACCGGCTTGACATCCCGATGAAACCCACTACATTGTGCACTGCGGTAACGATCGCCGGTTGTGGTCTTACCGTACGTCTTCTAGGCGTTTCCTCCCTAAACTTGGGCCGCGCTGAGTTGCGGCCCATTTTTTTGCCCGCCACCCGTTTGTTGCCCAACGCCGGGAGCGGCTGGCGCGAACTGCCGCTCGCCATCGAGCACGACATCGGCCTCAAGGTCGGGCAGCCGCGCAAGCTCCCGATAAATCGGCGTGAAATCGGGCCGGGTCGCCTCGAACAGCTGGGCGAAATCGTCGATGACAAAATAGCAGTCCTGGAACCGGTCGATGCGGTAACGCGTGCGCATGACCCGGCGCAGATCGAAGCCGAGCCGGTGCGGTCGCGGATCGTCGAGGCAATAGACCGACTCGCCGGCCGAAGACACAATCCCGGAGCCATAGATGCGCAGCCCTGCCGGGGTTGCGATCAAACCGAACTCGACCGTGTACCAATAGAGCCGCGCCAGGCGCTCCAGGTGTCCCAGCCCCTGCGCCTTCAGCCCGCCCTCGCCATAAGCCTGCAGATAATCGGCAAAGACCGGGTTCATCAGCAGCGGCACATGGCCACAAATATCATGAAAGACGTCCGGCTCCTGCAGATAGTCGAGCTGGTCGCGCCGCCGGATGAAGCAGGTGGACGGGAAGCGCCGGCGCGCGAGATGGCCGAAGAAGACCGCGTCGGGGACAAGGCCGGTCACCGCCACGATGCGCCATCCGGTGGCGGCCTCCAGCACATCGCCGAGGCGGCGAAAATCGGGAATGCCGCCAGCCGCGACACCAAGCGCCCCGAGCCCTTCGAGATATTCGTCGCAGGCGCGCCCGACGAGCAGCTTCTGCTGCCGCTCGAACAGCAGGCGCCAGATGGCGTGCTGCTCCTCGGTATAGCCCGGCCAATCCTGTTCACTCGCAAACTCGGCCTGTTCGGTCGCAAATTCGGCCGCGATCTCCGGCCCGGTCTCCGCCATCGCCCTCTCCAGCGCCTGCCCCCTTGTCAAATGAGGATCGCAGCAGCGCCGATCAATTGGCCGGTGGAGGTGCGCCGGGGGTGGCGGCTCAGGCAGCGGCCTTGGCCAGGCAGCCCTGCGCAACGAGGCTCAGCTGTTCGATCAACCCGGTCATCTCCGCCGCCAGCCGGTCAAAACCGGGTTTGCGCCGGTAATCGCGCTCATCCATGTAGAGCGCGCGGTTGATCTCGATCTGCAAGGCATGATGGTGTTGCCGTGGGTTACCATAATGGTCGGTGGTAAACCCGCCGGCATAGGGCGTGTTGACCGCGACGGTAAAGCCGCGGCCGGTCAGAAACCGGCGGGCGGCGTCGAGGATGATGGCGGCGCAAGCGGTTCCGTGGCAGTCGCCGAGCACGATATCGGCACCCTCACCGCCGCAAGCGACACCGGCGGCCGACGGCATCGAATGGCAATCGAGCAGCAGATAGCCGCCAAACCGCGTTTTGGTCTCGCAGACGAGCCGGCGCAGTGCGCGATGATAGGGC
>DATJTI010000045.1:0-57687 GCA_035503615.1 Allostellaceae bacterium | reverse complement strand
GCGCAGGTCAGCATCCATGGCGGGGTGGCGCGGCACGGGCTCGAGCATCTGGCCGCGACCGACCGCGGGGTCATCATGATGCGCAACCTGATCCGGCGCGGCATCCGCGCGGTGAGGAATGGCGAGGCGCTCGACTACCGCATCCTGCACAATGGCGGCGCCGTGCCGACCTATAGCCACGACCGCGTGGTGGCCGGGATTCCGCCGGCGGCCACGGCCGAAGCGGACCGGGCGCTGCTGCGGGAGGTCGCGCGCAAGGTCGTCAGCGGCACGATCGAGGCCGGGTTCGCCGGCGCCTGAGCGACTCGCCGAGCGCCGGCGTGCATCGCGATGATCGCCGGCATCAGCGCCGTTACCCTGGCGACGCACGACATGGGGCGTGCGGTCGGGTTTTATCGCGGGCTCGGCTTTGCGATGCTCTATGGCGGCGAGACCGCATCGTTCACCAGCTTTCGCGCCGGGTCCGGCTATCTCAACCTGATCGCGCAGCCGGCGGAGCGGTGCTGGTCATGGTGGGGGCGGGTGATCTTTTACGATCCCGACATCGACGCATTGCACGCCCGCTTGGTCGCTGCCGGCTACCACCCGGATACCGAGCCGCGCGACGCCAGCTGGGGCGAGCGCTTCTTTCACATCACCGATCCCGACGGCCATGAGCTGAGCTTCGCTTGGCCACTGCACCCTTCATCCGCAATGCCGGGCTCCGCCGCCGGCAGCGCGTAGCGACAATGCGCCAGCGTCCTCGATCGGCTATAGCTGGGCGCCAGGCTTTGTTGTAAGCGGAGGGATCATGAGCCTTGAGGGGCGATGCGCCTGCGGTGACATCCGCTACCGGCTGACCGCGGCGCCGATGATTGTCCACGCCTGCCATTGCCGCGATTGCCAGCGGCTGAGCGGCAGCGCGTTCGCGCTCAATCTGTGGATCGAGCGGAAATTTGTCGAGGTATCGGGCGGCGAGCCCGTGGCCTTTCCGGTGCCGCCGGGCAACAGCGGCCGGCCGCACGATGTCTTCGCCTGCGCCAAATGCGGCACATATCTGTGGAACAAATATCATGCGGCCCCCGGCGACACGGTGCTGCTGTGCGGTGGCACGCTCGACGATCCGGCGGCGATTGCACCCGATGTGCATATCTTCACCCGCAGCAAGGTCCCATGGCTTGAACTGCCACCGGGTGCTCGCGCATTCGATGTGTTCTACCGGATCGACGAGGTCTGGCCGCCGCAGAGCCTGGCGCGCTGGCGGCAACTGACCGCGGCATCATAGTAAGCCGAGCCGCCGGCTCCGCCGGAGGTGTATCCAACTCAACCCCCAGCATCACGGAGCCGCAATGACGAAAATCGCTTCGGTCAAGACCCACATGGTCTCATTGCCGCGGCCCGCGCAGACCTGGACCGCGCACGAGCCGATGCGAGCCTGGAGTGTCGTCCTGGTCGAGGTGACGACCGATAACGGCCTCACCGGCTATGGCGAGATCCACAATTCGCCGATGCCGAAGATCTGCGAGTGGGTCGCGCGTTGCGGCGAGGTCATTCGCGGCATGGACGCGCTGGCACATGTGGCGGTGTGGGAGAAGCTGTTCGCGCTGACCTCGCCGGGGCCCGGACGGATCGAGGGCAGGGGCGGGCTGCCGCCGCCGGTGCCGCGCGGTGAGCGGACCCAGTTCATGGCGGCGCTCGGCGGCATCGATATCGCGCTGTGGGACATAAAGGGCAAGGCGGCGGGGCTGCCAGTCTATCGGCTCCTCGGCGGCGAGAACCGGCCGATCTTTACCTATGCGACCGGCGGCTATTACCGGCCGGGTGCGACCGACCGCGATTATGGTGTCGAGATGGCCCGGTTCATCAAGCTCGGCTATCGCGCGGTCAAGCTGAAGACCGGCGCCGGCACGGTCGCCGAGGAGGCGGAGCGGATCGGCGCGGTGCGCCGGGCGATCGGCGACGCACCACTCTTGATGCTCGACATGAACGCCGCCTATGACCTGCCCGATTGCATCGATTTTGCCCATGCGGTCGAGCCGCACCGCATCTTCTGGCTCGAGGAGCCCTTGCACTGGTATCTGCAACCGGCTGATTTTGCGCGGCTGGCGGCGGCCACACCGATCCCGCTGGCGCATGGCGAGCGCGAGCTGACCCGCTTCACGGTGCGCGATTTCGTGACCCAGGGCGGCATCCGCTTTGTGCAGTTCGATGCGACGCGGGCTGGCGGCTTTACCGAGGCGTTGCGTGTCGCGCAGTTGGCCGAACAGCACGGGGTCGTCGTCGCACCGCATACGGCACCCGAAATCCACGCTCATATCGTGCTGGCCCAGCCGCGCTGCAGCTTTGGTGTCGAGTCGCATGGCGGCCCCGAACAGGACCCGCTCGCCTACGGCCTGTTCCACGACCACCCGAAACTGCGCGACGGCTATTTGGAGATCGCCGACAAGCCGGGTTTCGGGCTCGATGTCGACTGGGCCTTTGTCGAACAGCACCGCGTCGGCTGACCCGCATCGTCATTGCGAGGAGCGGGCCGCGTCAGGCGAGCGGGCGACCGCGGCGGGCGATGAATTCGGGAAACGCCTCCTCGGCGCGCGCGCCGCGCACGACATGGGTCGTGTAGTGCCGCTCTTCCTCGTATTGCTGTTCGAGGTTTTGCGCCATCTGCTTCAACAGCAGCGCCTTGACGCCGGTTACTGCGGCACGGTTGTTGCCGGCAATCAGGCGGGCCAGCTCCATCGTCTTTTCGCGCAGCTGCGCGCGCGGCACCAGATGGTTCAGGAGCCCGATGCGGTAGGCTTCCTCGGCCTCGACGACGCGTGCCGTGAACAGCAATTCCTTGGCGATCGGCCAGCCGACCTGGTTCGGCAGGGTCCAGGTGCTGTTGATCCGGCCATAGGCGGCGGCCAGAAAGCGGAAGCGGGTATTCTCGCAGCCGACCCGCATATCGAGCGAGGAGGCCAGAACCGCCGCCCCGCCATAGGCGAGGCCGTTCAACATGCCGATCGTCGGCTTGGCGCTGGCGGCGATCTCGTAGCTGCCGCGGCTGCGGCGCGCGTCGAGCTCCTGCTGCGAGAAACGGCGATCGTCCTCGCGCTGCTCGTGGATGTCGCCGCCTGCGGAAAAGGCTTTGTCGCCGGCGCCGGTGATGACGATGCAGCCGATCGCGTCGTCGGCGTCGAATTCCCTGACCGCGTCGCGCAATTCGCCCGAAAGCTTGCGGTTCATCGCATTGAGCTTGTCGGGGCGGTTCAGGGTGACGGTGCCGACCCCGTCCTCGCGCTCGACCAGGATGTGCTCGTAGCTCATGCTTTCCTCCAATTGTCAAATCCGGATCACGACCTTGCCGACATGCCGGTCGGCTTCGAGATGGGCCTGCGCGGCGGCGATCTCGCTCAGCGGAAAAATCCGGTCCACGATCGGCCGGAGCCTGCCGTCGCGCAATGCCGGCAGCAAATCGGCGACAAACCGCCTTGTCGATTCGGCCCGCTGTGCCGAGTTGCGCAGCCGGTTGCTGACACCGCAGAGGTGCAGCCGGCGCAGCGCGAGCCGGTCGAGGTCGAGCTCGCCCTTCAGGACGCCACTCATCCGCCCGATCGTGACAAACCGGCCGCCGACCGCGAGCGCCTCGAGACAGGCGGGGAACACATCGCCGCCGATATTGTCGACGATCATATCGACCCCCGCCGCGCCGATCACGGGCGCGATCGCAGCGGCAAAGCCCTCGCTGCCGGTCAGGATGCCGGCATCGAGCCCGTACCCCTTCAGCCTTTCGAGCTTTTCGGCAGAGCGCGAGGTGCCGATCACCCTGGCGCCGATCAGCTTGCCGAGCAGCAATGTCGCGACCCCGACACCGGAGGAGGCGGCTGTGACCAGTACGGTTTCGCCGGCGCGCAGCTGTGCGCTCGCATAGAGCGCGTCATGGACAACGACAAAGACGATCGGCACGCAGGCGGCCTCTTCCCAGGACAGAGCCTCGGGCATCGGCATTGCCTCGCGCGCGTCGATCACCGCGTATTCGGCAAAGCCGCCGCTGCACCGCCCCATGATCCGGTCGCCGGGTTTGAATCCGGAAACGTCGGCGCCGATTCCGACCACCTCGCCCGCGGCATCGCCGCCTGCTGCACGCTCGACCGGCGCGGGTTTCCCCGGATCAAGGCGCAAATTGTGCATTGCCCGCATTTCGGCCCGGTTCAGCGAGGCGGCGTGAACCCGCGCCAGGATCTGCCCGGCGCCGACCAATGGCCGCTGTACATCGCGGATGTCCCATCGGCCGCCATCTTCTCCCGGCACCATGATCGCCGCTTGCATCGCTGTCTCCTCCCTCCATCGCGGTCTCCCGATCGTGGATCGGTCGGTGCACCCTGTTCGAAAGACCCTGCTAATCATCACGGTATAAGCTCCGCAGCGTGACGGCCAGGGTCGAGCATTGTTTGCCGGGAAAGAGGTGTCGGGAATGACGATCGCAGCACGCGCCAGCCAGGCGGCGGAGGGCCGGTTCCGCACCCTGATCGTCGGCGCCGGGATTGCCGGTCTGACATTGGCGGCGCTGCTCGATCATTTCGAAGTGGGTGCGGCGATTGTCGAGCGCAACGCGGCGAGCCGGTGCCGCGGCTACAATCTCGGCCTCTATCCGGTCGGCAGCCGGGTGCTGCACGGTCTCGGGCTCTACCGGGAATTTGTCGAAACCAGCACGCCGCTCGGCATCTATCAATTGTGGAACGGCGTCGGCCAGCAGATGCAGCAAGCCGATCTCGCCGCGCTGTTCGACCGCTACGGGCCGATCTGCGGGCTCCGCCGCGCCGAACTGATCGACTTGCTGGCGAGCCGGGTCGCGGCTGATCGCATGATCTTCGAAGCGACGGTCACCGACATCGACGCTGCGGATGGCGCCGCCAGCGTCACGTTCAGCGACGGGTCGGTTGGCGATTTCGATCTCGTGGTCGGTGCCGACGGGATCAATTCCCGGGTGCGCGAGCTGATCCTGCCAGAGGGTGCGATCCACGCCTTTGATACCGGATGGGCCTGTCTCGTATCCCCGGCCCCGGCCGAATTGCTGCCGGCCGAAACGGTGCGGGAATATTGGGGCGCCGGCTTCATGATCGGGCTCTATCCGTATCTTGATGGGATTGGTGTCGTGCTCGCCGGCCCGGCGGCGTCCCTCGCCGCGGCGGGGCGTCACCACTTCACCGCGGCATTGCGGACCCACCTGCGCGAGCCGGTGGCGAGCACCGTCCTCGACATTGTCGAGCGCGATCCTGACCCGTTCCTGTGGCCGTTGCGCGATGTGCGCGCCGACCAATGGGTGGCGGGCCGCACGGTGTTGCTCGGTGACGCCGCCGACGCGTTCCTCCCCACGGCAGGGGTCGGAGCGTCGATGGCGATGCTGTCGGCGGCGGCGCTGGCCGACGAACTGTCGCGCAGCGATGCAGCCTATCTGCCGGCGGCGTTGCGGCTCTATCAGCGCCGTCAGCAGCCCAAGGTCATCGCAGCGCAACAGAATTCGCGCAAGCTCGCCCAGCTGATGATGGTTAAATCTCCGGTCATGGCCTGGGGCCGCGAGCAGCTGATGCATTTTTATGGTCCGGATCGCGCGCTCGCCGACATCATCAAGGTCATGGACGGGATCGTCTGATTCGCCATGGCCCGGCTTTCAACCGCGGGCAGGACAATCGCGGCCCGGCCGATTTACGGGCATTGTCGGCGAAGTTTGATCGGCTAGGCTGTCATCGGCACAGTACCCGGCGCATCCGTGTGTCGCTCATGCGTCCACCGCGCCGAGCGAAACCGGTCCGTTGGCGCAATTGCGTCACTGAGAACGGCGCGGGGCGCGTGATCGGCCCAGGACGGCGTTGTTGCCTGCGGGGGCAAAGCGGATGCTGTTGCGGCGGGTTGTGATCCACCACTAGGGCGCGCAGTCTGATATGACATGGCTTCAGGCGATCATCCTTGCGGTGTTTCAAGGCGTCACCGAACTGTTTCCGGTCAGCAGCCTCGGTCATGCCGTGATCCTGCCGGCATTGCTCGGCTGGCACATCGACCAGGATTCGCCGAGATTTCTGCCGTTTCTGGTCGTGCTGCATGTCGGCACCGCAACCGCACTCCTGGTGTATTTCTGGCGCGAATGGTTGAGCCTGGCGCTGGCCGCCTTGGGCCGCGGCGGTGCCACCCGCAGGACGGTCCAGCAGACCCGCCATCTGCTCGTGCTGCTCGTGCTCGGGACGCTGCCGGCGGTGGTGCTGGGCTTTGTCTTTGAAAAGCCGCTGCGCCATCTCTTCGGGTCGCCGCTGATTGCGGCCGCTTTCCTGATCGGCAACGGCATTGTGCTGTTTGCCGGCGAAAGGCTGCGGCGCCGCGCCACTGCCGCGGTCGAGCGGCGCGAACTGGCTGGTGCCGGCTGGTTCGATGCCGGTTTTGTCGGGCTGTGCCAGGCGACGGCGTTTTTCCCGGGAATCTCGCGCTCTGGTGCGACGATCGTCGGCGGGCTCTTGGTCGGGCTGCGGCACGAGGATGCAGCCCGGTTCTCGTTTCTGCTGGCGACGCCGATCATCGCCGGTGCGGCCGTTCTGGAGATCCCGAAGCTGCTGCACGCGCATGGCGCCGCGATCGCTGGCAGCGCGGCGGGCGCGGGGTTTGGCGCCGGGCTGCTATGGAGCGCCGGCATCATCGCCGGGATCACCGCCTTTGCCAGCACCGCTTTCCTGATGCGCTATTTTCACCGCCGCGAGGAAACGGCGGCGCTCGATCCGTTCGCTTATTATTGCTGGCTCGCGGGCGGGCTCGCTCTGCTGTGGCTGAAGCTCGGGTGAACGCCGCGGTCTGGCGCGCCGGGTGGTGCCGATGACAGCTGTGCGGCGGCCTGCTAGAAGTCGGCAGCCCGAGCGGGTAGCAGTGGGAGGCGAATCATGGCAGGCAGGCCCTACATCATTGCCCTCGAGGAGCATTATTACGATCCCGAGGTCAAGCAGCACTTCACCGGGATCGACGCGCCGAATGCGCCGCGGCTGATCGAGCGGCTCGACGATGTCGGCGCATTGCGCCTGAAGGAAATGGACGAGGCCGGCATCGATCTGCAGGTGCTGTCGCACGCCAATCCGGGCTTGCAGAAGCTCGATGCCGAGACCGCGGTCAGGCTGGCGCGCGGCGCCAACGACCGGCTCCACGAAACGGTGCGCGCCCACCCCGACCGCTTTGCCGCCTTTGCCGCGATCCCGACCCCGGATCCGAAGGCGGCTGCCGACGAACTCGAGCGCACAGTGACCCGGCTCGGCTTCAAGGGTGCCCTCGTCAATGGCCTGACCAACGGGCTATTTCTCGATGACAAACGGTTTTGGCCGATCTTCGAGCGCGCGGCGGCGCTCGACGTGCCGCTCTACATGCACCCGTCGGTGCCGCATCCGGCCGTCGTCGAGGCCTATTACCAGGATTATGTGCGGCAATACCCGTCACTGCTGCGCGCCGCCTGGGGCTTCACGGTCGAGACTGCAACGCAAGGCGTGCGCCTGGTATTGAGCGGCGTCTTCGACAAATATCCCGGCTTGAAGATCATCATCGGCCATCTCGGTGAAGGACTGCCGTTCTATCTGTGGCGGATCAATATGGGGTTCGCTCGCGACGGCAAGGGCGGCAAGGGGTTCCGCGAGGTGTTCTGCGAGCATTTCTACATCACAACGAGCGGCTTCTTTTCCGACCCGGCGTTGCTGTGCTGCGTGATGGAGATGGGGATCGACCGGATTATGTTTTCGGTCGACTATCCGTTTGTCGACAACCCGCCCGGCACGAAATGGACCGAGACCCTGCCATTGTGCCCGGAGGATAAGGAAAAGCTGCTGAACGGCAATGCGCGACGGCTGTTGAAGCTGTAAGGCGCAGCCCTTGGTTCGGCCAGAACGGCGTGGGTTGACCAAGCCGTTTCTGGCTGGATGGGCGGCCGCGATGTCGAGTGGTGCGCTGCCGGCGGCGGGATCGCTTGTCTCGGGACCGGTACGCCTGCCGACAACCCTGTTGCAGGTTACCCGGTCATCGCCTGAGACGGCATTTCCGCGAGTGCCGTTTGTGGCGGATACCAGCGCTCATCGCGGCTCTCGAGCCGGCCGGCGCGGCGATGCCGCTGCAATGCGATGCCGAGGTGATTGGGCCTGACCGTGAGCCCGAAATCGCGCGACAGGCAATTCTGGATTTCGGCGGCGGTCAGGCCGTCGCGATGGGTCTCGACCACCTGCAGCGTCGCATCGCTGACCGATGGGCCGTTTACGGGCGCCGGCGAGCGGCTGCGGTGTTCGCGGCCGCTGGGCGCGGTCCGCACCGGCCGCCCCCGGCGGCGCCGCTCGGTAGCAGCGGCCTTGCCAAAGCGCGACAGGACCCGCTCGGCAATCTCCAGTTCGTTCAGTTCGTCGGCGAGCTTGGCCCGCTCTGCGTCGAGGCGTGCCAAACGCTCGGAAATCCGCTGCTTTTCCTGGGCGATTTCGTCTACTGTCGGCATCTCCTGCATCTCCCTCCACTGTTCTGCGTTGCTGACGGTGCGCTGCCCACAATCGTGCCGGCATTGCCGGATAGATGGAAAACGCAGCTGCCGGAAAAAAGACCGGAGTGACAAATTATTCTAGTTCTATTGTGAACTCTGCGGGAAGTTCCCCAACCCTTGGACCCCGCCGTGGTCTCGCGGTCGCAATGGGCAGCGCGGCCCGCCGTTCAGCGCCGCCGGGCTGGCGCTCGGCTTTGGCATGGAACATCGGCTGCGTCGCGGATTGTTGCAGCCCCGCCGGTTCGTCCTATTCGGCGATGATCTGCCGGGCGAGGCGGTTGTCGACGCACTCCAGGTAACTCGCCGGGCGGGCGATGAAACCGCTCGAGGCGAGAGCGTGGCACAACCGCGCAAAGCCGTTCTCCGGCAATCCCGGATCGCGGTCCCATATCTCCTGCGCCCGATAGCGGGACAGTGCACCGGTCAGCACATCCCGGCCGAGCGTTGGAAAATATCCGGCGATCACCGCGGCGAGCTCGGCGGCAGTGTGCGCGTGCAGCCATTGCTGGGTGCGATAGATCGCCCGCACCATGCGCCGCAGCGGTTCGGGGTCGCATTGCAGCCGCTCGCGGGTTGTGACCAGCGCGGTGTAGCTGGTGCGGCCGCGCGTGCTGGCGGCGTGCCAGAGATGACCCGCACCAGTGGACAGCGCCTGCTCGGTCACCGGCTCGAAAGTTTGAATGGCGTCCAAGCTCCCGGAACGCAGCGCTTCGAGATTTTCCGCCATTGCGCGGTCGCTGACACGATCGAGCCGGCTCGGGTCGATCCCGGCCTCGCGCAGATCCTGTTGCAGACACAGCCACGGGGTCGGCACCTCGCTGACGCTGGCAAATCGCAGCCTTGCGAGATCGGCGAGGTGGAAACCGGGATTGGGCAGCCGCCCAACGATCGAGAACGGGTCGCGGCCAACCACCTCGGCAAAACAGATGAGCGGCGAGCCGGGGTGGGCGTCATGGTGCTTGGCCACCCGCATCGGTCCCGCCCACAGCACATCGACATCGCCGTCGATCAACGCCTGTTCGGCTTTGCCGACGCCTGGCGACGGCAACATCTCGACCGCCAGCCCTTCGGCCGCGTAGGCGCCGATCGCATGCGCTGCGTAAAATGGCGCGTACAGCACGAAACGATAATTCTCGTAAAGCCGCAGCCGCATGCGGTCCTCACATCGCCCGAGCCGCGGGTAGCTGAGTTAGGGGAGGGAATAGCCGATAGCGTCGGGTCCCATCGCGGGCCGTCCCCGGCTTTGTCCCGTCGCGCAAAGCGGCCGATAAGCCTGGGCGCAGGCAGGCGCCGACAACCTCTTTTCGCCCATCCTCGCCCCACTCCTCTCCGCCGAATGATGTGGCGGAGAGGAGTGACGAGCCGACTGCCTAGAGGACGCCGTCGCGGCGCAGTTCTTCCAGGTCGCTGGCGCCGATCGCGAGCCAGTTCTGCAACACCTCGGCGCTGTCGCCGCCAAGCGCCGGCGACGGCTTCAGCCGCACCGTCTTGCCGTCGACGCGCACCGGCCACGTCGCCATCTTGTAGTCGCCCTGGCGATGGTGCACGACCTGCATCAGGCCGCGCTCCTCAAAACTCGGCTCGTTCAACAATTCCATCGTGTCGAACACCGCGCCCGACGGCACGCCGACCGCGATCAGCTTCTCCATCGCCTCGCGCTTGTCGTGTTGGCGGGTCCATTCGCCGATGATCGCGTCCAGTTCCTTTTCGTTTTTGACGCGCAGGTCGCCGGTCGCAAAGCGCGGGTCCTCGATCAAGTCCTCGCGACCAATCAGCTTCATCAGCCGCGACCAATGCTCGGGATTGGCCCGGCTCGTTGTCAGGTAGACATAGTCATTGGGGCCGCCGCCCTTGGCCGGATAAAGCCCCGACGGCGCATTGTTGCCGCCGCCCGATTTGGCACCGTTGCGCGGCGCCGGCTTGCCAGTGCGCGCCATCGTGCAAAAGCAGGTGCGCATGTAATGGATCATCGCGTCCTGCATCGCCAGTTGCAGCCGCCGGCCCTGGCCGGTGCGGTTGCGCTCGTGCAACGCGCCGAGGATCGTCGCCGCCATCAACATGCCGGTGCCGGTGTCGCCAAAGGAGAGGCCAGGCTTGACCGGCGGCATGTCGGGATAGCCGGTGACGCTAATCGGGCCGCCGGCGGCCTGCGCGATCATGTCGAAGGCGAGACCCTTCTCATGCGGGCTGCCGCTGCCAAACCCTTTGATCTGGCAATAGATGATGCGGGGGTTGATCTTCTTGACCGATTCGTAGTCGAGGCCGAGACGCTCGATCGTGCCCGGCGCCATATTCTCGACCGTGACATCGGCCTGCTTCAGCATGTCCTTGACGATTTCAAGCCCTTTTGGCGATTTCAGATTGATCGCCAGCGACTTCTTGTTGACGTTGAACTGGTGAAAATACCAGGGGTCGTCGTCGGGCTTGCCGGGGCGCAGCCGGCGCCCGGGGTCGCCGCGGCCCGGGTTCTCGATCTTGACCACCTCGGCGCCGAACCAGGCCAACACCTCGGTCGAGGTCGTGCCGGCCTCGAACTGGGTGAAATCCACGACCTTGACGCCCTGCAAAAAATTAAAGTCCTGGGTTACGTCGCTCATGATCATTCCTCCCGTCACGCAGATCCTGGGACGCAGCCTGCGCCTTATCGCGTCCGCCCGCAACGCCTTCGCGCTCCTCCAGCACGCCGGCAAAACGTGCGCATGACCCCGGTCGCTCGGTCAGTCCCGTCATGCGCGCTCCGCTCTTCAGGGAACGGAATAATCGGGTTTCGCCGGCGTCACTTGCCGTTATGCTGACCGCTGAGCAAGCAGCGACAGCGAGCGAGGTGCGGGGTGCGCAACAATCGGATATGCCCGGTCCTGGCAGAGGTGCGTTGAGCCATGCCGGACGAGAGCTGGGTCGAAATCGGCAGGATCGACGACATTCCGCGGGAAGGCGCGCGGCGGGTGAAACGATCGCCGGGAAAGCCGAATCCGATTGCGGTGTTTCGCACCGCCGACGATCGCGTCTTTGCTCTGGTAAATCGCTGCCCGCATCAAAGCGCGCCGCTGTCGGAGGGGTTTATCCGCGGCTGCGTCGTCACCTGCCCGCTGCATGGCTGGGTCATCGATCTCGAAAGCGGCAATGCGCAGGCCCCCGACGAGGGAACAGCCGGGCGCGTCGCGGTGCAGGTGGTCGACGGACGGGTTTTTCTGGCGGCGTGGGCGGTCGGCGCTCCTGGCGAATGGGCTTAGCGCCCAGCCCCGGCGATCACCTCGCGACCGATCCCCGTTGCTAGCGCCGCGGCGGGTGGGCGCGGACAAACTCCTCGTTGACATCGGCACCCCAGCCGGGGCCGGTCGGCAGCAACAGGTCGCCATTCTCGATGACCGGCGGCCGGGTCACGATGTCGTCCTTCCATTTCACGTCGTCGATATCGATTTCCATGACTTTGAAGTTCGGCACGACGGCGCACATATGCGCGCTGATTAGCGAGCCCAAATGGCCGTTGAAATTGTGCGGTGCCACATTGACCTCATAGGCGTCGGCCAGCGCCGCGATCTTCATCGATTCGAGAATGCCGTTCCAGGCGACATCGATGATCGCGTAATCAACCGCCTGCTCCTCGAAATAGGGGCGGAACTGGCGCCGCCCATACAATGTTCGCAGGACGAGATCGGGGTGCGGGCCGAACGGCGGACCAATGCCAGACCCTTCGGATCGTAGAGATCGATTTCGAGCCAGACGAGGTCGAGCGGTTCGAGCGCCCGCGCCAACCGGATATAGCCGTCGATCTTGTAGTTGAAGTTGGTGTCGAGATGGAGCCCGACCTCGCGGCCGGCACCGCGGCGGAACGCCTCCAGCTGGGCGATCGCGGCCTCGGCGATCTGGCTGTCGGCATTGAGCCCGGGGAAGCCCGGTGGGTTGCCGGTGCCAGGGCCATACATGTATGGCTTGCCGCGGTCAAAGCGGATCAGGTTGGTCTTGAGCCCCTTGAAGCCCTTTTTCCGCACCTCCTCGCCGAGGGCGACGATGTCGTCGAGCGAGCGCACCGGCGGGACTCCGGCCCATTCCTCGATATGGTCGGCGTGGCGGGCGCGATAGGTGCCGCAATGCGACCAGTAGAGCTGCAACCGGTCGCGCACCGGCCCGCCCAGCATCTCGTAGACCGGGATGCCCAATGCCTTGGCCTTGATATCGACCAGCGCATTTTCAATGGCGGCGATTGCCATCTGGTTGATGCCGCCCGCTGCCTGGCGCGTCGCCGCATAGAGCAGGGTCGAGATCGCCTCGACCGGGCGCGGGTCGCGGCCGATCAGGAACCGGTCGGCGAGCTTCCGGATGACACCGGTCAAGCCTTGCGCGCCATAGCCCTCCATATATTCCGACCAGCCGACGAGACCGTCATCGGTGGTGACCTTCAGAAATGAATTGACCCGCCAGCCGGCGTCGCAATGCAAATCTTCAACCGTGACGATCTTCATGGCGGCTTTCCTCCTGGTCGGCGCCATCGCCGGACAACCGGCATCGATCGAATGATCATGCGCTGTCCGACCTGCGTTGACCAGATCGGGTTGCCGCCATAAGGCGCCACGGACAGGATTGGGAGGACGAGCTCTTTGCGCTTGCTGCACATCGGCTCCCTGCGCCACCGGTTTCTCGTCCGGCTCGGCGAGCGTTTTGCCGGCGCGCCGCCATCGCTGCGGATCAAGTTTTGGGATGGCGAGACGTTCGATTTCACGGCCGCCCCGCGGGTCACGATCGCGCTCAACACACCGCGGCTGATGCGCCGGTTTCTGAGCGGAGACATTGCCGGGCTGGCGCGCGCCTATGTCCGGGGCGAGATCGAGGTGGAGGGCCGCCTGCAAGATGTGCTCGACATCGGGATCGGCATCGCCGAGCAGCTCGGCCGATCACGCATGTTGCGTAGCCTTGGCCGGCTCGCCGCACATCGTCCGTTCCGCCACAGCCGGGCGCGCGACGCGGCGGCGATCGCCTACCATTACGATGTGTCGAACGAGTTCTACCGGCTGTGGCTCGACCGGCTGATGATCTATTCCTGCGCCTATTTCATCAGCGGCGAGGAGGACCTCGACACCGCGCAAGAGCAGAAGCTCGACCATATCTGCCGCAAATTGCGCCTCGCACCCGGTCAGCGCCTGCTCGACATCGGCTGCGGCTGGGGCGGGCTGTTGTGCCGGGCGGCGCAATGTTACGGCATCGAGGGGGTCGGCATCACGTTGAGCGACCAGCAATTCGCCTATGCGCGCGAACGAGTCGCTAAATTGGGGCTTGCCGGGCGGGTGGAGATCCGGCGGCAGGATTACCGCGAGCTCGAAATGGCCGCCGGTTTCGACAGGGTCGTGTCGGTCGGCATGTACGAGCATGTCGGGATCGCCAATCTGCCGCGTTATTTCGCGACGATTGCGCGATTGTTGCGACCGAGTGGGCTCGCGCTCAACCACGGGATCACCGCTACCCGGCGCGATGGCCAGCCGCAGGGGCCGCCGGGCGGCGAGTTTATCGACGAGTTTGTGTTTCCCGGTGGCGAACTGCCGCATATCTCGCGGGTGCTGTACGAGATCGCCGGCGCCGGTCTCGAAATTCTCGACATGGAGGATCTGCGCCCGCACTACCCGCCGACCCTGCTGCATTGGGTGCGACGGCTGGACGAGGCGCGCGACGCGGCGATCGCCGCTGCCGGCATCGAGCGCTATCGCATCTGGCGCATCTATATGGCCGGCATGGCGTGCGCCTTTGATCGCGGCTGGCTGTCGCTGTGCCAGACATTGGCGCAAAAGCCGCTTGCCGAGGGTCCGGCGCCGCGCCCATGGACACGAGCCTATCAATATCGACCGCAGCCCGCGCCGCCTTTAAGCCGCGTGCCCGATTGGGGCGAACTATAAGCGGCTTTTCCCGGTCCGAGGTGATGCGATCGCGACATCTGCTCGGCTCAGCCGAATCTGTTGGAGCGCGGAAAGCCGGGGGGGACGAGGCGTCCGGCGCTGCCGCGCGGTCCGCGCCAGGGTGTGAGATCGGCTTCGGTGCGGGTGCGGGTCTCGCCCTGCGCCCAGCTGAGCCCATCGGCCAGGCGCAGCACCTTGGCGTCGGCGAGACCGCCCGAGCGGTAGCGCTGCAGGATCACGCCGCGCCCGCGGCTCATCACCGGGATGTCGTCGAGCCCGAGCACCAGCATCCGCCGGTTGTCGCCGACCAGCGCCACCGCGTCGCCCTCCTCGGCGCGCAGGCAGATCCGCGCCGTCGCACCCTCGCCCGGGATCAGCACCTGCTTGCCGCCGCGGGTCTGGGCCACCGCCTCCTCGCCGGCGACGACAAAGCCGCGCCCGTCGCTGGCGACGAGCAACAGCTCCATGCCCGGGCGATAGGGGAACATCGCGACGACATCGTGCTCGTTCGGCAGATCGACGATCAGCCGCAGCGGCTCGCCCTGGCCGCGGCCGCCCGGCAGCCGATCGACCGCGAGGGTGTAGAAGCGGCCATTGGTGGCGAAGACGATCAGCCGGTCGGCGGTGTCGGCGGCGATTGCAAAGCGCGGCCCGTCACCCTCCTTGTAGCGCTGCTCGGCGGCCGGGATGTTATGACCCTTGACCGCGCGCACCCAGCCCTTGGCCGAGCACAACACCGTCACCGCCTCCCGCCCGACCGGGGCTTCGGCCGCGATCTCGATGGGTGGCGGCGCCTCGCCGATCGTGGTCCTGCGGCGGCCGAGCGCGGTGTCCCCGCCGAACTCGGTCGCGATCTCGGCGATTTCCTTCGCTACCGCGCGCCACTGCCGCCGCTCGCTCGCCAGCAGTCGCTCAATCCCCGCCTGCTCCGCCGATAGCGTCGCCATCTCCTTGCGGATCGCGATCTCTTCGAGCCGGTGCAACGCCCGCAGCCGCAGGTTCAGGATCGCCTCGGCCTGGACCTCGCTCAATGCCCAGCGCGCCATGATCCGGGCCTTCGGGTCGTCCGCCTCGCGGATCACGCGGATCACCTCGTCGAGGTTCAGATAGACGATGATCTGGCCAGAGAGGATTTCCAGGCGGCGGCCGACCGCGGCGAGGCGATGGCGGCGGGTGCGCAGCAGCACCTCGCGGCGATGGTCGAGAAATGCCTGCAGCGCCTCCTTCAGGCTCATGACCCGCGGCACGCCGGCCGGATCGAGCACGTTGAGGTTGAGCGGCACCCGGATTTCCAGCTCGGTCAGGCGAAACAGCTGCTCCATCAGCATCTCGGGCTCGACATTGCGCGTCTTCGGCTCGAGCACGAGGCGCACATCCTCGGTCGACTCATCACGGATATCGGCCAATAACGGCAGCTTCTTCTCTTCGAGCAGACCGGCGATCTTTTCAACGAGCCGGCCTTTCGGCACCTGATAGGGCATCTCGGTCACGACGACCTGATAGGTGCCGTGGCCCAATTCCTCCTTTTCCCAGCGAGCCCGCAGGCGGAAACCGCCACGGCCGGTTGCATAGGCTTGCCGGACGTTCTCCGCCGGCTCGACCAGCACACCGCCAGTCGGGAAATCCGGGCCGGGCAGGTGCGCGCAGAGCGCCTCGATGCCGATCCCGGGTTCATCGATCAGCCGCAACAGCGCCGCGCATAATTCGCCGGCATTGTGCGGTGGAATATTGGTCGCCATGCCGACCGCGATGCCGGAGGCGCCGTTGGCGAGCAGGTTCGGAAATCGCGCCGGCAGCACCACCGGCTCGCGGTCCTCGCCGTCATAGGTCTGGCGAAAATCGATGGCATCCGCGTCGATGCCGTCGAGCATCGCCTGTGCCACGGCCGACAGCCGGCTCTCGGTGTAGCGCATGGCGGCGGCATTATCGCCGTCGATGTTACCAAAATTGCCTTGGCCGTCGACCAGCGGGTAGCGTTGCGCGAAATCCTGGGCGAGCCGCACCAGTGCGTCATAGACCGCAAGCTCGCCATGCGGATGAAACTTGCCGATCACGTCGCCGACGACCCGCGCGCATTTCTTATAGCCTGAGGCCGGATCGAGGCGCAGCTGCGCCATCGCGTGCAGGATGCGGCGATGGACCGGCTTCAGCCCGTCGCGAACATCGGGCAGCGAACGCGACATGATCGTCGACAGTGCATAGGACAGATAGCGCTCGCCGAGTGCGGCCGCGAAATCGACCTCGCGGATTTCGCCGGCGGGAGCGGTCACAGGCATCGGTGAAACACCTCGGGCGGTTCAGCCGGCGATGCTAGCAGCGACGGGCCGATGGCGCAGGCGCTGGGCGAGGCGCAGCCGCGCGGGCGGCAGATCATGGCCCTGCGGCAGCAGCACATGGTGCAGCAGAAAATGTCCGGTCAGGCGCAGCCCGGCGGCGAGGTCGGTGCCGTCGGCGACCGCGTCGCGCCACAGAAAAGCCGGCAATGGCAACAGCTTGTCATGGTAGGGCTGGCCCGCCGCGAGCGACACCGCACGGCCGGTGCGCGGCGAGACATAGGCGAGGCTGGTGGTGGCACCGGTCGCGGCACAACGGCTGAAGTCGAGGCCGAACCCGAGCGCCGCCAACAGGCTGCATTCCCAGGCGACATAGCGAGCCTGCCAGTCGGCGGCCGAATCGAGGGCGCCGAGCAGCTCGGCAAAAGCGGCGAATACGTCGCCATGCGGCTCGCGCTCGGGTAGCGTCGCGGTGACGAGTGCGGCCGCCGCGGCGAGGCCGGCGAGCCGGTCGGGGTCGTCGAGCAGCCGGGCGGCATGGGCGTGCACCAGCTCGCAGCTGATCGTGCCGAGATGCTCGGCGAGGCGGCCGCGCCACACCGCGGCAACTGCATTGCCCAATTGCAGCACCGCCCGCAGCCGCGGCGATTGCCCGCCGCGCGCCAGCCCCAGATGCCGGCCATGATCGCGGGTCAACAGCTCGACGATCAGCGCATGCTCACCATGCGGCCGCACGGCAACGACAAATCCGGTGTCGGTCCACTGCATCAGGCAGTGTGGTCGAGGCCGAGGGCGGCGAGGCGCTCGGGATCGTCGGCCCAGTTCTGGCGCACTTTGACGAACAGGAACAGGTGCACCCGCCGCGCCAGCATCTGTTCGAGCTCGGCTCGGGCCCGGGCGCCGATCGCCTTGATCCGCCGCCCGCCTTCGCCGAGCACGATCGCCCGCTGGCTCGGCCGCTCGACATAGATGACCTGCTCGATGCGCGCGCTGCCGTCGCGCCGGTCCTGCCAGCTCTCGGTCTCGACCGTTGAAGCGTAGGGCAATTCGTCATGCAATTGCAGAAAGACTTGTTCGCGGGTGATCTCGGCGGCAATCAGCCGCTCGGGCGCGTCCGAGAGCTGGTCCTCGGGGAAGAGCCACGGACCCGGCGGCACAGTGGCGGCGAGATGGCGCTGCAGATCCGCGACACCGTCGCCGGTCAGCCCGGAGATCATGAAGACAGGGTCGAGCCGGGCGTCTTTCGCCAGGCTCGCGGCAAGCCCGAGCAATGTATCGCGGCGCACGAGGTCGATCTTGTTCAGCGCCAGGATCGAGGGGCGGCGACGTTCCGCCAGGCGGTCGAGGATGCGCCGCGTGTCGCGGTCGATGCCGCGCGCCGCATCGACCAGTAGCACGGTCGCATCGGCATCCTCGACCCCCGACCAGGCCGCCGACACCATCGCCCGGTCGAGCCGGCGCCGTGGCGCGAAGATGCCCGGGGTATCGACATAGACGAGCTGCGCCGTCCCCTCGATCGCGATGCCGAGAAGCCGGCTGCGCGTCGTCTGCGCCTTTGGCGTGACGATCGCGAGCTTGTGGCCGACGAGCCGGTTCAGCAGAGTCGATTTGCCGGCATTGGGCGCGCCGATCAGCGCGACATACCCGCACCGGGCCGGGACGCTATGGTCCGGTGGCGGCTCGTCCACTTCGATCATAGAGTGCCGGCGGTCATGCGGCGTGCTGTTTCGCCCAATCGACCACCTCGGCGTGGGTCCCGAACCACACCCCCGGATGCGCCTTGGCGTGACGGATGATCTCGTCGAGGATCCAGATGCGCGAGCGATAGCCGATCACATGCGGATGCATGGTCAGCTGGAAGATGCCACCCTCGGCATGGGCGGCGTCGAGCTCGCGGCGAAAGATGTCGAACACATCACCCGGCGGCGTATAGGGCCGCAACGCCGAAAATCGGTTCATCATAAAATAGACCGCGTCGTCGCGCACCCATTCGACCGGTAATTCGACGACCCCGGTCGGCGTGCCGTCGAGCAGCAATTCGTAGCAATCCTCGTCCGACATCAGCGACGAATCGTAAGCGAGCCCCATCTCCTGCTCGATTTCCAACGTGTGCCGGCTGAAATCCCAGGATGGCGTGCGCAATCCGACCGGTCGCACCCCGCTGGTCTTTTCGAGGGCATCTGCCGAGCGCAGCATCAGATCGCGTTCGGCCTCGCGCGGCAGAATCGAGTTCAGCTCGTGGATCCAGCCATGGATGCCGATCTCATGGCCTTCGGCGATGACCCGGCGCTGCTCGTCGGGGTGCAGCAATGCGGTCACCGCCGGCACGTAGAAGCTGGCCTTGACCCCGTGCTTTTCGAGCACCTTGAGGATGCGCGGCACGCCGACCCGGCTGCCATATTGGCCCCAGGCGAGCCGGCCGATCGAGTTGCCGCCATCGCGCAGGTCACTCGTTTCGTGATCGCTGTCAAATGACAGTGCCACCGCGCAGCGCGCGCCGCCCGGCCATTCCGCCGGCCGCAACCGGCGCCCGGCGCGGACCCGATCGACCCGCTTGCGCCACTCCGCTTCGGGCCATTGCCAGGGTTCGACAGACGGTTCGAGTTCGGGTTTGCCAGCGCTCATGCCGTCCTCCTGCGCCTGTTCCGGTGCCCGGCGACGCGGGAGACGGGATTGGTCGGAGCGGTGAGATTCGAACTCACGACCCTCAGCACCCCATGCTGATGCGCTACCAGCCTGCGCTACGCTCCGACCGAGGCGGCTCCCGCCGAAACCGCATCATAGCCACCCGCCCCCAGCCGCGCAACCGCGCCCGGCCAGACGCTCCATTCCGTGACTTCAGCAGCGCCAATTCGATCACGGTCGTACTGTTTATCCGCCCGAACAGCTCACCTTTCGCGAACCCGCGCCCGGCTTTATCGGGACGGTGTCCGAGGCAGTCGATTTGATCGGGCAATACCAGGATGCCGGGATCGAGCTACTGATCAACGGCGACCGGAACGATGCCGAGACTCGTGAACTTTTCGTCTCGGACGTTATCCCCCACTTTGCGTGATAAAAGATTACCAGGACACGACGAGGACGGAAGATGGTCGCGAGCGACAGCTTTGCCGAGTTTCTTTGCGAAGAGCTCGCTCCGCTCGGTCACGTCACAACGCGACGCATGTTCGGCAAGACCGGCGTCTTCTGCGACGGGTTCATGCTCGGAATGGTGACGGAGAACACGCTCTACTTTCGGGTCGATGACGAGAACCGGCTAGCTTTTGCGGAAGCCGCGTCCTTTCCCCCGCTCAACTACGAGAAAGCGGGCCAACTCATCGACCTCTCGTTCTGGCGTGCGCCGGAGCGGCTGTTCGACGAACCCGAAGAGCTTGTCGAGTGGGCGCGTGCGGCGTTGGCGGCGGCGCGCCGGGTCGCCGCGAGAAGAACCATGCCGCGGCGAAAACAAAAGCTGCGCGGCCGCGATGCCCGCGAATAGCTTGAGCGAGCCGAGGCCACTCGACGGATGATTTCAAGCCGGGGTGACACCCTTTAGGGTCAGGGTGCGGTCAGCCGGTCGAGCAAAGCGCGGATTTCGACGAGCTCGCGGCGCAGCTCTTCGAGCGTCGCGCGCAGCGGCTCGCAGGCGGGCAGGGGGGCGCTCGCAGGCTCCTCCGCTGCAATCACCGATGCGACCGCAAACTCCGCCGGCTGGGTCCCGCTCATGTCGTCGACGGCGGCTGGGAGCGGTGCATCGCCGCGCAGCGTCCCGTCGCGCAACAGCTGCTGCACGCCGCGGATCGTGTAGCCTTGCTGGTAGAGGCATTGCCGGATGCGGCGCAGCAGGGCGACGTCCTCGGGCCGGTAATAGCGCCGACCACCACCGCGCTTCAGCGGTTTCAGCTGCGGGAATTTCGCTTCCCAGAAGCGTAGCACATGCGGCGGCAGGTCGAGCGCCGCCGCCACCTCGCCGGTGGTGCGATAGGCGCCGAGCGATTTGCCGTCGTGCCGAGCCGGCTCGGTCTCGTCCGCCCGAACTTCCGCGGGCGGGGCCACCTCAGCCCGGTGCCTTGGCTGCTGTCCGCTCGGCCGCCGCAGCCGCGCCGGCGTCGCCCAGCCCGCTATTGATCTGGTCCTTCAGCGCATGGCTGGCGCGGAACACCAGCACCCGGCGCGGACTGATCGGCACTTCCTGCCCGGTTTTCGGATTGCGCCCGATGCGCTGTCCTTTCTGGCGCACCGCGAAGCTGCCAAAGGACGAAATCTTGACCATCTCGCCGCGTTCCAGCGCACCCGAAATTTCGGCGATCACCGCCTCGACCAATTCGGCCGATTCGTTGCGCGACAGGCCGACCTCTTGATAGACCGCCTCGCTGAGTTGCGCGCGCGTTACCGTATGCCCGGCCATCCGGCCCTCCCCGCTTTTCGCGGAGGTTACCCCGGCCGGAAAATCGCGTCAAATTCCAAAGCGTTGTCCTCTTTCGCGGTAGCCCGCGCGCCGCCTCGCGACAGGCTACCAGCGGATCAGGCTGGCGCCCCAGCTCAACCCGCCGCCAAGCGCCTCGATCAGGACGAGATGTCCGGGCTGGAGCCGGCCATCGGCCACCGCGCTCGCGAGCGCAAGCGGGATCGACGCGGCCGAGGTGTTGGCATGCTGCGCGATCGTCGTGATCACTCGGTCGGGTGACAGCCCGAGCTTGCGTCCCACCCCCTCGATGATCCGGCTGTTGGCCTGATGCGGCACCAGCCAATCGAGGTCGGCCGCACTAATCCGGCTGGCGGCAAGCGCCTCGTCCACGACCTCGGACAAATGCTGGACTGCGCGGCGGAACACCTCGCGCCCTTCCATCCGCAGAAACCCGATGCTGCGCGTCGAGGACGGCCCGCCATCGACATACAGAATGTCGTATAGGCGGCCATCCGAATGCAGATGGCTCGACAGGACCTGTCGGCCGTGCGGCCCCGGATCGGGCACCGCCTGCAGCACCAGGGCGCCGGCGCCGTCACCGAACAGCACGCAGGTGCTGCGATCCTCCCAATCGAGAATCCGGGAGAACGTCTCGGCGCCGATCACCAATGCCGTGCGCGCCTGGCCCAGCCGCAAGGCATTGTCCGCGGTGGCGAGCGCGAAGACGAACCCGGCACAGACCGCCTGGATATCGAATGCCGCGCCGCGATGCATGCCGAGCCGCGCCTGCACCTTGGCAGCGGTTGCCGGAAAGGTATTGTCGGGGGTGGCGGTGGCGAGGACGATCAGGTCGAGTTCGCTGCCGTCGATGCCGGCGCTGTCGAGCGCATGTGCGGCGGCGCGTGTGGCGAGGTCGGAGGTCAGCTCGCCGACCGCGGCGACCCGGCGCTCGGCGATGCCGGTGCGCTGCCGGATCCATGCGTCGGACGTGTCGAGGCGGGCAGCGAGGTCTTGGTTGGTGACGATCCGTTCGGGCAGATAGGCGCCGCACCCGACGATTTGGGATCGCAACGCCGTCACGACCTGGCCTCAGAGGGCCGCCGGCTGCGGCATTGAGGTCGCCTGATAGAGCTGTGCCAGCACGATCCGGGTCTGGTCGAGAAAGCCGTTGGCCTTCATGTCGACGGCGACGCCGATGGCGTTGGCGAAGCCCAGCGCATCGGTTGATCCGTGGCTCTTGACGGCGATCCCGCCGAGCCCGAGGAACACCGCACCATTGTAGCGGCGCGGATCGATCCGCATCCGCAGCATGCGCAGCGCCGGACGGGCGAACAGATAGCCCACTCGCGCCATCAGCGAATGGCGGAAGGCACCGGCCAGAAACTCGCCAAACAGCTTGGCGGTACCCTCGGCCGTCTTGACCGCGATATTGCCGGTAAACCCGTCGGTGACGACGACGTCCACCGTGCCAGCCGGGATGTCGTCGCCCTCGATAAAGCCGTGAAAGCGAATCGGCGAGAGCGCATCGCGCAGCCGCAGGCTCGCCGCGCGCACCGCGTCGTTGCCCTTCAGCTCCTCCGAACCGACATTGAGCAAGCCGACACTCGGCTCGACCAGACCCAGCACGGTGCGGGCAAACGCATCGCCCAGCAGCGCGAACTGAACCAGGTTTTCGACATCGCAATCGACATTGGCACCAAGATCGAGCATCACGCTTTCGCCACGCCGGGTCGGAAAGAATGACGCGATCGCCGGCCGGTCGATGCCCGGCAGGGTCTTCAGCACGAACTTGGCCATCGCCATCAGCGCCCCGGTGTTGCCGGCCGAAACGACGCCATCGGCAAGGCCGTCCGCGACCGCGTCGATCGCCAGCCGCATGCTGGTGTGCCGGCCGGCGCGCAGCGCCAGGGACGGCTTGGCGTCGTCGAGCACGGCCTCGCTCGTATGGGTGATGCTCACTGCCGGACGCAGGCGCGGCAGCTTGGTCAAGAGCGGCGCGATCCCGGTTTCGTCACCGAACACGACAAAGCGCAGCTCGGGGTACCGCTGCAGTGCCATGTCGGCGCCCCGCAACACCATGTCAGGAGCGCGGTCCCCGCCCATGGCATCGAGAGCGATCGTGATCCCTGCGCTCGCCATGCGGCTCCCCCCGCCGCCGGCCGTTCAGGCCGTCTCGGAACGTGGGGGTGTCACTTCGCGGCCGTCATAATAGCCACACGACCCGCACAAGTGATGCGGGCGCTTGAGCTCACCGCAATTCGGGCATTCGGCATAGGAAGCCGGTTTCAGAGCGTGATGCGAGCGCCGCATATTGCGACGCGACGGCGAGGTTTTCTTTTTCGGAACAGCCATGAGTGACCCGATCAGACAGCGGCGGACCCGTTAATTAGCTAAAAAACCCACCCGGAGCAACAGTCGACGCGGTTGCGCGGGCACCGGGTGGAGACGCCGCCGACGGTGCCCCATATCATCCTGTGCCGTCCGGTTGCCGATCGCGCTGCTGCGCCAGCACGGCAAACGGGGCGTCGACCGGTTCGTCGGCCGCGACATCGATCATCGCCTCAGGGTCGCGCGGGAATTCCGGCAGCGCCAACGACAATTCCTGCGCCACCGCCTCGCCGATGTCGACTACATCGGCGTCGAGCGGCTCGAACACGGTGTCGTCGATGTCGAGCGCGATCTCGGCACCGGTTTCACTGGCCGGTCCGTAAATCAGCGAAAAGCTCTGCGCGACCGTCCCCGGCACCGGCTCGAGGGTGACGACGCAGCTCTGGGTGAATGCCGCCTCGAACGCCGCTTCGAGCAGGATCGAATCGTCGTCGCGGCGGCGCAGCTGCACCCTCGCAGTCAGGCGGTCGAGGGCCAAAAGGTCGAAGCGCCGGGCCAGAGCCTCGCGCTCGGCCGCGCTGGCCTCGATCTGCTGGCAGAACGGAGCAGCCCCGAGCCGCGCCAGCGGAACCAGCCGGGAGAATTCGGCCGAGGGGCGGCTCATCCCGCGGCACTCGCCGCCGCACCTGCGGCGACCGGCCGCTCGGTGCTGAGGACAGGAAAGCGGATCCGGCCGGTCAGCAGGTCGGCTGCACTTTGCCGCGCCAGTTCGGCGACCGCGCGGCGGACATAGCGGGTCATCTCGCCGATACCCGCCTTCGGCCCGGCGACCGTGCCCTCGCCGAGTGTGCCCTGGCCGACTGTGCCCCGGCCGACTGTGCCCCGGCCGACTGTGCCGTAGAGGTTGCGGACCAAGGCGGCGGCCAATTGGGCGTCACCGCGCGCGATGCCGTCCTGATAGGCGTGGATCCGGCCGTAAAAGCCGCGTGCCATGCGCTTGACATGGCGGCCGACGCTCAGATCACCGGTGCCAAGCTCGCGCAGCGACCGATCGAGATCGCCGAACATCGTATCAAACACGGCCTGAGACAGCGCCGCCGAACCCGGCCGCAGCTCCCTGAGGCGATGGAGATAGATGAAAGCGTGAAGACAGATCAGCTCGTACCGTCCGTCGAGCGTGTCGGGCACCCCGTAATCGGTGAAAAACACCGGCTCGCGCGCCTGGGCAACGATATGAACATAAGCGGCCATCGCCGCATTGCGAATCGGCTTGCGCCGCATGAACGAAGTCAGCATCGGACCGGTCTCCGCTGCCGGTATTGACAAGGCCCAACATTCGGCTGAGGATATCCGCAGGAATCAGGCCGCGTCTCGGACTTTTCCGTTCGAGACTTGCGCCGATCGCGCCGCCAGCGGATCAAAACCTGCGTCATCATGGAGTCATGACCAAGCTACGCTTATCCTCCGCTGCAGCGGTCGTGTCGGCGGCAGTTGGGCTGGCTGGTGTGCTGGCCGGATGTTCGGCAACCATCGAGCAGCGCGGCAATCTTCCGACCGTAGAGGAGATCGCCCAAATCCATCCTGGCAAAACCACCAAGCAGCAGGTCACCCAGATACTGGGAAGCCCGTCCAGCGTCAGCGTCTTCGACGACAAGGATTGGTACTATATCAGCCGCCGCACCAGCCAGGTCGCCTTTTTTGATCCTTCGGTGCTCGACCAGGAAGTATACATCATCGATTTCAATGATGACGGTGTGGTCCGGGCAGTCGATCACAAGACGCTGCGCGATGCGGAGAACATCGTGCCGGTGGCGCGGACGACACCGGCGCCGGGCCGCAAGCTGACCTTCCTCGAGCAGGTGATCGGCAATCTCGGCCGCTTCAACGGCACCGGCGGGGAAGCGGGCGAAACCGGCAGCAGCGGGCGCCCTCCGGGCCCGGCGCTGAACAGCGAGGAGTGAGCAGTCCGGCCGTGGCTGGACCGCGCCTCGAGCGCGCCGCCCAGTCCTTCCGCCCGAATTCACCCAGGCTGGAGCCGCCGGGTTCACCCAGCCTGGAGCCAAGGTCGTATCAGAGCGCCCATTTCGCCAGGATCGCGAGCAACAGCAGCGCCACGATATTGGTGATCTTGATCATCGGGTTGACCGCCGGGCCGGCAGTGTCCTTGTAAGGGTCGCCGACCGTGTCGCCGGTGACCGCGGCCTTGTGCGCCTCCGAACCCTTGCCGCCGTGATGGCCTTCCTCGATATATTTCTTGGCGTTATCCCAGGCGCCGCCGCCTGAGGTCATCGAGATCGCGACGAAGAGCCCGGTGACGATCGTGCCGAGCAGCATCGCGCCGACGGCACTGAACGCCGCGGCTTTGCCGGCGATCAAGTCGATGATGATGTAGAGCACGACCGGGGCCACGACCGGCAGCAATGACGGGATGATCATCTCGCGGATCGCCGCACGGGTCAGCAGATCGACGGCACGGCCGTAATCGGGTTTCGCCTTGCCCTCCATAATGCCGGCGATGTCGCGGAACTGGCGGCGGACCTCGATGACGATGGCGCCGGCCGAGCGCCCGACCGCCTGCATGCCGAGCGAGCCGAACAGATACGGCAACAGCCCGCCGAGGAAGAGCCCGATCACGACATACGGGTCCTGCAAAGTGAAATGCACGTCTAGATTTGGGAAATAGTGCTTCAAATCCTCGGTGTAGGCGGCGAACAGCACGACCGAGGCGAGGCCGGCCGAACCGATCGCATAACCCTTGGTCACCGCCTTGGTGGTATTGCCGACCGCGTCGAGCGCGTCGGTCGTCCGCCGCACCTCGCGCGGCAGATCGGCCATCTCGGCGATGCCGCCGGCATTGTCGGTGACCGGGCCATAGGCGTCGATGGCGATGATGATCCCGGCGAGCGCCAGCATCGTCGTCGCCGCGATGGCGATGCCGAACAGCCCGGAAAACAGGAAGGAGACGACGATGCCGACGCAGATCACGACGACCGGCAACGCCGTCGCCTCCATCGATACCGCCAGCCCCTGGATCACGTTTGTGCCGTGGCCGGTGGTCGCCGACCGGGCCACGGTGCGCACCGGCCGATACGCGGTGGAGGTGTAATATTCGGTGATCCACACGATAAAGCCGGTGACCAGCAATCCGACAATCGCGCACAGCCACAGCCGCAGCCCGGACGTGACCCCGCCACCGGTCATCGCCAGCGGCTGCGAGAAGCCGACCAGCCAGCGGATCACCAGAGCGATCGCCACGACCGACAGAACGCCGGTCGCAACCAGACCTTTATAAAGGGCCTTCATGATCCCGTTATCGGGGCCGAGGCGGACAAAATAGGTGCCGATCACCGAGGTCACGATGCATACGGCACCGATCACCAGCGGCAGCAGCAGCACCCGGTCGAGCAACGGCTCGGTGAAGAAGATGGCGGCCAGCAGCATCGTCGCGACGATGGTGACGACGTAGGTCTCGAACAGGTCGGCGGCCATGCCGGCGCAGTCGCCGACATTGTCGCCGACATTGTCGGCGATCACCGCCGGGTTGCGCGGGTCGTCCTCGGGGATGCCGGCTTCGATCTTGCCGACGATATCTGCGCCGACATCGGCCCCCTTGGTGAAAATACCACCACCGAGGCGGGCGAAAATCGAGATCAGCGAGGCGCCAAAGCCGAGCCCCACCACGGCTTCGAGCACGCGGCGCAAGTCGTCGGCGCCGATCACCGCGCGCAGGATGAAGTAGTAGCCGCCGATCGCCAGCAGGGCTAGCCCAACGACCAATAGGCCCGTCACCGCACCCGCTTTGAAGGCGATTGCGAGGCCAGGCTTGAGGCCGCCGCGCGAGGCCTGCGCGGTTCGCCCGTTGGCGCGCACCGAGACGTTCATCCCGATATAGCCGGCCGCACCCGACAGCACCGCGCCAATCAGGTAGCCGATCGCGACCGGGAGGCCGAGCAGGATCCCGAGGATGATCAGGATCACGATACCGACGATCGCGATCGTGCGGTATTGCCGGTTCAGATAGGCGCGCGCGCCGAGCTGCACCGCGCCCGAGATCTCCTGCATCCGGGCGCTTCCAGCATTGGCGCTCAGCACCTGTCGGCTGCTGATCACGCCATAGAGCAATGCCAGCACAGCGCAGGCGATAACCAGGGCGACAAAGGGATAGTATGCGTGAGCCATCCGAAAGCTTGCCTCGCGAGCAGCCGAGTAGGGGACCCTCCGATGCCCGGCGACGTCCGGTCGGAGCCGGCGGAACATGGCAGAAGCTCAATGATTGGGCAACTGCCGACGCCGATCCTGTGCGAGGCCGGCCCGCGGCGATCGCCGCTGCACCAGGCCCGGTTCAGAAGTGCCGGTAGCCGGGGGTCTCGACCGTGATCGCGTGACCGGCAGTATCGACTAGCCGCACACCGGCGCCGGCTTCGATCCGGCCAATCGCGGTAATCGGCAGGCCGAAGGCGGCCGACAGCCCGACGATCCGGTCGCCGGCCGCTGCCGCGGCGGTAAACAGCAATTCGTAATCATCGCCGCCGGTCGCGAGCCCGGCGCGCTGTGCCTCGTCCTGTGCCACAATCGCCTGCGCCGCCGCCGACAGCGGCAGCGCATCGAGAGTGACCGTCGCCGCGCAACCGGAGGTCTCGCAGATATGGCCGAGATCGGCCAGCAGACCGTCCGAGACGTCGATCATCGCGTGGGCGATGCCGCGCAGCGCCGGACCAAGCGCGACGCGCGGCTCAGGTAGCCGGAACCGGCCGATCAGCGCGGCGCGATGCTCGTCCGGCAACCCGGCATCGGTCCCGCGCAGCAGCCAAAGCCCGAGCGCCGCGTCACCGATCGTGCCCGAGACCCAGACCGTGTCGCCGCTGCGCGCGCCGCTGCGCCGGATCTCGGCTCCGGTCGCAACCTCACCGATCGCAGTCAGCGACAGCACCGCGGGGCCGGAGGTGGCGACCGAATCGCCGCCGATGAGCGCAATGCCGAACTGGCGCTGATCCTCGGCGAGCCCGCGGGCGAAAGCGGCGATCCATGCCGCCCCGCGCGCGGCCGGCAGCGCCGTCGTCAGCAGATAGGAGAGCGGCCGGGCGCCCATCGCCGCGAGGTCCGACAGATTGACCCGCAGAAGCTTCCTCGCGACCAGCTCGGGTGGATCGTCGGGCAGGTAATGCACCCCCTCGACGATCGCGTCGGCCGTCATGACGAGCCGCTGTCCCTGCCGGCAATCGACCAAGGCGGCATCGTCGCGCAGGCCGAGGCCGCCCGGTCCGGCAAGCGGCTCGAAATAACGCCGGATCCGCTCGAACTCGCCCGGCTCGGCTCCCGCGTCGTCCGTCATCGTGGCGTCAGTGCCGCTCGGCATGGTCTACATGTCCGCCGCGCGCCAGCTGCGGCCAAGCCGGTCGAGCACGCCATTGGCCAGCCCCGGCTCCTTGCCGGCAAAAAAGGCGTGAGCGATCGCGATATATTCGCTGATCGAGACACGCGGCGGCACATCCGGTCGCTGCGCCAGCTCCCACGCGCCGGCGCGCAGGATCGCGCGCAGCACCGCGTCGAGCCGCGACAGCGGCCAGTCCGCGACCAGAACCCCGGAGATATCGGCGTCAAGCCGCTCCCGCTCGGCCGCGACACCGCGCACGATATCGGCAAAGAACGCCGGATCGGCCTCGGCCAGCTGGCCGCCATCGATCTCCTGGTCGAAGCGGTAGCGGGCGAACTCGCGCACCGCCGCATCAGGCTCAAGCGCCGGGTTCAGCTCAAGCTGGTAGAGCGCCTGGACCGCCGCCAGCCGCGCCACCGTGCGCCGCCGCCCGCCGGCTCGCAGCCGCCCCACGCGGTGGGTCTCGTCACCGGCCGTGTTCATTCCCCGGCCTGCCCCAGGCGTCGTTGCAGTGCCACGATCGCGAGGCAGGCGCGGACCGCTGCCCCGCCGTGGTCGCGGCCTTCGGGCGGAGCACGTTCGAGCGCCTGCGCCTCGTTCTCGACGGTCAGAATGCCGTAGCCGATGGCCAGCCCTTCACGGACCGCGAGATCCTGCAGGCCGCGCGCACTCTCGGCACAGATGTGATCGTAATGTGTCGTCTTCCCGCGGATCACGCAGCCAAGCGCCACAAACCCGTCGAAATGCCGGCTGGCACGGGCGGCGATCCCGATCGCAGCCGGGATCTCGAACGCCCCCGGCACCGTGATCGTCTCGTGCGTGGCGCCGGCGGCGGCGAGCGCCTGCTCGGCCCCGCGCCGCAACTCGGCGGCGATGTGCGCGTAATAGGGGGCCTCGACGAGGAGGATGTGCGTCGGCCGGGTCATCGCGTCGCCTCCTGATCGGCCGCCGGCCTGTCCTCCCCGAGAAGCCTGTCCTCCCCGAGAAGACGGGCGACATAGCGGGCGATCATGTCGATTTCGAGGTTCATCGGCTGCCCCGGCTGCGCCACCCCGAAACTGGTGCAGGCGAGCGTGTGCGGGATGATGTTGACCCCGAACCGGTTGCCCGCGACCTCGTTGACGGTCAGGCTGACGCCATCGAGCGCCACCGAGCCCTTGGGCGCGATAAACCGCATCAGCGGTGCCGGTGCCTCGATCATCAGGCGGACCGATCCGGCCTCCGGGTGCCGGTCGACGAGCCGTGCCACGCCATCGACATGGCCCGACACGAGATGTCCGCCAAGCTCGTCGCCGAGACGCAGCGATTGCTCCAGATTGACCGGGGCTCCCTCGGTCCAGCCGCCAATTGTCGTGCGCGCCAGGGTCTCGGCCGAGGCCTGCACCGTGAACCCGCCGTCGCCGAGCGCGATGACGGTCAGGCACGCGCCCGAGCAGGCGATCGATGCGCCGATCGCGATCGTGGCCGGGTCGAAACCGCTCATAATGGTCAGCTCGGTGATGGCGCCGCGGTTTATCCGCCGCACTTGCCCGAGATCGGTGACGATGCCGGTGAACATGACCGTCAGGTTACGAGCCCACCCGGTGATTTTCCAGCCGCCTCGTGCCATGTCGGGGCTGCCATGCAGCGCCCCCGCAATCCGGTCTCGGCCGGGGGCTACTCAACAACAGTGCGTGCCTGATGAACGGTGCTTGCCTGATGCTATAATTCGCGGGTGCGGCGGGCCATCGCGTCGTCCCACAACTCGCCACGTCCGTCATCAAAGATCAGTTTTGGATCGCCGGTCGTCGTGAACCAGTCGTGCCGGGCGATCTCGGTTTGCAGCTGTCCTGGTCCCCAGCCGGCGTAGCCGAATGCGAACAGGCTTTGCTTCGGCCCGTGATGGTGGCCGATATCGCGCAGGATCTCTTTGTCGGCAGTCACCGCCACATCGCGATCCACCGCGATCGTATGCGGATCATGGTAGTCGGTGCTGTGCACGACAAAGCCGAGTTCGGGCTCGACCGGTCCGCCGGCAAAAACGACGATGCTGCCCTCGACCCCGGCCGCGCGGTCGCCCGCTGCTTCGAGCAGGCTCTTGATCGACTGCTTTTCGAGCGGACGGTTGAGGATGATGCCAAAGGCGCCGGTTTTGTCCTGCCGCACCAATAGAATGACCGCATGATAGAAGCGCGGATCGCCGATGGTTGGTGCCGCAATCAGCAACTGCCCGGCGAGTTCGCCAGGATCGGCGGGCCGCGGTGTCGCCGCGCCGCACAACCCAGCCACGATGACGAGCCCAGCCGCAATGACGAGCGCCGTGGCGAAGCGCAGCGAAGGCCGGCACAAGGGGCGAAGGGCTGGCATGCGGCAAGCTTACATCGCCGCTCGCCGACCAGGAAAGCGGTGCTAAGATTGCCCCCGCGACCCAATGGCGGACTGAGCGGAGAGCGCATATGGCCGAGCGGCCCTGGACGATCACGACCGCAGTCGGCACCGGTGAGCGCGGCTTTGCCGGAGATGGCGGGCCGGCCGCACAGGCACTGCTCAACGGGCCATTCGACATCGGCTTCGACGCCGGCGGCAACCTCTATTTCGCCGATACCTTCAACCACCGCATCCGCCGCGTCGATGCGCGCAGCGGGGTGATCGAGACCATCGCCGGGAGCGGCGAGGCCGGTTATCGCGGCGATGGCGGACCGGCGAGGTCGGCGGCCTTCAACGAGCCCTATGGCATCGCCGTCGATCGCGACGGCAACATCTATGTCGCCGACCGTCACAATCATTGCGTGCGCCGCATCGACGGTAGATCGGGGATCGTCACGACCTGTGCCGGCAACGGCCGCTCGGGATATTCGGGTGATGGCGGGCCGGCGGCAGAGGCCGGGCTCGTCGAGCCGAACGGACTCGCCTTCGATCCCGCGCAGCAGCGCCTCTTTATCGCCGATGTCGCCGACAACCGGGTGCGCGTCGTCGATCTTGCCCGCGGCACGATCGCGAGTTTTGCCGGCACCGGTGAAGCGGCGCATAGCGGCGACGGCGGACCCGCTGCGGCCGCCGCGGTGTGGGGTGCGCGCGCCGTCAAGGTGGCCGCAGACGGGACTGTCTACATCTTGGAACGCCAGGGCAGCAGCCTGCGCGCGGTCGATCCGAGGCGTGAAGTGGTCACCACCGTTGCCGGCACCGGTGCACGCGGCTATGCCGGTGATGGCGGTCCGGCGCTCGCCGCGGTGTTCGACGCGCCAAAGGAAATGACGATCGCACCGGATGGCGATCTGCTGATCGTCGATACCGAGAATCATGCGATCCGCCGCATCGCGCTCGGCACCGGCACGGTCGATACGATCGCCGGCGGGCGCAAGGGGTCGGGCGGCGATGGCGGACCGGCCACGGATGCTGGGCTCGGCCGCCCGCATGGTGTCGCGGTCGGTCCCGACGGTGCGATCTATATCGGCGATACCGAAAACCACCGCATCCGCAAACTCACCCGGCAAGGCTGAGACACCAAACCCGGAAAATCAGCGAAGGCAGGATCGCAGGGGTCGCAGCTTTTAGAACTATTATTTGACGGTTTGGCGCCCAGGCTCCAGGCGCGGAGCGGTTGATACGCCCGATCTGGCTGCGATAACCAGGACGGGAGCGGGCTAACCGAGGAACTCGCGCAGCGCCGCCGATAAATCCTTCGGGTTGTCACCCTGCACCGTGTGTCCGGCGCGCGCAATCTTGATCCAGCGGCCATCAGGCAGACCTGCCGCCAGGCGCTCGGCGTCCTCGTCGTGGAAGACGTCGCTCTCCGCACCACGGACCACGAGCGTCGGGCAGGTGATATTGGCGAGCCCGTCGGCCAATGCCCGGCGCTCGGCGGCGTGCTGGTCGCCGCCCATCCGTTGAAACCGGTGCCGATCGTATTTCCAGGTCCAGGTGCCGTCGGTCCCTTCGCGCAGATTGTGCATCAGGCTGCGCCGCAGGATCAGCGGATCACGGCGCGGGTTGAAGGCGAGGGCGCGGGCGATGATCGCCTCCAAGGTCTCGGGCTCGCTGCCGCCATTGACAAAATCGCGGATGCGGGTCGAGCCGGGGCGCCGCACATTGGGACCGGCATCGATCACCACCAGCGCCGACAGCGTTTCGGGGTAGCGGATCGCATAGGCAAGACCGTTGATCGCGCCCATCGACATGCCGACCAGCACGAACCGGTCAAGCCCCAGCGATTGGGCCACGCCTCGGACATCCTCGCGCTGGGCGGCGATCGAATAATCGCCGTCAGGTGCCCAGTCGCTGTCGCCATGGCCGCGCTGGTCGAGCGCCAGGCAGCGGAAATCATCGCGCAAGGCGAGGCAGCACAAATCCCAGGTGTGTGCAGTCAAGGCCCCGCCATGCAGAAACAGGATCGGCCGCTTGCCCTGGCCGCCCCAATCGAGATAGCGGAAGCGCAAACCGCCGATCGTGATGTTGTGCTCAGCAGGTAGCGCGACCTCGGCAAAATCGAAGCCGGCGCGCACCGAGGTCGTCTGCAAATGGTCGCGATATTCCTCGCTGGACAGGCTCATGTTCGGGATGCTCCATCGAAATCGGCGCGGGCACGGCAGATAGACCACAGGCTTTAGCACGAAGCCGTGGTCGGCGACCATTTGCCCGGCTGGGCAGTGGCGTGCATTTGCGCTTGCCACCCCCGCGCCTCGAACATGGCTTCAACGCTGCTTTGCCCGGCTTGCAGCGTTGTGTCCGCAAGTGGAGCGGGTACACTTTGCTCCGAATTCCGGGTCGCTGCCCGCGGCCCAGCTGCTGCAGGAAGGAAGAACCGATGGCCTATGATCTCTTGATCAAGAATGGACTCGTTGTCGATGGCTCGGGCATGCCGGCCTTCCGCGGCGATGTCGGGATCAAGAACGGCAAGATCGTCGAAATCGGCAAGCTGAGCGGCACCGCGACCCGCACGATCGACGCCGCAGGCCGCGCCGTCGCTCCCGGCTTTATCGACAATCATTGCCATTATGATGCGCAGGTGACGTGGGATCCGCTGTGCACGTTCTCGCCCGAGCACGGCGCCACCACCGTGATCTTTGGCAATTGCTCGCTGTCGCTGGCGCCGGTCAGAAAGGGTACCGAAGAACGGCTCGCCGAGTTCCTCTCCTATGTCGAAGCGATCCCGATGGAGGTGTTGCGCACCGTCGATTTCGACTGGGAGACGACGGGCCAGTACATGGACCATCTCGACAAGCGCCTCGGCATCAATGTCGGCAATCTGATCGGCCACACCGCGGTGCGCCATTACGTGATGGGCGAGGACTGCCAGAAGCCCGGCGCTTCGGAGAACCAGATCAAGGCGATGCAGGATGTCGTTCGCGACGGCATGAAGGCCGGGGCACTCGGGCTCTCGGTGTCGCGCGAGCAAGGGCATTACGATCCGCAGGGTTGCCACATCCCGGCGTTGTGGGCCGACGAGAAGGAAATTTTCGCGCTTGGCGACGTCTTGCGCGAGCTGAGCACCGGCACGATCCAGGCCGGCGGCGGCCAGTATGTCGAATTGAAGGACGGCATGATTCGGCGCCTCGCCGAGGCGACCGGGCGCACCGTCGTCTACAACAGCCTGTCGCAGACGATGCGCAAGCCGGACGAATGGAAAGTCCACATGAAGCGGGTCGAGGAAACCGCGGCTCTCGGCATCCGTGCCTATCCGATGTGCAGCCCGAACCGGGTCACGCAGGACTTCACGATGAAGAACTGCCAGGTATTCCGCGGCCTGCCGACCTGGCACCCGATCCTGTTGATGTCGGACGAGGAGAAGCTGCGGCTCTATGCCGATCCCGAGATTCGCGCCAAGCTCCACGAGGAAGCGGTGGTCAACAAGCCCGACACCGCGGTCGGCTTTTCAAAGACCTGGTGGAACTATATGTGGGTCAACGAGCCGGTCCTTGAAAAGAACAAATGGATGCAGTTCAAGTCGATCGGCGAGATCGCCGAGAAGCAGGGCAAGCGGGTGATCGATGCATTTCTCGATCTCGCGGTCGAAGAAAAGCTCGAGACCCGGTTCCTGCAGGCCGAGAACAATGTCGATGACGAGGCGCTGACCAGGATCCTGACGCACCCGAACGCGGTGATCGGGTTGGGCGACGGCGGCGCGCATGTCCAGTTTCACGGCGGCTACGGCTATCTGACCAAGCTGCTCGGCGAATGGGTGCGCGAGAAGCAGGTCATGAGCCTCGAACAGGCGGTGCGCCGGCTGACCTTCGACTCGGCTTCGACCTTTGGCATCTATGATCGCGGGCTGCTGCGCCCTGGCCTCGCTGCCGATGTCGTGATCTTCGACCCGGCCACGGTCAAATGCGGTCACGAGACGGTCGTGCGCGACTTCCCGAAGGGTGCCTGGCGCATCAAGGAGCCGGCAGAGGGCATCTTTGCGACAATCGTCAACGGCGAAGTGCTGTACAGCGAGGGCAGGCACACCGGGGCGCTCCCCGGCCATGTGCTGCGCAACAGCTACTGGCAGGCCAACCACGCCTAGGCCGCGCGCTGGCGCCTCGCCCTTTGATGAAGGGGCCACCCTCTCCTGCGATGCGGGAGAGGGTGCTTTGCCCAACAGATGGGTAACGGTACCGCGACAGCCGCTGTTACGACCGCTGCACGAGTTCGATGCGGTAGCCGTCGGGGTCCTCGATAAAGGCGATGACCGAGCCGCCATGCGCCATCGGGCCGGCGGGACGCGGGATCTTGACGCCGGCGGCACCGAGCCGCTCGCAGGCTTTGTAGACATCGGGCACGCCGAGCGCCAGGTGGCCAAACGCGCTGCCCAGATTGTAGGGCTCGGCCTGCTCCCAATTATGGGTCAGCTCCAGCACAGTGTGGTCCGTCTCGTCGCCATAGCCGACAAAGGCGAGGGTGAACTTGCCGGTCGGATAGTCGCGCTTGCGCAGCAATTTCATACCGAGCTGCTCGGTATAGAATTTCAGCGACTTGTCGAGGTCGCGCACCCGGATCATCGTGTGCAGGTAGCGATATTTGTCGGTTTCGGCCGCAGGCTTCGCAGTCTGGGCGACATCGGCTGCTGTCATGGTGAATTCCTCCTCGATCGTGCCGCGGCTGCGCGGCTGCCGCAGCGGTGCGCCGCGACGATGGCGAGGATCACATCGGCAGCCCGCAGGCTTGGCGACGGACCGCCCACGCCGAGGCGCCGCATCGCCGTATCATACCCCGCGAGCAGGGCTTCGCGAACCGGTTCGTCCCGCACCAATCGCAGCATTTCGGCGGCGATCCGCTCGGGCCGGCATTCGCCGCGCAGCAATTCGCGGACCAGCGGGCGTTCGAGCAGCAGGTTGACGAGATTGACCTGCCGCACCTTGACGATCCGGTCGAGCAGTGCCTCGGTCAGCGGGTTCAGCCGGTAGCCGACGATCATCGGCACCCGCGCCATCGCCAGTTCGAGCGCCACCGAGCCGGAAGCGGCGAGTGCCGCCCGGCTCGCGGCAAAAGCATCGTATTTTGCCTGCGGCTCGCGCACGATAATCGCCTCGCCGGGCCAGCCGCTCGCGGCCGCGGCGACGGTTGCGGCGACCGTCGCCACCGTCGGCACCGCGACGCGAAACGGCCCGATCAGAGCTTCGAGCTGCCGCAATGCCGCCCCGAAGATCGGCAGCAGGCGCCGCACCTCGCCACCGCGGCTGCCCGGCAGCACCGTCAGCAGCAGCTGTTGGGGGTTCATCCCGTGCGCGACCCGGAACCGGGCGCCGTCGCCGCAATCGGCACCGCTCGCCACCACCGGATGGCCGACATAGCTGCAGGCGAGCCCGACCCGCTCGAAATAGGGCGGCTCGAACGGCAGCACGGCCAAGAGATGATCGTACCAGCGCGCCATGCGCCGCGCCCGTCCGGCCCGCCATGCCCACACCATCGGCGCCACGTAATGAATGAGCGGCAGGTTCTCACCGAGGCGCCGCAGCCGCTGCGCGATCCGCCAGCTGAACCCGGAGCTGTCGATCGTCACCACCGCGTCGGGCTTGTCGCGGCGGATCGCCGCCACCGTCTCGCGCACCCGGCGCAGGATGACCGGTGCGCGCGGCAGCACCTCGGCAACGCCGAGCACCGCGAGATCGGCAAGCGGAAAGAGGCTCGCCAGACCTTCGGCGGCCATACGCTCGCCGCCGATGCCGGCGACCCGCAGCCGGCCACCGCGGCGCTCGCGCAACCCGGCGATCAGTGCGGCACCGAGCGCATCGCCCGAAGGCTCGCCGGCGACGATGTAGATGAATGGCGGGTCGCACGCTTCGGGGACCGCCATCGTCAGGCCGGCGCGATGCCGATGATGAAGAGCCCGGCACGCTCGGCTGCGTCGACGACCGCAGCGCGGTCGAGGATGATCGTCGCCTCAGCCTCGATCGCGATGCCGCGCAGCCCGGCGGCGGCGGCGAGCGCCACGGTTTGCGGCCCGATTGTCGGCCGGTCGGCGCGCTCTTCCTGTCCGGGCTTGGCGAGCTTGACAAGAACGCCACCTGGCCCGTCGCGGCGCAGCTCGGCGCAGCGGCGCAACAGCGCGTCGGTGCCCTCGATTGCCTCGACGCCGAGCACCAGACCCTGCTGCACGACAACCGCCTGACCGATGTCGACGGCGCCGAGCAGGCGGGCGACACGGCTGCCATGCGCGATATCCGCCATCGCTTGCGTGTCGGGTTCGAGACCGCCCAGCACTCCCTGCGGGGCCAGCGCGCCGGCGAGCAGGCAGTCGGGGGCGATGATCCGGAACCCCTCGCGTTCGAGCTCGACAACGATCGCCGACAGCAGCCCGTCATCGCCGAGGGCGCGGTAGCCGATACGGGCGAACAGCCGCGCCGCACGCCAGTCGGGGCGCAGCGAAACGAGGCTCGGCCGGTGCACCCCACCCGCCAGCACCAGCTCGGTCACGTGGTTGCTGCGCAACAAGGCGAGCCCGCGCGCGGCGGCTCCGAGCCGGCACCACGCATGGGCCACGCCCGCGACCGTGGCCGGGTCGGCGGCGCCTTCGAGGGCGAGCACAAAGACCTCGCGGCCAGCCATCCGGCACGCATCGACAAGCCGCCGCGGCAATTCGCCATCACCGGCGACGATGCCGAGCGGACCGGCTATGAGCGGCCTCGCCTCACCGCTATCCGCCATTGGCCTCCAAGGGCTGGCAGATCGCACGGCTCGAATCGGCGCGGATAAAGCGGATGATATCCTCGACCGGGGCCACTCCGGCAAAGCGCTCGGCGGTCTCGCCGACCCGGTCGCTCAGCGTGCCCGGCGCGTGAAACAGCAGCTGGTAGGCATTGCGCAGCGCCTGGATATCCTCGCGGCTGAAGCCGCGTCGCTGCAAGCCAATGATATTGAGGCCGGTCAGCCGGGCCCGGTTGCCGATCACCTGGCCATAGGGGATCACGTCGCGCTCGACCCCGGACATGCCGCCGATCATCGCATGCCGGCCGATCCTGACGAACTGATGCACTGCCGCCAGCCCGCCGAGGATCGCATAATCGTCGATGCTGACGTGACCGCCGAGGGTCACATTGTTGACCAGAATGACGTGATCGCCGATCCGGCAGTCATGCGCAATATGGGCGCCGGCCATAAACAGGCAGTCATCGCCGATCTGGGTCAGCATGCCGCCGCCGGCGGTTCCGGGATTGATCGTCACATGTTCGCGGATCGTGTTGTTGCAGCCGATTTCGAGCGAGGAATCCTCACCGCTATATTTCAGATCCTGCGGCTCGAGCCCGATCGAGGCGAACGGAAAAATCCGGGTCCCGGCGCCGATTGTCGTGCGTCCGTCGATCACCACATGGGCCCGCAGCACGACCCCCGCACCGAGGACGACATGCTCGCCAACGATGCAATAGGGGCCGATCACGGTATCGCCGGCCAGCTTGGCGCCCGGTGCCACGACAGCGGTCGGGTGGATCTCTGCCATTGCAGGTGATCAGGCGTCGAGGATCATCGCGGCGTATACCGCTTCGGCCACCAGATTGTCGCCGACCTTGGCGCGGCCCTCGAACTTCCACACATTGCCGCGGTTGCGCTGCTTGGCGACATGAACGGCGAGCTGATCACCGGGAAACACCGGGCGACGGAACCGCGCGTTGTCCACGCTCATGAAATAGACGAGCTTGCCCTCCGCCTCAGGGCCGAGTGTGTGCACCACCAGGACTGCCGCGGTCTGGGCCATCGCCTCGACGATCAGCACCCCGGGCATCACCGGCCGCGCCGGGAAATGGCCCTGAAAATAATTCTCGTTGATCGACACGTTCTTGATCCCGGTCGCCCGCTCATTGGCGACCACGTCCACGACCTTGTCGATCATCAGGAACGGGTGGCGGTGCGGGATCATCTCCATGATGCGCTGGATGTCGATCTCTTTGGGTTCGCCCGCGGCGCAGACCGGATCGATCATCTCCCGTCCTTCTTTCTCGCCAGCCGCGCCAGCGCCACGGTCTGCCGCATAAACTCGGTCATTGGCACCGCCGGAATGCCCGATACCGTTGTGCCGGCAGGCACGTCGCGCATCAGCCCGCTTTTGGCGGCGATGCGTGCCCCGCTGCCGATGTGCAAATGGCCGGCGAGCCCCCCCTGACCGCCGATCATGACAAAATCGCCGAGCCGGGTGCTGCCGGAGATGCCGACCTGGCCAGCAAGAATGCAGCATCGGCCGAGAACGACGTTGTGTCCGATCTGCACGAGATTATCAATCATCGAGCCGGCGCCGATCACCGTATCGTGTCCCGAGCCGCGATCGATCGTCGTGTTGGCGCCGATATCGACGTCGTCGCCGATGATGACCCGCCCCAGCTGCGGGACCTTGACCGGACCCTGTGCATCGGCGGCGAAGCCGAACCCCGCCTGACCGATGCGGACCCCCGGATGCAGCACGACACGGGCGCCGATCACCGCATGGCTGATTGTGACATTGGCACCGATCCGGCAATCCTCGCCGATCTCGACCCCGGCGCCGATCACGCTATGCGCGCCGATCTGGCAGCGCCGACCAAGCCGCGCCCCGCTCTCGACGATCGCATAATGGCCGATCTCACAATCCTCGGGAACGCTCGCCGTCGCATCGACCAGCGCCGAAGGCGCGCGGCCGTCAATGATCGGCGGTGGCGGATAGAACGCCTGGGCTGCGCGCGCATAGGCCTTGTAGGGTTCCGCGCCGACCAGCAGCGCCATTCCCGGCGGTGCCGCGGCGACTGCACGGGAATCGATAAACGCGGCACCGGCACGCGAGCGCCGGAACACATCGAGATATTTCCGATTTTCGAGAAAGCTTGCCTCGTCCGCGGCCGCAGTTTCGAGCGGCGCCACATCGCGCACCAGCTTTGCGGCATCCGGCGCGTGTTGCAGTTCGGTATTGCTCAACCGCGCCAACTCGGCGAGCGTGAACGGGCCGGCACGGCTGAAGAAGCGTTGGTCGGCCATGCTCGGGTCGCGCCGGCGTGCGCGGCTAGCGCCGCTTGGCCTTGGCGCTGGCGGCCGGGGCGGGGCCGACCGGTGTCGGGGTGACGAAATTGACGTTCAGCACCGGCAGCTCCTCGTCGAGCTTTTGCATGACCTCGTCGGTGACGTCGAATGCGCGGTCGAACAACACGAGATCGGTGCGCTGCAGGACGAGGTTGGCCTTTCGCTGCCTGGCGATGTCGGCGATGATTCGGAGCATCGTCTGCTGGATTGTCGCCAGCGCGTCGTTGTTGGATTTCTCCAGCGCCTGGCGCTTGCTCTGCACGCTGCGGTCGAGATCGTTGACCTTCTGCTGGAACTCACGCCCTTTTTTATTGAGGACCGCCGGCGACATCGACGCCTGTTGCCGCTGCAACGAATCGCGTTCGGCCCGCAGCGCCTCTTCCTCCTGCGAAATCTCCTTGGTGTACTCGATCCGCTTCTGCTCGATCTGGCTGTGCACCATCTTGGCCGCTTTCGAGTTCTCCAGGAGCGACTGCACATCGACCACCAGCACGTTGAGGCCCGGTGCCGGCAGTGGTGCCGGGGCGGGGGCCGGTTCGGCGGCGGGCGCCGGTGCCGGTTTTGCAGCGGTCGCCGGCGGAGCCGCGTGGTGCGTTTGCGCAAGGGCGCTGCCGCTCAGAACCAGCAGCAGCACCGCTGCCGAGCGGACAGACGACGAGATGTGCATCAGAATTTCGTCCCGAAACTGACCCGGAAAAATTGCGTCTGATCGAACGGCTCCTTGCGGATCGGCACCGCGAGATCGAGCCGGATCGGACCGACCGGCGACTTCCACGACACGCCGACACCCGCGCTCCAGCGGATCGCCGGCGAATCCTCGACTTGCGGCGTCAGCCCCCCGGTGGTCGCCAATTGCGCCGGCGTCAGTGTGATCTGGGTCGGCTCCAGATGATAGAGCGTGCCGAAATCGCTGAAGATGCGGCCGCTGATCCCGAGTTCCTTGGGCAAGCCGAGCGGGACACCCAGGGTCACCGAGCCGGTGTAATATTTCTGCCCGCCGAGCGCATCGTCGGTGACCGAATCGCGCGGGCCGATGCCGGCATCCTGGAACCCGCGCAAATTGTCGCCGCCGACAAAGAACCGGTCCTGCAACAGCACCTGCTGGCCGTCCCAGCCGAAGATGTCGCCGGCTTCTCCGGTGAAGCTCAATACCCATTCCGGCGCAACCGAATAATAATAGCCGAAATTGACCTTGGATCGGACATAATCCACGCCAAATCCGACGCCGGCAAAATCGTTGCCGAGCGACAGATAGTATCCCGAGGTCGGGTCGAGGCGGTCGTCTCGGCGATCATAGAGCAGAACCTGGCCAATTGACGACGTCAGATGGGTCCCTTGCTGCAATGCAATGAACAGCGAGGCGTCACTCTGGATATCTTCAATCGTGTCCGAGCGAGCTGTGTACTTCAATGTCTGGCGCAGGTTGTCGGTGATCTGGTATCCAGCGCGCAGCGCTCCGCCATAGGAGAATTGCTGGTAGGGCGGGATGATGCCGCTGAAGAAATCGGCAGTTGGGCTGGTCTTGATCTCAAACAGATCGAACCCGGCAGCGATATTCTTATCCATGAAGTAAGGCTCGGTGAAACTCAAGTCGATCTGCTGCGAGCGGAACGACACCACCGCACCGATCCGGACATCCTGGCCGCGGCCGAGAAAGTTGCTCTCATGGAGCTCGATATCGGCCAACGGGCCATCAGAGCTCGAAAACCCGGCTCCGAGCGACAGCGAGCCGGTCGATTGTTCCTCGACCTCGACCGTCACGATCGTCTTGTCTGGCGCTGAACCGGGCGCATTGGTGACCTGGACCGTCTTGAAGAAGCCAAGATTCTTGATGCGCTGCTGCGAGCGCTGCATCTTTTCGGTGTTGAATGCATCGCCTTCGACGAGCTGGAACTCGCGACGGATCACTTTGTCCAGCGTGCGCACATTGCCGACGATATCAATCCGTTCGACATAGACGCGCGGACCCTGCTGGACGTCGAAGGTGATGTCAACGGTATGGGTTTTGCGAATGCGCCGGATATCAGGCTTGACCTCGACAAAGGCGTAGCCGCGATCGCCGAGCGTGTCGGTCAGCACCGAGATCGAATTTTCGACTTCCTGGGCGTTGTACCAGTCGCCAGAATGCACCGTCAACAGCGGCAATACCGCGGAAGCCGGCAGGCCCTTCAGCTTGATGTCGACCCCGATCTTGCCGAAGTGATAGCGCTGGCCCTCGTCGAGCGTGAAGGTGACGATAAAGCCGTCGCGCTCCGGTGTCAGCTCGGCCACCGCAGAAAGCACACGAAAATCGGCATAACCCTCGGTCAGATAGAATTTGCGCAACAGTTCCCGATCATAAGCGAGCCGATCGGGATCGTAGCTGTCGTTGGTCGACAGGAAACGATACCAGCGGCTCTCCTTGGTCGCGATGATGCCACGCAGCTTGCTGTCGCTAAATTCTTTGTTGCCGACAAAATTGATGCTGCGGATACCGGTGAATTCTCCCTCGTTGATCTCGAAGACGAGGTCGATCCGGTTTTCCGAAAGCTGGATCACCTGCGGCTCGACCGTGGCCCCGAAATAGCCGCGCTGGCGATACAGCTGGAGGATGCGTCGGACGTCGTTCTGCACGCGGGTGCGGGTGTAGACGACCCGCGGGCGCAGCTCGATCCCGGCCGATAATTGCTTGTCGTCGAGCTTGTGGTTTCCCTCGAAGGCGATGCGGTTGATGATCGGGTTTTCGACCACCTGTACGACGAGGCTGTTGCCGACCCGCGACAGCCGGACATCGGCGAACAGGCCGGTCGCGAACAGCGCCTTCAGCGAGGCGTTGACCTTGTCGGCGTCCCACGGATCACCCGGCTGAAGTTGCAGATAGGAGCGTATCGTTTCGGGCTCGATGCGCTGTGCGCCTTCGACCTTGATGTCGCTGATCGTACCGCCGCCCATGCTCGACGCGGCCGAGCCGGGTCGCGGTGCAGCGCCCGGTGGCACCGGACCCAGGCCCGGTATGGCACCGGCGGTTGGCGTGACCCGTGCGGCAGGAGCATGCCGGGCGGCCCGCCGATGCGGCCGGGCAGGGACCGGGGGCGGGCCACCGGCCACACCCGCTGTTGGCGCCGCCGGCGGCGGTGTTGCCGGCGTTGTTGCCGGGGCCGGAGCGCCGGTCTGCCCGGGGATCGGCATGCCGCTTTCCAGCGAGGGTGCGGCTGGCGGCGGCGTTGGCGACGGCGGTGTTGCAGGCGGCGGTGTTGGCGGGGGCGGTGTTGCCGGGGCCGGAGTGCCGGTCTGCCCGGCGATCGGCATGCCGCTTTCGAGCGCAGGGGCTGCCGGCGCCGCCGGTTTGGCCGCTGCCGACCCTGCTGCCGGGGTCTGGGCCGAGGAAGGTGCGGCAGCCGCGCCCGCTGATGATGCCGGCGCCGGTGCCGAACTCGATGCCGCCGGCGCTGCCGGGATCGGAACACCGGCCTCACCGGGCGGGGTCATGCCGCTTTCGAGCGCCGGCCCGCCGCTATTGGTGGCACCGCCCGGCTGCGCGATCGTGCTGGGGCCCGGCCAGCCGATCACTACGGCCAGGGCACCGACCACCGAGAGAACGCAAATCCGCCTGCTGAACCGCAACCGCCCCCACCCCTGGGCTCGAACCCCATCCCCCGAAACCGCCCCAGCCCCGCAACGGCACTCGTGTCAGGTCACCAGACGCTTGACGAACTCCACGATCCGTAGATGAACGAGATCGTTCCAGGTGGCGAAGACCATCAGGGTAACCACCAACGCCAGCCCGATGCGAAACCCGAACTCCTGAGCGCGCTGGCCCAAAGGGCGGCCGCGCAGCGCTTCGGCGGCATAGAACAGCAGGTGCCCGCCGTCAAGCACCGGAACCGGGAACAGATTGATCAGGCCGAGATTGATCGACAGCACCGCCATGAACCAGACCACCGGCACGATCCCGCCCTGGGCCACGTCACCCGACATCTGGGCGATGCGCAACGGCCCGCCGAGTTCGTCGGTGCCGCGCGTGCCCTTGACGATCTGCCAGAGCGCCGCCATCGTCGAGGCCGACAGGTTCCAGGTCTCGGCGGCAGCTTGGTAGACTGCGGTTGCCGGGTTGCGTTTGACGTAATCGACGCCGTTATGCGTGATCCCGAGAAGGCCGATCTCGTAGTGGTTGCCGAAGCGATCGCTGAGCTCGGTCTTGGCCGGGGTCACGTGCAGCGTCAGATCGTGGCCATTGCGGCGCACGCCGACGGAGATCGGCACCCCTGGATCGAGCCGCACCTGCTGCTGGACGTCCTCGAAGCTGGCGACCGGATCGCCGTTCAGGCTGACGATCAGGTCGCCGGGCTTGATGCCGGCGTGCTGCGCCGCGCTGTCCGGCGTGACCTGGCTGACCCGCGCCGGCGTAAACGGTTGGCCGTAGGTCATGAACAGCAGCGCCAGCATGATGATCGCGAAGACGAAATTCGCCGCTGGCCCGGCGGCGACGATGGCCGTCCGCTGCAGCAGCCGCTTGTGATGAAACGACACGGCGCGCTCGGCGGCCGACAGCCGCGACAACCCGGCAGCAGGCAAGCCGGAACTCACATCCATGTCGCCGAACATCTTGACGTAGCCGCCGAGCGGGATGGCGCTGAACTTCCAGCGCGTGCCGGCGCGGTCGTGCCAGCCGAACAGCTCCGGGCCAAAGCCGATCGAAAACACGTCGATCCGCACCCCGTTACATCGCGCGATGAAATAATGTCCGAACTCGTGCACGAAGACGAGCACGGTCAGCACGAACACGAACGGGAGGATGTAGCCCAGTCCGTGGTGCAGCAATGCGATCATCATAAGCCCATCGGTACGGCGGCTCGCGCCGGGATGTTACGGCCGGTCAGCCGCGCCGCCGCTTCGCGCGCCGCAAGGTCGAAGCGGTAGACGTCATCGAGCGATCGAACCGCATCGGCCGGGATCACGGCAAGCGTGTCTTCGACGGTGCGAACGATTTCGAGAAACCCGATGCGGCCTTCGAGAAAAGCGTTGACCGCGACTTCGTTCGCGGCGTTGAGCACGATCGGTGAGCCGCCGCCTTGCAGCAGCGCCTCCCGGGCGACCCGCAGCGCCGGAAAACGCTCGGCGTCGGGCGGCTCAAAAGTCAGGCGGCCGACTGCGGCGAGGTCGAGCCGGCCAGTCGGCGTCGCGATCCGCTCGGGCCAGGCCAGCGCGTAGGCGATCGGGGTGCGCATGTCGGGTGTCCCCAAATGCGCCAGCACCGAGCCGTCGCGATAATTGACCATGCTATGGATGATCGATTGCGGGTGCACGACGATATCGATGCGTTCGAGCGGCATGCCGAACAGGTGATGCGCCTCGATCACTTCGAGCCCCTTGTTCATCAGGGTAGCCGAATCGACCGAGATCTTGGCGCCCATGCTCCAATTCGGATGGGCCACCGCCTGCTGCGGCGTCGCCCGGCGCATCTCTTCTACGCTGCGTTCGCGAAACGGCCCGCCGCTGCAGGTCAGGGTGATCTTCTCGATGCCGTCGACGCGAGCGAAGTCGAAGCATTGCCAGATCGCGCTGTGCTCGCTGTCGACCGGCAGCAGCGTCGCACCCGACCGCGCCACTTCCTGCATAAAGAGGGCGCCGGCGCACACCAGCGCCTCCTTGTTGGCGAGCGCAACGATGGCGCCGCGCCGGATCGCGGCCAAGGTCGGCGCCAATCCCGCGGCTCCGACGATCCCGGCCATGACCCAATCGGCCGGGCGTTCGGCCGCTTCGATCAGCGATTGCGTGCCGCAGGCGGCCGCGATTCCGCTACCGGCGAGGGCCTCTTTCAGCGCCGCGTAATGCCCCGGATCGCCAATCGCAGCATAGCGTGCACCAAGCGCCCGCGCCTGCTCGGCCAGACGGATCGGATTGCGGTTGGCGGTCAGCGCCTCGACGGCGAACGCCTCACGGTTGCGCAGCAGAAGATCGACGGTGTTCTGTCCGACCGAACCGGTCGATCCAAGGATGGTGACGCGTCGCATCCGGTCACTCCCGTTGGCGGCGATGCACCGCCGCAGCGCCGGCACTCGGGCCCGGCATCGTCTGCGCCAGCCACGCGGGCCCGACCCCGGCGCAAGCTACCGGCATCGCTCACCTACCGGCATTCTCGACCTACGCCCTGACCTATCGCCAAGCGAGCACACCGCTGCCACTGATCCAGGTCAGCAGTGCGAGAGCCGGGATTACCGCCAACAGACCATCGAGCCGGTCGAGCAGTCCGCCATGGCCGGGAATGAGCCCGCTCGAATCCTTTACACCAAACCTGCGCTTCGCCAGTGATTCGGCAAGATCGCCGAATTGCGCAACAATCGCAAGGCCGGCGCTGAGCAGTATCGTCATGCCCGGCGAACGCCCGAGGGCGAACGCCGTTGCCGCGCCGATCACCGCCGCGCAGCCGATTCCACCGGCGAAGCCCGACCAGGTCTTGCGCGGGCTCAGCCGCGGCGCCAGCCGCGGACCGCCGATCGCGCGGCCAATGGCATAGGCACCGGTGTCGGTGGCCCAGACGACGGCCAGCATCCACAGCAGGGTCGCCCGGCTCCCGGCACCCTGGCGGGCCAGCCACAACAGGCCGATGCAGGGCAGCGCCACCCACAACGCGCCGAGCGCCGCCCATCCGGGTTCGGCACGGACAGAGCGCGCCGCCCACGATACGACCGCGGCTCCGGCGAGGGCTGCGACCAGCGCTGTTCCGGTGGCAGGCAACGCGGCGATTGCCACCGTGACCACAACCGTCCCGACCAGCGCCAGTCCGACCGGCCACGGCGCGACGCGCCCGCGCCCGCTGCCGCAGCACAGCCGACCCCACTCCCAGGCCATGATGGCGGCGGCGGCGGCGGCCAGCAGCGCCAGCCAGGGCATGCCGAACCAGATCGCGGCGATCGGCAGCGGCGCCAGCATCAGCGCCGAGCCGACCCGCTGCCAGGGGCGATCGCGTCTGGCGACGTCAAGCTCGCCGATCGGGTCAGCGCGCGCCAATGCCTGCTCCATAGCGGCGATCGCGTCCGCAATATTCGTCGATCGCCTGTTCGAGATCGCGTTTGGCGAAGTCCGGCCACAATGTCTTGGTAAAGACGAGCTCGGCATAGGCGCATTGCCACAGCAGAAAGTTGCTGATGCGCTGCTCGCCACTGGTGCGGATCAGCAGATCCGGGTCAGGCAGATCGACGGTGAACAGGTGGCGGGCAAGACAATCCTCATCCACCGCCTCGAGTGCGAGGCTGCCACCCGCCACCTGGGTGGCGATCGAACGCACGGCGGCGACAATCTCGGCGCGACCGCCATAAGACAGTGCAATCGTCAGCGTCACGGCGTCATTGTCGCGGGTTACTGCTTCGGCGTGCTCGATCAGGCTGACGATGTCGGGCTCCAGCCGGCTGATCTGGCCGATCACCTTGAGGCGCACACCGGCCCGGTGCAATTCAGCGATCTCGCCGCGCAGGTAGTGACGCAAGAGGCCCATCAGATCGTGGATCTCCGAGGATGGGCGCTTCCAATTCTCCGACGAGAAGCCGAACAGGGTCAGATAGGGGATGCCGAGATCGCAAGCGCCGGCGACCGTCCGCCGCACCGCTTCGGCGCCGCGGCGGTGGCCAGCGATGCGCGGCAGGCCGCGCGCCTGCGCCCAGCGGCCATTGCCGTCCATGATGATCGCGATATGCTGCGGCAGCGCCCGCGCCGCAGCACTCCCGGCGTCGATCCCTTCTGTCATCAGACCTGCAGAATCTCCCGGTCCTTCTGGGCGAGGGCGTCGTCGATGCGACGGATCGCCTCGTCGGTCAGGTGCTGCACGTCGTGCTGCAGCTTGCGCTGCTGATCCTGCGAGATCTCGCCGTCCTTTTCCTGGCGGCGTAACGCCTCGATGCCGTCGCGGCGCACATTGCGCACCGAGACGCGGGCCTGCTCGGCATATTTCGCGGTGACCCGGGTCAGTTCGCGCCGCCGCTCCTCGTTCAGATCCGGGATCGGCACGCGAATCACCTGCCCCTCGGTCTGCGGGTTGAGCCCGAGACCCGATTCGCGGATCGCCTTGTCCACCGCCTTGACCATCGTGCGGTCCCAGACCTGCACCGTGATCAGGCGCGGCTCGGGCACGCTGACATTGGCGAGCTGGTTGATCGGCATGGCGCCGCCATAAGCGGTGACGGTGATCGGCTCGAGCAGGCTGGCCGAGGCCCGCCCGGTGCGCAACCCGCCGAATTCCTTGCGCAAAACGTCGAGCGCACCGTCCATGCGGCGGCTGAGATCGTTGAGCAGCGCGTCTTCGGGCATGATCCCACTCCCGGTCGATGACTAACTCTCGGCGTCGATGATCGTATACCGCCCGTGACCGCGCACGACGTCGGCAAATCCGCCGTTCTCGAAGATCGAGAAGACCAGGATCGGAATATTGTTCTCGCGCGCCAGCGCGATCGCCGAGGCGTCCATGACCTTGAGGTCGCGGGTCAGCACGTCGTGGTAGTCGAGCCGCTCGAAGCGGCGCGCGGCGGGAAATTGTTGCGGATCGGCGTCATAGACGCCATCGACCTTGGTCGCTTTCAAGAGCGCGTCGCAGCCCATTTCCGAGGCGCGCAGCGCCGCCGCGGTGTCGGTCGTGAAAAACGGGTTGCCGGTGCCGGCGGCGAAGATCACCAGGCGCTTCTTTTCGAGATGGCGCAGCGCGCGGCGGCGGATATAGGGCTCGCAAACCGCCTGCATCGAGATCGCCGACTGCACCCGGGTGGCGACCCCGCGCCGTTCGAGCGCGTTCTGCACCGCGAGCGAATTGATCACCGTCGCCAGCATGCCCATGTAATCGGCCGAAGATCGCTCGATGCCATCGGCTGCGACCGAGACGCCGCGCACGATGTTGCCGCCGCCGATCACCAGACAAAGCTCGACGCCGAGCCGGTGCACTGCGCGGATCTCGTCGGCGATGCGGGCCACGACATCAGGGTCGAGCCCGCCTTCGCGGCGCCCCATCAGCGCCTCGCCCGATACCTTCAAGAGAACGCGACGATACCTCAGATCGGCTGCCATGCGGCCCATGCCCATGCACCCGCCCGCGCCGGTGCCGCGGACCCGGCGATCATACACCGGATCTACGGCCGCGTCGCGCGCGGCAAGTGTCTCTATCGACGCGCGCCGGTGTGGGCCGCTCGGCAGGGTCTCAATGCTGCAGCTGGGCTGCGACCTCGGCCGCGAAATCGGTGCGCGGTCGCTCGACGCCTTCACCCAGCACAAAGCGGGCAAAGCCGGTGACCGTGATCGGCGCACCCGCAGCCTTGGCCGCCTGCTCGACGACCTTGGCGATCCGCGTCTCCTGATCGACGACAAAGATCTGCTCGAGCAGCACGACCTCTTCATAGAATTTGCGCAGCCTGCCGTCGACCATCCGCTCGACGATGCTGTCCGGCTTGCCGCTCGCCCGCGCCTGCTCGCGCAGCACCCCGCGCTCGCGGTCGAGCGCCGAGGCCGGCACCGAGGCGATGTCGAGATAGAGCGGGCTGGCCGCGGCGACATGCATCGCCAGCTGCTTGCCGAGTTCGGCGAGCGCACCCGGCGCGGCGCCCGATTCGAGCGCGACGATGACGCCGATCTTGCCGATCCCCGGCCCCAGCGAATTGTGCAGGTAGGAAAAGACGCCACCCTGCCCAACAGCCAGCCGGGTCGAGCGACGCATCACCAGGTTTTCGCCGATCGTCGCGATCAGTTCTGTCAGCTCGGCCTCGACCGTGCGTCCCGCACCGGGATAGGGCATCTGCAACAGCGCCTCGAGGGCGCCGCCGCCGGCCAGCGCCAGCCCGGCCACATTGCGCACGAAAACCTGGAACGCCTCGTTGCGGGCGACGAAATCGGTCTCCGAATTGACCTCGACCAGCGCCCCGGCGCAGCCTTCGACAGCCGCGCCCACCAGCCCCTCAGCCGCCACCCGGCCGGCCTTTTTGGCCGCTGCCGACAGCCCCTTCTTGCGCAGCCAGTCGACCGCCGCCTCGATATCGCCGCTGCTGTCGCCGAGCGCTCTTTTGCAATCCATCATGCCGGCGCCGGTCCTGTCGCGCAGCTCCTTGACCAGCGCCGCAGTCACCTCGGCCATCATCCTGCCCTTTCTCAATTGTCGCCGGCCCGCAGGCAGCCCGAATGGGGCAACGGGCGGCGGCACGAATCATCGCGGCCCGCCGGCCGCATCGAGCCGCTCAGGCGCGGCCGGCGTCCGGCTCGGCCGCATTGGCCATCTCGTCGGTCAGCGCCATCGCCGCCTCGCCGAGATCGATCGGCTCATCGCCTTCGGCCGTGCCGTCGCCGGGGACGTCGCCGATGCCGGGCTCGGTGCTGGCGCCGATATCGACACCCGAGGCGGCGAGCTCGGCCTGCAGACCGTCGAGCACCGCGCTCGACACCAGCTCGCAATAGAGATGGATCGCCCGCATCGCGTCGTCATTGCCCGGGATCGGGTAGGCGATCCCCTCGGGCGACGAGTTCGAATCGAGGATCGCGACGACCGGCAGGTGCAGCGTGTTGGCCTCGGCCACCGCGATCGCTTCCTTGTTGGTGTCGATGATGAACAGAATGTCGGGCAGCCCGCCCATCTCCTTGATCCCGCCGAGCGCGCGTTCGAGCTTGTCGCGGGCGCGGGTCAGTTCGAGAAGCTCGCGCTTGGTCAGCCCGGTCTCCTCGGCGGCAATGCGCTCGTCGAGCTCGCGCAGCCGGCGGATCGACTGCGACATCGTCTTGAAATTGGTCAGCATGCCGCCGAGCCAGCGGTAGTTGACATAATACTGGCCGCAGCGCTTGGCGGCCTCGGCAATCGGCTCTTGCGCCTGGCGTTTGGTGCCGACCAGCAAGACCCGGCCGCCGCCGGCGACAACGTCGCGGATCGCCTGCAGACCCTGGTGCAGCATCGGCACGGTCTGTTCGAGATCGATGATGTGGATGCCGTTGCGCGCGCCGAAGATGTAGGGCGACATTTTCGGGTTCCAGCGCCGCGTGTGGTGACCGAAATGAACGCCGGCTTCGAGCAGCTGGCGCATCGTGTAGTTGGGAAGTGTCATGACCGTTCTCGTCTCCGGTTGGACCGCCGCAGGAGAGATCGGCGCCCGGCACCGGCCGAGCTCCACCGACACCGGAGCGGCAGCTTTGCGGGACTCCCGCCAATCCGCCGCAGCCCTGCGTGAGGGATCGAACGCTCGTTTACTTACGTTGGCGAGACCGGTTTGACAAGGCGTTGACCGCGATGGGGGACTGCGATGGGGGCCCACGGCGACGGGCTGTTCCCGGCTTCGGGCGTCGGCGGGCTGTTCCCGGTTTCGGGCGGACACGCTTTCATGGCCGATTTCGGCATAACCGGCTTCATCATGGCCAACACGGCTTCATCATGGGGAATACGGTTTCATCATGAATGACGGGAATTTTTACGGCATCGCTGACCGATACCTTCGGATAACTCATTGAAATCTCGAAGGACGATTCAGGACGTTGACGCCATCCCCTGTGCTTCACTGTCGGAAATCTTGACAGTCCCGTCGCGATGTCGCGACCCGAATCCGATAACTGGTTGAAATTCGTTAATTATAGCTGTTGGCACACGGTTTGCGTGCTTCGCCTAGGGCGTCAACCAGCAAAACCGGCCCGTTGCTCAGGAGATCAGGATGAGACGATTGCATCAGCATAAGGCGATTGCAATCGACACTAATGAAGGTTGTCGCCGGGGTCGGCGTGATTTCTCTGGGCCCACGGACTGCGTGAGCCCGGTGTCGAGCATTTGCCGGGGCTTGGCCCCAGGTCCTGGCTGCGGCACCGCTCGAACCCATGACACGCATCACTCGATGATCAAGGAGTTGCCGATGTCGTTCCTCAAATCCGCCGCACTCGGCCTGAGTGCTATCGGCTTGTCACTCGGCTGGGCCTACTCCGCCCAAGCGGATGTGCTGCCGGTGCAGAATCTGACCTTCAACGAATTCACCGGCACATTCACCGCGCCCAAAACCCTTTTCACAACCGCCGCGCCGACTGACTGGGCCATCGGTACGACTACCGGAATCATTAGCAACCTGATCGGTGTCGGAAATCAAGGCTCGGAAGGTAGTTCTTCAGGGGTTTACGCTGTTTATACCCCTGCGCCAGGGTTTAGCGATACCGTCCCTGCAGGCACCAATTTCTATCAGGCGGACGGCAATCCGCAGTACGAGAGCTCGATCATCCAGACCATCAGTGGGCTGACCGCAGGCACAACCTACACTCTTCAGTTCCAGCAGGCGGCGGGTCAGGAGGTCGGATTTAGCGGCGCCACCACCGAGCAATGGAAAGTTTTCCTTGGCGTGGGTGGGATCGGTGTGGATTGCACGACAAGCCCGTGCACGGTTACCGGCACTACCAACAATCTCGAAGAAGATTCCACTCTGATGAACACCCCGTCTGAGGGGATCACCAATTGGAACTCCGACACTCTGAGCTTTACACCATCGGCAAGTGATCTGACCGACGGGACTGCCGTGCTGACCTTCCTGGCCTGGGGGAACGGTGGCAGCACGGTCAATTTGCCGCCGACCGTGTTCCTCGAAGGCGTCAACACGACACCGGTCGTGCCGGAGCCGGCAACCTTGTCGGTGCTCGGAGTCGGCCTGCTCGGGCTGGGCGCAATCATGATGCGCCGCCGCAACAAGCGGGACGCCGCCGCCTGAACGACTGCCTGACGCGCTTGGGCAGGATCCCGGTCCTGCCCAGGCGCATCGGCCGGGCGTCGCGCGGCTCAATGGGAAGGCTTTCGCGGGGAAGGCTTGCGTGCTCGCATTCCTGAACCACCATCATCTCGAAGCGCTGTTCCTCAGCGTGCTCAGGCTGTCGGTCTGGCTGCTGTTGCTCGCGGTGGTGTTCCTGCCGCTTGAGCAATTGTTTGCGCTGCACCGGCGAAAAATCCTCAGCAAGAGCCTCGCTGGCGATATCGGGTTTTATCTGATCAGCGGTCTGGTGCCGGGCCTCCTGTTGAGTGTGCCGCTCGCGCTGGTGGCGATCGGCGCCCATAGGATCGTGCCGTGGCACCTTCAGGCGGCCGTTGCCGCGCTGCCACTCTGGGCGCGGGCGGCAGCGGCGCTGGTGGTCAGCGAGATCGGGTTTTATTGGGGGCATCGCTGGTCGCACCAGATCCCGTTCCTGTGGCGCTTTCACTCTGTTCACCACAATCCGACGCAACTCTATTTTCTGATCAGCGCCCGCGCCCACCCGTTTGACAATGCGTTTACCCGGCTGTGCGGTCTCGTGCCGGTCTATGTGCTCGGGATCGCCACCCCGCTGACCCCGTCGGGCGGATTGATTGCCGCGCTGCTGGTCCTCGGCATCACGATGTGGGGCTTTCTGATCCACGCCAATCTGCGTTGGCGCCTCGGCCCGCTCGAATGGCTGATCTCGACCCCGGCCTTTCATCACTGGCACCACACTTTGGCCGAACCGCGCGACCGAAACTTCGCTTCGATGCTGCCGGTGATCGATTGGGTGTTCGGGACCTACTACCTGCCGCGCAAGGGATGGCCCGAGGCTTACGGCATCGAGCGAGAGTTGCCATCTTCGCTTGCCGGACAGCTCCTGCATCCGTTCCAGCTGCAGCCATCGCCACCGGGCATCGCCCGCTCCGTCCCCGCCGAACGCTAAGCCGTCGGCGTCGGGCGACGACGGAAGTGGCGCGGCTTTGTGCTGCGCCGGTGTGGCAAGCCCTCTCAAGCCAGGCCTCTTACCGGAACGGCACCCTCAGGCGCCGCCTTTGCTATGCGGCCCGATTTTGTTGCACGATAGCGGACCCTACCACATCGGGCGGGCGGATGCGGCCTCTGTAAAGAATCCCGACAGATGGTGCGGGACGACCGCTCTTAACAGTTCGGCAAGCTCTGCGCGGCTAGCCTGCCGGTGGCCGCGCGTAATCCATGTTAACCATCGAGAGCGGCCTGGATCGGGTAATCGGGGCAGGGAGCCGTGGCCGAACAGGGTCTGCCGCAGCGGGTTGGGGACGAGCGGGATCGCGTTGTGCCGTCGGCCCTGCGGCGCATGCGTTCGCCGCGGGCAGCGGCGCTAGGCGCCGCGGTTGAAGCGGCGCTGCGCGAGGACCGCCTGCTGTTCGCGTTTCAGCCGGTGGTCTGCGCCGCCTCAGGCGAGGTCGACTATTTCGAGTGCCTGCTGCGCATGCGTGACGAAGCGGGTGGCCTCGTCGCCTGTGGCGAATTCATCGCTGCGGTCGAGGCGGTCGGGCTGATCGGGCTGATCGACCGCTACGTGCTCGGGCAGGTGTTCACCGAGCTTGCCGCTCACCCACGGGTTCGGCTCGGTTTCAACGTCTCGGGGCTGACCGCCGGCGACCGGCCATGGCTGCGCTCGCTGATGTCGCTGTTGCGCCGGCAGCCCGGACTGGCATCGCGCCTCGTCGTCGAGATCACCGAGACCGCGGCCCTCGACGACCTCGACGAATCGGCGCGCTTTGTCGAGAATTTGCGCCATGCCGGTTGCCGCGTGGCGCTCGACGATTTCGGCGCGGGGCACACTTCGCTGCGGCATCTCCAGCTGCTGGCGGTCGATACAATCAAGATCGACGGTGCGTTTGTCCGCGCTCTCGGCGGCTCCCGCGCGAACCGGGTGATCCTGCGCCATCTGCTCGGCCTCACTCGCGGCTTTGGTTTGCGCACCATCGCCGAATGCGTCGAGACTGCGGAGGAGGCAATGCTGCTGCGCGACGAGGGGATCGGCTATTTGCAGGGCCACCATCTCGGCCGCCCGACCATCGAGCGCCCATGGTGCGGCAGCATCCCGGCCGAGACCGGACCCGCGCCTGGTGCTTGCGCATAATCGGCGGTCGCGCGAACACTGCGGTGGGTGCCGGATGGGATGACGGGAGAAAGTCGATGCAGATCGGGATTCATCTGCCGCATGCGGGCGAGCAGGCAACCCCGGACAGGATCAGGCGGGCGGCGCAACAGGCCGAGGCGCTCGGGCTCAGCGATGTGTGGGTCAGCGAACATATCATCGTGCCGCGCGCCGCCTTTCCGCGCTCGCCGCTGTTCTACGACCCGGTGCTGAGCCTGACCTGGGCTGCCGCCGTGACCCGGCGGGTGCGGCTCGGCACCAGCGTCCTGGTGCTGCCGATGCGCCACCCGCTGCCGCTCGCCAAGGAGCTGGCGACATTGCAGAATTTTTCCGAAGGGCGGCTCATTCTCGGGGCCGGGGTGGGCTGGCTCGAAGCCGAATTCGCCGCCCTCGGGGCGCCGTTCCACGAGCGCGGCCGGCGCACCGACGAAGGGGTGGCGATGATGCGCGCGGTCTGGTCCCAGGACCCGGTCAGCTTTCGCAGCCGGTCGATCCCGGCGGTGATCGACGAAATGACGATGCGGCCCTTCCCGGTCAAGCCGATCCCGATCTGGTTCGGTGCCCGCTCGGAGCCGGCCTATCGGCGCACGGTCAAGATCGGTGACGGCTGGCATGGCAGCCAGCTCGGCCCGGCCGAAGCGGCGCCGATCGTCGCGCGGCTGCGGCGCGACCGGCCGGAGCCGGAATTCACGATCTCGATGCGAACCCATTGGAACGGCCGGGACGAGGGCGAATTGCGCGACCGCATCGCCGCCTATGCCGCAGCGGGGGTGCAGCACATCATGGTTCACCCGCTCGACCGCGACGTCGATGACTGGGATCTCGTGATCGGCGGCACCGGCCGCGTCGCCGCCGCCTTGTCGTGATCGCGATCCTGATGGCATCCGTCCGTGATATCCGCCGCTGATCGCACCCGCCCCTGACCTATCCGGGGGCGAGCGACACGGGTTGTGCCGCCGGAAGGCTCCCCGGTCCCCAGCTCGATCGCGGCCGACCGGGCGATCGCCGCCGGGGCGCGACGGCTCAGGCCGCTTTGGCCCCGATCTGCGGCGCTCCTTCGCGGGCAGCACGGCGGATCAGCTCGGCGCCGCGTTCGGCGATCATGATCGTCGGCGCATTGGTGTTGGTCGAGGTCACCGCCGGCATCACCGAGGCATCGATGACCCGCAAGCCCGCGAGCCCGTGCACCCGCAGCTGGTCATCGACCACCGCCATCTGGTCGCTGCCCATCTTGCAGGTGCAGGTCGCGTGATACACGGTCGAGCCCTTCTGACGCGCGTAATCGAGCAATTCATTATCGGTTTCGACCTGCTTGCCGGGCAGGATCTCGTCGCCGACATAACGGGCGAGTGCCGGGGCCGCGAACAATCGCCGGGCAAAACGCAGTCCGCCGATGATCGCCCGCTGGTCGGTCTGCTCGCTCAGATACCGCGGATTGATCGCCGGTGCCTCGCCGGGGTCGGCGGATTTGGCTTCGACATAGCCGCGCGACAATGGCCGCATCTGCCAGGCGCCGGCGGTGATCCCGGGAAAATCGTCGAGCGCGCCGATCTGCCCGTCCTTGAAGCTGCCGGGAGCGATGCTGCATTGCACATCGGGTGTTGCCGATTCCTCCAGCACCTTGACCGAGGCCGCGGCGAGCGAGGCGCTATAGGTCAGCATCCCCTTGCCGGTGACGAGATAGCGCAGGATTTCGGTGCCGAGAGCGATGCCGCGCGAGCGTTCATTGACGGTCCAGGTGCCGGTCACCGGATAGCTGATGCGAGCGATGTAATGGTCCTGCATGTTGCGTCCGACGCCGGCCAGCGCATGGCGCACCGGGATGCCGACGCGGTTGAGATGTTCGGGGGCGCCGACCCCGGACAATTGCAAGAGGTGCGGTGAGCCGATCGCCCCGGCCGACAGGATCACCTCGCGCCCGGCATCGGCATGATCGATGGCGCCGCCGCGCGCGTATTCGACGCCGATCGCGCGGTTGCCGTCGAACAGGATGCGGCGCACCTGCGCCTTGGTCACGACTTCGAGGTTGGGGCGCTTGATGACCGGCCGCAAATAGCTGCGCGCGGTGCTGGCTCGCCGTCTCCCGCCACGGGTCTGCTGGCACCAGCCGATACTGTCGCCGGCGCCCGGCGGCAAATCGTTGACGTCCTCGCGATATTCGAGCCCGATCTCCTTGCCGGCCTCGATAACTGCGGCGCATAGCGGCGAGCGATCCATTTTTGCGGTGAAGAGCGGTCCGCCCTTGCCGTGCACCTCGCCCGCATCCCCCTCCCAATTCTCGGCCTTCTTGAAATAGGGGAGCACGTCGTCCCAAGCCCAGCCGCGGTTGCCGAGCTGCGCCCAGTGGTCGAAATCCTCGGGCTGTCCGCGCACATAAATGAGCCCGTTGATCGAGCTCGAACCACCCAGGACCCGGCCGCGCGGGTAGAGAATCGCGCGCCCGGCGGTGCCGGGATCGGGCTCGGCATGGTAGCCCCAGGTCAGGGTCGGGTGGTCGAGCATCTTCATAAAGCCGGCCGGGATGTGGATGTAGGGGCTCCAGTCACGCCCGCCGGCCTCGATCAGCACGACCCGGGTCGCCGGGTCCTCGGTCAGCCGGTTGGCCAGCACGCACCCCGCCGAGCCGGCGCCCACGATCACATAATCCGCCTTCATCCTCCCACTCC